>NC_019673.1:631818-1263636 GCF_000328705.1 Saccharothrix espanaensis DSM 44229 | reverse complement strand
TTCTCGGCATCCGGCTCCCGCGGCGCGACGTCGGCCACCAGCACGACGATCCGTCGCGGCGTCCCGTACGCCTCGACGGCCCCGTGCTCCAGGCGGGTGCCGGCGAGCTTCTCGGTCACGGCGGTCCGCACCGCTTCGACGGTCCGGGTCACCTCGGCCGGCGGCAGTTCTTCCGTCCCGATCTCGAACAGCAACGTCGCCGGCGCGGCCGCTTCATCCCCTGCCTCGGACCCGGTCCCCGCCTTGGACCCAGCGCCAGCCTCGAACCCGGCGGAAGACCCGGCGACGGCGGAAGACCCCGCGACGGCGGGAGCCAGCGGCGGGACGATGCCGAGCGGGTGGCCCAACTCCTCGCGTCGCGCGGCCCACAGCGCCGCGACCTCGCGCGCCAGCCCCCGCATCCGGGCGAACGCGCGGGCGCGCTCGGTGGTGCTGATCGCACCGCGGGCGTCGAGCACGTTGAACGTGTGCGAGCACTTCAGCACCAGGTTGTGCGCGGGCACCGGCAGGCGCTCGTCCAGCATCCGCCGGGCCTCGCCGGCGTACTCCTCGAACAGCCGCTTGTTGGCCTCGACGTCGGCGTCGTCGAGGTAGTAGCGGGACATCTCGTACTCGGCCTGGCCGAACGCCTCGCCGTAGGAGATGCCGGGCGCGTAGGCGATGTCCTTGAAGTGGTCCACGCCCTGCAACGCCATCATGATGCGTTCGATGCCGTAGGTGATCTCCACCGACACCGGGTCCAGCGACATGCCGCCGGCCTGCTGGAAGTAGGTGAACTGGGTGATCTCCAGCCCGTCCAGCCACACCTCCCAGCCCAGACCCCACGCGCCGAGCGCCGGCGAGGCCCAGTTGTCCTCGACGAACCGCACGTCGTGCGCGCGCACGTCGATGCCCAGCGCTTCGAGGCTGCCCAGGTAGAGCTCCTGCGGGTCGCCCGGGTCGGGCTTGAGGATCACCTGGAACTGCGTGTGCGTCTGCAACCGGTTGGGGTTCTCGCCGTACCGGGCGTCGTCGGGGCGGACGCTCGGCTCCACGTAGGCGACCCGCCACGGTTCGGGGCCGAGCACCCTCAGCACGGTGGCCGGGTTCAGCGTGCCGGCACCGACCTCGGTGTTGTACGGCTGCACGACGATGCAGCCCCGTTCGGTCCAGTACCTGGTCAGCGCGAGCAGCGCGTCCTGCATGGTGAGCACGGGGGGAGAGTCTACGAACGGGGCGTCACCCGGTTCACAATCGGGCTACTTCGCTGGTCACCGTTCGTCAAGACCCGGTATCACCTCGTCACGAGAGGTAGCTGTGTCAGGCTTTGGGCAACCCCAGAGCAAGCCGGGACGTCCACCAGGGCACACCCCGGAACACAGGGAGGAGCACGAGTGGACAACCGGCCGCCGAGGCCAGGCGAACCCGACGGGTTCGGCAGGCGACCAGTTCCCCCTCGTCGGGACGAGCCGAGAGGCCGTTCCGGGCCGCCCCGCCCACGCCCTGACCTGCCCAGATCCGCGCCCAGGTCCGAACCTCCACGCGTCGAGCACCGCGACCCCGAACCGTGGTCCGGCGCCCGCCGCTCCGAATCCCGCCCGCCTGAACCGCGCCGCTCCGAGCCACGCAGCTCCGAGCCACGCAGCGCGGAACCTCGCCGCTCCGAGCCCCGCAGCTCTGAGTCGCGTGGGGAGGAACCGCGGCAGGGTGCACGGCGCGCGCCGCAGGACCCCGCCCGCACGCCACCGCGTCGCACCCCCGAGGCCGCGCGCTCCGAACGTGCGCCAAGCAGCCGGAGCACACCGAGCGGCCGCAACGCGTCGAGCAGCCGCAACGCGCCGAGCGCGCGGAGCACACCGAGCAGCCGGAGCGCGCCGACCGGACCGCCGAGCGGCCGGACCGGGCCCGGAGGACCGCCGCGCAGGCCGACGAACGGTCGGGGCGGGCCGACGCGTGGGCGTCCGGAGAAGTCCGGGTCGCTGGTCGGGCGGAGCGTGGTCGCGTTCTTCTCGGTGGCCGTGCTGTTGGGCACGGGTTACGCGTGGTCGAACTTCCACTCTTTGACGGAGAACCTGGCCACGACGGACGTGATCGGCGAGGACGGCGGCGAGCGCCCGGCGGACGGGTCGGTCGACATCCTGATGGTCGGCATGGACAGCCGCACCGACGCCAAGGGCAACCCGCTGCCGCAGCACGTCCTGGACGAGCTCCAGGCGGGTGACGAGACGGCGGGCGGCCTGAACACCGACACGCTGATCCTGATGCACATCCCGAACGACACCGGCAAGGCCGTCGCGGTGTCGTTCCCGCGCGACGCGTACGTGAAGATCGCCGGCGGCTACGGCAAGCACAAGATCAACTCGGCGTACGGGTACGCCAAGAACGACGCGGTGGCGAACCTCCAGAAGAAGGGCGTCACCGACCCCGCGCAGGTCGAGCAGGAGTCGAAGAAGGAAGGCGCCAAGAACCTCATCGCCACGATCGAGGGCCTGACCGGCGTCACCATCGACCGCTACGCGGAGATCAACCTCGTCGGGTTCTACGACATCACCAAGGCCGTGGGCGGCGTGGACGTGTGCCTGAACGAGGCCACCCAGGACGACTTCTCCGGGGCCGACTTCGCGGCCGGCCCGCAGAGCATCGAGGGCCGCGCGGCGCTCGCGTTCGTCCGCCAGCGGCACGGGCTGCTGCGCGGCGACCTGGACCGGATCGTCCGCCAGCAGGTGTTCATGGCGGGCCTGGCGAAGAAGATGCTCTCCGCCGGCACGCTGTCCGACCCGGGCAAGCTGCGCGCGCTGATCGACGCGCTGACCAAGTCGATCGTGCTGGACAAGAACTGGGACGTGCTGAAGTTCGCCAACCAGATGAAGGACCTGTCCGGCGGCAACATCCAGTTCGACACGATCCCGACCGGCAACCCCGAGCTGGACACGCCCGAGGACGGCCAGGCGATCGAGGTCAACGAGTCCGACGTCCGGAAGTTCTTCAAGAAGCTCAACGGCGACCCGAACGCGTCCGCGCCGACCAGCACCGCCGTGGACCCGGCGACGGTGACGGTCGAGGTGCGCAACGCCTCGGGCACGCCGGGGCTGGCCGGGCGGGTGCTCCAAGCGCTGGTCGCGAAGAAGTACGTGGACGGCGGCGCGGCCAACGGCGACCCGGCGGTGGCGTCGGCGGTGCGGTTCGGCAAGGGCAGCGAGGCCGGGGCGAACTCGGTGGCGGAGGCGCTGGGCGGCCTGACCACCGAGGAGGACGTGAACATCCCGGCCGGCCGGGTGCGGGTGATCGTGGGCAGCGACTACTCCGGTCCGGGCACGCAGAACCTGCTGGGCACGCCGCTGGTGGGCCTGGACGGGGCACGGCGGCAGCCGGCGGGCACGACCGAGCCGCCGATCACCGCTGACGGGGTGCGCTGCGTGAACTGACTTCACGTCGCGTCGGGGCTCGGCTGGGCTCTGGGCTGGGTCGGGATCGGAGCTGGGAACGGGGCTGGGCTGGGATCGGGGCTTGAATCGGGGCGGGGGACGAGTGGGGTTTGTGGAGAGGGTCCGCCGAATTAGGTGGCGGCGGGTGTTGTTGGTGGCGGTGTTGCTGGCGGCGGTCGGGTCGACGCCGTGGGTGTGGGTGCTGACGTCGTCCGCGGCGCACCGGTACACCGCGGAGGACGTGCCGCAAGCGCCGGTGGCGCTGGTGCTCGGCGCGGGGCTGCGGGACGGCCGGCCGACGCCGTTCCTGGCGGGCCGGCTCGACGTGGCGGCCGACCTGTACCGACGCGGGAAGGTCAAGGTCCTGCTGGTCAGCGGCGACAACAGCCGCCAGGACTACGACGAGCCGAGCGCGATGCGGGCGTACCTGGTCGGCCACGGCGTGCCCGATCGGGTGATCGTCGCGGACTACGCCGGGCTGGACACGTGGGACTCGTGCACGCGGGCACGGCGGATCTTCGGCGTCGAGCGGGCCACCGTGGTGACCCAGGAGTTCCACCTGCCGCGCGCGGTGGCGCTGTGCCGGGAGGCGGGTCTGGAGGCGTTCGGGGTGGGCCACGACACGTGGCAGTGGACGACCACGACCGCCTACGGCTACGCCCGGGAGGCGTTCGCGAGCGGCAAGGCGATGTGGGACAGCCTCGTCGTTCGGCGGGATCCGACGTTCCTCGGCCCCCTGGAAAGCGGTGTGACCAGGGCTCTTGAGTACTGAACAGCTACTGTGAGTACTTCTCGATTAGCCCGATCGGGTTATGTTTGGGTCGACTCGCGTAAGCGGACGCCTCGTCGCGCTTTCCATCTCCGTGGGGTCTGTCGGGCCCCCGCGAACATGGAGGATCGACGGTGCAGATCGACACAGCGGCATACCAACGCGTGCTCGGTGATGAGCTCCGTAGCCTTCGCAAGCAGCGTGGATGGACCCGCAAGGAGCTCAACCGCCGGCTGCAAAGCGAAATCTCGCTACAGACGCTGGCCACCTATGAACTCGGCACCCGTCAGTGCTCCGTGGTGAGACTCGTGGAGATCTGCGTCGCGCTCGGCGTGCCCGCGCACCAAGTGCTGGCCAGGGTGCACGACCGCGTGTTCGGCGACGCCCCCGCCGGGCACCTGTCGGTCGACCTGGCCGCGGTCGTGGCCGACACCCGACCGCAACTGCTCCCGCTGCGCCGCTGGGCGCAGGGCCGGCTGAACCAGCTCACGCCCGGACAGGCCGCCGAGGTGCACCTCGACCTGCCGGCCCTGGAGTACATGGCGCAACTGTGCCGGCTCAGCACCGTGGACCTGATCCGGATCCTGCGAGAACTCGACAAGAACCGACCTGGCTGAGGCCGGGCCCGGACCACTTCGAGGTCGAGGGGGAGCAAGACCCCGGGGCGAGGTAGAGCGGGGTAGGGCAGAGCGAGGCGAGGTAGGGCAGAGCGAGGCGGGCGGGATGGGGCACGGCGGGGTACCGGTAGCATCGGCGGCATCCCTTCTACCGACGCGGGAAGTCGCTTGCCGAACACTCCTGGTGCAGACCCTGCCCGCTTGCCGTTGCGCACCGCGGCGGCCGTGCGGCTGGGCAACATGAGCTCGAAGCTGTCGCAGAAGATGGGCCTGGGCGCGGGCGGCATGATCGGTGGCCGCGTGGCGCTCCGACTCGACCCGCAGGCGCTGGCGCACCTGACGTCCGGCCGTTCGGTCGCCCTGATCACGGGCACCAACGGCAAGACCACGAGCACGATGATGCTCAGCCGCGCCATGTCCTACCTCGGGCAGATCGCGACCAACCACGGCGGCGCGAACATGCCCGACGGGCACGTGACGGCGCTGTCGAAGCAGCCGGACGCCCCGTACGCGGTGCTGGAGGTGGACGAGGGGTACTTCCCCGAGGTCTGCCGGGCGTCCGCGCCGGCGGTGGCCGTGCTGCTGAACCTCTCGCGCGACCAGCTCGACCGGGTCGGCGAGGTGCGGACCATCGAGAAGTCGCTGCGCACGGCGCTGACCGGCGTGCCCGGCGTGGTCGTGGCGAACTGCGACGACATCATGGTCACGTCGGCGGCGCGGGACGCGGGCCGCGTGGTGTGGGTGGCGACCGGCACCGGCTGGCACAACGACGCGGCGTCCTGCCCGCGGTGCGGCGACCCGATCCGCTGGCAGGGCGAGCACTGGCAGTGCACCGGCTGCGACCTGGCCCGGCCGCGGCCCGACTGGGTCACCGGCGACGGCTTCCTGGTCACGCCCGAGGGCGCGAAGGTGCCGTTGGCGCTGCGCCTGCCGGGCAAGTTCAACCAGGCCAACGCGGTGATGGCGGTCGCGGCGGCGTTCGCGCTCGGCGTGCCCGTGACGGAGGCCGTGGAACGGCTGCGCGGCGTGTCGAACGTGGCCGGGCGGTACCGGACGATCCAGCGCAGCGGCCACCGGGCGCGCCTGCTGCTGTCGAAGAACCCGGCCGGCTGGAGCGAGACGCTGACCGTGGTGCGCGAGGCCGACCACCCGGCGGTGCTGGTGATCAACGCCCAGGAAGCCGACGGGCGGGACCTGTCGTGGCTGTGGGACGTGCCGTTCGAGCGGTTGCGCGGCAGGCAGGTCATCGCGTCGGGTGAGCGGGCGACGGACTTGGCGGTGCGCCTGACGTACGCCGAGGTCGAGCACACCATCGTGCCGGACCCGTTGCAGGCGATCGACGCCATGCCGGCCGGGCCGGTCGAGGTCATCGCCAACTACACCGCTTTCCGGGACCTGAACGCGAGGGCTGCCCAGTGACCGTGTCGATCGCGTTGGTGCTGCCCGACCTGCTGGGCACGTATGGCGACTTCGGCAACGCGGTGGTGCTGGAGAAGCGGATGACGTGGCGCGGGATCCCCGCCGAGATCGTCACCGTGAAGTTCGGCGAGTCGGTGCCGTCGTCGTGCGACATCTACGTGGTGGGCGGCGGCGAGGACACCGCCCAGACGCTGGCGGTCCGGCACCTGCGGGAACACCCCGGGATGCAACGGGCGGCCCAGCGCGGGGCCGTGGTGCTCGGCGTGTGCGCGGGCATCCAGATCTTCGGCGAGTCGTTCACCCGGGCCGACCAGGTCACGCACGGCGGCCTGGGCCTGATCGACTCGACGTCGCACGCCGGCGGGAGCCGGGCGATCGGCGAGGTCGTGGCGACGCCGGCGAACGGGTTGTTCGAGGGAATGCTGACCGGGTTCGAGAACCACCAGGGCCGGACGGTCCTCGGCCCGTCGGCCCGACCGCTGGCGCACGTGAAGGTGGGGACGGGCAACGACGGGTCGGTGGAAGGTGCGGTGCAGGGGCGAATCCTGTGCACCTACCTGCACGGACCCGTGCTGCCGCGAAACCCCCAGTTGGCCGACCTGCTGATCAAGTGGGCTACTGGAGACGAACTGGCCCCGTTGGACCTGCCTGCGGTGGACCGCTTGCGGGTCGAACGGGCGAAGGCTGCCGGAGTGTGATCCCGGGATCCAGGCCGCTCTCATTCTGAGCGGACTGGGACTCGGGTGGAGAGACCTGCGGTTTGTCCTGCTCTGCGGGTCTCGTTCGGCGGTACGCCTGGTTGTCAGCGCCTGGTTGTCAGCATCCGGTTCTCAGCGTCGGCCCGAGAGCGGCGTGGTTGTCGGTGGGGCGTGGGATAATGGTGATCGGGGGCCAGCGGCCGCGCCTGGGTGGCTTTGCGGGTGGGTTGACCTGCGAAAACAAGCGAAAAGCGTCCTCGCCGGACGGGCGAGCCGCCAAGGATGGGTAGTGCGGTGGGCGTCGTGTCATCCCCGTATGGCCCGGTCGGAGACAACCACCCTTGACCAGGGACTGCAAGCGAAAAGCGTGCTTGCAGTCCCTGGTCAAGCGCGGTTCGCTGGCGCGCGGGCCATACGGGGATGACACGACGCGGTAGGTGGGTTGTGTGTGGTTCTATGCCGAGACTCGGTCTCGGCGTGCTCGGGTGAGGGTGTAGTCCTGGGCTTTGACCGACTTCGTGCGCATCCAGTAGCGCCAGGTGAAGCCCGGCCAGACCGTGCGGTTGATTCCCTGGGCGTCGAGGTACCAACTCTTGCAGCCGCCTTCGGTCCAGACGCCCTTGGTGAGCTTTTGTTGCAGTTGCTTGTTGAACCTCGCCTGGACGTCCGGGCGGACGTCCAGTTCGTCCGCGTGGTGGCGGTCGAGGAGGTCCAGGCATTGGCGGACGTAGCGGATTTGGGATTCGATCATGAAGACGACCGAGTTGTGGCCCAGACCGGTGTTGGGGCCGAGCAGGAAGAAGAGGTTCGGGAAGCCTGAGACGGTGATGCCGTAATAGGTTTCGATGCCCTTGTCCTTCCAGAGCTTGGACAGGTCCTGCCCGTCCTTGCCCTGGATGTCGAGGTAGTCGAAGCTGTCCACGACGTGGAAGCCGGTGCCGTAGATGATCGCGTCGACCTTGTGCTCCACGCCCGCGTTGTCGATGATGCTGTTCGTCTTCACCTGGGCGATGCCGTCGGTGTTGAGGTCGACCGTGGGCTTCATCAGCGCCGGGTAGTAGTCGTTCGAGATGAGCACCCGCTTGCAGCCCATGGTGTAGTCGGGCTTGAGCTTGGCGCGCAGTTCGCGGTCGGGTACCTGGGTGCGCAGGTGGCGCTTGGCGATGTTCTGGGCCAGTTCCATGATCTTCGGGTTGACCGCGAAACCGAGCGCGCTGGATTCCCGAGTCCAGTAGACGAAGTTCCGGTACAGGCGCTGGGTGGCCGGGATCGCACGGAACAGTTTTTGTTCCCAGGTGTTGATCGACCGGTCCACCTTGGGCATGATCCACGGCGGCGTGCGCTGGAAGAGGGTCAGTTTTTCCACGTCGTCGGCGATCCGGGGGACGAATTGGATCGCCGACGCGCCGGTACCCACGACAGCGATCTTCTTGCCCTTGAGGTCGTAGTCGTGGTCCCATTCCGCCGAGTGGAACGTCTTGCCCTTGAACTTCTCGATGCCGGGCAGTTTCGGGACGTTCGGGATGTGCAGCGCTCCGACGCCGGCGACGACGGCCTTCGCGGTGTAGGTGTCGCCGTTCGCGGTTCTGACGTGCCAGACCTTCGCGTCCTCGTCCCACCTGGCCCCGTCGACCTTGGTGTTGAACCTGATGTGGTCGCGCAGGCGGTACTTGTCGGCGACCTTCTTCAGGTAGTCCCAGATCTCCGGCTGCTTCGCGAACATCCTCGACCACCGGGGGTTGAGCTCGAACGAGAACGAGTACATGTGCGACGGCACGTCGCAGGCGCAGCCGGGGTACGAGTTGTCCCGCCAGGTGCCGCCCAGGTCGCCCGCCTTCTCCAGCACGACGAAGTCGCGCTCGCCCGTGCGCTTCAGCTCGATCGCCATGCCCAGGCCCGAGAAACCCGTGCCGACGACCAGGACCTTGACCTCTCGGTGCATCCCGTCCTCCAAGTCCGGCTGCGTACTACCCAGTAGGTTACTCGAAGTAAGTTACCTCCGGTAGTCTCGGCTCGTGACCACCGCGGAGCCGCGTCGCAAGCGGATGCCCAAGGCGCAGCGCAAGGCCCAGATGCTCGACGTCGCCGAGCGGGTCTTCGCCGAACGCGGCTACCTGGCGGCCTCCATGGACGAGATCGCCGAACGCGTGGGCGTCTCCAAGCCGATGCTCTACGAGTACTACGGCTCCAAGGAGGGCCTGCTCATCGGCTGCATCCACCGCGCCCGGACCGAACTCCTCGAACGCACGCAGCAGGCGATCACCGGAGCGTCGTCGGCCGAGGAGATGCTGCGGCTCGGGCTGTTGGCGTTCTTCGAGTTCATCGCCGAGCACAACCGGTCGTGGTCGCTGATCCGCCAGGAGGCCGCCGTGACGGTGCCCTCCGCCGTGGAGGAGATCGAGGGCATCCGGCGGCAGCAGACGAACCTGATCGCGGCGGTCATCGCGAGTTTCGACCGTGACGTGGACCCGGTCGAGGCGGAGGCGTTCGCGGAGATCGTGGTCGGGTCGACGGAACGGCTCGCGTTGTGGTGCGAGCGCCGTCCGGAGGTGGGGCCGGAGTTGGCCACGACCTACGTGATGGAGGTCGTGTGGCGGGGAGTGGCGGATCGGCTGGGGGGAGCCCGGTAGGTGCGGGCGAGGGTTCCGGGCGGGGCGATCACTGGTTTGTGGCCATGACGCTGGGGATTCGCCGGGCCGAGGACGTGGAGCGGTTGCCGGCGGTGGGGGGTTGGTACTCGATCAGGCTGGCCGGGACCGATACGGGCGGACGGCTGGCGGTGGTCGAGTTGACGTTGGACGCGGGCGCGCTGGGGGCCGCGCCGCACGTCCACCACGGGCACGAAGAGGACTTCGTGGTGCTGGACGGGGAGATCACGTTCGACACCGCTGACGGTGGCCTGGCGGTGGGTGCGGGCGGGTCGTTGGCGGTGCCGCGTGGGACGCCGCACGGGTTTCGCAACGACACCGCCCTGCCTGCCCGTTGCCTGATGGTGTTCACGCCTGCCGGGTACGAGGACTACTTCCGCGAGGTGTCGCGGATGGTTGCTGCCGGGCATGAGCCGACTGCGGACGAATTGGACGCGCTGCGGGTGGGGTTCCAGACCACGCGATGGGAAGGGTGAAGAGGGGCTGTAGGGGCGAGGTTTCCGCCAGGGGAAGCAGTACTTGGGGGGCGGCGGTGGGCGTCACACGTTCGAGGGACTCACCTCATGATCAGGGAGGAATCCCGGTCAGATAGGTGCAGGACGGAGGTCACGCCATGCCCGCACCCCACCTCACCGCGAACTACCGACGCGACGGCGACGACTGGGTGGTGACCGTGCGCTCCGACGCCCGGTCGCTGGAGGCCAGAGCGCCCGGACTGATCGCGGCCCGCGTCCGGGCCGATCAACTGGTCGACGAGCTCGCCGGAGGGCGCCGCAACCGGACCGTGGTGCATATGCTCGACGGTGACGCGTTCGCGTTCTCCGTGGTGTACCTGCACACGCGCCACGGGCTGGCCGTGCCGCCGAGCCGGACACCCGACGCGAGCACCCCTCATGACCAGGTAATCGAGGCCTGAGACCGGGCTCCCCCGCCTAGGATGTCCGGCCAAAGGCGAACGGGAGCGCAGACATGGCCACACCGGTGTACAGCGTTGCGGCACGGACCCCGCAGCGAGGCAGACCCAGGGACGCCAGCCGCGACGACGCGCTGCGCCAGGCCGCGTTGGAGGTGATGGCGGAGGTCGGCTATCGCGCGCTGACCATGGACGCCGTCGCCGCGCGGGCGCGGGCGGGCAAAGCCACCATCTACCGACGATGGGAGTCCAAGCTCGACCTGGTCATCGACACGTGCACGCACCTCGCGGCGGAGAACCTCGCCGAGCCGGACAGCGGGTCGCTCGGGGGCGACCTGCGGGAGTTCCTGGCCTCGTTCGCGGCGTTCCTGTCGGGTCCGATCGGCAAGGCGGCACAGGCACTGGTGGGCGAGCTGCCGCACGAGCCGGAGCTGGCCACGGCGTTCCGGGAGACGTTCCTGATCGCGCAGCGCGACGTGCTGCGGCGCATCCTGGAGCGCGCCGACGCCCGGGGCGAGCTGCGCGAGGACGCGTCCCGCGGCATGGCCGTGGAACTCGCGGGCGCGGCCCTGATCTACCGGCTGATGCTCACCGGCGACCCGCTCGACCTGGCGTTCGTGGACCGGGTGGTCGAGCAGGTGCTACTGCCCCTCGTCGCCAAGGGGCAGTAGCCGCTGGTCAGCGGAACAGTTTGCGCAGCAAGGCGAACCCGACGAGCACGGCCACCGCGATCAGCGAGTACCGGATCTTGGGTTCGTCGAGCTTCGCGCGCACGCTGTCCTTGCCCGCCTCGACGAAGCGCGTGGGGCTGGCCCTCGTGCCGAGCTCGTCCAAGGTCGCGGCCAGCGCGTCACGAGCCTGCTCGATCTCGCGCTGGATGGTGTCGGGGTCGCGAGCCACAGTCTCCTCCTAGCAGCGGTCTGCCGGTAACCGTAGTTGAGGCGGGGAACCGACGTTGACCGGCGTCGCCGTCCGGCGGCGTGAACAGCATTCATAACGGTGTTTCACGGTGGTGGGAGGGGTCGGGCGGCAGTCGGGACCGGGCGTGGCGTCCCTGGTTCCGGCCCGACCCGCCCTGCCGATAGGCTTGCCGGCGCGGGGCCGTAGCCCAATTGGCAGAGGCACACGGTTTAGGTCCGTGCCAGTGAGAGTTCGAGTCTCTCCGGCCCCACAACCAGCGCGGACGAGCACCCCGGCAGGCGTTGCGGGGTGGAGTTGTGGCGGCTGAGGGGCCGAGCGCGTTCTGGTCGCTGAGGCGGGGCCGTGCGGGTGGCGGAGCAGGTCGGGCTCGGCGTCAGCCGACCGACTGGCGGAGGAGGGCGGCGATGCGGTCCTCCACCTCGGGGGTCATCTCGGTCAGCGCGTAGCTGGTCGGCCACATCGCGCCGGCGTCGAGGTTCGCCGGGTCGTTGAAGCCCAGGGTGGCGTAGCGCGCCTTGAACTTGTCGCGGTTCTGGAAGAAGCAGACGATCTTGCCGTCAAGGGCGTAGGCGGGCATCCCGTACCAGAGCTTCGGCGTGAGCGTCGGGGCGTTGGCGGTGACGAGGGCGTGGACGCGTTCGGCCATGACCCGGTCGTGATCGGGCAGCGCGGCGATCTTCGCGAGGAGGTCGCGTTCCGCTTCGGCCTCCTTGGCGGCGCGCGGGGTCCGCCGGGCGTCCTTCTTGGCCTGCTGGGCGTGTTCCTTCATCGCGGCCCGCTCTTCGGCGGTGAAACCGGTGTAGGTGCTCATCGTGCTGTCTCCTGGGGGACCGGGTGGTCGTGGGGTGCGGTCTCGTCGTCTGGTCGGTGGTCGGACGGTGGTTCGGCGCTGTCGTCGGCGGGCGCGGTGGCGTGCGGCGGGCGGTGGCGGCACATCAGGACGTGGCGGCGATCGTGGTGGTTTCCCAGGCGAACCCGTCCGGGTCGGTGAACGGCCCGGTGGACCCGCCGACCGCGATCCGGTGCGAGCCGCTGCCCTCGGGGGCGACGCCGGCGTCCTTGGCGAGGGCGCGGCGGCGGTACAGGGCGAGCTTGACGGGGCTCGTCTCGGTGGCGAACTCGGCGTACATGCGGCCGAAGCTCTTCGCGACGGTGAAGCCCTGCTCGACGTAGAACCGCTTGCTCGCGACGAAGTCGGCGACGCCGAGCAGCAGCACGATGGAGTTGATCTCGCGGGTGGCGGGACCGGTGTCCTTCTTCGCCGAGGTGGCGATCTTCCAGATCGTCCCGTCGGGGGCCTGGACGACGCCGCCGACGCCCCACATCGACTTCGAGACGGGCTTGAGCGCCGTCGCGCCGGCGTCGAGGGCCGCGTCGACCAGGGCTCGGACGTCGGCCGGCTGGGACACGGTGAGCGAGAGGGTGAAGCCGCGGAAGCCGGCGGTGGGCTCCTGCGCGGCCCGCAGGCGCAGTGGGGCGGTCAGGCCGAAGGCGGTGGCGTAGAAGCGTTCGGCGGCGGCGGGGTCGGCCACCTCAAGGGTGACGCTGTCGATCGAGGTCATGGGGAGAACGCTAGGCGGGGGGCGTTGACCTGCGCTTCTCGATTCCTGACCGGTGTGTCAGGCGGGCAGGTGGCGCAGGACTTCGAGCATGGTCCGCGGGTCCACCGCGTTCGGGTCCGGTTCGGTGCAGTCGGCGAGTTGCCCGCGAATCGCCTCCGCGTCCAGGTCGGTGCCGATGAGGACCAGCTCGGTCCGGCGCGGGTGCTTGCCCCACGGCGAGCGCTCGAACCTCAGGAACGCGCCGACGGTGTGCAGCGAGAACCGCTGCCGGTGGCCGGGCACGTCGAACCGCACGAAACCCTTCACCCGGTACAGGCCCGCCGGGCGTTGGTCGAGGAAAGCCATCAGCCGCACCGGGTTCATGGCCTCCCCGGTGAACTCCACGGAGTCGTAGTGGACGTGGGTGTGCTCCTCGTCCAGGAGGTCCTCGAACGAGAGCTGGCCGTGCGCGGGGCGTTCCCGGGGGTCGAACAGCAGGGCCGGGTCGATCCGCCCGTGGTCGGCCGGCACCACCGGCACGCCCGGCTTGAGGTGGTCGACCACGTCGAGCATCAGCTCCGGGTCGTCCACCCGGTCGATCTTGTTCAGCACCACGAGGTCCGCGACGCGCAGGTGCTTCTCCAGGTCGTGCGGGAACTCCGCCGCGTCGACCAGCAGCACCAGGCCGCCGTACGCGACGCGCGGGTTCTCGCTGCCGAGCACCAGCCGTGCCATGGTCTGCGGCTCGGCCAGTCCGCTGGCCTCGATGACGATCACGTCGACCTGCGCCACGAGCCGGTCGAGCAGGTCGTCCAGCCCGCTCGCGTCCACCGCGCAGCACAGGCAGCCGTTGCTCAGCGAGACCGTGGAGTCGACCTGGCCGGCGACGGTCATCGCGTCGATGCCGATCGCGCCGAAGTCGTTGACCACCACGCCGATCCGGGTGCCGCGCGCGGTGGTCAGCAGGTGGTTGAGCAGGGTCGTCTTGCCGGAGCCGAGGAACCCGGCCACGATGATCACCGGGATCTGCCGCACCGCGCCGATCCTAGTCGGCCATCAGGTCCAGGAAGAGGTCCATCGCGGCGGTGACGCCCTCCTCGTCGTCGGTGGCGACCAGGTCGAGCAGCAGGCCGCGGGCGACGGCCAGGCCCAGCCGCGCGCGGACGCGGGCCCGCTCGGGCGGGTGGCCGCGGGCGCGTTCGAGGGCGGCGACGGGCTCCACCCACGAGTCCACGATGCCGTCCAGCAGCGCCGTGGTGCCCGGACGGCCCTGCGCGGCCTGGCCGTAGAGCTCGAAGAACAGCCGCTCGTGGGCGCGCAGGGCGGGATCGGTCAGCGCCCGCCAGAACGCGCGGCCGAGTTCGGCGTGGTCGTCGGCTTCGAGCGACGCCAGGAGCGCGCGCTGGTTCGCCTCCACGACCCGCACGACTTCGACCAGCAGGCCCTCTTTCGAACCGAAGTGGTAGATCAGCATCCGGTGGCTGGTGCCGAGAGCGGCGGCGAGTTGGCGCAGGCTGAGTTCGCCGATCCCGTGCCGCGCGAGGTGTTCGACGACCCGTTCCAGCAGGCGGTCCTTCGCCTCTTGTCCAGCCATGTACCGGATGGTACATGTACCACATGGTACAGATAGTGGACGTCACGGTGCACAGCCCGGCCGACCCGGCCCGGGTGTACCGGCTCGCGGCGGACAGCGCGACCTGGCCGGACTGGTCGCCGGTACTGCGCTACGAGCGCGAGAAGGCGGGTGACGCGCACGGCGTCGGCGAGGTGCGGGTGTTTCACAACCGCGGCAGGAGGAACCCCACCAGGGAGGAGGTGGTCGAGCTCACGCCCAACCGGAGGGTGGGTTACGTGCTGTTGTCGGGCCTCGCCATCCGGGGCTACCGGGCGTCCATCGACCTCGCCCCGGACAGCGGTGGCACGCGGATCCGCTGGCACTCGTCGTTCGAGCCGAAGGTGCGCGGCACCGGGTGGCTCTACCGGTGGGTGCTCCAGTTGGTGATCACCCAGTACTCCAAGGGGTTGGCCGCGCGCGCCGCGCACTGAGGTTTTCCACACCCCGGTTGTACGGCCCGCATCATGGCACCGGCCCCCGTCCCCTTCGTAGCGTGGCGATCATGGATGTCGACTGGGTCGTGGACCTGATGGAGAAGTTCGGCGCACCGGGCGCCGGGCTGGCGATCGCGCTGGAGAACCTGTTCCCGCCGTTGCCCAGCGAGGTGTTCCTGCCGCTGGCCGGGTTCACCGCGAGCCGGGGCGGGATGAGCCTGCTCGCCGCGATCCTGTGGACCACCGCCGGGTCGGTCGTGGGCGCGCTGGTGCTGTACTGGGTGGGCGCGCTGCTCGGCCGGGACCGGGTGCGGGCGATCGCCGCGAAGATGCCGCTGGTCAAGGTGTCCGACGTGGACAAGACCGAGGCGTGGTTCGACAAGCACGGCAAGGCGACGGTGTTCTTCGGCCGGATGATCCCGATCTTCCGCAGCCTGATCTCGATCCCGGCGGGCGTGCAGCGGATGCCGTTGCCCGGCTTCCTCGCGCTGACCGCGGCGGGCTCCGCGATCTGGAACACCGCGCTGATCCTGGCCGGCTACTACCTGGGCGAGAGCTGGCACGTCGTGGAGCAGTACCTCGGGGTGGCGTCGAAGGTCGTGCTGGGGGCGGTCGTGCTGGCGGTGGGCTGGTTCGTGGTCGCGCGGCTGGTGAAGGGCAAGGAACGGGCCCGGAGGTAGTGCGGGGGGTGGTTCAGGCGCGGAGGTAGCGGAGGATGGCCAGGATCCTTCGGCTGTAGCCGTCCACATCGGACAGCCGGAGCTTGTCGAAGATCGAGTTCACGTGCTTCTCCACGGCACTGCGCGAGACGTGCAGCTTCGCCGCGATCGCGTTGTTCGTGTGGCCCTCGGCCATGTGCGCCAGCACCTCCCGCTCCCGCGCGGTCAGCACGTCCAGCGGGTGCGCGGACCTGGCCAGCAGGCGGCGGACCACCTCCGGGTCGAACGCCGCGCCGCCCGCGCCCACCCGGCGCAGCGCGTCCAGGAACTCCTCCACCTGCACCACGCGGTCCTTGAGCAGGTAGCCGACGCCCTCGGCGTGCCCGGTCAGCAGGTCCACGGCGTAGCGCTGCTCGACGTACTGGGACAGCACGAGCACACCCACCCCCGGATGCCTCCGGCGGATCTCCAGCGCGGCCTTCAGGCCCTCGTCGGAGTTCGTCGGGGGCATCCGCACGTCGGTGACCACGACGTCCGGCACGTGCGCGGCCACCGCGTCGAGCAGCGCCTGCGCGTCGCCGACCGACGCCACCACGTCGTGCCCCTCCTCGACCAGCAGCCGCGACAGGCCCTCGCGCAGCAGGGTCGAGTCCTCGGCCAGGATCACCCGCACGGGACCTCCGCGGTGATCACCGTGGGGCCGCCGGCCGGGCTGCGCACCGCGAACCGCCCGTCCAGCGCGGACACCCGCCGGGCCAACCCCGCCAGGCCGCCGCCCGCCGGGTCCGCTCCCCCGACGCCGTCGTCCTCGATCCGCACCCGCACCTCGTCCCCGTCCCCCGTGATGTCCACGCGGATCATCGTCGCACCCGAGTGCTTCACGGCGTTCGTCACCGCCTCGGACACCACGAAGTACAGCGCGGTGCGCACCGGCGTGGACGTCTCGTGGTGTCCACAGTGGATGGTGATGGGGATCGAGGAGCGGTCCGCGACGGTCTCCAGCGCGTCGGCCAGGCCGAGCGAGTCCAGGGCCACCGGGTACACCCGCCAGGCCACGTCGCGCAGGTCCTCCAGCACGTGCCGGGACTCCTCGTGGGCCTGCCGGAGCAGCTCGTCGGCGTGCTCGGGGTGTCGCCGGGCCCGGCCCAGCAGCATCCCCAGGGCCACCAGGCGCTGCTGCACGCCGTCGTGCAGGTCCCGTTCGATCCGGCGGCGCTCGGCGTCCACGGCGGCCACGACCCCGGCGCGGCTCTCCGCCAGCTCGTCGATCCGCCGGCGCAGCAGCTCCGCCTCGCTGGGGCCCAGGCAGCGCCGCGCCACCTTGGCCTCCAGCGCCACCACCCCGATGATCCCCTGCACCTCCACGTACAGCAGGACACCGCCGATCGCGGCGGTCCAGACCGTGGCCGTGACGTCGTCGTACCAGTCGATGCCGTCCAAGCCGTTGACGATGATCCGCTGCGCGGCGATGGCACCCAGCGCCAGGCCGTAGAACAGCCACGACAGCACGAAACCGCCGAGCAGGCCGACCGGGGCGCGGACGAGCAGGTAGCGGATCGCGCGCGGCCGGGTCGGCTCGGCGCTGTCGAGGTCGAGGAACCGGCGGATCCGGCGGCGCTCCCAGTCGGCGAACCCCTGCGCGGCGGGGCGGGCGAGCACCACCACCAGCAGGCCGACCAGCCCGGAGAAGAACCCGAGCAGCAGGCCGGCCACCGCGCGCACTCCCCTGACCACGTTGTCGAGGCTAGTCGACCCGAACGCCGGATTGGCACCGAACAGCCCGGCCCAGAAGGATCGGACGGGTGCGATCGGTCGCGGTGGTGGGTGCGGGACAGGCGGGGATCGTGCTGTCCGCCGCACTGCTGCGCCGGGGGTGGCGGGTCACGCTGTGCTCGGACCTCACCGCCGAGCAGCACCTGGAGTCCGGCGCCCGGCCCACCGCGTGCCTGTTCGGCGACCAGGTCGACTACGAGGCGTCGCTGGGGCTGGACCTGTTCCCCGACGCGCCGCGCGCCGGGCGGATCCGGCTCGACCTCTACACCGGTGACCGGCTGGTGGCGTTCTCCGTCGACGCGCCGCTGCGCAAGCCCGCGCTGGCCGTGGACCAGCGGTTGAAGTACGCCCACGGCCTGCGGGAACTGGCCGCGCGCGGGGCGACGGTGGTGACCGGGTCGGTGACGCCGGGCGACTTGGAATCGCTGACGGCGACGCACGAACTGGTCGTGGTCACCGTGGGGCACAAGGGTTTTCGCGGGCTGTTCGCGCGTGATCCGGTGCGCTCGGTGCACACCTCCGCGCAGCGCAGCCTGTTCATGGTGAACGTCCGGGACTACGACCTCGACGCGCACCCCCGGCACCGCGACATCGTGTTCACGTTCGTGCCCAGGGTCGCCGAGGTGTTCTGGATCCCGTTCTGGGACAAGGACGTCGGCGCGTCGCGCAGCATCGTGGTCGAGTCGGTTCCGGGCGGGCCGGCGGACCGGTTCGGCGGGGTCACCACGGCCTCGGAAGGGCTGGCGGTGCTGCGCGGGCTGGTGGACGAGATGCTGCCGGGCCAGTCCGCGTTCCTGGAGCCGACGCGGCCGACCCGGGAAACCACGTGGATCAGAGGATCCGTGGTGCCGGCGGTGCGCGAACCGGTGGCCGTGCTGCGGTCCGGGCGGCACGTGCTCGGGCTGGGCGACGCCGTCGTGCTCAACGACCCGATCGCCGCGCAGGGCGCGAACAACGCGACCCGGATGGCGCGGTTCTTCGCCGCGCGCCTGGACGACTACGACGGGACGGCGACGTGGCTGCGCGCGCGGTTCGACGAGTTCTGGGAGGTCGGCCGGTACGCCAACGGGTTGTCCAACGGGCTGATGGCCCCGCTGACCGGCTACCAGCAGGACGTGCTGATCGCCGCCTCCCGGCACCCGGAGATCGGCGAACGGCTCTGGGAGGGGTTCGACGACCCGTCGTCGCTGTTCCCGTGGTTCTTCGACGCCGCCGCCGCGCGGGAGTTCCTGGCGCGGCGGGGCGTCGGGCGGTGGGACGTGCTGCGCTACCGGCTCGGCCTGGCCGGGAAGGTGCTGGGGCACCGGGTGTTCAGGCGACCAGCTCCCGCGTGAGCAGGTCCCGGATCTCCTTGGCGGCGGCGCGGCCCGCGCGGGTCGCGCCGATCGTGCTGGCCGAGGGGCCGTAGCCGACCAGGTGGATCCGCGGGTCGGCGACGACCCGCGTGCCGTCGAGCCGGATGCCGCCGCCGGGCCCGCGCAGGCCGAGCGGGGCGAGGTGGTCGACGGCGGCGCGGAAGCCGGTGGCCCACAGGATCACGTCGGCGCGTTCGGTGCGGCCGTCCGGCCAGACCACGCCGTCCTCGGTGATCCGCTCGAACACCGGCCGGCGGGCGAGGGTGCCGTCCCGGAGGGCGTCGAGGACGGGCGGGGTGAGGCTCAGGCCGGTGACGCTGACGACGCTGCGCGGCGGCAGCCCCGCCCTGACCCGGTCCTCGACCAGCTTGACGGCCGCGCGGCCCACCTCGGGGGTGAACGGCTCGTCGCGGAACTCGGGCTCGCGGCGGGTGACCCAGGTCGTGGTGCCGAAGCGGGCGATCTCCAGGATCTGCTGCACCGCGGACGTGCCGCCGCCGACCACGACGACGTGCTTGCCCGTGAACTCCTCCGGGCCGTTGTACTGCGACGAGTGCAGCTGACGGCCGCGGAACAGCTCCTGGCCGGGGTAGCGGGGCCAGAACGGGCGGGTCCACGTGCCGGTGGCGTTCACGAGCGCCTTGGTGTGCCACGTGCCGTGGTCGGTCTCGACCTTGAGCGTGCCGTGGTCGTCGCGGACGGCGTGCACGTGCACGGGACGGCGGACGTGGAGGCCGTTGCGGCGTTCGAAATCGGCGAAGTAGGCGGGCAGCACCTCGTTCGCGGGCGCGGCCGGGTCGGGCGGGTCGAACGGCATGCCCGGCAGGTCGTGGATGCCGTGGACGGTCGCCATCCGCAGCGTCGGCCAGCGGTGCCGCCACGCGCCGCCGGGGCCTTCGTCGGCATCCAGGACGACGTGCTCCAGGTTCACCCGATCGAGGAAATAGGCGGCCGAAAGACCGGCCTGACCTGCACCGACGACCACGACGTCCATACCCGGGGCAACGTCCCCCGGTGCCCGGGGCTTCCCCGGTGTGACCCAAATGTCAGACCCCCTCGCTACCGTCGTGGGCATGATCAAGACTCGCACCCTGACCCTGGCGGTGGTGGCCCTCCTGGCCGCGACCGCACTGCCCGCGACGGCCGCGCCCGAGGTCCCGTCGCCGCAGTCCGCCGTGCCCTCGGACGTGACGGTGGCGTTCGCCGTCTACGACCGCGCACTGGGCCGCACCACGCTGTCGCACAACTCGCACAAACAGATCAGATCGGCTTCGGTGGTGAAACTGCTGATAGCGCTCGACTACCTGGAGGCCCGGGGGCCGGACGCCACCATCCCGCCGGAGGACCTGAACCGGCTGGTGCCGATGCTGCGCTCCAGCGACGACTACGCGGCCAGCGAGCTGTGGGTGCTCAACGGCTGGGAGAAGATCGTCGAGCGGATGGCGGCGAAGCTGGGGCTGGAGGACACCGCGCCGCCGGTGGACGTCGGCTTCTGGGGGTACACGGCGCTCAGCGCGGCGGACGTGGTGAAGATCTACCGGTACGTGCTGGACGAGGCGCACCCGAAGTACCGCGCGTTCATCATGGACAACCTGCACCAGGCGACGACGTGCGCGACGGACGGCTTCGACCAGTCGTTCGGCCTGCCGTCGGCGGTCCCGGGCGAAGTCGCGTACAAGCAAGGTTGGTCCCGCTTCGGCGACACCCCGCCCCGCCCGTGCGTCGAACCACCCCACGACCGCACCCCGCTGCCGGCCGCGAAGGACGGCCCGCCGCCCCGGACGGCCCCGGCGGCGGACGTCGACCTGACCCGCCCGGCGATGCACACGACCGGCACCTACGGCCCGGCCGACCGCAAGATCATGGCCGTGCTGACCCTGGAGCCGGTGGGGACGACCTGGGACACCTCCGCCCACCGCCTGACGACAGTGACGAAGGCGGTGTACCTGGCAGACCGAGTCCTGACCCAATGACGCGCTGACCCACCGGCCCCTTGGCCCCGCTGACGCGCTGACGCGCTGACGCGACCACTCAGCCGTCCGACCGGAGACCGCCCAAGCCCACCGCCGACCGCGATCCGGGCGGCCCGCGGGCTGCCGATGGTCCACGCGCCGCACCGCACCACCGGCGGCACGGCCGACGTCGACGGTCAGGGCGCTCGGGTGCCCCCGCACTGCCGGCGGCCAGCGCCTGTGGACCGCCGCCGACGCGATGGTTCGCGACCGCCTGAGGGGTGCCAGGGGCCGGACGGGCCTCGGGTGCGGGCCGAGGTCCGGACGGGCGTGGCTCTACCCGGCGGTGGTTGAAGTCCGGGCCGGGGCCCGTGCGTCGCGCCCTGCCGCGCCCTTGTCGCGCCCTGCCGCGCCCTGCCGCATCCCGGCAGCGCGTACCGCTGTGGCGTCCTTGGCGTCCTTGGCATCAGGGCGGTGCGGTGGGTCACATGAGGAAGGCATCTGTATCGGTGGGCGTTGATGGGAGGTATGAGTCGACTTCGTGACGTCCCGTTGTCCGTCCTAGACCTCGCGCCGGTCACGACGGCGACGGATGCGCGGACCGCCCTGGCGCACACCCGGGAGTTGGCGCAGCACGTCGAGCAGCTCGGCTACCACCGCTTCTGGCTGGCCGAGCACCACAACATGCCCGGGATCGCCAGCTCGTCCCCGGCGATCCTGATCGGTCACGTCGCCGCGGCCACGAGCACGCTGCGGGTCGGGTCGGGCGGTGTGATGCTGCCCAACCACCCGCCGCTGGTCGTCGCCGAGCAGTTCGGCACGCTCACCGCCCTGCACCCCGACCGGATCGACCTGGGCATCGGCCGTGCGCCGGGCACCGACCAGCGGACCGCGCGCGCCCTGCGACGCACCGAGGGGCCGCTGTCGGTGGACGACTTCCCGCAGCAGCTCTCCGAGCTGATGGGCTACTTCGACGGCACCGAGGCGCTCTCCGCCGTGCCCGCCCAGGGCAACAAGCCGCCGGTCTGGCTGCTCGGCTCCAGCGGCTACAGCGCGCAGGTCGCGGGCCTGCTCGGGCTGCCGTTCGCGTTCGCCCACCACTTCAGCGCGGAGAACACCATCCCGGCGCTGCGGCTCTACCGCGAGCGCTTCCAACCCTCCGCCGTCCTGGCCGAGCCGCACGCCATGGTGTGCGCCTCGGCGATCATCGCCGACACGGAGGAGCACGCCCGGTGGATCGCCGCGCCGCAGGCGCTGGCCTTCCTCCGCCTCCGGCAGAACCGGCCGGGGCCGTTGGCGACGCCGCAGGAGGCCGCCGACCACCCGTACACCGACATCGACCGGCTGATCATCCGCGACCGGCTGGACTCGCAGGTCATCGGCGACCCGAAGACGGCTCGTGACCAGCTCGAACAGCTCCTCGCCGACACGCTGGCCGACGAGCTGATGGTCACCACGATGGTCGCCGACCAGTCTGATCGGCTGCGGTCCTACGAGTTGCTCGCGGAACTCGCCGCCAGCTCGGGTTCATCCGAACGAGTGAAGACTGAAGTCGAGGTGTAGCAACCGGGCGCCAGCGCGCGATGATCCTGTTGAGCGCGCAGGCCCCCCGACGCGCTCCCTACTTCCGGGTGGCGAGTCCCGCCCGATCGGACGCCGCCGCGGTCCGCGTGGGCAGCGCCGCCGAAAGTGTGGCGCCGCCCACGCGGGCGGCGGCCGGGCATCACGGCTTGGCCACAGGCCGGCACCAGGTGCGAATCAAGCCCCCCGATCCGTCCCCGAGCACCCCCGTGCGCCGTCATGGTGGTGGGAGTCGCCGCTAGCCCACCGCCGGGGCGGGAAGGGGAGGTTCGTGAAGTTCGCCAGACTGGCCGTCGGCCTGTGCCTGGCGGGGGCGTTGGCAGGATGCGCGGACCACTCCGCGCTGTCCGAGTCGTCCGTCCCCGAGACGACCTCCAGCACCCACGACAACCCGAACAACGCGCCGCCCGCGGCCGACTCCGCCGCGTTCGGTTCGCGCCGGGTCTGGTCCGACGGGCTGTCCATCACGGTCTCGCCGGCCAAGTCGCTCAAGCCGAGCGACACCTCGTTCCCGAAGGCGGCGCGCACCACCGCGTTCGTGCTGACCCTGGTCAACGGCACCGGCACCACCTATCGCACCAGCGAACTCACCGTCCGCGCCCTGGTCGGCGGCGAACCGGCCGCCGAGGTGCTCGACTCGGTACAGGGCCTCAACGGCCTGGGAGCCGCGGTGACCGAGGTCCCGCCCGGCGGCGAAACCATGCTGACCCTGGCGTTCGCCGTGCCCGAGAACCAGGTCCGGATGCAGTTGGTGATCGAGCCCAACGGCGCCGGCCAGGACCCCAGCGCCACGTTCGAGGGCATCGCCTGACCCACCGGCGCCACGAAGCGCACGACTCGCCCGGCTCGCCCGGCCTTGGCCTCGCGGCACGAGCCGGTCGCCTGCCGGCTCGCCCCGGCCTTGGCCACCACCGTGACGGCCCCGCCCGTCCGGGCCGCACGACCTCGCCGGGCGCTTGGTGGCCGGTCGCGGAGCGATCCCGCGCCGAGGCGAGCAGCGTCACACGATCCCGCGCCGGGGGCCGGCAGCACCACGCGATTCCGCCCCGCCCTCGCCATCAGCGGGTGGACGTCGACCGCCGGCGTCGGCCGGGGACTGTCGGGTGTGGGCTGTAGCGTTTGCGCCATGACCGAGCAGAAGCGCCTGTCCCCCGGTGACAAGGCCCCGGCGTTCACGCTGCCCGACAGCGAGGGCAAGTCCGTCTCGCTTTCCGACTACCTGGGTCGTTCGGTGGTCGTCTACTTCTACCCGGCCGCCGGGACGCCGGGCTGCACCAAGCAGGCGTGCGACTTCCGCGACAGCATCGGCGACCTCGCGACGTCGGGCTACGACGTCGTGGGCATCTCGCCGGACAAGCCGGAGAAGCTGGCCAAGTTCGCCGAGGCGGAGGGCCTGAACTTCCCGCTGCTGTCCGACGTGGACCGCAAGGTGCTGGCCGAGTGGGGCGCGTTCGGCGAGAAGCAGAACTACGGCCGGACGGTCATGGGCGTCATCCGCTCGACCTTCCTCGTCGACGCCGAGGGCAAGGTCGCGAAGGCGATGTACAACGTCCGCGCGACCGGTCACGTGGCGAAGCTGCTGCGCGAACTGCCCGCCTGACCCTTCCCACGCCCACCGCGCCCGCGCCCGGTCCGCCCGGTGCGGGCGCGGTGGCGGGTAGACTGGAGGTCGAGGCCAGGCCGCTCGGGCCGCTCAGACCTCCGTAAGGGTGATATCCGTGTGTCGCGCGACGACACCCGACGCTCCCCGCTCCAAGTTCGTCCTCCGGGTCCACTTCCCCGCTCGCGGCGGTTGACGCCGGGCTGATCCGCCCGCGCCCACAACCGAACACCGTTCTCGGGACACCCGAAATGCTGAAGTGGACACTGCTCGGCCTCGCCATCGTGTTCGAGGTCTTCGCGACGCTGTGCCTGAAAGCCTCCGACGGCTTCACCAGACTCCTGCCCACCCTCGGCCTGCTGGTCGGCTACGCGGCGGCGTTCTACCTGGAATCCCAGGTGATCCGACTCGGGCTGCCGGTGGCCATCACCTACGCGGTCTGGGCCGGCGGCGGGATCGCGCTGGTCGCCGTGGCCGGCCGCGTCCTGTTCGCCGACCCGATCGGCCCGGCCACGCTGGCCGGCATGGCCCTCATCGCGGCCGGTGTCGGCGTCGTCTCGGCCGCCGCGACGACCTGACCACCCGATCACCCGGCCGACCGCTTGCCGCCCGCTGATCGGACCTGAGCCCGTTGCGGGACATGATGTGTCGTTGGCCTTGTGGCGTTCGGACCGGCACACCGGGCTCGATGAGCCCGGTCCGAACGTCAAGGTCCGCTACCTTCCCTGAGCGAGTTCCCTCAGGTGGGGCAGCAGTAGGCGCAGGGCTCGGCCTCGGTGGGAGAGCTTGTCCTTGTCCTCCGGGGACAGTTCGGCCGACGTGACGTCCTGGCCCTCGGGCTGGAAGATCGGGTCGTAGCCGAAACCGTTGGTGCCGGCGGGTTCGCGGCGGATCGTGCCTCGCCACTCGCCGCGGACCACCACCTCCACGCCGTCGGCCGCCACCAGGGCCGCCGTGCAGACGAACGCTCCGCCCCGGCGCTCGTCCGGGACGTCGCGGAGTTGACCCAGGACCAGCTGGAGGTTCGCGGCGTCGTTGCCGTGGGCTCCCGACCAGCGAGCCGACAGGACTCCGGGCATGCCGTTGAGGGCGTCGACCTCGATGCCGGAGTCGTCGGCCACGGCCGGCAGGCCGGTGGCGGCGAAGGCGTCGCGGGCCTTGGCCAGGGCGTTGCCCTCGAAGGTCGGGTCGGTCTCCGGGGCCTCGGGGAACTCCGGGACGTCTGCCAGGCCGACGACCTCGATCCCGGACAGGCCCTCGGCCACCAGGATCCGGCGCAGCTCGCCGAGCTTCTTGGCGTTGCGGGACGCGAGCAGGACCTTCACTTCTTGCGGCCCTTCGGTTCGGGGAGCACGCCGGGGTAGGGCTGGGCCAGCGCTTCGGACTGCACGCGGTTGAGCTCGGCGCAGCCCTGCAGCGCCAGGTCGAGCATCTTGTCCAGAGTGGACCGCGCGAACGTCGCGCCCTCGCCGGTGCCCTGGATCTCGATCAGGGTGCCCGCGTCGGTGGCGACCACGTTCATGTCGACCTCGGCGCGCGAGTCCTCCTCGTACGGCAGGTCCAGGCGCACCCGGCCGTCCACGACGCCCACCGACACCGCCGACACCGCGCACGACAGCGGTTGGGGGTCGGCCAGCCGGCCGGCCGCGCCGAGCCACGTGATGGCGTCGGCCAGCGCCACGTACGCGCCGGTGATGGCCGCGGTGCGGGTGCCGCCGTCGGCCTGGATCACGTCGCAGTCGATCACGATCGTGTTCTCGCCCAGCGCGGCCAGGTCGATGCACGTGCGCAGCGACCGGCCGATCAGCCGGGAGATCTCGTGGGTGCGTCCGCCGATCCGGCCCTTCACGGACTCGCGGTCGCTGCGGCTGTGGGTGGCGCTGGGCAGCATCGCGTACTCGGCGGTCACCCAGCCGAGACCCGAGCCCGACCTCCACCGGGGGACACCTTCGGTCACGCTGGCCGCGCAGAGCACGCGCGTGTTGCCGAACTCGATCAGCACCGAGCCCGCCGGCCACTGCTGGTAGCCGCGGGTGATCCGGATGTCGCGCAGTACGTCGTCGTTCCTGCCATCGGTTCTCAGCACGGCACTACCCTAAGGCGCTGAACCTGGGGACGTCCCACTGGCGTAGGGAGAGGCATGGCACTCGCAGACGGCCTTTCGACGATCTTCGGACTTCCCGCGCACCCGCTGCTGGTGCACGCCGTGGTGGTGCTCCTCCCGCTGTCCGCCGTGGCAGCGGCCGCGCTGGCGGTGGTGCCGAAGTGGCGTCAGCGCTACGCGTGGCCGTTGCTGGGGATCACGCTGCTGGGCGTCGGCTCGGTGCTGCCCGCGCAGAAGGCGGGCGAGCTGCTCAACGAGCGCATGGCGGCCCTGGGCAACCCGTTGATCGCGCGACACGCCGAACTCGGCAACGACCTGCTGCCGTTCGCGCTCGGCTTCGGCGTGCTGGTGGTGGCGCTGCTGGTCGCCGGTCGGCTGGCCGACCGGGAGCGCGCCGCCGCGGCGGACGACACCGCCGTGCCCAAGACGTGGCGGCGGATCCTGGTCGTGGTGGCGGTGCTGGTGGTCGCGGCCGGCGCGGCGGTGACCGTGCAGACCGTGCGCATCGGGCACAGCGGGTCGACGGCCGTGTGGGACGGCGTCGGCCAGAGCTAGCCGCGAAACGGCGTGACCTGCGGCCGGCCACCCGGCACCATGGACGCCGTGGACGCGCCGGGTGCCGAGTGGATCGCCGTCATCGGTTACGAGAACCTGCCGGGCCGCCCCGCGCCGGCGATGGCCACGCGCGCTTGACTGCGCGAGCGCGGCGTCGACTGGCTGCCGTTCCGCGACGACGAGGTCCGCTGGGACCTGGCCTGCGGCGTCGGTCCGGACGGCTGCTGGCGCGGGTGGGTCGCCGTCCGGGTCCGGGCCGACGCGCTGTGGCGGCTGGGGCTGCACCCCGACCAACCCACGGCCGACGTGCGCAGCCCCGCCCCGCCCGAGTGGTGGCTCAAGGCCGTGCAGCGCGACCCGCGCACGCCGCTGCCCGGTTAGCCGGGCAGGTGCAGCGGGGTCGGCGGGGCCTTCTGGAGGGTCCGGGAGACGGTGCACAACTGGTCGATGGCCCGCCGGACGGTCACGTCGAGCGCTGCGCGCTGCTCGTCGGTCAACGCCGACACGTCGTACTCCAGGGTCACCGGCACCTCGTGCAGCTCGTGCGCGCCTTCCGGGCGCACGTCGTCGGCCCGCGCCGACAGACCTTCGCCGACCCGCCGGTGGACCAGCGTCTCCACGGTCACCACCGCGCAGCCCGCCATCGCCGCCAGCAGCAGCTCCACCGGGCTGAACGAGCCCTGCGCGCCCGCCCGCCCGATCGGCACCGAGGCACCGCGGTCGTTCGTGGCCACGAACTCGTGCTGACCGACCTTGCGCACCTCGACGTTCGACACCCGACCGACGTTAGTCGATCCGGTCGGCGGTGGCCCTGGCGATCCGGCGCACGTACTCCAGGTCACCGCAGTCGTCGTCCAGCAGGGCCTGGCGCGCCTCCGCGAACGCCTTGCCCAGCTCGGTGCGGCGGTCGTCGGCGACCTGTTCGCGCGCGTCGTTGAGCAGCGTCCGCTCCTCCTCGTCCACGTGGTGGTTGAGCGCTTCGACGAGTTCCTCCAGCTTCGACTCCCACTCCTCGGTCTCCGGGTCCGTCACCTCCATCAGCGCCAGCAGCGCCTGGTGCCCCTCGGCGTGCTCTTCCTCGCCGTGGTCGACCTCGTCGTTGTCCACCTTCTTGTACCGCTTGAGCGCGGGGTAGACCTCGGACTCCTCCGCCTCGGCGTGCGCCACCAGCAGGGCGGCCAGTTCGCCGAGCCGGGCGGCGCGGTCCGCGGAGCGGTCCCGCAGCTCGCGGAACAGCTCCTCGAACCGGCGGTGGTCGGCCAGGATCAGGTCGACGACATCAGTTGCCATGTCCGCCGATTACCCGGACGACCGGCTCGTCAACCGCGTACTTGTGGCCCTGACGTGCGAGTTCGACGGGCCCGGCGTACCGGCCGCGGGCTTCGGCGAGCACCGCCTCCGGGTCGGTCCACGGCGCGACGTGGGTCAGCAGCAGCCGGCCCGCGCCCGCCGCGGCGGCCAGGTCGCCCGCCTGCACGCCGGACAGGTGGGTGCCCGGCGGGCGGTCGTCGGCGTGCGTCCACGTCGCTTCGGACAGCAGCACGTCGACGCCGTGGGCGAGAGTGCCCAGCGCGGCGCACGGGCCGCTGTCGCCGGTGAACGCGAGCGCCGCGTTCTCGGTGGCGATGCGGAACCCGTACGCCTCGCCGGGGTGGTCGACCCGGGCGGCGGTGATCTCGAACGGGCCGACCCGGAACGGCTCGGCGCCCAAGGCGTGGAACTCGAACACGTCCGACAGGTCGGCGGTGCGCAGTTCCTCCGCGTTCTCGGCGTAGGCGCGGGCGAAGCGCCGGGGCGCTTCGGAGGGCGCGTGCACCGGGAGCTTGCGCTCGGTCGTGTCGTGCGGTGGGTGGGTGTGGTAGCGGCGCATCACCGCGAGCGTGGTGAAGTCGGCGCAGTGGTCCGGGTGCAGGTGCGAGAACAGCAGCGCGTCCAGCGAGAACGGGTCGCAGTGCGCTTGCAGCGAGGCCAGCACACCGTTGCCGAGTTCGAGCCCGAGACGGTAGCCGTCCGCCTCGACGAGGTAGCCGGATGCGGGGCCGTCCGGCCCCGGCAGGCTGCCCGAGCAGCCGAGGATGGTCAACAGCACCGTTGGAGAGTGCCAAATCATTCGTGCGGGTGGAAAGACGCGTTTTCCAGCCGAGGCAGAAACCTGTGCGCCAACCGGGCGAACAGGTCGGCCGGGCCGGTGCTGGAGAACCGCAGGTCCGGGTCGCCGGAGCGGAACCGGTCGAGGTCGGTCAGCACCCGGACCACGTCCTTCACCGTCTCCTCGGCGCTGGAGACCAACGTCACCCGGTCGCCCATGGCGAGCTGGATGACACCGGTCAGCAACGGGTAGTGGGTGCAGCCGAGCACGACCGTGTCGACCTCGGCGCGCTGCAACGGCTCCAGGTAGGCCTGGGCGAGGCCGAGCACCTGGCGGCCGGAGGTGGTGCCGCGCTCCACGAAGTCCACGAACCGCGGGCAGGCGACCGCCGTGACCTCGATGTCGGGGGCGGCGGCGAACGAGTCCTGGTACGCGCCGGAGCCGATGGTGCCGACCGTGCCGATCACGCCGACCTTGCCGGTGCGGGTGGTGGCGACCGCGCGCCGGACGGCGGGCAGCACCACCTCCACGACCGGCACGTCGTAGCGCTCGCGGGCGTCGCGCAGGCACGCCGAGGACGCCGTGTTGCAGGCGATCACCAGCAGCTTCGCGCCGTCCTCGACCAGCCGGTCGAGGTGTCGGAGGGTCAGCTCGCGCACCTCGGCGATGGGTCGCGGGCCGTACGGGGCGTTGGCCGTGTCGCCCACGTAGCGGATGCTCTCCTCGGGCAGCTGGTCCATGATCGCGCGGGCGACGGTCAGGCCGCCCACCCCGGAGTCGAAGATGCCGATCGGCGCGTTCGCGGACGTCACGCGGCGGCGGCCCGGTGGTGGTCCCGGGCGACGCCCCAGGCCGCGAGCACGCCGCCGAGCGCGCCGAACAGGTGGCTCTCCCAGGAGATGCCGGGCTGGCCGGGCAGCACGCCCCACAGCATCGCGCCGTAGACCGCGAACACCGCCAGGGCCACCACGACCTGTGCCGTGGCGCGCGCGAACACGCCGCGCACCAGCAGGAACACCAGGTAGCCGAAGATCAGGCCGGACGCGCCGATGTGGCTGCCGGGTGAGCCGGCCAGCCACACGCCCAGGCCGTCGGTCAGCCAGATCACGGCGGTGACCTGGAAGAACTGCTTCAGGCCGCCGGAGGTGGCCAGGAACCCGAGGACGAGCAGCGGCAGCGCGTTGCCCGTCAGGTGCTCCCAGCCGCCGTGCAGCACCGGCGCCCAGAGGATGTTGTCCCACTCGGTGAAGTCGCGGGGGATGACGCCGTCGTGGTCGAGGCTGCCGCCCAGGGCCGTGTCGATGCCCTCGACGACGAACAACAGGGCGACGAACCCGGCCACGACCGCCGCCGACAGCAGCGGGTTCGGCGGGATGACGCGCTTGGCCGGCGACCGGGTGGGCGGGGCCGGCGACACAACCGTGGGATCCACGACTTCAGGTTACGGGTGAAGGGGCGGTCGCAGGGCGCGGATTCGTGACGACCGCGCGCGCCGGGTCACGGTCGAGGCGCTCTGCGAGACGGTCGAGTTCCGAGGTCAGGGGGTGCGCCTGCGGTACTTCCCGGTGCGCCGGGCCTAGGCTGTGCCGGTGTCGATCGAAGTCGCCGTGCGCACCGAGGCCGAGTTGGGCGAATCACCCACCTGGGACCACGGCAGTGGGACCCTCGTCTGGGTGGACATCCTCGCGAGCCAGGTGCACCGGTACTCGCCGGGCCGGGACGAGGACGCGGTGCTCGACGTGCCGCAGCACGTCGGCGCGGCCAAGCCGCGCACCAGGGGCGGGCTGGTGCTCAACCTGCGCGACGGGGTGGCGCTGGTCGACCGGGACGGCGCGAAGACGTGGCTGGTCTACTGGGCGCGCGACGGCGTGCGCGGCAACGACGCGGCGGTCGACCCGGCGGGCCGGCTGTGGGCCGGGACCACCCGCTACGACGAGGACCCCGGCGGCTGGCTGGCCCGGGTCGCCCCGACCGGGGACGCGAAGGTCGTGCTGGGCGACGTCACGTGCAGCAACGGCATCGACTGGAGCCCGGACGGGACGCTGATGTACTACGTCGACTCGGCCACCCGCCGGATCGACGTGCTCGACTTCGACCGCGACACCGGCGACGCCACGAACCGCCGCACGCTCGTCGAGGTGGACCGCGGGCTGCCGGACGGGCTGTGCGTGGACGCGTCGGGCGCGGTCTGGGTGGCGCTGTGGGGTGGCGCGGCGGTGCGCCGGTACACGCCGGACGGGCGGATCGACACCGAGGTCGAGCTGCCGGTGGGCCAGCCGAGCGCGTGCGCGTTCGGGGGCCAGGACTTCACCGACCTGTACGTGACGACCGCGCGGGTCGGGCTGTCCGGTGACGCGTTGAGCGAGCTGGCGGGCTCCGTGCTGGTGCTGCCGGGCGTGGGCGAGGGCCGGCCGTCGACCGCGTTCGCGGGGTAGCGCGCCTCAGGCGGTGTCGGCCTCCTGGGTCACCCGGACCTGGTAGACGTCGCCCGGTCGGGCGAGGTTGACCGGGCCGGCGAACGCCTCGGTCGCGTCGGCCAGCACGCCGTCGCGGTCCGACCACGGCAGGACGTGCGTGAGCACCAGCCGGCCGACGCCGGCCTCGGTGGCCACGACGCTGGTCTCCCGGCCGCTCATGTGCAGGTAGTTGGCGCGCCCGGCCTGTTCCCGCCATGCCGCGTCGGCCAGCAGCAGGTCCGCGCCTCGGGCCAGGGCGACCAGTTCCGGGCAGGGCACGGTGTCGCCGGTGAACACCAGGGACGTGTCGCCGTGCGAGATGCGGAACGCGTAGGCCTCGCAGATGTGCCGCATGGCGGCCACCTCGACGGTCACCGGGCCGACGTGGAAGGTGCCGGCGGCCAGCGGCACGAAGTCGAACGTGTCCGCCAGGCGCAGGGTGGCCAGTTCCTCCTCCGACGCGGCGTGCGCGGCGGCCAGCCGGTCGGGCGCGTGCGGCGGGGCGAACACCGGGAGCCGGCCGAACGACGCGGGCGGGGCCGGGTGGGCGCGCAGGTAGGTGGTGAGCGCGCTGAAGTCCGCGCAGTGGTCGAGGTGCAGGTGCGACAGCAGCACGGCGTCGAGCGTGAACGGGTCGCACCGCCGCTGGAGCGCGCCGAACACGCCGCCACCGAGTTCCACCGCGATCCGGACCCCGGCCACTTCGACGAGGTACCCCGAAGTGGGCAGATCAGGACCCGGTGCGCTACCCGAGCACCCGAGCACCGTCAATTGCATGGCGGCACGATAGCAGCCGACTAACGGCAATATTGCGGAAAGCGCTCGGGCCGGACCTGGCAATATCAATGGACGAGGTTCACTCGAATGCATCAACCGGGGGTCCGGTGTCGGTCGAGATCGAACGCAAGTTCCTCCTCGGCGCGGAACCTGATTGGTCCGCATTGGCCGGATCGGCGGTCGGCCGGATCGAGTTCGAACAGGTCTACCTGCGGGTCACCGAAGTGGAGGAGAAGCGGATCCGCCGGCGCACCGGCAACGGCCTGACCAGCTACGAGTACGCCCACCTGCGGACACTGCGGCCGGGCGTGCGCATGGTCGACGAGGTGGGCGTGGACCGGGCCGAGTACGAACGGCTGCGGGCCGACCGGGACGACTCCCGGCAGGTCGTCCGGAAAATCCGCCGGACATTCCACTGGACGGGACGATTGTATGAGGTGGACCACATCCTCGAGCCGGCCCGCCGGACCTGTTGGCTGCTCGAAGTCCAAGTGGACCGGGAAGACGACGCGGTACTCCTGCCGGAATTCCTGCCGGTGCTCCGCGAGGTGACCGGCGAACCGTTGTTCCGGAACGCGCACATCGCCCTCGGCTAGAAGAGGACGGCGGTATTCCATGGAACTGTCCCGCGAGATCGCCGGGTTCGTCGCCGCGCACCGGGCGGGCGACGACCACGCGCTGCACGACTGCGTGCGCCGGGTGGCGCACCCGCGATTCCTGGACCGCGTGTTGGCGCGGGCTTCGGCGGGCGAGCTGCCCGACCACGCCTACCGGCACCCGAACGGCTTCCTCAAGATCGTCCTGCTGGCCGGGGAGGAGTTCCGGCTCCGGCTGCACGTGTGGCGGCCCGCACCCGGATCGGCACCCACCGCGGAGAACGTGCACGACCACCGCTGGGACTTCGCCTCGGCGATCCTGGTGGGCGGCTACCGGTTCCAGCAGTACCGGCCCGACGAGCGCGGCGAGGAGTTCGAGGGCTTCCGCTACCACGGCCACCGGGGCAGCTCCAGCTACTCGTTGGAGCCCACCGGCCCGGCCCGGCTGCGCTGCGGCTTCGACGCCGAGCTGACCGCGGGCAGCAGCTACTTCCTCGCCTCGGACGTCCTGCACCGGGTGCTGAACCCGGTCGACCGGACGACCGTGACGGTGATCCTCCAGGGCCCGCACAAGGACGAGCCGGTGCGGGTGTACGCGACCGGGCCGATCGAGTCCGGTGACGAGGTGGCGCTGGACCCGCTGCCCCGCGACCAGGTGGTGCGCGAGCTGGCCCTGGTCCGCGACCTCGTCGCCCGCCCTCACTGACGGCGGCGCTGCTCCAGCGTCGACAGGTGCTCCGACCAGCGGTAAGCCCTCGGGAGCAGGGTGCCGACCGGGACCTTCTCGGTCTCGGTGACCAGCACCGTCACGTCCGGCACCAGGTCGGAGAGCACCTGGCGGCAGCGCCCGCACGGCGGCACCACGCCCGTCGCGTCGGCGGCCACCACGGTGTCCAGGTCGTAGACGCCCTCGGCCGCCGCCGCGCCGATCACCACGAGTTCCGCGCACGGGCCGCCGGCGAAGTGGAAGACGTTGAGCCCGGTGAACACGCGCCCGTCCACCGACCGCGCGGCGGCGGCCACCGTGTGGTGCCGCCAGCGGCTGTGCGCACGCGCCACCGCGAGCGCGCGGGCGAGCAGTTCGCGGTCCGGTTCGGACAGGCTCAATTCACACACCACCGGGTAGTCGGGCCCTGGTCGTCCGAATCGTAGGAACACCTCGGACGGGCCGGATAGCACCGAACGGACGACCACGGCTTTTCATCCGGCCCAACACGACAGCGGCAAGTTGCAGAACGAAGGGAAACCGTTGTCGGCTCACGTCCGGTGAACCGATAGTGGGACCGCAGGCCGCCCGTCCCCTAGGGAGTAGTGGATGCTGTCGAGAACCCTCTTGGTGATCGCGCTGCTGTTCGTCGCACCGGTCGTTCCGGCGAATGCCGCACCCGGCTGTTCCGGGTACGTGGCGCTCACCTACGACGACGGCCCCAACCCCGGTTTCGTCCGCCCGCTGCTGGCCGCGCTGAAAGCCGCCCGCGCCAGGGCGACGTTCTTCGACGTCGGGGCGCGCGCCGAGGAGCGGCCGGACCTGGTGCGCGAGACCGTGCGGGCGGGCCACTGGCTGGGCAACCACTCCTGGTCGCACCCCGCCCTGACCACCCTCCCGCCGACCGAGCTGACCGCGGAACTCTCCCGGACCCAGGACGTGCTGCGCGAAGCCACCGGACGCACGCCGACCCTGTTCCGCCCGCCCTACGGCGACACGAACGACGCCGTGCGCGCCGAAGCACGCCGCCAGGGCCTGACCGAAGTGCTGTGGACCGTCGACACCGTCGACTGGAGCGGCGTGCCGACCGAGGCGATCGTCCGCTCCGCCACCGCCGCGAAGTCCGGCGACATCATCCTGATGCACGACGGCTACCAGACCACCGTCGACGCGGTCCCCCAGATCGTCAAGGGCCTCAAAGCCAAGCACCTCTGCCCAGGCAAGATCACCCCCAAGGGCCGAGTAGCAGCCCCCTAACCCCAAGCAAGCTTTCAGGACCCAGCAAGCCTTTCAGCCCCAAGCAAGCTTTTAGCCCCCCGGCCAGCTTTCAGTCCCCCGGCCCCGTTTTTCGTCCCCCCCGGCCCGTTCGTAGTCACCCATCCTCCAAACGGGACCACCACGCGAGGCCGCGTCGGCTTGTCGCACCGTTTTCAGCCCGATCACGCTTTACCGATCGGGCTGAAAACGGTGCGATGAGCCGACTTCCAGGCGGCCGAGCCCGCCGCGACGGAGTCGCGGCAATCCAACACCTCCCTCAAGCCCAGAGGTGACCATCAAGTCTTTGGGCCGCCTCGTCCAGCGTCCCCGCATAAGCCCCAGTAGACAGGTACTTCCACCCCGCGTCGGCGACCACGAACGCCACGTCGGCCGATTCGCCCTTGATCACGGCCTTCTCGGCGGCGGCCAGCGCGGCGTGCAGGATCGCGCCGGTGGAGATGCCCGCGAAGATGCCCTCCACCTCCAGCAGTTGCCGGGTGCGGCGCAGCGCGTCGTACGAGCCGACCGAGTAGCGGCCGGTGAGTACTTCCGCGTCGTACAGCTCGGGCACGAAGCCCTCGTCGAGGTTGCGCAGGCCGTAGACCAGCTCGCCGTAGCGCGGTTCGGCGGCGATGATCTGCACGCCGGGCTTCTGCTCGCGCAGGTAGCGGCCGACGCCGACGAGCGTGCCGGTGGTGCCCAGGCCGGCCACGAAGTGCGTGATGGTCGGCAGGTCCTTGAGGATCTCAGGGCCGGTGCCGTGGTAGTGCGCGCCTGCGTTCGCCGGGTTGCCGTACTGGTAGAGCATCACCCAGTCGGGGTTCTGCGCGGCCAGTTCCTTGGCCCGCGCCACCGCCTGGTTGGAGCCGCCGGCGGCGGGCGAGAACACGATCCGCGCGCCGTAGGCCTGGAGGAGCTGCTTGCGCTCGGTCGAGGTGTTCTCCGGCATCACGCACACCAGGCCGTAGCCCTTGAGCTTGGCGGCCATCGCCAGCGCGATGCCGGTGTTGCCCGAGGTCGGTTCGAGGATGGTGCAGCCGGGGGTGAGCCGCCCGGACCGCTCGGCCTCCTCGATCATCATCAGGACCGGGCGGTCCTTGATGGAGCCGGTCGGGTTGCGGTCCTCCAGCTTCGCCCACAGCCGGACGTCCTTCGAGGGCGACAGCCGGGGCAGGCCCACCAGGGGCGTGCCGCCGACCGCGTCCAGCAGCGACTCGTACCGAGCCATGGCTCAGCCGCCCGCGACGGCCGGGAGGATCGTGACCGTGTCGCCGTCCTTGACCGCCGCTTCGAGCCCGCCCGCGAAGCGGACGTCCTCGTCGTTGACGTAGACGTTGACGAAGCGGTGCAGCGCGCCTTCCTTGACCAGGCGCGCCTTCAAGCCACCGTGGTTGGCCTCCAGGTCGTCGATGACCTGCGCGAGCGTGGTACCCGCGGCCTCCACGGACTTCTGCCCAGCGGTGTGCGTGCGCAGGATCGTGGGGATGGAGACGGTGACGGACATGCTGGAACCTCCGAGAGGAGCCGGATATCGGGAGATGTGGCGGGCGACGGCGCTTCAGCGGCAGTCGGGCGTGTCGTCCGCGCCGTTGTGCGCGAACATGTACGACTCGACGACCTCGACCGGTTCTTCGGTCACGACGCCGTCCACGATCCGGTAGGAGCGCAGCTCGTGCTGCTCCGGGTCCTTGGTGGACACCAGGACGTAGTGGGCGTCGGGCTCGCTGGCGTAGGAGACGTCCGTGCGCGAGGGGTACGCCTCGGTGGCGGTGTGCGAGTGGTAGACGACCACCGGCACCTCGTCCGCGCGGTCCATCTCGCGCCACACCCGGAGCTGCTCGGCCGAGTCGAACCGGTAGAACGTCGGCGAGCGCTCGGCGTTGTCCATCGCGATGAACCGCTCGGGGCGGTCGGAGCCCTCGGGGCCCGCGATGATCCCGCACGCCTCGTCGGGGTGGTCGCGACGGGCGTGCGCCACCATCGCGTCGACGAGGTCACGGCGAATCACCAGCACGCCCTCATCCTACGTGGTGGCGGAAGTCGTCCCGGTGTGTGAGAACCCGCACTTGCACCCGTGGTCGGGGCGCGGCCCGACCGGCCGGCGGCAGTGCGACCACCTGCGATCGGGCAGGTCAGCGGGCACCCTCGGCCACCTGGTCGGCGGCCACGGCGCACAGGTCGTTGAGGCTCGTGCCGGTCGGGACCCCGGTGGCCACGGCGAACACCGTCGCGGGCAGGTGCAGCCCGGCGCGGACCAGACCGTCGTGGGCGGACATCGCGACCCGGCGGCACGCGGCCTTGTCCAACTCGGCGTCGACCACGACCAACGCCGCGACGGTCTCCCCCACCACCACGAGCGCGCCCGGCTCCACCGGCCCCGCCGCCTCGCACGCCGAAAAACCCAGGTCATCCGGGTTACGGCCCACTGCGGCGGCGGGCACGATCGGCACCACCTCGTGCGGGGCACGTCCCACCGGGAACCCGAAGTGCCGCTCCGCCAGCCACCGGACCACGCCGCCGACCGACGCCGGGCCGTCGGCCAGCACGACCGCGTGCACCCGCTGGACCAGGGTGGACGGGTCGAGCAGGTCCAGCTCGCGGGTCCCCCACGGCGCGCCCCGGACGTCGACGCCGGCCACCGCCCCCTCGGGCGCGAGCAGCACCGCCACCCCGGGCCCGCGACCGAGCAGCAGGCCGGCGGGCATCAGTCCATCACGGCTTCGACCAGGGTCTCCTGCACCCAGGTCAGCCAGTGGTAGACGCCCAGGTGCGGCGACCTCGGGTCGTCCGACGGCAGTTCGTCGGGCATGTCGTCCTGCACGTCCAGCGCCGTGCCCAGGGCCAGCCGCACGTCGTTGAGCGCCGAGAGCCACGCCTCGGCCTGCTCCAGCCGCAGCCGCACCTCGCCGCCGTCGGGCGGGCACGTCTCCAGCACCACCGCGGCGACCCCGCTCTTGTGGTCGAGCAGCTCGGGTTCGTGCAGCGAGCGCAGGGCGTTGGCCGAGTCGACCTCGGACGGGTCGGGCGCGTCCGGGTCGAGCCGGTGGAAGTCGGGCAGCAGCCGGCCCAGGATCGGGTCGTCCGGCGGGGTCGAGGAACCGGTCCTGATCCCGGTCAGCTCGGCCAGCTCGTCCTGCGGGGCCTCTTCGGCGCGGGCCAGCAGCATGTCCTGGATCTGGCTGACCAGGCCGCGCACGACCGCGGCCTCCTGCCGGTCGAACCGACCCAGCACGACGTCGCCGGAGCGGGTCCACTTCTTCACGACGAACGCTGCATGGTCGCCCAGAGCCCGGCCGCGTGCAGTTTAGCCACGTCGGCCTCCATCTTGTCCTTGGACCCGGACGACACGATCGCCCGGCCCTTGTGGTGGACGTCCAGCATCAGCTTCGTCGCGTGGTCGCGGCTGTAGCCGAACAGCTTCTGGAACACGTACGTCACGTAGGACATCAGGTTCACCGGGTCGTTCCAGACCAGCGTCTGCCAAGGGCGGTCCTCGGTGCGGACCTCCTCGGGCGCCGGGTCAACCTGCGTCCGCTCATGCTCGACGGGCGTGGTCATACCGCCAATGGTGTCATGTTCCCCTGCGTGGCGGAGCCCATAGGTCCACCTCCTGCGGCAACGGCCCCGTCGAGCCTAGGCTTTGACCTCATGTCGACGTCGCTGTTCACGGACCACTACGAGTTGACGATGCTCGCCGCGGCGTTGCGCGACGGCACCGCGGACCGTCCGTGCGTGTTCGAGGTGTTCGCCCGCAGGCTGCCCGAGGGCAGGCGCTACGGCGTGGTGGCGGGCACCGGCAGGCTGCTGGACGCGATCGAGGCGTTCCGGTTCGGCGAGGCGGAGCTGGAGCTGCTGGAGCGGACGAACGTGGTGGACGACGCCACGCTCTCGTGGCTCGCGGACTACCGGTTCACCGGCGACGTCGACGGGTACCCGGAGGGCGAGCTGTACTTCCCGGGTTCGCCGATCCTGTCCGTGCGGGCCTCGTTCGGCGTGGGCGTGGTGCTGGAGACGCTGGCCCTGTCGATCCTCAACCACGACAGCGCGATCGCGTCCGCCGCGGCCCGCATGGTCGGTGCCGCCAACGGCCGGCGGATGATCGAGATGGGGTCGCGCCGCACGCACGAGGACGCCGCCGTCGCGTCGGCGCGCGCCGCGTACCTGGCGGGCTTCACCGCGACCTCGAACCTGGAGGCCGCCCGGCGGCACGGCATCCCGACCGCCGGGACCTGCGCGCACGCGTTCACCCTGCTGCACGACAGCGAGGAAGAGGCCTTCCAGGCGCAGGTGGACGCCCTGGGCGCGGGCACCACACTGCTGGTGGACACCTACGACATCACCGCGGGCATCAAGACCGCCGTCGAGGTGGCCGGGCCGGAGCTGGGCGCGGTCCGGATCGACTCCGGCGACCTGGGCGTGCTGGCCCGGCAGGCGCGCGACCAGCTCGACTCGCTGGGCGCGAAGAACACCCGGATCGTCGTGTCCGGCGACCTGGACGAGTACTCGATCGCCGCGCTGCGCGCCGAGCCCGTGGACGCGTACGGCGTCGGCACGTCGGTCGTCACCGGGTCCGGCGCGCCGACCGCGGGCATGGTCTACAAGCTGGTCGAGGTGGCCGGCCGGCCGGTCGCGAAGCGCAGTTCCCACAAGGAGTCCCGCGGCGGGCGCAAGAACGCGCTGCGGCGGCACAAGGACACCGGGACGGCGTTGGAAGAGGTCGTGTTCCCCAACGCCCAGACGCCCGAGCTGGGCCCCGACGACCGGCTGCTGCCGGTGCCGCTGGTGCGCGACGGGCAGCGCGCCGACGGGTTGGACACCTTGGCGGAGAGCCGGGAACGGCTGCGCGCCGCGCTGGTCACCGTGCCGTGGGAGGGCCTGAAGCTGTCCCGCGGCGAGCCCGCGATCCCGACGACGTTCCTCTAGGTTGCAGGAGGTGTGCGCATGACCAGGGCGCTGATCGTGGTGGACGTCCAGAACGACTTCTGCGAGGGCGGATCGCTCGCGGTGCCGGGCGGCGCGGCGGTGGCGGCGGCGATCTCGTCGCACGTCGCGGCGGGCGGCTACGACCACGTCGTGGCGACCCGGGACTACCACGTGGACCCGGGCGACCACTTCAGTGCGACGCCGGACTTCGTGGACTCGTGGCCGGTGCACTGCGTGGCCGGCACGGCCGGGGCGTCGTTCCACCCGGAGTTCGACGTGACCCCGGTGGAGGCGGTGTTCTCCAAGGGTGCCTACGCGGCGGCGTACTCGGGCTTCGAGGGCGCGTCGGGCGGCGGCGAGTCGTTGACGGACTGGTTGCGGCGGCGCGGGGTGGAGCAGGTGGACGTGGTGGGGATCGCCACCGACCACTGCGTCCGGGCCACCGCGCTCGACGCCGCGTCGGCGGGCTTCGCCACCACGGTCCTGCTCGGCCTCACGGCGGGTGTCGCGCGGGCGACCGTCGACACCGCGCTGGACCGGCTGCGCGAGGCGGGCGTCACCCTGGAGGGCGCGCCGCACGTCGGCTGACCCACTCCCCGCCTGGTGCGCCACACGCCGACCCGGCCCCCGCAGACCGGCCGAACCGACACCCAGCCCCACGAACGGGCCGGACGAACCGGCCGAACGAACCGGCCGAACGAACCGGCCTCGCAGACCGGCTGACGGGACACCCGGCCCCGCCGCGACGGGCGGGGCCGGGACGGGGTCACGGGGTCGGTGAGCAGGAGGCCGCGCCGACCACGACGTCACCGGTGGCGCCGGACGCCTCGGCGAAGCGCAGGTGCATGAGGTTCATGGTCAGGCTGCCGTCGTTCGGCTCGGGCAGCAGGACCTCGCTGAAGGTGATCTCGGCCAGCACCACGCCGGTCGAGCCCTTCACCTCGTAGCGGTAGTTCGCCGGGATGTCCTTGGGCAGCCCCGGGAACCCGCTGAGGCCCTCCAGCTCCCAGCCGGCCGCGGTGCCGTCCTCCCGGCCGGTGCAGGAGACCTGCCAGCGGCCGACCTTGAGCCGCGCGCCGCCCGCGGTCGTCAGCGCCGAGAGCTCGAAGTCGACGCCCTGGGCGGAGGACCTGGTCTCGGTGGTGTTGTTCTGCGCGTCGATCACCGTGGTGGTGCAGGTGGAGCTGCCCGCGCCGAACCGGATGCCCGCCTCGGCGACCGCGCTCGACGAGGCGGTGGTGGGCCCGCCGACCGAGCACGGCGCGAGCGCGGGCACGACGACGTGCCGTCCCGCCCGCGTGAAGTCGGCCGAACCGGCGGACGCGACGCCCGGCGGGGTGGCCGCCTGGGCGGGCGCGCCGACCAGGCAGAGCGCCAGCGCAGCGGCCACCGCCCCGGCTCGGCGCGCGAGGATGTGGTTCATGGGGTGCCCTTCTCGAATTGCGTTCCCACGGAATGATCGATCGGCACGGGACGTGCGCTGCCCCGCCTTGCGACATGTCACCCTCGGGGCGAAATTGAGTACCTGATCGAGTGAGCGGTCACGCTGCGCCATCACCGGCGGGCGCGCACCGGGAGCGGCGCGAGGAGCGCGGGCGAGCCCACCAGCCGTTCCAGCGCGCCGCGCACCCGGATCGCGGCCCGGCCGTCGCCGAACGGGTTGCGCCCCGGCGGCAACCGCAGCCGGGACCCGAGGATCCAGCCCGCCTCGGCCAGGATCCGGGTGGTGTCGGTGCCGACCAGCCACGCGCAGCCGGCGTCCACGGCGGACATCCGCTCGGTGGCCGAGCGCAGCACCAGCACCGGCACGCCGAACGACGGGGCCTCCTCCTGGATGCCGCCGGAATCGGTGAGCACCAGCGCGGACCGGCGCAGGGCCCGCACCAGGTCGGGGTAGTCCAGGGGTTCACCGACCACGATCCGGGCGTGACCGCCCAACACCTGCCGGGCGGTCGCGCGCAGCGCCGGGTTCGGGTGCGCGGGCAGCAGCACCCGCACGTCGGGGTGCCGGTCGACCAGCGCCCGCACGGCGTGCAGCACGCGTTCCAGCGGCGCGCCCCAGGACTCCCGGCGGTGCACCGTGACCAGCACCAGCCGGTCACCGGTCGCGTCGAGGTCGGCTTCCAGCGCGGCCAGCGCCGGGTCGCGCACCGGCAGGGCGGCGGCGGCCACCCGGCGCACCGCGTCCACCACCGTGTTGCCGGTGACCACGATCTCGGCGGCCGGCAGCGCCTCCCCCACCAGCGCCGTGGCCGCGTCGTCGGTCGGCGCGAGGTGCAGCGCGGCGATCCGGGCGATCATCTGCCGGGTGCCCTCCTCGGGGAACGGCCCGGCCAGGTCGCCGGTGCGCAGCCCGGCTTCCAGGTGCGCCACCGGGATCCCGCGCCAGAACGCGGCGAGCGCGCCGGCCAGCGCGGTGGTGGTGTCACCCTGCACCAGCACGACGGCCGGGTCGCGCACCCGGAGCACCTGGTCGAGCGCGGGCACCAGCGCGGCGACCAGCTCGGCCTGGCTGCCGGTCACCCGCGGGGTGGTCAGCACGATGTCGGGCTTGAGGTCGAACGCGCCGAGCGCCTGTTCCACCAGGCCCTCGTGCTGTCCGCTGTGGACGATCAGCGGGCGCAGCACCGGGTGGTCGGCCAGCGCCAGGGCGACCGGCGCGATCTTCACCGCCTCGGGGCGGGTGCCGGCGAGCAGCAGTACTTCCTTCACATCGCTCCTTCGTCGCAGGGGGCGCCGCGGTGCGGACCGCGCGGCGCGTCGACTTGGGGACCGCGGTGTCCGGTGTCCCGCGATACCGGTGGGGCACGGCGGCCGGACACCGCTCGCATCAGGCGCCCGGGGCGGCGCGGCGGCGACGGGCGGCGTGGGCCGGCAACACGCCCGCCGGCAACACCACGCCTGCGGCCACGCACCGCGTCACGCCCGCGCCGGTCATCGCGAGCGAGCCCAGGCCGGTGCCGGCGGCGATCCCGAGCACCTTGTACACCTCAGACCGCCGGGTTCTCGCGGCCGCGGCGCAGCGCGACCACGGTGACCGGGACGGCGGCCACGGCGAGCCCGGCCAGCCCGATCCACAGGCCCGCGCCGGAGGCCACCGGGATCGGCAGGCCGGCCGGGCCGCAGGTCGCCGAGGACAGCACCACGTCGCCGGTGCCGATCGAGCCGAGCACGCCGCCGAGCAGGGACAGGTGCACGGCGTTGACGGTCAGGCCGCCGTCCGGGTCGGCGGTCTGCTCGTTGAGCACGATCCGGGCGATGTCCACGCCCAGCAGCTCGACGTCGACAACGGTGTTGGGCGCGGGTCGGGCGTCGACCTCGCCGAGCCGGCCGAGGTCGAGCCCGACCAGCTCGGTGGTGCCGGCGACGCCCTTCTGGGTGGCCGAGCACCCGGCTTCGACGGCGGTGGCGGAGATGCCGCCGGTGACCGAGGCCAGCAGGTCCAGCCGCACGTCGGCGGTGCTCGCCCGGGACCCGACCGCGCCGGTGCCCTCGTCGCGGGACGCGGCGGTGGTGATCACGCCCGTGGCGAGCAGGTCGGGCAGGGCGACGCCGGCGAACGTGCCGGTCGTGGGCCCGTCGGCGGTCGCGGCGGCGAACGGGCCGGCCGCGAGCGCCTCGCCGCCCAGCAGCGACAGGCCCGCTCGCACGCCGGCGGCGGAGGCGTCGCCGGGGGCCGCGGCGGCGGGCGGGACGCCGGCCAGGAGCGCCGCGAGGGCGACCAGTCCGGCCAGGCCCGTCATTCGGACGCGCATGGAACTCCCTTCCCCACAGGGCTCGACCACTCTGATCGAGCATTTGCCCCTATCGGCGTTCCACCCGTCGGATTAAGGGGTGCTGACCGCAAAGGAGGACGGCCTCCACTCGAACCGCCCAACTACGACCACCCAGAGTCGGCCCCTACGTCGAAAGAACTTCACGTTGTCACCCGATCCGGCGATGCGGATCACCGCTTTCCGGGCCGATGTCCTCCGGGTAGCCCCATTGGGCGGCCCCCGGTCGGATGAAGGAACCTGTTCAGCGGCGTGTGCCATGCCTCGGACCGAACGTCTCGATCGGGGGATAGCGCCCCTGGCCGTGGCGGCGGTGGGGCTGGTGGTCGCGCAGCGCGCTTACCGGACGGCGGAGGCCGCGCTGGTCGCGTTCGCGTGGCCGGCGACCCGGCGATGACGCGCCAGCCCCAGGGAACCCGCCGCCCCGACGTGCGGGGTGGTGTCCGGGGCCGGTCCGGCGGCGTCGTGAGCCTCGACGTGCTCGGGTTCACCCAGGGCCTCGCCCTGACGATGAGCGCCGCGTTGCTGACCTAACCTGCGCACCACGTTCCCGCTCGCGCACGTCTGGATCGTCGACGACGACTCCGACGACCGGACCGTCAACTGCGACGCCCTCAACGACGCCTACCGCACGGTCGCGCTGTGGATGGGCCGGCACGCCGACGCCGACCGGGCAGCCGTGGCGCGGGTCGCTGCTGGAGAACTTCGAACTCGGCGTGCACCTGCTCACGGCGGAGTGGCGCACGGGGTTCAGCCTCGACACCCATGTTGGATGCAGCTGCTCGGCACGCTGATGCGGGACGCGACGGCTGGACCAAGACGCGCCGCAACACCGAGCGGCCGGGCGGAAAGGTCGCCCTCCACGGGTGAGGAGTTCCACGGTGCGGGACCGCCGGCGTGACGTGGGCGACTTTGTAGACCTCCGACAAAGACCGGGGAAGTGATCGTTGGTTAACCTCGGTCCGAGTCGATCCCTGGAGGTCCCTGTGTCCGTCCTCGCCGTCAACGGCCGCCGCGTGCTGGCCGACCTGGTCCCCGGTGCGCTGGCCCGCGACATCGCGCTGGTCGTCGCGGGCGCCGGCCTGACCGGGCTGGCCGCGCAGATCGCCCTGCCCGTGCCGGGCAGCCCGGTGCCGCTCACCGGCCAGACGTTCGCCGCCCTGCTGGTCGGCGCGGCCCTCGGGTGGCAGCGCGGCGGCGCGGCGATGGTGCTCTACCTGATCGCGGGCGTGGCCGGGGTGCCGTGGTTCCAGGGCGCGTCCTCCGGGATGCCCGCGTCGCTGGGCTACGTGGTGGGCTTCGTGTTCGCCGGCGTCCTGGTGGGCCACCTGGCCGGCCGCGGCGGCGACCGCACCCCGTTGCGCACGGTCGGCACGATGGCCGTGGGCAACCTGGTGATCTACGCGTTCGGCGTGCCGTGGCTGATGGCGGCGGCCAACGTGAGCTTCGGCAAGGCGCTCTCGCTGGGCGTGACCCCGTTCCTGTTCGGTGACGCGCTGAAGATCGCGCTCGCGGCGGGCCTGTTGCCGGCCGCGTGGGCTCTCGTCAAGCGGAAGTGACCGGGCACTTGGCGCTGCTGGACCGGTCGGCCCCGGGCCTGGTCGTCGCGGTGCACGTGGTGGGGTCCGCCACGCTCGACGACCTCGCACCGGGATCCGACCTCGACCTCGTGGTGGAGCTGTCCCGCACGCCCACCGAGACCGACCTGGCGGCGCTGTCCGCCGCGCTGACGCCCGAGCTGGACGTGGCGTACCTGGTCGACGGCGAACCCGGCCCGTGGGCCCGTGACGGCGAACTGCACGCGGACCCACCCGCCCAACTCACGCCCGTGTTGCGCCACCAGCTGAACCTGTACTCCCGGACATTGCGCGGCGCGCGCCCGCACTTCCCCGTCACCGCGGCGGAAGTCGCCGACTACTGCCGCACGAACCTGCGCGAGTACTGGCAGCCACTGCTCGACCACGCGGCGGCGGCGACCGGTCCGGTGTTCCGGGATGGCGTGCTGTGGCTGGGTTTGGGGCCCGCGCGGCTGTGGCACACCATCCGCACCGGCGAGATCGTGGGCAAGTCGCGGGCCGGTGAACTGGCCGCCGCGCACTGGACCGACCTGGCCGGGCCGGTGCGGGAGATCGTCGCCGCGCGGCACGACCCGAACGCCCAACTCGCCGAAGGGCACCGCCGAGCAGTGGTCGAGCTCGGCCGGCGGGTGCTGGCCGCGTCCTGAGGGCACCGCCGGGTACCGTCTCACCGTGCCGTCCACCACCGCCATCCCCGACACCAGGACCCTGCTCGCCGTGGCCGTGGAGGCGGTGGGCGGAGCCGAGCGCGAGGGCCAGGTGGACATGGCCGAGGCGGTCGAGCGCTCCATCCGGACCGGCGAGCACCTGGCCGTGCAGGCGGGCACCGGGACCGGCAAGTCGCTGGCCTACCTGGTGCCCGCGATCCGGCACGCGGTGGCCGCCGAGTCAACGGTGGTCATCTCCACCGCGACGATCGCCTTGCAGCGCCAGCTCGTGGACCGCGACCTGCCCCGGCTGGCCAAGGCGCTGCGCAAAGAACTGGGCCGCGAGCCCCGGTTCGCGATCCTCAAGGGCCGGCGCAACTACCTGTGCATGCACCGGGTGCACACCGGCGCGCCGGACGAGCCGGAGGAAGCGGGCCTGTTCGACCCGTTCACGGTGTCCCGGCTGGGCCGTGAGGTGAAGCGGCTGCACGAGTGGTCGTCGGACACCGAGACCGGTGACCGCGACGAGCTGGTGCCGGGCGTGAGCGACCAGTCGTGGCGGCAGGTCTCGGTGACCGCCCGCGAGTGCCTGGGCGTGGCGAAGTGCCCGGTCGGCGTGGACTGCTTCGCCGAGCGGGCCCGCGCGCAGGCCGGCCGGGCGGACGTCGTGGTCACCAACCACGCGATGCTCGCCGTCGACGCCCTGGAGGGCTACCAGGTGCTGCCCGACCACGACGTGGTGGTGATCGACGAGGCGCACGACCTGGTCGACCGCATCACGTCGGTGGCCACCGAGGAGCTCAGCGCGTCGCTGGTCGCCACCGCCGCCCGCCGCTGCGGCCGGCTCATCGACCAGGACGTGGCCGACCGGATGGCCGAGGCGAGCGACGGCCTGGCGATGATCCTGGAGGACGCGCCGGTCGGCCGGCTGGACGCGCTGCCGCCCGCGCTGACCGGTGCGCTGCGGGCGACCAAGGACGCCGCGCACGCCTGCATCACCTCGCTCGGGCCGGAGCGCAAGGAGGACGTCGAGGGCGCGACGTCCCGCAAGCTCGCGCGCTCGCTGCTGGACGACGTGCACGACTGCGCCGCGCGGATCCTGACGGCGTTCGACGACGACCACGACGTGGTCTGGGTGTCCGGCGACTTCGCCGACCGCTCCAAGGCCCCGTCGCTGCGCGTCGCGCCGCTGGGCGTCGGCGGGCTGCTGCGCGAGCGGCTGTTCGGCAAGCGCACCACCATCCTGACCTCCGCGACGCTCACCCTGGGCGGCACGTTCGACACCCTGGCCCGCCAGTGGGGGCTGCCGGCCGCGTCGGGCGCGAAGAAGGCCGAGGGCACCGCGAGCGACAAGGAAGTGCCGTCGGACAACGGCGGTCCGCGCTGGTCCGGCCTCGACGTGGGCTCGCCGTTCGAGCACGGCAGCAGCGGCATCCTCTACGTGGCCCGGCACCTGCCCCCGCCGGGGCGCGACGGCCTGCCACCGTCCTACGTGGACGAGCTGGAGGGCCTGGTGAACGCGGCGGGCGGCCGGACGCTGGGCCTGTTCTCCTCGATGCGGGCGGCCAAGGCGGCGGCCGAGGCGTTGCGCGGCAAGATCGACTACCCGGTGCTGTGCCAGGGCGACGACTCCACCGGGCAGCTGGTGAAGCGGTTCGCCGAGGACTCGAAGACGTGCCTGTTCGGCACGTTGTCGCTGTGGCAGGGCGTGGACGTGCCGGGGCCGGCGCTGCAACTGGTGGTGATGGACCGCATCCCGTTCCCGCGCCCGGACGACCCGCTGGCCTCCGCCCGGCAGAAGGCCGTGGAGTCGCGCGGCGGCAACGGTTTCCTCACCGTGGCGGCGACCCACGCCGCCCTGCTGCTGGCGCAGGGCGCGGGACGCCTGCTGCGCTCGATGAACGACAAGGGCGTGGTGGCGATCCTCGACCCGCGCCTGGCGACGGCCCGCTACGGCGGCTTCCTGCGCGCGTCGCTGCCGCCGTTCTGGACGACCTACGACCCCGAGGTCGTCCGCGCCGCCCTCAAGCGCCTGGACGCCGCGAACTAGCTCGTGTCTCCGAGGTGAGCCGGCCACCGGTGTGTCGGTGACCCGGACGTGGCGAGGTCTCCGACCGGGCCCCCGATCGACCGGGGCCGGCCGCCGCGCCCGGTCGGGTTCGGCGGCGGATTCGTCAGCGGAAGTCGGCCAGGTGGTCGCGCGCCCACCGGGCGTAGGAGCGGGCGGGGCGGCCCAGCACGGTCTCGACGTCCGGCCAGGGCTTGAGCAGGGCCGAGTAGTCGTCGTCGGAGAAGCCCTCGCCGGAGGACTCGCCGCCGCCGTAGTTCACGAAGCCCAGCAGCAGGTCGGCGTGGTCGGCGGCGAACCCGCCCAGCGCCCGCATCTCCTCGCGCGCCACCTCCCGGGACACCACCTCGAACCGGACCTCCTCGCCCAGCGCGGCGGCGATCGCGGCCACCTGGTCCCGGTTGGTGATCAGCTCCGGCCCGGTCAGCGTGTACGCCCGGCCGGCGTGCCCGTCCTCCAGCAACGCCGCCACCGCGACCGCCGCGACGTCCGCCTCGTGCACCGGCACGCCGGCCTCGTCCGGGAACGGGTGGCGCACCACCCGTCGGGCCCGGATCGACGGGGCCCACGCCGGCAGCAGGTTGGTCATGAAACCGCCCGGCCGCACGTGCGTCCACTCCGCGCCGGACGCCTCGACCGCCGCCTCCACCGGGTTCTCGTACAGCCCGATGGTCACCGACGCGGCCGACAGGTCCACGATCCGCCGCACCCCGCACCGGACGGCCCGCCGCGCGACCGCGCCGTCCCCGGCCGGGAACAGGTACAGCCGGTCCACGCCCGCGAACCACTCGTCGCGCGGCTCCAGCAGGTCGCCCGCCACCACCTCGACCGACGGCGGCAGCCCGGTCGCGGGCCGCCGCGACAGCACCCGCACCGACTCGCCGGCCGCCACCAGCCGCGCCACCACGTTCCGCCCCACCACACCGGTCGCCCCGGTCACCAGAATCGTCATGACCGGGACGCTACGGGCCATGTAGGTCAGATCACGACCTACACACCGCCACGGTTGCCGTCCCCGGGTCGACCTCGGTGTAGCCGGCGTCGCGCACCACCACGACGCCCGGCCGGGCCAGCAGCGCGTCCCACTCGGCCGGGGACGGCGTGCGCACCGCGCACCGGTAGTCCAGCGCGGCCCACTCCTTGAGCTCCTCCTCGGACAGCGTGGGCGCCAGCAGCATGGACGCGTGCCCCACCTGGGCCGCCGCCTTGCCCGCCGTCATCTCCACCCTCGGGTTGAGCCAGAGCAGGTGGGCGCCCTCGGGCACCGGGCCCGGCTCGTCCCCCGGCAGCTCGCTGCCCGAGATCTGCAACCGGGACAGCTCCTTGGGCAGGTCCACGACCCGGGCCGGCACGAACGCCCGCACCTGCGCCCGGCCCACGGTCAGCGTCACCCCGGGCAGCGCCTGCACGGCCTCCCAGTGCGCCCCGCGCGCCCGCCGCGACACCTTCCGGATCCGCCCGCGCACCCACGCCACCACGTCGTCGTGCCACTCGCCGCCGGGCTCGGCCCGGGGGTCCAGGCACACCGCGATGGCCGCCGCGGCGGCAGCCTCCAGCACGTCGGTCCGGCACGGCGGGTCGGCCCGCTCGATCCGCAGCACCACGGGCATCGCCCGGACCTCGGCCGGGTCCTCCTCGTCGGTGGCGTAGTGCCGGTCCACCAGCATCCGCAGGATCTCGTTCACAGCCGCTCCAGCTCCAGCCCGTCCGCCGCGTCCGCCGCCTCCACCTCGGCCCGGGTCACGCCCAGCACGAACAGCACGGCGTCCAGGAACGGGTGCGACAGCGCGGTGTCGGCCACCTCGCGCAGCGCGGGCTTGGCGTTGAACGCGATGCCCAGCCCGGCGGTGCCCAGCATGTCGATGTCGTTGGCCCCGTCGCCGACCGCGACGGTCTGCCCCAGCGGCACGCCCTCCTGCTCGGCGAACCGGCGCAGCGCCACCGCCTTGCCGGGCCGGTCGACGATCTCGCCGACCACCCGCCCGGTCAGCTTCCCGGCCACCACCTCCAGCTCGTTGGCCGCGCAGAAGTCCAGCCCCAGGTCGTCCACCAGCGAGCGGATCACCCGGGTGAACCCGCCGGAGACCACGCCGCAGCGGAACCCGAGCCGCTTGAGCGTCCGCACGGTGGTCCGCGCGCCGGCGGTCAGCTCCAGCGACCCGGCGACCTCGTCCAGCACCGACTCGTCCAGCCCGGCCAGCAGCGCCACCCGGCGGCGCAGCGACTCGGCGAAGTCCAGCTCGCCGCGCATCGCGGCCTCGGTGATCTGCTTCACCTGCGGCTCCACGCCCACGTGCGCGGCCAGCATCTCGATCACCTCGCCCTGGATCAGGGTCGAGTCCACGTCGAACACCACCAGCCGCTTCGCCCGCCGGGTCAGGCCCGCGCGCTCGACCGCGATGTCCAGGTCGACCCGCACCGAGATCTCGGCCAGCGCCTCGCGCAGCGCCGCGTCCGCCTCGGCGGTGTCCGCCGCGACCGAGACCCGCAGCTCCAGGCCCGTCACCGGGTAGTCGGCGACGCCGCGGATGGCGTCGATGTTCACGCCCAGCGACGCGAGCCGGCGCGCCACCTCGGTGAACGCCCGCGCGGTGACCGGCCGGCCGAGCAGGATCACCACGTGGGTGGACTCCAGCCGCGCGGTGCGCTTGCCGTCCGCGCCGATCTCCACCTCGACGTGCATGGACACCGTGGCCATCGCCTGCTCGACCGTCTCCTGCAACCCCTCCGGGTCGTGCCCGGCGGAGACCAGCACGCCGAGCACCAGCCGGCCCCGGATGACGACCTGCTCGACGTCGAGGACGTCGACGCCGTGCCGGGTCAGCACCGCGAACAGCACGGAGGACACGCCCGGTTTGTCCGGGCCGGTGACCGTGATCAGGACGGGCGTCGCGCTGGGCTTGCTCACCGGTAACTCCTCTGCCAGAAAGCAACGAGCCCCGACGACCAGGCGGTCGTCGGGGCTCGTCGTTGAACCTGCGCTCAGGTTACTTGTGGTCGTGCTCGGTGCCCTCGGACGCCGTGCCCGACTGCACGGCCTGACCGGCCTTCTCGAAGACCGTCGACTTGGCCTTGTCGTGCGGGATGGTCTTGCCGGTGAACGTGACGTGCGCTTCCTCGTGCAGGCGCTCGATCATGTGCGGGTAGTGCAGCTCGAACGCCGGGCGCGCGGAGCGGATCCGGGGCAGCTCGGTGAAGTTGTGCCGCGGCGGCGGGCAGGAGGTCGCCCACTCCAACGAGTTGCCGAAGCCCCACGGGTCGTCCACGTGCACGGTCTCGCCGTAGCGGTAGGACTTGAACACGTTCCAGATGAACGGCAGCGTGGACGCGCCGAGGATGTACGCGCCGATCGTGGAGATCGTGTTCAGCGTGGTGAAGCCGTCCGACGGCAGGTAGTCGGCGTAGCGGCGCGGCATGCCCTCGTTGCCCAGCCAGTGCTGGACCAGGAACGTCGCGTGGAAGCCCAGGAACGTGGTCCAGAAGTGCAGCTTGCCCAGCGGCTCGTCGAGCATCCGGCCGGTGATCTTCGGGAACCAGAAGTAGATGCCGGCGAACGTGGCGAACACGATCGTGCCGTAGAGCACGTAGTGGAAGTGCGCGACCACGAAGTAGGTGTCCGACACGTGGAAGTCGATGGCCGGGGCCGCGAGCAGCACGCCGGACAGGCCGCCGAACAGGAAGGTGACGATGAAGCCGATGCTGAACAGCATCGGTGTCTCGAACGTCAGCTGCCCCTTCCACATCGTGCCGATCCAGTTGAAGAACTTGATGCCGGTCGGCACCGCGATCAGGAAGGTCATGAACGCGAAGAACGGCAGCAGCACCGCGCCCGTGGCGTACATGTGGTGCGCCCACACCGCCACCGACAGCGCCGCGATGCCCAGCGTCGCGTAGACCAGGCCGTTGTAGCCGAAGATCGGCTTGCGGCTGAACACCGGGAAGATCTCGCTCACGATGCCGAAGAACGGCAAGGCGACGATGTAGACCTCCGGGTGGCCGAAGAACCAGAAGAGGTGCTGCCACAGGATCACGCCGCCGTTGGCCGCGTCGAACACGTGGGCACCGAGGTGCCGGTCGGCGAGCAGGCCGAGCAGGGCGGCGGTCAGGATCGGGAACGCCAGCAGCACCAGCACCGACGTGACCAGGATGTTCCAGGTGAAGATCGGCATCCGGAACATCGTCATGCCGGGCGCGCGCAGGCAGACCACCGTGGTGATCATGTTGACCGCGCCGAGGATCGTGCCCAGACCACCCACGACCAGGCCCGCGATCCACAGGTCGGCGCCCGCGCCGGGCGAGTGGATGGCGTTGGACAGCGGGGTGTAGGCGAACCAGCCGAAGTCGGCCGCGCCACCGGGCGTGAGGAAACCCGCCATCACGATCAGGCCGCCGAACAGGTACAGCCAGTACGAGAACGCGTTGAGGCGCGGGAACGCCACGTCCGGGGAGCCGATCTGGAGCGGCAGCACGAAGTTCGCGAAGCCGAACACGATCGGGGTCGCGTAGAGCAGCAGCATCACCGTGCCGTGCATGGTGAACAGCTGGTTGAACTGCTCCTGGCTGAGGAACTGCATTCCCGGACGGGCCAGCTCGGTCCTCATCAGCATGGCCATCGCGCCGCCCACCATGAAGAAGGCGAACGAGGTGACCAGGTACATGATCCCGATCTGCTTGTGGTCCGTGGTGCGGAACATCCGCAGCAGGAACGAACCCTTGACCGCCTCGCGAGTCCCGAAGGGCCGCGTAGCGATCGGCTGCGGGGCTACGGCCGTCACGGTGCCTCCTGCACTGTCCTGTTTCTGGCGTGACCGAATGGCTGGCCACTCGGGCTCCCCGGATCGTAGACGGACACGTTCAGGGCGGCTCGCCTGGGCCTCGTGCCGGATCAAGCAAGGTTGCGCAGCTCACAGTGTTGGATTTGCGCCGCCTGCGGCGTCGCGGGGCGGGGCCGCCGGTAGGTCGGCAGGTCACGCCCGGTTTCCGCCGATCGAAAAGCGCAATCGTCGGAAACCGGGCGTGACCTCCCGACGCGGCCCCGCGCGGTGGTCGACCAGTTGGAAACATGCTGGTCATGGGGACGGGGATGGGGGCGGTCATGGGGACGGCGTTGGGGGCGGTGCGGGTGGTGGGTGGGCGGTTGGGGCTGCCTGTGGACGACTTGGCGGTGCTCAAGGACGGCAGCAACCTGCTCGTCCACCTGCGGCCGGCGGCGGTCGTGGCTCGGGTGGGCGCGGTGACGGCTTCGGTGCGTGGGGACGTGTTCGGGCACTTCGCGCGGGCCGACGAGCTGAGCCGGTTCCTGGCCGGGCGCGGGGTGCCGGTGGTCGCGCCGGTCGCGGCTCCGGTGCGGGAGGGCGGCTGGGTGGTGGCGCTCGCGGAGCACGTCCCGCACCAGGCCGAGCGGACGCTCGATTCCACGACGTTTGCCGCCCTTCTGCGCGAGCTTCATCAGGAACTAGCCCATTTCACCGGCGATCTTCCGGCGCGCGGACCCCTGGACGACATCGACGCCGTGCTGGCGTTGCTCAGCCGGCCGGCGGACCTAGTGGCCGAGCGGGACGCGGTGGCGGCCGGGTGGCCCGAGCTGCCGGTCCAGGCGCTGCACGGCGACGCCCACCCGCACAACGTGCTGTTCACCGCCGGCGGTCCGGTGTGGAACGACTTCGAGGACGCCTGGCGCGGACCGGTCGGCTGGGACGTGGCGTGCGCGGCCGACAGCCGGCTGCTCGACCGCGCCGCCGTGCAGCGCGCCTACCCCGCCGAGCTGCTCGACCACTGGATCGGGGTGCGCCGGCTGCTGGTCCGGTGCTGGGTGGCCGCGACCGATCGGTACCGGGCCGCGCCACCGTCGCCGTCGCCGTCGCCGTAGAGTCGCCGGCATGTTGGCGGCGCTGTGGGACAAGGCGGTCCGGGTCCTGGGCGGGCGGCCGGGTACGGCGGGTGACCTGGCGGCGCGGTACGGCGAACCCCACCGCGGCTACCACAACGCCGACCACGTGCTGGCCGTCGTGCGGGACGTGGAGCTCCTGGCGGCCCACCGCTCCCTGGCCGACCAGGCGGTGCTCGTGCTGGCGGCGCTGGCGCACGACGTGGTCTACGACGGCCAGCCCGGCGACGACGAGCGGGCCAGCGCGGCGTGGGCGGTCGAGCGGCTGACCGAGGCCGGCCTCAACGCGGACCCGGTCACGGACCGGGTCGCGGCCCTGGTGCTGGCCACCATCGACCACGAGGCCGGTGACGAGCTCACCGCGTTGCTGATGGACGCCGACCTGGCGATCCTGGGCTCGGACGCGCAGGGGTACGAGCGCTATCGGCAGGCCGTGCGGCGCGAGTACGCCCACGTGCCGGACGAGGCGTGGCGGGCCGGGCGGGCGCAGGTCCTGCGCGGCCTGCTGGCCCGTGACCCGCTCTACGCGACCCCGCAGGCCCGGGACCGCTGGGAGGCCCGCGCCAAGGCCAACCTCGCCGCCGAACTCGCCTCGCTCAGCGACCCGCGGTGAGGGCGTCGAAGGTGGGGAAGGACTTGGCGATCTCGCTGCCGGTGAAGTTGCCCACCCAGCCGTCGTCGTCGTGGAAGAACCGGATCGACACGTAGTCCGGGCGGGTGCCCATGTCGAACCAGTGGGTGGTGTTCTCCGGCACGCTGAGCAGGTCGCCGGCCTCGCACAGCACGGCATGCACCTTGCCCTCGACGTGCAGGTAGAACACGCCCGAGCCGCGCGCGAAGAACCGGTCCTCGTCGTCGTCGTGGGTGTGCTCGGCCAGGAACCTCAGCCGCGCCTCACCGGCCTTCGCCAGCCACTCCGGGTCGTCGGACGGGGTCATCTCCATCGCGTCGACCAGGACGTAGCCCTCGGTCTCGGTGACCCTCTTGACCTGGTCGGCGTACACCTCCAGGGCGTTCTCCCGGGTCACCCCGGGCAGCACCGGCCACTGCTCGTACCGCACGCCCAACCGCTTGAGCTCGTCGGCGATCAGGTCCGGGGCCGCCGTGCGCACCAGCACGGTGTCGGGCTCGGTGTCCGGCCACACGGTCAGCAACGTCATCGCGGGTCCCTCCTCGTCTCGACCTTGAAGCGCAGCAGCCACTCCAGGCACTCCAGCCGGTGGCGCGCCTGGTGCAGGTCCGCGCCCCACACGTACACCCCGTGCCGGGCCACGATCAAGGCCGGCACGTCCGCGCGGTACCCGGCCTCGAACGCGTCGCCGAGCACCGTCATGTCCTGGTCGTTGAGCACGACAGGGATCAGGACGGTGTCGTCGTGCGCCCGCCGGCCGAACCCCTTGAGCATCTCCAGGTCGCGCAGCTCCACGCCGTCGGGCCAGTGCTCGGCGGCCACGACGGGCGCGAGCGCGTGCACGTGGACCACCGCGCCCGCCCCGGTCACCGCCGCGATCCGGCCGTGCAGGCCGGCCTCGGCGGAGGGCACCCTCACCGGGTCGTCGGTCCGGCCCTCGGCGTCGACCAGCACCACGTCGTCCGCCGTCAGCTCGCCCTTGTCGCGCCCGCTCACCGTCACCGCGAGCCGCAGCGGGTCGCGGTCCACGACCACGGACAGGTTGCCGGACGTGCCGCGCATCCAGCCCATCGCGGTGTACCGGGCGCACTCGGCGGCCAACGCCGCGCCGGGCGTCACAGCGCGCTCACCGTCCGATGTGGACTGAAGTCCGCGTCGCCGTACGGCTCGCCGGGGCGGGCCACGCCGACGGTCCGCCAGCCCGCCTCGGCGGCGGCGTGCAGCTCGGCCGGGACGTCGGAGTAGAAGGTGATGTCGTCCGAGCCGAGCACGGCGGCGATCGCCCGGTAGGACGGGGCTTCCCGCTTCGGGCCCGCGTTGACCGTGTCGAAGTGGTGCTCGAACAGCCCGCGCAGGTCGCCGTCCCGGGTGTGGCCGAAGAAGGCCACCTGCCCGGCCACCGAACCGGACGAGAACACGGCCAGCCGCACGCCGTCCTCGTGCCACTTGCGCAGCGCCGGCACCACGTCCGGGAAGAACTCCGCGACCAGGTCGCCCTCGGCGTACCCGCGCTGCCAGATCAGGCCCTGCAACGTCTTGAGCGGCGTGACCTTCTGGTCGGCGTCCATCCAGCCGTGCAGCACGCGCACCAGGTCGGCCGTCCCACCGTCCACACCGGACAGTTCCCGGATCTGCCGGACCGCTTCCGCGACAACGGGGTCGTCACCGTGCTCGTCGATCCACGGCCCGAGCCGGGGCCGGGCGTAGTCGTAGAGCACGACCAGCACCTGGTCGGTCGCGGACAGCGTGCCCTCGATGTCGAGCACGACCCATTCAGTCATGTACTTCCTCGCCGTCGTAGTACTCGTGCAGGCGGTCGGGAGCGTACGCGCCGCGGTCGGTGACCACGGACGACACGAACCGCGGCGGTGTCACGTCGAACGCCGGGTACCAGCCCTTCACCCGGGCGCTGGCGGTGCGCCGGCCCAGCGTGTGCAGCACGTCGTCGCCGGGCCGGAACTCGATCGGCACGTCGGCCGCGCCCGGCGCGAGCCGGTCCGGGGCCTGCACCATGGCCAGGAACGGCACGGCGAAGGCGGACGCCGCGACCGCCAGCCCCAGCGTGCCGATCTTGTTGACCACGTGCCCGTCCATGGTGACCCGGTCGGCGGCGGTCAGCAGCACGTCGACCTCGCCCGCCTGGAACGCCGCCGCGCCCATGCCGTCGGTGATCAGCGTGGTGTCCGCGCCCATCTCGGCCAGCGTCTCGGCGGTCAGCCGCGCACCTTGGAGGTACGGCCGGGTCTCGGTGCAGAAGTACCGCAGCCGCTTGCCCAGCGCGTCGGCCGCCTTGACCGTCTCGGTCAGGTAGAGGTCGGCCCAGCAGTGCGTGAGCACCGCGCCCTCGTCGGGCAGCAGCCGCGCGGTGTGCTCCCCCAGCGCCCGGCTCCGGCTCCGGTACCGCTCGTCACCGGCCACCGCGCCCGCGAACGCGCCCGCTTCGAGGTCGTCGGAGGCGTCGACGCCCGCCAGCACCGCGGCGACCGCCTTGCGCAGGTGGTTGTTGGTGCGCCGGGTCGCCACCAGCAGTTCCCCGGTCCGCTCCAGGTGGGCGCGGCCCTCGGCGCGGGGCAGGCCGCGCGCCTCCCGCGCGGCCAGCACCATGCCCCACAGCGCCGCGAAGTACGGACCGGACGACTGGGTGACCATGTCCTCGATGGCCTTGGCCACCTCGGCGGTGGTCGTGCAGCGCACCCAGGTGCGCGTGAACGGGAAGTCCCGCCGGTCCAGCACGTGCACGCCGTCGTCGGCGAGCCGGACGCTGTGCGCGAGGACCGGGTCCATCAGCTGTACCCGGTGAACGGGGCCCGCTCGCCGGTCAGGAAGTACGCGCCGACCTCGCGCGCCTTGTACGACACCGGGTCGTGCAGGGTGAGCGTGCGGGCGTTGCGCCAGAACCGGTCGAAGGCGTAGCCGGCGGCCGTCGCGCGGGCGCCGCACAGCTCGAAGACCCGGCTGGTGGTCTGGTTGGCCACCTTGGTCGAGACGACCTTGGCCGAGGAGATCAACGCGGCCACCGAGGCCCGCTGCTCGACGGTCAGCTCCGCGCCCCGGTCGCCCGCGTCGCCGAGCGCCGTCGCCGCGTGGTCGGCCAGCAGCCCGGCGGCCTCCACGTCGGAGACCAGTTCGCCGTAGGTGGCCAGCACGTACGGGTCCGCGGTGGCGCTGTCGACACCGGAGAGGAACCACGGCCGGGTGGTGCCCCGGGTGTACCGGGCGGCCTCGGCCAGCGCGCCCTCGGCCAGCGCGACGTACACCTGGGCGAGCACGGCCTGGAAGCCGAGCGCGGCCAGCGACTGGCGCGGGCTGGTCTCGTCGTGGGTGCCGAGCACCCGCTCGGCGGGCACCGGCACGTCCTCGAACACGACGCCGCCGCTGGCGGTGAGGCGCTGGCCGATGTTGTCCCAGTCGCCCGCGTAGGTGATGCCGGGGGACTTGGCGTCCAGCGTGAAGGTGACCTTCGCGCCGGTGTCGGCGCGGGTCGCGCTGACCACCAGCCGGTCGGCGACCGACGCGCCGGTGGCGAAGGTCTTGCGCCCGCTGACGGTGAAGCCGCCGTCGGTCGGGGTGAGCTTGAGCGCGGCGTCGAGCGGGTTGCTGACGCCGGCCCAGAACAGGCCGGGGTCCTCGACCAGCACGGTCCCGTCGAACAGCCCGCGCCGCCACACCTGGAGGTAGTGGTACCCGAGCAGGTGCCCGACGTTGGCGTCGGCCGCCCCGATCACCCGGGTCACCGCCTGCTGGGTGCCCCAGTCCTCGATCGTCACCAGGCCGGACCGCCGCAGCGCCTCGACCTCGACCACCGGTTCGGCCCCCGCCCGGTCCCGCTGCGCGGCGTCGACCCGCAGCCCCGCGGCGACCTCGTCGGCGACGGTCAGCCACTTCCGCCGACCATCGGTGCTCGTCATCCAACCGCCTCCACGTTCGCTGCTACCGGGCGTGACCAGGGTAATCGCCCGCCGAGCGCGATCGTTGAGCGTTCCGCCACATGGGAGCGGCCCGATGCCCCGGCACCCGACGCCACGCTCTGGAACCACGGGCCTCACAACCGGACGCACCGGGTCGGGGGCCGTCGCCTCGCTGCCGGACGTGCCGCGTCGGGGGCAGGGCCTCGCAGCCGGACGTGCCGCGGCCGAAGTGCCTCAGCCTTGCTGCCGGACGCGCCAGGGTCGGGGCAGCGGCCTCAGGGTTGGACGTGCCGGGATCAGGGCTGCACGTGGCGGGCGTGGTCGACCAGGCCCAGTTCGGCCAGCGCCTTGGCCAGGCCGAGCGGGGCGGCCCGGTGGTGGCGCTTGCGCGGCAGCAGTCGCGCGCCGACCACCGCGAGGTGCGTGCGCCACATCCGGCGGTCGCGCCGCCACGCCGCCAGGTAGTCCACGTACAGCTCCGGGGTGATCAGCAGGCACCGGCCGCGGGCCGCCTTGAGCGCGACCAGCATCCGGTCGCGCTCGGGGGAGACCGGCCGGGCCGCGACCCGTGCCACGATGTCGCTGATCATCGCCCGCCGGTCGGCGATGAACCGGGCGAAGAACTCCGCGTCCGCGCGGTCCAGCGTGCCGCCGTCGTCCAGCAGCGCCAACAGGCCCTCGGCCAGGCAGTCGCCGAACTCCTCGGAGCGCGCCCGCTGGTCGTTCGCGAACGGGTCGTAGACCTTCTGGAGCGCCCGGCCGACCACCGCCGAGCTGCCGATCCCCCGGTCGTCGAGCAGGAAGAACCAGTCCTCGTTGTAGACGTTCGGGAAGAACGACCGCATCAGCGACCGCCCGACCACCAGCGCGCCGCCGCCGATGAACGTCTCCTGCGCGCCGCCGACCTCCCGGTAGGCGTGGCAGACCACCGAGTTGTCCGGGAACCCCTGCACGGCCAGCGCGGCGGCGTCGGCGGTGTCCAGCAGGCCGGCGGCGCGGTTGAGGTCCTGCGGGTCGGGCACCGCGATGTCGTCGTCCAGGAACGCGACCCGCTGCCAGCCGGCCACGCCCGCGAGCAGCAGGCCGAGGTTGCGCTTGAGGCTGGTGTCCACCCGGCGCTCGAAGATCGTGCCCGCGAGCATGGTCGTGGTCCCGAACTCGGGCAGCAGCCCGGCGGGCAGCCGGTCGGTGTCCACGGCCACCAGCTCGCCGCCGGGGCGGGCGCGGGCCGCGACCTGGTCGGCCGACGAGTAGCGGCTGCACAGCGCGACCACCGCGCAGCCCAGCCGCGCGCCCAGGTCGAGGGCGGCGTCCAGCGCCGCCGGGTGGCGCGCGGTCGGCACGACGATCGCGTCGATCCTCGACGTCGGCACGGCCGCGCTCGTCACCGTGCGCAGCAGGTCGCGGTGCGACCCGTGGTGACCGATCACCCGTGCGGCGGTGGCGGTCGACCCTGGGGAGCTGGTCAACCCCGGCCCTCCGGCCATTCGTCGAGTAGGGACCCGGGCAGGCTCCAGTCCGGTGTGACCACCCGCCCGTTGACCACCGACACCCTGGTCAGCACGCTGTAGGCGGCCAGACCGGGGAAGGTCGTGCGCAGGTACTCCGCGTTGCGGTCGCGGAACCTCTCGTCGGTGAGGGCACGCACCGCGCCGAGGGTCCCCCGGCCGTACATGCCGTTGCAGATCGTGACCGTCCGCTTGTGGTTGAACGGGTTCGGTCCGCGGTAGAAGTGCGCGACGTCCTCGTGCAGCACCTCGCGGTCGCCGTGGCGGCTCAGCTTCGGCGTGAAGATCCGCTCGGTGCCGTCCCGCGCGACGACGAAACCGCCGGACTCGGACTCGTCGTGCCGGCCGACCTGGCTGACCGGCAGGTCGACCCGGTCCAGCAGCTCGCGGGTGACCACGTTCCAGTCGACCCCGCCGAGCAGCACCAGGTGCGAGGTGTAGTCGTCGGTGGCCAGCCCGGCGGCGGTCCGGAAGTGCACCCGGCTGCGCGGGTTGAGCGCCCGGATGTGGCCGTGCAGCTCGATCAGCGCGTCGAGGTCGGCGTAGGTGTACAGCTCGATGTAGTCCGGCTGGGTCGGGTCCGCGTACGGCATCGCCTCGCGCATCTCCCGGGGGAGCTGGGCGACCACGATGGTGATGTTGTTGCGGTCCGGGAAGTACCAGAACTCGCGGCGGCCGTTGCGGTCGACGTCGGGCGCCGCGCCCGCGTCGAGCTGCTCGGCCTCGCGCAGCGCGGTCAGCTCGGCGAGCAGGTCCTCGCGCTGCCGCAGCTCGTCGTCGGTCAGCTCGGCCACCGGCAGCAGCCGGTACGGGCGGGCGGCGACCGAGCGCCGGGTGGCGAAGAAGGTGGCGTAGGCGGCGAGCCGGCTCAGCGGCGGCACCTTGGGGTGGCTGCGGCTCTCCCACGACGACAGCAGCGGCACGCTCGCCGGCTTCTCGGCGCTGAACGCCGCCGCGAGGTCGCCCTGGGTGATGACGAGGTCCGGCCAGCGCTCCTCGCGCAACGCCCGCAGGCGGTGCGCCAAGGCAGTGGACTCGCCCGATCCGACCACGTCGCCACGCCCTTCAGTGAACTTCAGCATACAAGCTGAAGGGCGCAACATACACGATCGTGCGCGCTCTCTTCGACCCGTTACCTCGCCCGTAGCCCCCACATGCCTCTTGCCAGGCACTACAGGGGACCTTACGCTGAAACTCGCTGAGGTTCAGTCAACTTCAGTGAGCTGAGTGAAGTTCACCCAGGAAGCCATCCGGGGGTTGCCATGAACACGCTTGCCTCATTAGCCCAAGCCGCCGACACCACCGAGTGGACGCCCTTCGTCGTCATGGTCATGATCGGGGCGATGGCCCTGGTCCTGGGCCTCGCCCGGCTGCTGCGCCGCGTCCTGGGCCTGCTGACCCGGGTGCTGCTCTCGGCCGGCGCGGCGATGACCGGGCTGGCCGCGGTGCTGGCCGGCTGCACCGTCCTGACCACGCTGGTCCTGGTCTACGTCCGCTGACCCGAGCCTCGACGTCGACTACGGTGTGCGGGCCCGCATCGACGAGGGGGAGTCGCACGATGGACCTGTCCCGCAGATCGGCCCGAGGGGGGACCGCCGTCGCGCCTCCGAGGGCGACCGCGCCCGACAAGGCCGGCGCGCCGAGTCCACACCGGACGTCCACACCGCACCTGCTGGAAGCCGAACAGCTCGTCGGCTACCTGTCGCTGCCCTCCTGCCCGCTGGCCAACAACACCTACAAGGACCCCGACCAGCCCAACGTCGTGCGGTGGGGTTCGCCCGGCGACGCGTCGACCTGGGTCAACCAGAGCCAGTGCGCGTCGTTCCAGACCGCCGTGCTGCGGCGGACCTACCGGTGGGCCACGCGGAAGTTCTTCACCACCCACTTCGGACTGGCCAGCCCGTTCGCGCGGGACTACCGGGCGGCCTTCGCCCGGGGCGGCGTCCCGCACTTCCGGCGGGTGCTCCGGGTCGCCGACCTGCGCCCCGGCGACCTGGTCGCCGTCGACTACCGCAACGAGCAGGACACCAACACCGGGCACATCGTGCTGGTGCGGTCCGTGCGCGGCACCTACACCGCGCCCGTGGCGAGCCTGAACTTCCCCGGCGAGACCCAGTACGCGGTCGAGGTCGTGGACTGCACCGCCGAGCCGCACGGCCTGCACGGCGTGGGCGGCTACTTCGCGTACCCGGACAGCCGGATCTTCAACGCCACCGCGCAGACCGCCGGCGCGGGCATCGGGCACATGATGTTCTACGCCTCCGACGAGACCGGCGAGTTCACCCGGTACCGGTGGAGCGTCAACACCTCGTCGTCGGCCACCTACCCGGTCGACCAGCGGCCCGTCTCGGCGGCCCGGATCGGGTGAAACCGGGCCGCCGCACGGGTGGTTCACCCGCCGGTGTGGGTCTCGATCCACGTCCGGTGCGCCGGCACGTCGACGAAGACCCACGGGCCGCCCCGGCATCCGGTCGCCGCGTTGCGCGACGCCAGGCCCGCCGACGCAGAAGTCCGCCGGGCCCGCGCCGCACTGCAGACCGGGCGCGCACCCCACGCAGGTCAGGCCCCAGCCGGGGATCCGGACCGTGGAGCCGGTCGGCACCGACGGGGCGAAGGCGACCGGCAGGTGGGTGACCGCCGCCCGCGGCTGGAGCAGCGCCGGGTCGGAGGACGGGTGGCCGTCGACCCGCGCGATCTGCGCGAGCGTCCCGCCGGACCCGTGCCGACGCGGGCGAAGAAGCTCGACGGCGCCGGCCGGGAGGCGTGCCGGGCACGCCTCCCGGCGGAGGGACTAGACCCGCTGCCAGAGGGCCGGGACGTTGGTCGGCTCCCAGCCCGGCTGCGAGGTGTGCGGTTGGCGACACCGGTACGTGCCGCCGTTGTAGGTGACCTGGGCGTCGGTCGCGTATCCGATCCATGGTGCCCACGAACCGGACGGCACACCAGAGGTCGTGGTGGTGGTCGTCGTCGTGGTCCCCCCGTTGTCCCAGGGGACCTGGGTCGAGCGGTAGAACTCGATGCCCCGCGCGGTCCAGCGCGGGGCCTGCGCGCCGAGCCGGACCTTGAACGCGTCCCAGTTGTGCGTCGACCACGGCGACCAGCCCAGTTCGGCGATCGCGGCGAGCCTCGGGAACGCCATGAAGTCGATGTGCGCCGGGGTGACGATCGTCTCCGTCCACAGTGGAGCCTCGACGCCGCGGACCGCCGTTTCGGGCACCCCGCTCAGGTGCGTGCCGGGGTTCCAGTTGTAGGCGTCCTGCACCTCGATCATCCCGGCCCAGCTCAGGCCGAGCGGCGTGCTGGGGTTGTACTTCATGTCCAGGTACGCCTTGTTGGCCGGGGACATCAGCACCTTCGCGCCGCGCGCGGCGGCGGCCTGCACGACGGCGTTGGACGTCGTGGTGCCCCAGTACTGCGGCACGGCCGCGGTGTCGGTGGTGGTCTTGATGAACTCGTGCCAGCCCATCGGCTTCTTGCCGTACTTGGCGACCAGCGGCAGGACCTTGTTCATGAAGGTCTGGTAGTCCTGGTCGGTGGTGGCGCTGGCCTCGTCGCCGCCGATGTGGAAGTACGGTCCGGGGGTGAGCTCGGCGATCTCCCGGATGACGTCCTCGACGAACTTGTAGGTGATGTCCTTGCTCACGCACAACGAGCTGTAGCCGACCGCGATGTCGGTGCGCAGGCCGGGCGCGACGCCGTTGCAGTTCAGCTCGGCGTACGAGGCGAGCGCCGCGTTGGTGTGGCCGGGCAGGTCGACCTCGGGGATCACGGTGATGTGCCGCGCCGCCGCGTAGGCGACGATCTCCTGGTACTGCGCCTTGGTGTAGTACCCGCCCGGCCCGCCGCCGACCTGCGTGCTGCCGCCGTGGGTGGCGAGCTTCGGCCAGCTGTCGACCACGATCCGCCAGCCCTGGTCGTCGGTCAGGTGCAGGTGGAAGTAGTTGACCTTGTACAGCGCCAGCTGGTCGAGGTACCGCTTCACCGTGGCGACGGGGTGGAAGTGCCGGGCCACGTCGAGCATCGCGCCCCGGTGGGTGAACCGGGGGTGGTCGGTGATGGTCGCGCCGGGCACGGTCCACGGCCCGGTCTGCGGGGTGGCGCTCTCCACCTTGCCGGGCAGCAGCTGGCGCAGGGTCTGCACGCCGGCGAACAGCCCGGCGGCGGTGTTGGCGCGCAGGGTGATCGCGGCCGCGGCGACGGTGAGCTGGTAGCCCTGGTCGCCCACGGTCGACGGCGCTCCGCCGATCAGCAGCGCGACGCCGTCGGCGGGGGTGCCGGTGGTGTCCTCGACCGGGAACGGGTAACCGGTGGACGGCCGCAGCACGCCGGCCAGGTGGTCGCCGACGCCGTGCGCCGCCGCGGTGGTGTAGATCTTGGTGGTGGCGTTGAGGGTGTGCGCCGCGCCGGGCACCGCCTGCACGGAGGCCGGGACCGGGACGACGCTCTGCAGTGGCTCGGCCGCGATGGCGGCGACCGGGGCCGAGCCCGCGTTCCACACCACTGTCGTGCCGACGACCAGCACCAGGCCGGCGAGCGCGCGCGCCGACCTTGCTCGGAGTTTCACCGTTGGACCTCCTCGGGGGCAGGCGGCGGCCGGCCAGGTGCCCAGCGTGAACACCCCGGCGAGATCAAGTCAATGGGTCTAGACCACTCGGCGTCACCGCGCCGGCACCCCGGTGCCGGCGTCAGCCGGACAGGTCCAGCCGGCCCAGCTCCACCCGCGAGGCGACGCCGAGCTTCGGGTACGCCTTGTAGAGGTGGTAGCCGACGGTGCGCGGGCTCAGGAACAGCTGCGCGCCGATGTCCCGGTTGCTCAACCCCTCCGCCGCCATCCGCACCACCTGGAGCTCCTGCGGCGTCAACGCGCTCAACGGGTCCGGGCCCGGCTGGGTGTGGCTCTCGCCGGTCGCCCGCAGCTCGGTGCGGGCGCGGGCCGCCCACGGCGCGGCCCCGAGCCGGTCGAACGCGTCCAGCGCCGAGCGCAGGTGCGCGCGGGCGTCGCCGCGCCGGCGTTCGCGGCGCAACCACTCGCCGTAGAGCAGCTCGGTCCGGGCCCGCTCGAACGGCCGCCCGGACGTCCGGTGCAGCTCGACCGCCTCGGCGAACCAGCGCTCCTCGTCGGTGAGCAGCGCCCGGCAGCGCGCCGCCACCGCGCGGCTCCAGAGCTGGCCGGTGGTCTGCGCCCACTCGTCGTACCAGTCGGCGGCATCCCTTGCCACGTCGGCCTTCCCGGTCCGCACCGCGGCCTCCACGATGTCCGGCAGGCTGCCGATCGCGTACAGCCGGTGCGCGCCGGCCGCGACGTCCGCGAGCCGTTCCAGCACCGAGTCGTACCGCCCCAGGCCCAGGTCCAGCAACGCCAGCGCGCACTGCCCGCGGATCGACAGCGGCGGACCGCCGGTCAGGTTCGCGACCAGCTCCCGGCACCGCTGCTCGGCACCCTCGATCGCGGCCAGCTCGGAGAGCACGCTGTGCAGGTACCCGACGCTGAACACCTGGCCGATGTCGTCGGCGAGCCGCAGCCCCTCCTCGGCCGTCGCGCACGCGTCGTGGAACCGGCCCTGGTGGAGCCGGACCCGTGCCAGGTAGGCCAGCGCCCGGGGCAGCACGCCCAGCGCGCCGGACGCGCGGCACTCCCGCTCCAGGGTGACCGCGCTGTCCTGCGCCGCCTCGTCGTCGCCGACGATCAGGTTCCACCACGAGACCACCGCGTTGCCGTGCCGGCCGGGCAGGTCGGCGGCCAGCAGCTCCCGGATCGCCGCCAGCGCGCCCGCGACGTCCGTGCCCTCCAGCCCCAGCGCGGCCCGCGCCACCGCCCGCACCTCGGCCTCGTTGGGCAGCCCCGCGGACTGCTCCGCGATCGTCCGCACGGCGTCGTGGTCGCGGGCCGTCCACGCGCTGAGCGCGGCGCTGAACAGCAGCTCGCCGGCCAGCTCGCGGTCGGCGTGCGCGGCGCACTGGGCGGCCCGCGCGAGGGTGGCCGCCGCCTCGGCCGACCGGCCCTGCTCACTGGCCAGCTCCGCCCGGATCTGGAACACCCGCACGTGCTCCAGCAGCTCCCCCACCAGCTCGGCCGCCTGATCGGCGAGCACGCCCGCCCGGTCGAACTGCCCCGCCTCGGCCGCCGCGGCGGCGGCGGCGGTGAACCGCCGACCCCGTTGCGCCGCATCGGGGGTCAGCTCCGCGGCCCGCTGGTAGGCCGCCGTGACGGCCACCGACCCGCCGCGCCCGCGCACGTCCTCGGCCGACCGCGCCAGGGCCGCCGCGACCTCCTCGTCCGGCGCGGTGGTCGCGGCGGCCAGGTGCCAGGCCCGGCGGAACTCGTCGCCCAGCGCGCCCGCCAGCGCCCGGTGCACGGCGAGCCGGCGCACCAGCGGCGCGCTCTGGTAGGCCGCCGCGCGGATCAGCGGGTGCCGGAAGGTCAGCCGGCCGTCGTCGGTGCGCAGCAACTGCCGGCGCTCGGCCTCCTCCAGGTCCGCCACGCCCGCGCCCAGCGCCGCCGCCGCCTTGAACACCACACCCGGGTCGCCGGTGTCGTCGGCCGCCGCGACCAGCAGCAGGTCCCGCGTCCCGGCGGGCAGCGCGCCGATCCGGTCGGCGAAGGTCTGCTGGATCCGGCTGTGCGTGGGCAGCGCGCCGACCCGGTAGGCGTGCGCCGCCGGCAGGTGCCCCTCGCGCTGCGCGGCCGGGAGTTCCAGCAGCGCCAACGGGTTCCCGCGCGCCTCGACCGCGATCTGGTCCCGCACGTACCGGGGCAGGTCGGCGGCGTGCTCGTCTAGCAGCGCGGCGGAGTCCTCGGTGGACAGTGCGGTCAACCGCAGCTCGGGCAGGCCCGGCGCGGGGAACGGCGGCGCGTGCAGGTCCCGCGCGGCGAAGATCACCACCACGCCCTCGGCCTCCAGCCGGCGCGCCGCGAACACCAGCGCGTCCGACGACCCCGCGTCCAGCCAGTGCGCGTCGTCCACCAGGCACAGCACCGGCCCCTGCTCGGCCAGGTCGGCGAGCAGCGTCAGCACGGCCAGCCCCACCAGGTAGCGGTCCACGCCGTCGGCCGGGGCCAGACCCAGTGCCGCGCGCAGCGCCGCCGCCTGGTTCGGCGGCAGCCGGTCGGCCCGGTCCACCACCCGGCCCAGCAGCAGGTTCAGCCCCGCGAACGGCAGCCCGGACTCGGACTCGACGGCGACACCGCGCAGCACCCGGAACCCGTCGGCCACGATGTGGTCGAGCAGCGCGGACTTGCCGATCCCGGCCTCGCCGCGCACGACCAGCACGCCGCTGCGGCCCGCGCGGGCGTCGGCGAGGAGCCCGTCGACCCGCGCGAGTGCGGAAGAACGCCCGTGCAGCATGTCCCCGACCCTAGCCGGCCGGGACCAGGACGACTTTGCCGACGGTGTGCCGGCTCTCCAGCTCCTCGTGCGCCCGCGCCGCGCAGGCCAGCCCGTAGGACCGCACCACGGGTGTGAACCGGCCCGCCGCCGCGTCCGCCAGCGCCCGCGACTCCAGCGCCCGCAACCCGCCCGCGCGCTTGACCACGTGCGGTCCGACCCCGACCGTCGCGCTCAGCGCCCGGTCGAACAGGTCGGCCGTGGTCACCTCGGTCGGCGCGCCCGACGACGAGCCGAACATCACCACCCGCCCGCCGGGTGCGAGCAGGTCCACCGCGCCCCGCCCGAGCCCGCCGCCGACCCCGTCCAGCACCGCCGTCACCTCACGTCCGCCCAGCTCCGCGCACACCCGTTCGACCCACCCCTGCTGCCGGTAGTCCACGGCGACCGCCGCGCCGCAGCGCAGCACCGTGCGGCGCTTCTCCCCGCAGCCGGCGAGCCCGACCACGTGCGCGCCCGCCCGGGACGCGCCCTGCACCAGCAGGTGCCCGACCGCCCCGGCGGCGGCGGTGACCACCACCACGTCGTCGGGGCCGAGCGCCGCCGCCGCCAGCACGCCCACCGCCGTGCCGCCGGTGCAGATCATCGCGACCGCCTCGGCGAACCCCAGCCCCTCCGGGACCACGTGCAGCGCGCCGACCTCCCGCACGGCCAGCTCGGCGTACCCCCCGTGGGCGAGGCCGAGCTGGGCCACCACGCGTTGCCCGAGCCACGAGTCCGGCACCCCGGCACCGACCGCGTCGACCACCCCGGCCACCTCGCTGCCCGGCACGGCCGGCAGCTCCGGCAGCGGCAGCCAGTCCGCGCGGCCCGCCCGGATCGCCGCGTCCACCAGGTGCACCCCGGCGGCCCGCACCGCGATCCGCGCCTGGCCGGGGCCGGGCACCGGGTCGGCGGTCTCCTCGTAGCGCAGCTCGGCCGGCGACCCGAACCCGCGCAGCAGGACGGCGTGCACGTCAGGCCCCGTACGGCCGCTTGTCGCGGGCCTCGCGCAGCGCCGCGCCCCACCAGACCAGCTGGTCGATCATGGTCTTCGCGGCCCCGTTCACGCCCTCCGGGTCCAGCGGCTCGCCGTCGTCGTCGAACCGCGACCACGCGCCGTGGAAGCTGACCGTGTCCCGCACGGTCACCGCGTGCAGCTCGGCGAAGACCTGCCGGAGCTGCTCGACGGCCCGCAGCCCGCCGCCGACCCCGCCGTAGGACACGAACCCGACCGGTTTGGCCTGCCACTCGGTGTAGTGCCAGTCGATCGCGTTCTTCAGCGGCGCGGGGAAGCTGTGGTTGTACTCGGGGGTGACGACGACGAACGCGTCCGCGCCGGCCAGCCGGGGCGAGACCACCTTCACCTCGTCGGCGGGCTCCTCGCCGAACCCGTTGAGCACGTCGGGCAGGCCGACGTCGGCCAGGTCGAGCACGTCCACCGCCAGGTCCTCGCGCTGCCCGGCCTGCTCGGCGAACCAGTTCGCCACGACCGGCGCGAACCGGCCCTTGCGGGTGCTCCCGACGATGACGGCCAGCTTGATCACGTTGTCCACTCGTTCGCTCATGACCACAACGCTAGGGACGGGCCCGACCGCCGGGCATCTGTCGGATGACTGGTCAGTCGACGGATGCGACTGGCCAGTACCTGCACATAACTTCAGGTCATGACACAGGACACGCAGGTCAAGACGCGATGGGCACCGGTTGTAGCGCTCGCGATGGCGATGCTGGCGGTCACCACGGAGATGACCGTCGCCGCCGTCGCCCTCCCGAGCATGGGCGCGGAGCTGGACGTCGGCCCGTCCGCCGCGGCCTGGGTGCTGCTGGCCTACACGCTGCCGATGGCGGCCATCGCGATCCCGGCCGGCCGGTGGGTGGACCGCGTCGACGTGCGGTCGGCGTTCCTGCTCGCGTTGACCGGGGTCGGGCTGGCGAGCGTGCTGACGGCCGTCGCGCCCTCGTTCTGGGTGCTGGTGCTGGGCCGGGTGCTGCAGGGCGTGGCCGGGTCGCTGGTGCTCGCCGGGTACATGCCGATCGTGGTGGCGGCGGTCGCGCCGGAGCAGCGCGGGCGGGCCGTCGGGTACGTGATGACGATCATGACCGTCGGCGGGCTGGCCGGTGCGCCGCTGGGCGGGCTGGTCGCGGGGGCGTTCGGGTGGCGCGCGGTGTTCCTGCTGAAGATGCCGCTGCTGGTCGCGGTGGTGTTGCTGGTGCTGCGGACGGTGCGCGGCGACGGGCGCGGGCTGCCGCTGCCGGATCGCGGTCTGCTGCTGGAGGCGGTGCTGCTGGGCGGCGCGATCACGGCCGTGCTGCTGGCGTTCGAGGACCGGCCGTGGGTGGCGCTGGTGGCCGTGGCGCTGGCCGTGCTGTGGGGCCGGCTGCCCGCGTCCCGACCGGTGCTGACGCTGGTCCGGCAAGCCCGCTTCGCCCGGCCGCTGGTGACGCTGCTGCTGTTCGCGGCCCTGGGCGGGCTGATGTTCTTCCTGGTGCCGTACTTCGTGTCCGACGTGCTGGGCGGCAGCCCGGAGGACGTCGGCCTGGCGCTGCTGGTGTTCGTGGGCGGGGTCGCCGCACTGGCCTCCATCGGCGGCAACCTGGCCGACCGCCACGGCCCGTGGCTGGTCGGGGTGGTCGGCGCGGTGGTCACCGTGGCCGGGATGGCGACCCTGCTGCTGCCGGTCGACGACATGTGGGGCCTGGTCTGGCGGCTGGCCGTGATCGGCGTCGGGCAGGGCCTGTTCAACGCGGCGATCAACACCCTGCTGATGTCGGTCGCCCCGGCGGGCATGGAAGGCGCGGTGGGCGGCATCAGCGGCACCGCCCGGATGCTCGGCACGACCGTCGGCCCGGCGGTCGCGGCCCTGGTGGCGGGCCTGGCGGGCAACGGGTCGACCGGGTTCCGGGTCGGCGTCGCCGTCCTGGGCGCCCTGGCGGTCGTCGGCACGGCCGTGCTCGCGACGGGACGGCCCCGCCGCCCGGTCTCGCGGTGACCGGGCAGCGGGGCCGTCCCACCGGCGGGCGGCTACCTCCAGCGCTGGTACGCCAGGCCGTTGCAGCCCATCGTGCGAACACCTTCGTGGCTGTTGTCCAAGCAGTGGTTGTTCCACATGCTCACGAGTTCGTACGTGGTGCCCCACGACCCCGTTCGCCAGCGCTGCCACGGGCCGTCGTTGCACCCGAAGCCGCGCACGCCGTGCTCGCTGTTGTCCAGGCACATCTTCGTCGCGACGTTCATGAACCGCAGCGTCCCGTCGCTGTACCTGGTCACCTCCCACCACTGGTGGGGACCGCGGTTCTCGGCGCGGGTGTGCACCCCGTCGGCCGGGTTGTGGTCCAGGTACCCGCCGGTCGCCCAGCTCTGCCAGCGCCACTGGTCCAGCACCGTGCCGTCCGGGACCGCCGACGCGGCCGGGGCCATCGCCACCAGGCCGAGCACCACGGCGACGAACACCCCCGCGATACGTCCGAACCTCATCCGTTCCCCCATTCACCAGGTGCGGCTCGTCCCGCACGACGCAGACCCTGGCGGCGGGACCTCACACCGGTCTGTCGCGGATCGTGAACGGCCCTGGCCGGCGGGGAATCGGGTGGCCCGGACCGGTCCGGGCCGGCAGGGTGGCGCCGTGCGCTACCTGTTCACCTGCGTCGGCGGGCCCGGCCACCTCAACCCGCTGCTGCCGATCTCGCGCGCGGTCGCCGACGCCGGCCACAGCGTCCTGTGGGCCGCGTCGGACTCGTTGGGCGGCCTGGTCGAGCGGGCCGGCTACGCCTTCCACCGGCTGGGGCCGCCGGCCGACCGGTCCCCGCGCGAGCGCAAGCCGCTGATACCGCCGTCACCGGAGCTGTGCGAGTGGGAGGTGCGCGAGAACTTCGCCCGGAAGGCGACCCGCGCGCGGCTCCCGCTCGTGCGGCCGCTGGTGGCGGACCGGCGGCCGGACGTGGTGGTGTGCGACGAGTTCGACTTCGCGGCCATGATCGCCGCCGAGGAGCGCGGGATCCCGTGGGCGATCGTCCTGGTGACCGCCGCCGGCGGCCTGATCCGCCCGGACGTGGTCGGCGAACCGCTGGCCGAGATCCGACGGGAGTGCGGCCTGCCGGCCGACCCGGAGCTGACCGCGCCGGGCCGCCACCTGGTGCTGTCCCCGTTCCCGCCCGGCTTCCGCGCGCCGGACACGTGGCGGCACGACACCGAGCACGCCGTCCGCCCGCCGCTGCCCGCCGTCGCCCGGCCGGCGGAGCCGCTCGTCTACTTCACGCTGGGCACCGAGTTCGGCCTGGAGTCCGGCGACCTGTTCGAACGGGTGCTCGCCGGACTGCGCGAGGTGCCGGCCGACGTCCTGGTGACCGTGGGCCGCGAGATCGACCCGGCCGTGTTCGGGCCGCAGCCCGCGCACATCCGGGTGGAGCGGTACGTGCCGCAGGACGAGGTGCTGGCCCGCTGCACCGCGGTCGTCTCGCACGGCGGCTCGGGCACCGTGATGGGCGCGCTGACCCACGGCCTCCCCCACCTGGTCATCCCGCTCGGCGCGGACCAGCTCACGAACGCCGAGCGGTGCGTGGCGCTGGGCGCGGGCCTCGCCCTCGACGCCGTCACCGCGACTCCCGAACAGGTCGGGAAAGCGGTGTCGCGCCTGCTCGCGGAGCCCGCCCACCGGCTCGCCGCCGAACGCCTGCGCGCCGAACTCGCCGCACTCCCGGGCCCTGGTCACGCCGCCGACCTGCTCGTCCGGCTCGGTCGACCGGCCGACGGTGCGGCCGTGAGAATTTCCCCGTCCGACACCTCCGAGGCAAAAGGCGCAGACGTTTCCGGCACATAGTCCAAGTTGTGCCGATCGAGTGGACGGGAGAACGCGGTCGCCTCCGAATCATTCTTTCATGGAAATTGATCGCGGCGGTCGCCGCGCTCGTCCTGAGCGCGGTATTCGCCCCCATGTCGAGCGCGGTCGCCGACCAGGCCGCCGCACCGGTTCCAGCCGAGCCCGGCCTGACCGTCATCACCGACTCCACGCCGGTGTCGCCTGCGGTTGACCAGGCAAGACAGCAGATCACACGTCAAGAAGCACAATCTGTAACGGAGTGAAAGTGCGCCGAGGCTCCGCCCACCGTGGGCCGGGCCTCGGCCGCCCACACCGTCGACTGGCTATCCGATCAACGGGGTATCTCATCGACGGGTATTTCACGCGCGGGTGCGAACAGGGCTGTCACCTCGGCGTCGGCGAGCGGCACGGTCACGACCCGCGCCCCGGTCAGCCGATGAGGTGGGCGATCTCGGCCGCGTCCTCCACCCGTCCCTGCGCCTCGAACAACGTCAACGCCGCCCGCCGGCACGCGCGGGCGTCGTCCGGCTGACCGAGGTCGGCGTGGACGTCGCCGAGGTGGCGCAGCACGCTCGCCTCCTCGTAGGAGTTGTCCAGCTCCCGGTACAGGTCCAGCGCGTACCGGTAGTGCCGCACCGCGTCGTCCGCGCGCCCGTGCCGGAACGCGATGAAGCCGAGGCTGTCCGACGTGGCCGCCTCGCCGTCGCGGTGCCCCAGCTCCCGGTTGAGCGCCAACGCCTCCCCGCAGCACGCCTCGGCGCGCGCGTGGTCGCCGAGCTTCGCCGCCCGGTACCCGACGTCGTTGAGCGCCTCCGCGACCCGGACCGGGATCCCCAAGGTGCGGAACAGGGTTAGTTGCGCGTCCGCGTGCGCCAGCGCCCCGGCGAGGTCGCCCTGCCGCTCCAGCCCCCACGCCATCGCCCGGTGCGCGCCGGCCCGGTCGTAGTCGTCGTCTACGAGGTCCAGCGCCCGCCCCAGGTGCGCCAGCCCTTCCGGGTACACCCCGACGTCGACCAGCGCCATCCCGACGAACTTGTGCGCCGCGACCTGCTTGGGCACGTCCGCCAGCGCCTCGGCGGCCGGCAGCGCCTCCCGCCACACCGCCAGGTCCTCGGCCGCGTGCCCGCGCCGCAGGTGGTAGTTCGTCAACGCCCACGCCAGCACCCACACCAGGTCGTGCCACCGCCGCCCGACGGCCTGCCGCTGCGCCGCCAGCAACGACTCGTACTCGCCGTCGAACCACGCCATCGCCGCCGGGACGTCCGGCAGCGCGACCGGTTCGCCCGCCGGCGGGTCCACGGGCGGCCGGTGCGGTTCGATCAGCCGGTCACCGGCGTACGCGGTGGCCGCGAAGTACCCGACGAACCGCCGCAGCGGCACGTCGTCGGCCGGCGCGACCTCCGCCGCGTACAGGCGCACCAGGTCGTGCAGCCGGTACCGGCCGGGCACGTGCTGCTGCACGAGGTGCGCGGACTCCAGCTCCCGTGCCAACGCCCGGGTCCGCGCGACCGGCAGCCCGGCCAGCGCGGCGACCGAGCGCAGGCTCAGCTCCGCCGCCACCGTCAGGCCCAGCAGCCCGAACAGCCCGACCGCGTCGGCGGACAGCACCCGTAACGAGCACGCGAACACCGTGCGGAGGCTGGAACTCAGGTCGTCCAACGCGTCCAGCCGGTTCTCCGCGAGTTCTTCGGCCAGCACCGCCAGCGGCAGGTCAGGCCGGGTCACCGCGCGGGCCGCCACGATGCTCAACGCCAGCGGCAGCCCGCCGCACAGCTCCAGCAGCGCCCGCACCACGTCCGGTTCGGCCGCCACCCGGTCACCGAGCCGCGAGGTGAGCAGCGCCCGCGCCGCCGGCTCGTCCAGCACGGCCAACGACACGGACTTCGCGCCGTGCTCGGTGATCACGCCCAGCAGCTGCCGGCGGCTGGTGATCAACGCCGTGCAGCGCGGCCCGCCCGGCAGCAGCGGCGCGACCTGCGCGCTGTCCCGGGCGTTGTCCAGCACGACGAGCAACCGCTTGTCCGCCACCAGGCTCCGGTACAGCGCGGCCTGCGCGTCGAGGTCCTGCGGCGGGTCCTGCACCCCCAGCGCGCCGAGGAACCCGCGCAGCGCCGCGCCGGGCGCGACCGGTTCGCCGGCCGGGTCGAACCCGCGCAGGTTCACGTAGAGCTGCCCGTCCGGGAAGTCCTCGACGTGCAGGTGCGCCCAGTGCAGGGCCAGCGCGGTCTTGCCGATCCCGCCCGCGCCGCCGATGGCGGTGATCACCACCGTCGACCCGGTGTCGGTGAGCTCCCGGATCTCGCGCTCCCGCCCGGTGAACCAGCGTTGCGGCGCGGGCAGTTGGCGCGGCACGGCCGGTTCCGGCCCGAGCAGCTCCCGGTGCAGGTCCCGCAGCGCCGGGCCGGGGTCCGCGCCGAGCTCCTCGGCCAGCGACCGGCGCAGGTGCTCGTAGTGCTGGAGCGCCTCGGACGTGCGCCCGGCCCGGTGCAGCGCGGTGATCACCTGCGCGGCGAGCCGTTCGTCGACCGGGTCGTCCTGGCCGCGCGCCAGCAGCTCCGGCAGCAGGGCGACGTGCCCGCCGAGGTCGAGCACCACGTCGTTGCGGTCCAGTTCGACGGCTTTGCGCTCGGCCCGCAGCGCGTCCCGGGTGGCCGCGAACCAGGGTGAGTCCAGCCCCGCCAGCGCCTCGCCGCGCCACAACCCCAGCGCCCGGTCGTAGCGCGGCGCGGCCTGCGCGGCGGGCGCGGACCGGGCCTGCCGGACCAGCTCGCGGAACTCGTGCAGGTCGGTGGCTTGGGTCGCCAGCACGTACCCGGCGGGCCGGCGTTCGATCGGGATCCGGGCGCGCAGCTTGGAGACGTACCCGTAGAGGGTGTCCCGCGCGCGCAGCGGCGGCCGCTCGCCCCAGACCCGGTCGACCAGCCGGTCCACCGACACCGGCCGGCCGTCCTCCAGCAGCAGCGCCGCGAGCACCGCCCGCTGCCGGGCGTGCCCGACGTCGACCGGCCGGCCGCCCTCGCGCGCCTCGACCGGCCCGAGCAGCCCGAACTCCACGCCGCACCCCCTTGACGTGCTGGTTCAAGATTCATCCTAGGTCGGCGCGGGAGCGTCGGAGCAGGGTGGTCGGCATGACGGCAGACCGGTGACGTCCCGGACGGGCTACCCCACAGTCCCGTCTTCGCGAGGGGTTCGGCAATCCCGGTGGGTGCTCCCCCACCGGCCGGGATTTCCGGAGAACGCACTGGTCCGCGCTTCCCGTCGCGGACCGGGGAAGTCGGACGGAAGTGGAACGCAAGCCGCGGTTCCTAGCCTGCCGGGGTGAGACTCCTCGTCACCGTCCTGGCCCTCCTGCTCGCCGGCTCCTCCGTGGCCGCCGCGAGCGGGGTGGCGCCCTCCACGTCCAGCATCGGTGTGGAGCACGTGCTGTTCAAATCCGGGACCGGCGGTTACGGCTGCTACCGGATCCCCGCGCTGGTCCGCACCGCGAGCGGCGCGCTGCTGGCGTTCGCCGAGGGCCGGCGGTCGCCGTCGTGCGCCGACCGCGGCGACATCGACCTGGTCGTGCGCCGATCCACCAACGACGGCCGCACCTGGAGCCCGACGCGCGTCGTGCTGCGCGGCTTCGGCGACAACCCGTTCGCCCCGTACACGCGCGGCAACCCGGCCCCCGTGGTCGACGCGCAGACCGGCCGGGTGTTCCTGCTGTCGACCTCGAACCCGGCCGTGCCGGGCGGCGAGCGGCTCCCGTGGGTGCAGCACAGCGACGACGACGGCCTGACCTGGTCGACGTCCCGGCAGATCCCGGCGTCGTTCGCCGGTTCCACCCGGGGCTGGTTCGCCACCGGACCGTCGCACGGCGTGCAGCTGCGCAACGGCAACCTCGTCGTCGGCGCGCACCAGGGCGTCGACGGGCACGTCTACGCCGGCGTCCTCTACAGCACCGACCACGGCGACACCTGGCACGCGAGCACCACCCCGGACTCGCTGGTCGAGGGCAAGCTCAACCCCGGCGAGATGTCGGTGGCCGAACTGCCCAACGGCGACGTCTACGTGGCCGGCCGCAACCACATCGCCACCGGCCACCACCGGACCCGCGCGATCAGCAAGGACGGCGGCGCGTCGGTCTCCGCGTCGACCGCCATCCCCACGCTGACCACGCCGGACGTGCAGGGCAGCGTTCTGGCGCTGCGCAGCGGAACCCTGCTGTTCGCTGGCCCGTCCGACCCGCAGGACCGCAAGCTGATGCGAATCCGGCACTCGACCGACAACGGCGTCACGTGGACCGCCGGCGGGCTGGTCAACGGCAGCCGCGCGGGCTACTCGGACCTCGCGGAACTCACCACGGGCGAGATCGGCCTGCTGTACGAGGGCGGCGAGAAGTTCTCCGCCGACGAGATCCGCTTCACCCGCTTCACCACCCAGCAGGCACAGGTCCCCGGCGGCACCAACCCCGCCGGCCCGGCGACCCCGGCACCCGGCCCGACCTCGCCGGACGTCTCACCGGAGGCCAACGACGCCTACGTGCGCGGCTCGGTGGGCGGTGGTCTGGTCGGGCAGGCGGACCTGCCGTGGACGCGATCGCTGGACGTCGGCGCGGACGACTTCACGGTCAGCTTCTCGTTCAAGCACAACGGTTCCACCGCCGACCAGGCGCTGTTCTGGGCCTACGGCCAAGGCGGCTCGGTGCCGCAGGTCTGGCTGCGGGTGGCCAAGTCGGGCCAGGTAGTGGCCTGGGTGCAGGGCAGCGGCGGCGGCGCGACCACGTCGGTGCCGGGCGCGTTCGCCGACGGCGCGTGGCACCAGCTCACCCTGACCCGGCAGGCCGGGCAGGTGACCCTGGCGGTGGACGCGGCCTCGACCTCGGCGACCGGCGTCGCCGGAGTGGTCGGCCAGGTCGGCGGCCGCACCGGGATCCGGCTGGGCGCGCGCCTGGACGGGGCGGACCCGTTCACCGGGACGCTGAAGGACTTCACGCTGACCAGGGCCGGCCGGGTGGTCGCCGACCTGCCGCTGGTCACGGTCGACGGCGCGGCGACGGCCACCCGGACGACGGTGGCGATCACCGACGACCTGACCGGGCACTGCGCGGACGGCACCCTGCTGGGCGGCCACCGGGTACCGGTCGCCGGGAAGTTCGGCTCGGCGTTGGACGTCGACAGCACGCACCCCGGCGCCGAGGTGCCGTACCTGGCCGCGCTGGACCCCGGGGGGCGGGACTTCACGTACTCGCTGTGGTTCCAGCACAAGGGCGGCGCGGACCAGGCGCTGCTGTGGGCGTACGGCGCGACGGCCGGCAAGCCGTCGGTGTGGGTCCGCGCGCAGCCCGGCTCGGACCGGCTGTACGGCTGGGTGCAGACCGACGTGGGCCAGGTCGCCGTGCAGGTGAAGGACGGCACGGACGCGGCGGCGTTCGGCGACGGCAAGTGGCACCAGCTGGTGCTACGCCGCGTCGGCGATCGGGTGGAGCTGTCGGTGGACGGCGGAGCGCCGGCCGTGGCGACGGGGTTGACGGGGTCGGTCGGCGGGCCGTTGGGCGTGCGGGTCGGGTCGAAGCCGGACGGGTCGGACGTGCTGGACGGGGTGCTGGACGACGTGAAGCTGGACATCGCGGGTGTTCCGGTGCTGCGGTGGGGCTTCGACGGCCAGAACACCCAGGCGCACGACGTCGTGCGGGTGCCCGCCGGCCCCGGGACGCCGGACGGTTCACAGCGGTGCAACCACGCGGCGGTGCGCGGTGGCGCGGCGACCACGGCGGGTGCGGTCGGACGCGGGTTGGCGTTCGACGGGGTGGACGATTCGGTGGTCGTGCCGTACGAGCCGGTGGACGGCGCGGATTTCGCGGTGTCGACGTCGTTCAAGTACAGCGGCGGTGGGGACCAGGTGTTGGTGTGGGCGTACGGGGTCGGCGCGACGGAACGGGCGTTGTGGTTGCGCGCGCAGCCGTCGAAGGACCGGTTGTTGGCGTGGGTGCAGACCGACGCCGGCGCTTTTGGCGTGGCGGCGGAGGACCCGTCGGCGGTGGCCGCGTTCGGTGACGGCAAGTGGCACCGGGCCGAATTGCGCCGGACCGGGGACCGGCTGGAATTGTCGGTGGACGGAGTGGTGTCGGGACGTGCGGAGATCCGGGGCTCGCTGAATTACAGCGACGGATTCGCCGTGGACGGTTTCCAGCTGGGCGCGCGCCCGGACGGCGCGGACCGGTTCAAGGGCGCACTGGACGAGTTCCGGGTCGAACGGGGTGGAGCGACGCTGGTGCACCTGCCGTTCGAGGTGGTGTCGGGGAGGGAGTACGTCAGAGGCTGACCGCCGACCGGATTTCGTTGAGCCCCTCGGTGAGCTTGTCGATGAGCCGCTGCACGGCCTCCTCACCGAGGGCCAACGAGACCCCCTCCACCAGCCCGACGCTGGAGGAGTCGCCAGTGCGCCCGATGGACAGTTCGAGCGCCCGGTCCGCGTACAGCTCGTAGGAGATGGCCGCGTCCGACGGCACATCCATAAGGGTCGTGAGATTCATGAAATCCAGAGTATATTAAACGTGTAGGGCTGCCATCGCACAATCGAGTGATACGCGGGCGGCGAGCTCCCGCGATAGCGTTGGACCATGTTCGAAGTGGTCGCACCGACAGCACTGCAATGGTTGATAGGGGTCGAACTCGCTCGTTACCGCAACGAGGCCGGGTTGTCGCTAACCCAACTCGCCGATTTGTGCGGAATCGGCAAACCGAAACTGAGCCATCTGGAACACGGCAGAACGACGCAATACCCCGGCGACATCCGCCGGATCCTGGCGGCGTGCCGGGTCCACCGGGAGGACGTCGACCGGATCACCCAACTCACGACGAGGGCGCACGAGGCGTCGTGGTTGGGCGCCTGGTCCGACGTCGTGTCCGACTGGCTGCGCACGATGATCGGGCTGGAGGCACTCGCCCACCGGGAGTTCGTCTTCGAGCCGGTCCTGCTGCCGGGGCTGCTCCAGACCGAGGACTACGCCCGAGCGCTGACCGCCCACGCCAGCCGAGTCCGGCCGGACCAGGCCGAGCGCCTGGTCGACCTCCGGATGCACCGCACCCTGCTCCTCGACAAGGGGTTGGCGCTGCACGCGGTCTTCACCGAGCAGGCGCTCCGCCTCCGAGTCGGCACGCCGGAGGTCCGCGGCGCGCAGTACCGCCACCTCCTGGCGCTCGGCGAGCGGCCCGACGTGACGATCCAGGTGGTCCGCCCCGCAGACGGCCCGCACGCCGCGATCACCGGCCAGTTCATGCTGTTGCAGTTCGTCGACGCCCGGCCGATCTGCTACGTGGAGCTACAGGACGCGGCGGCCTTCGTGAACGATCCGCCCCTGGTCCACGCCTATACTTTGACCACGCAGAGCCTGCACGAAGTCGCCCTGTCGCCCACCGACAGCGCGACGCTGATCGAATCGCTGATCACGTAGGAGCTCACTGTGTGGCGTACCAGCAGTTACAGCGGCGAGAACGGCAGCTGCGTCTCCGTCCGATTCCCCACCACCGGGCCGGTGGCCGTGCGCGACTCGAAGCAGGCCGAAGGGCCTCGGCTCGCGTTCACCGAGTCCGCCTGGGCCGCGTTCCTCCACCACCAGCGGTAACACCGACCGGGCCGGAGTCGTCCAGCGACTCCGGCCCGGCTTCACCTCTCCGCGCTCACCACCGGCGGTCGGCGAACCTCGGGGTGCCGTTCGGGCTGCGGAACGTCACCAGCCACGAGTCGCCGTTGGCGTTGGCGAACGGCTGCACCGTCGGGTCCGTTCCCGCCGGGTCCGAGACACCTTCGACCAGCCAGCTCCACGTCCCCCAGGTGTTGCTGCCGACCGAGTTCTCCCACACCTTCGAGATCTCGCCATCGGTCCCCCGCACCACCACGGCCACCCGGCCCAGCGACGGGTCCAGCACCGCCGCCGGCGCGCCGGCCGGGGCGAAGCCCTCCGGTGCGGTGCCGATCTCCGTCCAGTCACCCGGCCACGTGCCCGCGCCGTCCTGCACCTTGCTCACGATCTGCCCGCCGCCGCCGCGCACGAACACCTGCAACTGGTAGCCGGGCCGCACCACGACCGCCGGGGTGCCGGCCGAGCCGGTTCCGCCCAGGTTCGTCCAGCCCGACAGCGAGCCGTCGTTGTAGTACTGCACCGTCCGCACCGCGCCCGAGCCGTCGAGCCCGAACACCCGCACGCCGTCGCGCACCGCGACCACCGTGACCCCGCCGACCAGGTCCTGGTCACCGAGGTTGCGCCAGAACGGCACCAGGCCCTTCTGCTCGTACGCCCACAGCTTCCCGTCGACGTCCACCGCGAACTGCACCAGCGACCCGCCGACCTTCACCGCCGAGGGCGCGGCCGCCATCGAACCGCCGAAGTCGGCCCACGCGTTCCACGTCGCCGCGCCGGCCGCGGTCTGCGTCGCGGCCCAGACGTCACCGTCCCGGTTCTGCGCGGTCACCTGGATCCGCCCGTCCGGCAGCTGCGCGATCGCGGGCTGCCCGGTGAACGCCTCGCTGCCCGAGATCACCGTCCACTGGACCGACCCGAAGTTGTCGACGTCCTGCTGGTGCCCGAACACGACCCGCCCGGCGTTGTCGGTGTAGGCGTACTCCAGCGTCCCGACCCGCGCGCCGGCGACCGGCGCGGCCTGGAAGATCGTGGTCCGGCTGTCCGGGACCACCGGCACGGCCGGCAGCGGCTCGGCGTACCAGCCCTGGATGTCGACGATGAGGTGCACCTCTTCGGCGCTGCCGTTGCGGACCCGGATCTTGCCGTCCGTCCCGGGCTTGAGGACCATCGTGTTGGCGCGCCACTTCTCCTTGAAGTCCAGCACCGTGATCCCGGGGTCGGCCTGGCCCAGCGGCCACGCGCTCAGGTACCCGGCGCCGGCGACCTGGGGCGTGGCGATCAGCGTCACCGCGACGCCCGCGATCCCGCGCGTGGGCAGCCCGTACGTGCCCGCGACCTGCACGTCGACCGTGCTCTTGCCGGCCAGCGGCACGCCCGCGCCGACGGTCCGGGTGTTGATCAGCCGCTGCCCGACCGGGCGGAACCCGCTGCCCGTGGTGGCCGACGCCGTGTAGTACCCCTGCACGTTGACCATGAAGTCGACGGCGGCGGTGCCCTTGTTGGTGAAGGTCACCTTGCCGTCGGCCGGGAGCTGGATCACCGCGGCCTGCTGGGTGGTCCCCGGCACGTAGTTCAGGACCGGCCGCGACGAGCCGCCGGTCGGCGCGTAGCTGAACCAGCCCTTGGCCGACGTGCCGGGCGTGGCGAGGTTGACCCACGCCGCCTGCGCGCCGGCCGGGACCAGGCCGCCGGTCAGCGTGACGGTCCGGGTCCCGCCGGCCGGGATGGTGGCCTTCGCGGTGCCCAGACCGGACCTGGTGTCGATCAGCCGGGTGTGGGTGACCGGCACGAAACCGCCGCCGTTGGTGCCCTGCGCCGACTTGAAGTAGCCGTGCACCTCCACGACGATCCCGGTGTTGCCGGACGCGTTGTAGACCGCGATCTTGCCGTTCGCGCCCACCTTCACCGCGGTGAACGTGGCGAGGTCCTCGCCGGCGTTCGCGGTGACGGCGGTGAGGTTGGTCGGCCGGGTGGTCCCGTCGGGCCACAGCTCCAGCCACGTCGGCGCGGACGGCGCGAGGATCGCCACCCGCACCATCACCGAGCCGACGCCGGAGGTCGGCACGCCGCCGACGCCGAGCACCGGGAACGCCGTCGTGCTGGCGGGTCCCTTGGGCCCCTTGGCGGTGCCCGTCCCGTCCCGGGTGTCGAGCACCTGCGCGTGGGCGTTGAGCTGGACGTAGTCACCGCCCCCGCTGCCCGCGTCCGCGTGCGCCGCCGGTGCGCTCGGCACCGCGACCAGGGCTAGCACCGCTGCGGCGACCGCGAGCAGTCCGGTGCCGAATCTCTTGGCTGACAACACCTTCTCCTTGGACCTCATGGTTTGGCTTAGGGCTTGAGGGTGGGCGAGGCGTCGTGGAACATGTCCCACGCGCAGTTGGAGGCCATGATCGCCGCCGCGGTCACGCCGATCCCGGTCTGGTCGAGCATGTAGCCGATGCCCAGCGCGCTCGCGGGTTTGCCGACGCACTTGAAGAAGAACCGGCGCGGGTTGGCCCGGACGTACTTGGCGGGGCTGGTGACCAGGGCTTCCGCGAGCCACTTGGCGCCGTTCTTGACCTGCGTCGCGCCGGCCGAGATGCCCCGGCCGACCGCGGCGGCACCCTTGCCGACGCCGTCGCGGACGGCCCGTGCTCCGGTGACGACGCCGTTCTTGGCCGAGCGCAGGCCGTTGCCGACCTTCTCCAGCGCCTTGCCGCACTTGCCCTTGTTGTGGACCAGCACGTCCGCGTCGCCGGAGACGACCTGGAACGTGTGCAGCGTGTCCACGGTCAGGTTGTAGACCGAGCGGGACTCGGTCCACGTCCGCGTGGCGACCACCACACCTTCGTAGAGGTGTTGGCCCGCCCGGAGTTCGTCCGCCTCGGCCCACGCGCCGTCGGCCCAGAACGGGTGGCCGGCGGTGGTGGTCAGGGTGGACGTGCGGCCGTCGAGCGTGATGGTCAGCTCGACCATCCGCTTCTCGCCCGTGCCGCGGATCAGGTCGGTGACCTCGTGCGCCCCGGACCGCCCGGTGGTCGGGTCGACGGCGGCGACCTGCTCGCCCACCGCGATCTCGCTGATCGGCTTGGTGGTCCCGTCGCCCATCCGGACCGGGGTGTCGCCCGCGAAGCTGTTGCCGCCGACGATCGAGCAGGCGGCGTTGGCGATGTCGTCGCCGTACTTGACGCCGTACTTGACGCCCTTCGCGCCGCGCACGAGGACACCGGGCACCCCGCCCAGCATCAGGCCGCCGACGGTGGCCAGCGCCCACAGGCAGCTCTCGCCGTCGCCGTCCTTGACGCAGCGCACGCCGTCGGAGATGCCGGTGATCTCGCCGAGCCCCTTCAGGAGGCCGAGGCCCTCGTTCTTCCAGCCCTGCCACTTCCAGGAGAACCCGCCGCCCCCGGAACCCGAGCCGGGCCGACTGGCCTTGGACGTGTTCTGCACGACCTGGCCGGCTTTCTGCACCGCCGCCTGGTAGATGCGGTCGGTGCCGCGCTTGGCGTCGGCCACCACGTCCTTGTTCGCGCCGACCTGGTTGGCGGGCAGCTTCGCGTTGGAGGACACCGTCTTCGGCATGTTCAGCACCGGCTTGACGGCCGCGCCGGCGACCGTGCGCGGAGTGTGCCGGGCGGAGTACTGCGCCGCCGCACGGGCCTGCGCCGTCACCCGCTGCTTGCGGGCGTGCTCGGCGCGCCGGGCCGCCTCCGCGCGCTCGGCCGCGCTCGGGTTGTAGCAGGCACCGCAGCTCCCGCCGCCACCGCCGCGACCGCTGTAGGACGGGCCGGGCGCGTAGGACGGGTAGGTGGTGCGCGGCGGCTTCTGGGACTTGTGGCCGCCGCAGTTCTTGCCGCCACGAGCCAGGCAGCCCTGCACCTCGGCCTGCCTCATGATCGCCAGGTACATCGAGTACTCGGTGTTGCAGGAGAAGTAGCAGTCCTGCATCACGACCGTGGTGGACGGCTCGTCGTCATCGTCGTCGAACCAGTCCCACGGCCACGACCAGTGCCCGTCCGGGTCGACCTGGCCGACCGGGTCGGCCGCGCCGTACGCGTACCGGTTGGCGCGCACCGAGTCCCCGCCCTGGAACGGGATGTCGTCACGCGAGTCGAACCCGCCGGTCGCCGGGTTGTACCAGCGCGCGCCCATGTCGACGTGCCCGGTGGCCGGGTCGGTCCAGTCGCCCTGGTAGCCCAGCGCGCCGGTGTCGCCGGTCTTCGCGGTGACCTTGCCGAACGCGTCGTAGGCGGTGCTGTCGCTGAGGTTCTGGCCGTCCGGGGCGAACGCGCCGACCACGTCGCCGTGCCCGTTCGCGACCGGGACCCGCTTGGTGTCGCCCTTCTTGGTGGCCAGCAGCTCGTCACCCGGGCCGCGGGCGAACGTGCCGCTGCCGTCCGACACGACCTCGTCGGCCCCGCCGGCGTAGGTGAACGCCGTGCCGTTGCGGGTGGCGACCCGGTCCAGGCCGTCGTAGGTGTACTTCTGGCCCGCGCCCACGGTCATCCGGTCGAACGCGTCGAACGTGAACGGCTCGGTGTGGCCGGAGCTGGTGCGCCCGGCGACCGTGCCGCGCGCGGTGTGGGAGTAGGTGTAGTCGCCGTCGGAGAGCAGCCGGTTGCGCTCGTCGTAGGCGGCGGTCTTCGCGCCGGCCTTGGTGCGGTTGCCCGCCTTGTCCCACTCGTAGGCGGTGGTGGTGCCGTTGGTGGTCTCGCCGGTCAGCCGGCCGACGTCGTCGTAGCTGTAGGTGGTCTCGACGCCGTTGGCGGTCTTGCTGGTGATCTGGCCGTTGTCGTCGTAGCCGTAGCCGGTGGACGCGATCGTCCCGGCGCTGCCCGCCAGCACGTCGGAGACCTGGCGGCCGGCGTCGTCGTAGCCGAACGTCCTGGTGCGCCCGGCCCCGTAGCCGATGGTCTTCACCGCACCGGAGGCGTCGTAGCCGTAGGTCTGGGTGACCCCGGCCAGGCCCTCGGCCACCGTGGCCAGGCGGCCCTTGACGTAGGTGTAGGCCGAGGTGCCCGCCGCGTCCCTGCGGGACACCGGGTTCCGGTCGCCGTCGAAGCCGAACTCGGCGCTGCCGGCCGGGCCGGCGGTGGCGATCAGGTTGCCCCGGTCGTCGTAGGTGTAGGTGTCGTCGTTGACCCGGACCGTGCGGCCCATCGGGTCGTAGGCGATGTCCCGGGCGCTGGTCGGGGCTTCCGCGCCGGTCCCGGTCTCGCCGGTGAGCTGGTTGGCGGCGTCGTAGGTCAGGGTGCGCACGACGTTGCCGGGCGCGGTGAGCTTGACCTGGTTGCCGTTCGCGTCGTACTCGGTGGTCCACGTGCGGTCGTCCGGGTGCGTCGCCGTGGCGGGCTCGATCACCTTCTCGGGCAGCCCCAACGAGTTGTAGGTGGTGATGGTCGTGTTGCCGCGCGCGTCGGTGTACCGGGTGAGGTTGCCGGCCGCGTCGTAGCCGAACGCCTGCGTGACGCCCTCGGGTTCGAGCTGCTTGACCAGGCGGTTGCCGGCGTCGAACTCGAAGGTCGTGGTGTTCTGCCTGGCGTCGGTGACGCTGGTGAGGTTGCCGACCACGTCGTGGCCGAACCTGGTGCTGCGCAACGGGGTGCCGTCCGGCTTCAGCTCGGCCTCGGAGACCTTGTCGCCGAACGGGTCGAAGCCGGTCTGCGTGGTGCGGCCCAGGCCGTCGGTGACCCGGACCCGGTTGCCGGCGCGGTCGTAGCCGTAGTGCGTCGGCACGCCCGCCGGGTCGACGGTCTTGACCAGTTGGCCCAGGGTGTCGTAGGTGTTGGCCACCGACGCGCCGGACGGGGTGACGTCCGAGGTCACGTTGCCCAGGTCGTCGAAGCGCCGCCACGACGTGTACGTGCCGGTGGTGGGCTTGCGCTCGTACTCGGTGCCGGTGATCGGCCGGTCCAGGTCGTCGTAGGTCGTCTCGACCCGCGCGCCGGTCGGCGCGGTCTCCGAGAGCAGCCGCCCGGACCTGCTGTAGGCGTAGCGCCACAGCGCGCGACCGCTGTGCGCCGGGAGGTCCTTGACCACCGGGCGGTCCAACTGGTCGTAGGTGAACCGGGTGGCGTTGTTCCGGGCGTCGACCAGTTCGGTGACGTTGCCGTTGCCGTCGTAGGACGCGCGCAGGGTCGCGGTGATCGCCTGCGTCGACCCCGGCGGGGTGTAGCCCGGATCGGCGGTGACGGTCAGCCGGCCCAGCTTGTCGTAGGTGTTCGTCGTGGTGTTGCCGAGTTCGTCGGCGACCGCCGCGACCTCGTCGTACGTGCTGTAACCGGTCTTCACGGTCGGGATCGCCGTGCTCGCCGGGCCGCCGTCGCGCTCCACCGACACCGCCGCGCCGGACTCGGTGACCTGCCGGCCCAGTTCGTCGAACGTGTAGGTCGTGGTGTTCTGGCGCGGGTCCTCGACCCAGGTCTGGTGGCCGCGCTGGTCGTAGCCGAACGTCGTGGTGCGGGTGGTGGCCCCGTCGGTGACGGACTCCTCCACCACGTTCCCGGCGTCGTCGTACCGGTAGTCGACGGTCTCCGGCGTCGCGGACACCGCCCACGGCACGTTCGACGGGTTGCCGGTGGTGACGGTCCGGGTCACGTTGTCGTTGCCGTCGTAGGAGAACGTCGTGTAGCGCTTGAGCCCGGCCGGGTCGACGGTCGCGGTGGCGACGCGGCCGGACCGGTCGATCGTGTGCTCGGTGACGGACTTGCCGTTGCCGGTCGCCCTGCGGACCAGGTTGCCCGCGCCGTCGTAGGTGTTCTCCTCCAGCACGAAGTCGCGCTTGCTGCCGTCCGGGTTGTGGAAGTCCTTGAGCACCTTGCGGCGCAACGACCCGTCGCCCCAGTACTGGAACTCGGTGCGCCGGCCCATGGCGTCGGTCTCGCTCGCCAGGCGGCCGGCGAAGTCGTAGGACAGCGACCGGAGGAGCAGGGTGCCGTCGGTCGCGGGCGCGCCCGCCGGGTCGCTGCGCCAGTCCCGGATCCGCACCTCGGCGATGTCGTTGCGGGAGGTGTAGGCGTAGTCGACCCGGTTGCCGTTCGGGTCGGTGTCCGAGGTCCGCAGGCCGAACACGTCGTACTCGTAGGACCGTTCACCGCCCTCGGCGTCGGTCACGCGGACCATCCGGTTGTGCGAGTCGTACTCGTACTTGGTGGTGCGCGGCGGGTCGTTGCCCTGCACGTCGACCACTTCGACCTGGGTGGCGTTGCCGTCCGCGTCGTAGGTGGTCGTGCTGCGCTTCTGGTGCTTGCGGCCGGTCACGGCGTCCGTGGTGACCGGGCCGGTCTCGGTCGCGGGCCGTGACATGGCGTCGTAGGTGTAGGTGGTGACGACGCCGTGGGGGAAGGTGTCCGAGATCTGCTTGGCCGACGTGCGGCGGCCGACGTTGTCGTAGCCGTACTCGGTGACCAGCCCGCTCGGCCCGGTGATCCGTGCCAGGTCGCCGTTGGCGTAGTAGGCGAACCGGGTCGTCTTGCCGCGAGCGTCCACAGTGGACGCAAGCAGGGCGGCGGGCGGGTTGCCGCCGTTGACCGCCGCTTCCGCGCCCGTGGTGTAGGTGTGCTTGACGAAACTGCCGTCCGGGCCGGTTTCCTGCGCGAGCTGGCCGGTCGGGTGGTAGCTGTAGGTCGTGCGGTAGGTGGTGTCGGTGGCGTTGGCCGAACGGCCGTCGCGCGACTCCGCGGGCAGGAAGTTGCGCGGGTCGAACTCGCTGGTGACGGTCGTCGGGTAGGTCTCGTACGAGGTCTGGCAGTCGTTCGCCGCGCGGCACGTCCTGCGGGACGCGATGTTGCCCCGGCTGTCGTAGGTCAGGCCGACGGTGTCGCCGTTCTCGTCGGTCACGGTCGTGAGCTGGCCGTTGTCGTCGTAGGAGTACGACCGGATGCTCATGCCCTCGGTGTTGTAGCGGACGAACACCGGGCCGCCGGAGTTGCCGGGGATCGTGGTGCAGAACGCCGGGTCGTTCGGGTCCGGCCTGCCGCACGTCTCGGTCGGCGGGACCGGGGTGGTCGTCGGCGGGCCGGGCCGGTCCTCGGGGCGGGCCTCCAGGCCGAGCGGCCGGCCGAGCCGCAGCAGCCAGCCGCCGATCGCGTCGTACTCGTAGAGGCTGGGCCGGTTCGCCGGGTCCAGCACCTCGACCGTGCCGCGCAGGTCGTCGTCACCGCCGTAGACCGCGGGCGGGCCGATCTTCCACGTGCCGCCGTTCTCGTCGGTGTACTCGCGCACCCGGTCCAGGGTGGTGTCGTAGGCGACCGTCGTCGCGGTCTTCCCGCTCGGCAGGGTGATCTTCGAGAGCTGGTCGGCTTGGTTGCTCGCGTTGCGGTGCGCGGAAGCGCTCTGCGGACCGACCGGACCGGTGTAGTAGGCCACCTCGTCGATCACGCCCGCGAAGTGGCGCTGCGGCGTGGCACCCCACGCGGGCCACGTGCCGGTCGCGTAGGCCGCGCCGACCTGGTTGAACGTCAGCAGCGAGTGGTCGATCGGCTTGCCGGCCAGCTCACCGGCCTTCGCGCCGTCCAGGTACAGGGTCTGCTTGTCCCCCATGGACGACAGCACGACGTGGTGCCACTTGCCGTCGTTCACGGCGGCGGCGGAGGTGATGGGCGCGATGCTGCCGGTGCCGAACTGGCCGCGCAGCTTGCCGTCCGTGCCGACGTAGAGCACCGGCACGCCGGTCGTGGACGTGCTGCCGAGCGCCTTGTCCTGGTAGCCGAGCAACGGGCCGCCCGCGCCCGTGACCGACGCCTTGAACCACAGCTCGACCGCACCGTCACGGCTCTTCTTCAAGGTGCCCTTGGGCAGTTCGACGGCGGAGCCGGTGCCGTTGAAGGTCGCCGCCGTGTTGCCGGTGACCGCGCCGGCCGTGCCGAGCGTGATGTTCTTGTAGGTGGCCGCGTCCTTGCCGAGGTTGACCGCGACCTCACTGGCGGCGGCCGTGCCGTCCGGCTCGCCCAGCCGCCAGTACGACTCGGGGCGCGAGTCCAGCACGGAGCTGCGGTAGTGCGTGCCGGCGCTGTGCTCGTAGGTGGTGCAGCCGGTGCCGCACACCTTGGTCAGCAGGTCGCCGGTGTAGGTGTAGGTCCACGTCGTCTGGTCGGACTTCACGCTGGTGACGCGGTTCCCGGTCCAGCCGAACGCGAGGAACCGGCCCGCCGTGTTGGTCTGGCTGTTGGACACCTGGGCCTTGGCGAGCTTGCCGTCGGTCGTGTTGTAGGTCAGCACGACCGAGCGGTTGGCGCTGTCGGTGATCCGGTTCAGCCTGCCGTTCAACGAGAACTGGTAGGTGGTGCCCGCGGTGTCGAGCAGCTTCCACGCGGCGCTGTCGACGGTGAGCTGGGCCGTGCGGCCGAACGGCGCGGAGTACGTGCCGTTGGCGTTGCGCCCGAACCGGACCTGGCGGCCGTCCGGGTAGGTGATCACGACGTTGCCGGAGCCGTCGTCGTCCGGCACCAGCTTCATGTCGTACCGGGTGCTCCAGCCCGCGCCGAACAGGCCGTCCCGGCGCGGGTCGAGGCTGTTGTAGGTGCGCACCAGGCGCAGCTCCGGGCCGACCGTGGTGACCGACGCGTCGACGGCCGCCGTGGAGAAGTTGCCCGACTGCGGGTCGAAGTCCTGGTCCTCGTCGGCCGCCGTGCCGCCCGCCAGGCGCGAGGTGATCTCGGGCTGCGGCACGGCGGTCAGCACGGTCGAGTAGGGCGAGGTGATCTCGTTGTTCGCGTCCTTGACGTAGGCCCGCCAGTCGTAGGCCTTGCTCCACGCCAGCGTGCCGGCGGGCACGGTCCACGCGGGTTTGGCCTGGTAGCCGGAGTTGGTGCAGTTGACCGGCTTGCCGTCCTTGTCGCGCTCGCACACCTCGAACTTGAACTGCATCGAGACCGACGGCGGCGCGTCGATGTCCAGCGCCCGCGCCCAGAGCTGCGGGGTGAGGGTGGGCGCGCGGTAGCCGTTGGGCGGGTACAGCTCCTGCACCACCGGCGGGATGTCGAAGACCTCCAGCACGATCCGGCCGGGCGGCACCTGGTGGTCGGTGAACACCGGGCCGCCGGTCTTGACCATGGTGAAGTCGAGGAAGTACTTGCCCGGCGGCAACGCCTTGACCGTCGCGTCGAGCGTGACGCGGGCGTTGCGGTTGACCGTGCCCGGCAGGTTCGCCGACCGCTGCTGGGTCACCGACGCGCCGGTCTTGGCGTTGTAGGCGCGGTAGGCCAGGTAGTAGTCGCCCGGGGCCCAGTTCGCGGCGCTCTTGTTGGTGACCGCGATCTTGACCTTGCCGTCCTGGTTCTGCAGCACCGGCGGGTCGGGCACCGGGTCGGCCAGGGCGTAGGTCGCGTTGTACGGGCTGTGCGTGACGAACAGCTTCGGCGGGTTGGCGGTGGCCGGGCCGGTGAACTTCTTGCCCGACAGCGAACCGCCGGCCCGCAGCGAGATGCCGTCGTTGGCCTGCGTGCCGTCGACCCACTTCTGCACCAGGTCGCGGCCGCCGGTGCCGAGGTTCACCAGTTCGCCGGCGGTCGGGCACTTCGAGGACGAGTCGCCGAACGCGATGTGGCCGTGCGCGAACGACCGGGACGCCAGCTCGCCACCGACCGCCGGGCCGGGGTAGGAGTAGGAGCCGCCGGAGGTCCAGCCGCCGGTCACCGGGTGCACCCGGACCTCGCGCGGCTTGCACGAGTCGGAGTCGTAGTTCACCAGCCAGAGCTGCGCGCCGAAGATCGTGTGGTGGCGCAGCTTGTCGACCAGGCCGCCGAACTTCAGGTAGGACGCGGCGTTGTCGCCGACCAGCAGCGTGGTGCCGCCCGGTGAGGAGGACGACCCGTTCACGTACATGCTGCTGTCGGCGTTCGCGCCCTCGACCGGGAGCTGCACGGTCGGGTCGACGGCGACCGGGAACTTGGCGCTCTTCAGCCAGTTCTGGTCGAGGTCGACCTGGAGCGCGGGCCGGTTGTCGCGGGTGATCAGCCGGTAGGTGACGGCGGTCGAGCGGTTGTTGTCGGCGTCGACCATGTCGCCGGGCGGGATCACCGCGCGGGTCGTGCCGGACGCGTCGGCGAGCACCACCTGGTTGTCGGCGATCCGGGGCGTGAGGCCCTTGAGCGTCAACGGGAACACGAAGCTGGTCGGCGACCCGGGCGTGTTGAGGACCAGGGTCTCCTTGACACCACCGGCCGTGGACTCCAGCTTCACGTCCACAGTGGACTGGACGTCGCGGTAGGTGACCGTGCTGCCGTCGACCCGGCCGTCCGCGCGGCGGGCGTCGGCGAGGCCGTAGGAGACCTGGTGGTCCTGGTCCACGACCAGGGTGGCCAGGTCCGGCGCGTCGGAGCGGTCGGCGATCCGGACGTCGACCTGGTCGGCGGCGTTGTGCCAGCCCTGGTCGGTGGGTACCAGGTTCGGGTCGATCGGCTGCCAGCGGTCGCCGTCGCGGTAGTTGACCGGGGTGGCGGAGAACTCGGTGGTCTCGGTGCCGTCGGGGTTGCGGTAGACCCGTTCGTACCGGCTGCGGGCCTCCGGGCGCTCGGTGCTCTTGCCCTGCTCGTAGCCGGTGGTCCCGGTGGCGGGCGGGTCCTCGGTGGTCGCCGTGTTGTGCGGCTGGACGTCCCAGTCGACCTTGGGGTACCGGCCGCGCAGCGACGTGGGCACGGTGTGGTTGGCCGGCTCGCCTTCGAGGTGCCCGCCGGCCTGCGCGGTGCCCCACCGCTGGGCGGGTCCGGGTTGGGTGATGGCGTCGGCGGCGTACTCCGCCGACCCGCCCCAGCCGTTGACCGCGTCACCCCCGGCCGTCGCGGTGACCGCGACGACCAGCGTCAGGGCCGTCAGCTTGGCCGGTGTGGACGTCCACAGCAGCCCGAGCAACCCGACATCCCGCTTCCGCGACGACATACCGCTCCCCCAGTCGACTTTGCGCAGCGCAGCGACGCTAGGCGGGCCCGCTTCCACGCCGGTTCCGTTCCGCTTCCACGACCGAAAGGGAGCCGTTGACGTGCGAAGATGCGCGGAGGGACGAGCAGCGAGAGGTGCACCGGCGGTCGGCTGGATCCGGCCGAAGGCGCGCGGGCTCAGCCAGGAGACGCGCGGGCTCAGGCGAGGGCGAGCAGGCTTTCCTCGTCGGCCAGCACGATCCGGTGGCCGCGCGCCAACGCCAACGTCTCCGCCGCCAGCACCGACGCCTCCGGCAACCCGCGCAACCCCAACGTCACGCACAACCCCGCCGACGCCTCCGCCACGTGCCACGGCGAGCCCCACCGCCCGGCGCCCGACGATCTGCCGCGCGACAGGATCGGCGCCCACCACACCGGCAGTCGGGAAAGGCGCCGCAGCACGACGTGAGCCGCCCACAACGCGACGGACCGGCACACCGGCTCAGGCGAGGGCGAGCAGGCTCTCCTCGTCGGCCAGCACGATCCGATGGCCGCGCGCCAACGCCAACGTCTCCGCCGCCAGCACCGACGCCTCCGGCAACCCGCGCAACCCCAACGTCACGCACAACCCCGCCGACGCCTCCGCCACGTGCCACGGCGAGCCCCACCGCCGGGCGATCTCGACGGCCTGGCGGTGCAGCGCCTCCGCGTCGACCACCGAGCCCGACGCCGCCAGCGCGCGGCCGAGTGCGGTCAGCGCGCCGACCTCGGTGTCCCGGTTCGCCTCCTGGCGGGCCACCGCGAGCGCCGCCTCGGCGTCCGCCCGCGCCTGCGCGTGCTGGCCCAGGTCGGCGTGCACCACGCTCAGCCCGACCAGCGCGGACGCCTCGCCGTACCGGTTTCCCAGGCCCCGGTGCAGTGCGCACGCCGCCAGCAGGTGCTCGCGAGCCCCCGCCGGGTCGCCCAGCAGCCGGCGCACGTAACCGAGGTTGACCCGCGCCACCGCCTCGCCCCAGCTCGACCGCTCCCGCGCGCTCAGCTCCAGCGCCAGGTCGAGGTGCCCGATGGCCTCGGCCAGCTCGCCCAGCTGCCGGTGCACGAAACCGAGGTTGTTCAACGCCATCATCCGGCCGGTCGGCGACCCGTTCGCCGTCTCCAGCGCGAGCGCCCGGGTGAACAGGTCGGCCGCGTCGCCGAGCCGGCCGCACGCCAGCAGCGCGATGCCCAGGCTGTTCACCGTCGCCGCCTCGCCCTCGGGCCACCGGCACCGGCGGTGCGCCGCCAGCGCGGCCTCCAGGTGCCGCACGGCCTCCTGCCGCCGCCCCAGGTGCACGCACGCCGCGCCGATGCTCTGCAACATCAGCGCCTCGACCCGGGGCACGCCCCGCGCCGCCGCCAGCACCGGGACCGCGACCGCCAACCACTCCGCGCGCAGCCCCCGGTGCAGGAACACCGAGCGGATCGCGTCGGCCAGGTACCACGCCGTCGGGTGCGGTCCCTGGACGGCGGCCTGGCGCAGCAGGGCGGTCAGGTTGTCCTGCTCGGCCTCCAGCCACGCCACCGCCTCGGCCGAGTCGGCGAACCCGACCACGCAGGCCGGTGCGGACTCGCGGGGCAGCCGCAGCGGGTGCCGGCTGAAGTGCCCGTCCACGGCGTCCACCGCGGCCAGGTGGAACGCGACCAGCCGGTCCCACGCGCCGGGCTCGGCGGGCTGCGCGCGGGCGAAGTCGCGGACCAGGTCGTGCTGCCGGTACCGGCCGGGCACGTGCTGCTCCACCAGGTGCGCGGCGGCCAGCCGGCGCAGCAGGCGGGCCGCCTCGGGCACCGGCGCGCCCAGCAGCGCGGCGCACCCGCGGGCCGTGAAGTCCGGCCCGGGGACCAGCCCGAGCAGCGCGAACAGCCGGCGCGGCGCGGCCGGCAGCGCGTCGAGCGACACCTGGAACGCCCGGGTCAGCGGGCTCTCGTCGGCCCCGTCCACGGTGAGCCCGGCGAGCGGGCCTCGGCGCAGCTCGGCGGTCAGGTCGGCGACGGTGTGGGCCGGGTCGCCGCCGAGGTTGGCCGCGGCGACTCCGCACGCGCCAGCGGGAGGTGGCCGCACAGCGCGGCCAGCTCGTCCACGGCCGCCGCGTCCACGTCGCCGAGCGCGCCGCGCAGCAGGGCGCGGGAGTCCTCGGCGGGCAGCACGGTCAGCGGCAGCGCGCCCGCGCCGGTCTGCGCGACCAGGTCGCCGAGCCGGTGCCGGCTGGTGACCAGCGCGGTGCCCGCCGGCGGCAGCAGCGGCCGGACCTGGTCGCCGTCGCGGGCGTTGTCCAGCACCACCAGGACCCGCCGGTCGGCGAGCGAACTCCGGTACAGCGCGGCCAGCTCGTCCACCGCGGCGGGCAGGTGCCGGACGCCGAGCGCGCGCAGGAGCTGGGCCAGCGCGGCGGCGGGCGCGACCGGGTCGTGGTCGGCGTCGAACCCGCGCAGGTCGAGGTAGAGCTGGCCGTCCGGGAAGCGGCCCCGCGCCCGGTGCGACCAGCGCACGGCGAGCGCCGTCTTGCCGACGCCCGGCGGGCCGGTGATCACCCAGAGGTCGCCGGTGTCGAGCCGGGCGAGCTGGGCGGTGCGGCCGGTGAAGCCGCGCACGTCGTGCGGGAGCTGCGCGGGGGTGACCGGCGGCGCGGGGTCGACCGGCGGTGCGGGGTCGTCGCCCCGCAACACCTGGACGTGCAGGTCCTGCAGGGCGCGGCCGGGTTCGATGCCCAGCTCGTCGGCGAACCGCTGCCGGGTGCCGGCGTAGGCGGCCAGCGCCTCGGAGGTGCGGCCGGAGCGGTGCAGGGCGAGCAGGAGCGCGGCCTGGAGGCGTTCGCGGAACGGGTACTCCTCGCCGGCGCGGCGCAGTTCGCCGATGACCTCGGCGTGCCGGCCGGCGGTCAGCTCGGCGTCGAACAGGTCTTCCAGCGCGGCCATCCGGCGCTCTTCGAGCAGCCGGGCCTCGCGTTCCACCAGGGCGTCGGTGGTGCCGCCGAGCACCGGGCCCGCCCAGAGCGCCAGCGCCGCGCGCAGGGTGGCGATGCCCGCCTCGGCGCGGCCCTGCGCCAGGTCGGCGCGGGCGGCGGTGACGTGGTCGGCGAACTCCAGCAGGTCGAGCTGGTCGGGGCGGACCTCGACCAGGTAGCCGGGCGCGCGGCGGACGATCGCCGCCTTGCCGAGCAGCTTGCGCAGTTCCCAGACGCGGACCTGGAGCTGGCCGCGGGCGCTGGAGGGCGGTTCGCCGTCCCAGACCAGCCCGATCAGCTGCTCCTCGGAGACCACCCGGCCGGCGTTGAGCAGCAGGGCGGCCAGCACGGACCGCTGCTTGGGGCCGCCGAGCCGGACCTGGTGGCCGTCGAGGTGTGCGGTAACCGGTCCGAGCAACCGGTACCGCACCCGCCCCTCGGTCACGATCGCCATGATGCCACCGGATTCACGAATTGCCGGAAAAAGTTCCGTGAATCACGCCGCGATCATTGTTCAATTAATAGAAATTGGACGTCAACGCACCCGTTACCCGTTGTTCACCAAGATCCGGGTACTCGCCGTGCCCAACCCGGTCGGACCCCGGAACGCCTGGGGCGCAAGGGTTTGGTGACCGGCGAAGTGCCGCTGCAACGCGGACTCGCGGTACCGGTCGACCTCCTCGTGCCAGTGCAGGATGCCCGCCACCCAGTCCTTGAGCTCGTCCGCGTGCCGGGTCAGCGCGGCGCGCTGGTCGGCCTCCAGGTCGAATTCCTCGAACAGCGCGGGGAGCTCGTGGTCGACGCTGTGCTGGAACTGCCGCAGCCGCTGGTTGGCCAGGTCGGCGGTGATCGCGTAGGCGCGTTCGAGGTCGATGTCGAGGAACGTCGAGGCCACCACGACCATGTTGTGCACCTCGCTCTCGTACTGCACCTCCTTGCGCACCGAGTACAGGTCGTTGAGCATGGTCGCGTAGTCGATCGCGGAGTTCTCGATGTTGCGGATGGCGCGCGTCCGGTAGATCTCGTCCGGGATCAGACCCCCGTGGCCGAACCGGGCCAGGCTCATCGTCAGGTCCGAGCCGAACGTCTGCCGGCGCATCTCGACGTAGTCCACCGGGTCCGGCACGCGGTGCTCGTGCTGGTTCTTCAGCTCCCACACCCAGCTGTCCAGCATCACCACCAGCGCCGCGCGCAGCTTCTCCCGGTTGACCGGCGGCATCGGGGCGGTGGTCCGCGCCCAGAGGTCGGCCAGGCTGCGCTCCATCGGGTTGACCGGCGCGATCGGGGCCGGCCCCTCGACCGCGAGCAGCTGCTTGAGGCGCCCGGTCGCGACCCGCGCCGCGCCCATGTCCGACGCCTTGCCGTACACCCTCGGGTAGTAGTCGTCGCCGTAGGTGCCCCAGGTCAGCCACATCGCCGAGATCTCCAGCTCGGCCGCCGTGGCGTCCGGGTCGATGCCCGCCGAGCACAGCGCGAAGTCGTAGTCCCGCACCTTCTCCTCGGTCCAGATGCCGAAGCCGTCGTCGAACAGACCCATCTCGGCCGACCAGCGGACGCTGGCCTCCTTGGCGTCGTGCCAGTGCGGGCTGACGGTGAGCGGGTACGGCATCTCCAGCACGGACTTCGGCGCGGGCAGCGGCGGCACAGCGGTGAACGGGACCCGCGTGTACGAGCGCAGCCGCTGCGGCGCGGTGGCAACCAGCGAGCGCAGCGCCTGCGTGCCCAGCCCCGTCGGACCGCCGAGCACCGGGTTCGCGTGCAGCGCGCCCTTGTTCATGTACCGGCTGGACCGCATGTGCCACTCGTGGCCGCCGGACTGCCAGTCCTGCAGGCCCTTCACGTACGCGCCGACGGCCAGCCGGCCCAGCGGGTCGATGCCGTGCTCGTCCAGCAGCGGCGGGACCTCGGTGACGGCGGTGTGCTCGAACTGGTGCAGCCGCGAGGTGAGCAGGTCGTTGACCGCCTCGGCGGCCTCCTGGGTCGGGATGTCGAGGAACTTCTCCAGCACCAGGACGCCGTTGCTCAGCTCGCCCTCGTCGAGCACCTCGCGCTCGTAGGAGAACAGGTCGTTGCGCAGGTGCACGGCGTCGGAGAAGGTGTCCCGCAGGACGCCCAGCGGGCGCGACAGCGCGATCCGCGCGGGCACCTCCAGGCCGGTGACGTGCTCGACCAGGTTCGCGCTCCACGGCGCGCCGCCGACCTTGCGCCGCATCTCGATGTACTCCAGCGGGTTGGACAGCCGTCCCTCGCTGATGTTGAGCAGCTCCCACATCGACTCGTCCAGCAGGTGCTTGGTGTTGTCGGCGAAGCGCCGCCGCCAGTCCATCGAGTGCGCCGGGACGGTCCGCTCCCAGAGGTCCTTGAGACCCTTCTCGACCGGGTTCGTCGGCTCCTCGGTGATCACCCCGTCGACCGGCATGAACAGCGGCAGCCGGTCGAGGTAGGCCTTCGCGCCCTGGATGTCGTCCGGGTTGCGCTTGTACAGCTCCACGAAGTGGTCGTCGAAGTAGAAGACCCAGACGTACCAGTCGGTGACCAGGTCCAGGTCGTCCGCCGTGGCGTCCGGGTGGGTGTACGCGCAGAGCAGGGCGTAGTCGTGCGAGTCGAGGTCGTCGTCGGTCCAGATCACCGTGCCGTGCTGCGGCACGTCGATGAAGTCCATCCGGTGCGCCCACCCCTTGCTGTGGGTCCGCGCGCGCTCCAGGTTCGCGTTCAGCCGCGCCGGGTGGGGCATGTAGAACTCCGGCAACTGGAACGGCTGCATCGGTTGGTGCCTTCCTCTGGGTGGTCGCGCGATTCCGATGACCACACGAATACTGGGAGCACGCAACCAGTCGCGGGGTGTGTCGGCCAAGCCCCCCAGCGCCGGTTCCACACGTTCGGGCAGCGGTGTCGCCCCCTTGGCGCAACGCCGGGGTGCCCAGGGTGTCCGCACTTTGCGGGTGCGGCGCGGGGCGAGCCGGCCGCACGGGCCGTGGAGACGCTTCCGACGTGCCACTTCGGGTCGTGCGGCGGGCCGGGGTGCGGGGTTCCGAAGCGGGGCGGGCCACGGCGGCGTCTCGACCGTTGTGGTGGTGCCGGTCGCGGTCCGTGGTGAGTACACGTCACGTGGCAGGCGCGCCCGAGGAGCAACCCCGGAGAGTGATCAACTCGACCGAAGAGTGCAGTAGATCACGCCCGGATGGGTTAATCAGCGGCTTAGGTTAGGCTCCCCTTCATGTCCAAGGGCGATGGCGCGCTGCTGGCCGGTCACGGTCTGGTGCTCGCACACCACGACCGCACCGTCGTGCACGGCGTCTCGCTCGAACTGCACCGCGGCACCGTGACGGCGCTGGTCGGGCCCAACGGCTCGGGCAAGTCCACGGTGCTGCGCTCGCTGGCCCGGCTGCACAAGCCGAAGGACGGCGACGTCCAGCTCGGCGAGCGCCGGGTCTGGCACGGCTCGGCGTTGTCCGGCAAGGAGTTCGCCCGCAACGTCACGCTGCTCACCCAGCACCGCCCCACCCCGTCCGGGGTGTCCGTGCGCGACGTCGTCGGCTACGGGCGCTACCCGTACCGCTCCGGCTGGCGCGGCGTCGACACCGACGGGGCCGCCGCGGTCGACCGCGCCATGGCGCTGACCGGCGTGACCGACATGGCCGAGCGCGGCGTGGACGAGCTGTCCGGCGGCGAGCTTCAGCGCGTCTGGCTGGCCTCCTGCCTGGCGCAGGAGACCTCCGCGCTGCTGCTGGACGAACCCACCAACCACCTCGACCTGCGCTACCAGGTCGAGGTCCTCGACGTCGTCCGCGACCTGGCGAACGACCACGACGTGGCGGTGGGCGTGGTGCTGCACGACCTGGACCACGCGGCGATCATCGCCGACCGGGTGGTGCTGCTCAACGAGGGCCGGGTGGTCGCGGCCGGCGACGTCCGCGACGTCCTCACCCCGGCGCACCTCAGCGAGGCCTACGGCATCGCGGTCCACGTCGCCGACGACCCGGTGACCGGGGCCATCCACTGCCGCCCGCTGGGCCGGCACACGCCCCGCCCCGTCTGACCGGCAGCACCCACCCCAAAGCAGTCCACCCAGAGCACCCCACCCGAAGCACCCCACCCCAAAGCACCCCACCCCAAAGCACCCCACCCGAGAACGCTCCGCCCGAGGAGCACTCCGCCCGAAACCACAACGGAGAAGAGCACCATGCGCATCCCCGCCCTGATCGCGGCCGCCGCGATCGCGTTGACCGCCTGCGGCACGACGGAGAACGCCCCGTCCACCGGCGAGACCGCCGCGGCCGGCGGCCCGGTGACGGTGACCGACTCGCGGGGCAAGGCCGTGGAGCTCAAGGCACCCGCCACGAAGGTCGTCGCGCTGGAGTGGGCCGAGGCCGAGATCGTGGCCTCGCTGGGCGTGCAGCCGGTCGGCGTGGCCGACGTGGCGGGCTTCAAGGTCTGGGACACCGCGGTCACGCTGGACGCCTCGGTCAAGGACGTCGGCAAGCGCAACGAGCCCAGCGTGGACGCGATCGTCGCGCTCAACCCGGACGTCGTGGTGATGGCCGAGGAGCGCGAGTCGACCCTGGTGCCGCAGCTGGAGAAGTACGTCCCGGTCCTGGTGACCAAGACCAGCGACGCCACCCGCAACCTCGACCGGCTGCGTGACGACGTGAAGATCATCGCCAAGGCCGTCGGCAAGTCCGCCGAGGGCGACAAGCTGCTCTCCGACATGGACGCCAAGCTCGCCGAGGGCAAGAAGGCCGTCGAGGCCAAGGGCGCCACCGGCACCCCGTTCCTGATGGCCGACGGCTGGCTGGAGGGCAGCACGGTCAGCATCCGCCCGTTCGGCAAGGGCTCGCTGATCTCCGACATCGCCGAGCAGGTCGGCCTGAAGAACACCTGGACCGGCCAGGTCGACTCGCAGTGGGGGCTGGGCCAGACCGACGTCGAGGGCCTGACCGCGGTGACCGACCCGAAGACCGTCATGTTCTACGTGGCCTCCGAGGAGGACGTGTTCGCCACCGGCCTGGAGCAGAACCCGGTGTGGCAGCGGCTGCCGTTCGTGACCTCGAAGAAGATCACCAAGCTGGCGTCGGGCACCTGGATGTTCGGCGGGCCGAGGACGGTCGGCGCGCTCGCCGACCAGATCGCCAAGGCCGTCACCGCCTGACGTGGTCCGCACCGCCGCCGTGACGGCGGGGATCGCGGCGCTCATCGTCGTGCTCTCCGCCGTCCACCTCACCCAGGGCACGTCCGCCACCGGCGTCTTCGACGTGCTCCAAGCCCTTGTCGGACAAGGCACCCCGGAGACCCACGCGGTCCTCGCCGGGTCCCGGGTGCCGCGCCTGCTCACCGCGCTGCTGCTCGGCGTCGCGCTGGGCGTGGCCGGCGCGGGCATGCAGTCCGTGGCGCGCAACCCGCTGGCCTCGCCGGACACCCTCGCGGTCAACGCGGGCGCGCACCTGGCCGTGGTCGCGATCGCCGCGTTCGGGCTGAGCCTGCCCACGCTGCCCGCCGGCGGTGCCGCGTTCGTCGGCGGCCTCGGCGCGGCGGCGTTCGTGCTCGGCCTGTCCGGCGGCGGGGGAACCAGTCCCCGGCTGGTGCTGGTGGGGTCGGCGGTCGCGCTGGCGTTGCAGTCGCTGACCATCCTGCTGCTGCTGATGTACGAGCAGGAGACCTCCGGGCTGTTCGCCTGGGGCAGCGGGTCGCTCACCGTCGCGAACCTCGACGCCACCGCGCGGATGACGCCCGTCGTGGCGCTCGCCGTGCTGGCGCTGGTCGCCATGGGGCGGTCGCTGGACGTGCTGGCGCTGGGCGACGACAACGCCGCCGTGCTCGGGCTGCGGGTGCGCCGGACCCGGATCGGCACGGTGCTGCTGACCGTGGCGCTGACCGCCGCGGCGGTGACCGTGGCCGGGCCGGTCGGGTTCGTCGGGCTGTGCGCGCCGGTGATCGTGAAGCTGCTCGTGCCGGTCGCGCCGAAGCTGGGCCGCCACCGGGTGCTGCTGCCGGTGTCCGGTCTGGTCGGCGTGCTGCTCGTGGTGGGCGCGGACGTGCTGCTGCGCGCGGTGCTGGGCTCGGCCGAGGCGCTGCGCGTGCCGACCGGCGTCATGACGACGTTGCTCGGCGCGGTGGTGCTGATCTGGCTGGCGCGGCGCGGGCGCACGTCGTCCGGCCGGGCGGGTCGGGCGGCTCCCGCCGGACGGGTCGGCGTGGCCGGGTCGCGGCGGCGGCTGGCCGTGGTCGGCGGCGTGCTGACCGCGCTGGTGGTGCTCGCCCCGGTGGCCGGGATGCTGTTCGGCGACCGGCTGGTGCTGCTGGGCGACCTGGTCAACTGGGTCGGCGGGCGGACCGGCACCGCGCTGACCTTCGTGCTGGACCAACGGCTGCCGCGGGTGCTGGCGGCGTTGACGGCCGGCGCGGCGCTGGCCGTGTCGGGCTGCGGGATCCAGTCGGTGAGCCGCAACCCGTTGGCGGAGCCCGGTCTGCTGGGCATCACGGCCGGCGCGGGCGTCGGTGCGATCACGCTGATCACGCTCGTGCCGCTGGCCGGGGCGTGGCAGATCGCCGGTGCCGCCGGGCTCGGCGCGGCGGCGGCGTTCGCGCTGGTCTACGGGCTGGCGTGGCGCTCGGGGCTGGACCCGGACCGGCTGGTGGTCATCGGCATCGCGATGTGGTCCGGCGGGATGGCGCTGATCACCCTGCTGATCGTGACCTCCGACCCGTACAACTCGGCCAAGGCGCTGACCTGGCTGTCCGGCTCCACCTACGGGCGGACGCTGGAGCAGGTGCTGCCGGTGGCGGTGGCGCTGGTCGTGCTCACGCCGCTGTTGTGGGCCCGGCAGCGGGAACTCGACCTGCACGTCCTCGACGACGACACGCCGCGCGTGCTGGGGCTGCGGGTGGAGCGGTCGCGGCTGGTGGTGCTGGTGTCGGCCGGGATCCTGGCGGCGGCCGCGGTGTCGGCGATCGGCGTGGTGGCGTTCGTCGGGCTGGTCGCGCCGCACCTGGCGCGGTCGCTGGTCGGCGGCCGGCACGCCCGGGTCCTGCCGGTGGCGGCGGCCGTCGGCGCGGTGCTGGTGAGCCTCGCGGACACGTTGGGCCGCACCGTGATCGCGCCGGCCCAGGTGCCGGCCGGGCTGGTCATCGCGCTGGTCGGGACGCCGTACTTCGTGCTGCTGCTGTGGCGCACCAGGGAAGCGCGCTGACCCCTCGGAGGTCCTGACAGAATCGCTGGACGTGTCGGTAGGAGCCGTGGGGGTTCACCGTGACGGGCGATCCGAGGCGCGATTCCCGTGGCGCGCAGGCGTCGACGGTACTTGTCGTGGTCGTAGCGCGGTCGGCGTAGACCGTCGCAGGACCCCTCAGCGCAGGTCGGCGACCGGGCAGGCGATCACCAGCGACGACGTGAGCGACCGGAAGCCCATCTCGTGGTTGACCCGGATCATGTGGTCGTTGTCGCCTTCGGTCGCGGTGGACAGCCGGCGCACCTCCGGGCGGTCCTCGGTGAGCCAGCGGGCCATCTCGCCCTTGAGCCACAGGCCGATCCGGTGGCCCCGGTGGGCCGTCAGGACGGCCGTGTCGCCCTGGTAGCACTCCTGCGGGTGGTGCGGCACGATGAGCACCTCGCTCAGGCCGACCACGGTGTCGCCGTGCAGTGCGACGACCACGCGCTGGTCGTTGCCCTGCTCACGGGCCTGCGCCTCGTACTCCCGGACGCGCTCGGCGGTCCACTCCGGTGGGCGGAACTCGGTCTGGCCGATCGGGGCGTCGTGGATCGCGCCGCGCGCCACCGCGTAGGACTCCAGGTACTCCTCCGGCACGGCGACCGGCCACCGCGCCACCCGGTACCCGGCGGGCGGCGGCACGTCCCACAGCGCGCGGTCGGCCGTGGCGAGGTCCAGTCGCAGCCGGGCGATGGCGCGGACCGTGCGGAAGCCCAGCCCCCGGCCCCACAGGTCGCCCGGACCGTCCTCGGGCACCAGCCAGCCCTCGACCACCCGGCGGCCCCGCGCGGCGAACTCCGCCGCCAGGTGCCGCAGCACCTTCGTGCCCACGCCGCGCCGGCGGTGGTCCGGGTGCACGATCACGTCCACGACGACGATGTGCGCGTTCTGGTCCTCCGGGAACCGCAGGTACGCCACGGCCACGGCCGTGCCCGCATCGCGGACCAGGCGGAACGACGCCTCACCGAGGCCGGGGAACGGGTTGCGCATCCGCTCGACCGCGGCCTCGAAGTCCGGTCTGTCGTCGTCCTCCGGGTCCCGGCCGTCCTGCCGGACCCGGTAGTACTCCGCCAACTCCTCGATCCCCGCCCGATGCGGGTCCAGCTCCACGACGTCCACCGCGACCCCCGCGCTCCACCACCCCGGTCGGCCATTGTGGCGCAACACCCGGGTCGGGTGCGGGGGTTTTCAGCCGAAGCGGCCGTGCACGTAGTCGGCGGTGCGCTGGTCGGACGGGGCCTCGAAGATGGTCTTCGTGTCGCCCGCCTCGACGATCACGCCCGGCGTGCCCTGCTCGGCCAGGAAGAACGCGCACTGCTGCGAGACCCGCGCCGCCTGCTGCATGTTGTGCGTGACGATCACGATCGTCACCTCGTGCGCCAGTTCGTGGATGGTCTGCTCGATCCGCCGCGTCGACGTGGGGTCCAGCGCCGAGCACGGCTCGTCCATCAGCAGCACCCTGGGCCGCACCGCCAGCGACCGCGCGATGCACAGCCGCTGCTGCTGGCCGCCCGACAGCGCCCCGCCGGGCTGGCGCAGCCGGTCCCGGACCTCGACCCACAGGCCCGCCTTGCCCAGGCACTCCTCGACCAGCGCGTCCTTCTCCGCCCGCCGCGCCCGCCCGCCGGTCAGCTTCAGGCCCGCGACCACGTTGTCGTAGATCGACATGGCCGGGAACGGGTTCGGCTTCTGGAAGACCATGCCGATCTCGCGGCGGGCGTCGGTCAGCTTCACGCCCGGGTCGTAGACGTCCTTGCCGAACAGCAGCACCTCGCCCGCCAGCGACGCCGACGGGATCAGCTCGTGCATCCGGTTGAGGGTGCGCAGGAACGTGGACTTGCCGCAGCCGGACGGGCCGATCAGCGCGGTCACCGACCCGGCGGGCATCGCCAGCGACACCCGGTCGAGCACCTTGCGGTCCCCGAACCAGGCCGAGATCTCCCGCGCGTCCAGCGCCGCCTGGCCGGTGGGCACCATGGTCCGGGTCATCGCCTGGGTTGTGGTCCGGGTCATCGCCTGGGTCGTGGTCTGGGTCATCTTCGGTCTCCTAGATCAGGTTCGGCAGCAGCGCGGCGGCCTGGTCGGCGAGCGTGATGCCGAGCGCGCCCAGCAGCGGCACGCCCACCACCCACGCCTGCCACCGCCCGACGCGGACGTGCAGGAACACCACGGCGATCGCGCCCGCCGCCAGCACCAGCGCCCACAGCGCGACCGGCACCAGCGCCTCCTGGTCGCCCGCCATCACCTGCTCGTTGTCCGGCACCGCGAACTTCGGCAGCGCGCCGGAGTTCGGCTGCACGTCGGAGGTCAGCTTCGCGTCCACCCACAGCACGTCGGTGGGCAGGAAGTACGACCCGTCCGCGGTGGCCAGGGTCAGCCCGCCCTTGCCCGCCTGCGGCACGTGCCGCTGCGGGTCGCCCGCGCGGCGCGTGCCCTGCACCCGGAACGTGTGCTCGCCCTGCCCGGTGGTCACCTTGACCACGTCACCCGGCGTGAGCTTGTCCAACTGCGCGAACGGACCGCCGTACCCGGCGCGCCGGCCCAGGATCACGCTGCCCCCGGCCTGGCCGGGCATCGGCGTGTCCCGCAGGTGGCCGGGACCGGACTTCAGCGCGCGCGCCGACGTGCCCTCGCCGATCACCTCGCGCACGCCCAGCCGGGGGATCTCCAGGATGCCCAGGGGCGTCCCGGAGTCGAGCAGCCGGCCGCCCTCGTCCACCGCCGAGACCGGCGCGGTGGCGTTGGCGAGCAGCACCCGCAGTTCCTCGTGCGCCCGGTTCTGGTCACGGCCGTGCTTGAGCGTGCCCAGGGCCGCGAACTGCACCACGAAGCACAGCATCAGCCCGCCCACGATGACCACCATCTGACCGGCCAGCCGCAGCCCGGGGTTGCCGCGCGGCGGCAGCGGTGCCGGTGGGGGCAGCGGGATCGGCGGGGCGGGGGGCGGCGGTTCGGCGACCATGGTCACGGCGGTCCTTTCCACGACGGACGCCCGGACCGCGCGGTGGGCGCGGTCCGGGCGGTGAGCATCAGGCCCGACGCCTGCGCGCGGCCACGAACACGAGGCCACCGCCGGCCAGCAGCAGGCCGCCGATCAGCACCAGGAAGCCGACGCTGGCACCGGTGTCCGCCAGGCCACCGGCCTGCGGGTCGGTGCCGGCCGGGTCCGTGGTGGTGGTCGGGTCGGTCGTCGGGTCGGTGGTGTTCGGGTCGGTGGTGGCGCCGCCCGAGGTGGTGGTGGTCGTCGTGGTCGTGGTGGTCGTCGGCTCGACGGGGCCGACAACCTCCCAGTCCGTGGCGGTGGTGAACCTCAGGCCGACCGCGAAGCTGCGGAACACCGTGCCCACGAAGCCGTCCACGCAGTTCAGCGTCACGACGTAGGCACCGGGCACGATCTCGCCCTCGGCGTCCTTCGCCAGGTCCTTGAAGCTCTGCTCCTGCTGGAGGGTGATCGGGTCGGTCTTGGAGAAGCCGACGTCCGTGCTGCCCGAGCCCGCCAGGCCGTCCTTGAACACGCCGGGGCCGCTGATGATCAGGTTGACCATGTCGGCGGCGTTGTCCGTGCCGCAGCCCTCGGACGTCGTGTACCGAGGCGCTTCCACGTCCTTGCCGCTGTTCTTGTTCGGGGTCAGCGTGCGGCCGGGCGCGGTGGTCGTGGTCGTCGTCGGCTGAGTCGTGGTCGTCGTCGGCTCGGTCGTCGGCGCGGTGGTGGTCGTCGTGGTCGTCGTGGTGGTGGTCGTGGTCGTGGTCGTCGGTTCGGTCGTGGTCGTCGTCGGTTCCGTGGTCGTGGTGGTCGGCTCGGTGGTCGTCGTGGTGGGTTCGGTGGTGGTGGTCGTCGGTTCCGTCGTGGTGGTCGTCGGTTCCGTGGTCGTCGTGGTCGGTTCCGTCGTGGTGGTGGTCGGCTCGGTCGTCGTGGTGGTCGGTTCCGTGGTCGTCGTGGTCGGTTCCGTCGTGGTGGTGGTCGGTTCCGTCGTCGTGGTCGTCGGTTCCGTGGTGGTGGTCGTGGTGGTGGTCGTCGTGGTCGAGGTGGGCTCGTCCGGGTCCGTCGACCGGAAGTTGGTGGCGTCGGTGAACCACAGCTTGCGGGTGAACGTGCCCTTGACCTCGGTGGAGAACATGTCCACGCAGTTCACGACGATCGTGTACACGCCCGGCTTGATGGTCGTGCTGTTGTCGACCGCGATGTCCTTGAACGACTGGCCCTGCAACACGGTGATCGGGTTGCCGGTCGAGAAGCCGACATCGGTCGGCGTGGTGCCGATCAGGCCGTTCTCGAAGCCGCCGGGGCCGTAGACGAACAGGTTGTAGCCGTCCGAGTCCGCCGAGCAGCCCGCCGACGTGGTGTACGTGGGGGCCTGCACGTCCTTGCCGGTGGCCGGGTCGACGCTGAGGCTGCCCAGCGTGGCGACCGGGGGTTCGGCCTGACCGGGTGCCGCGGTGAGGACCACCGCGGTGCCGACTGCGGCCAGCACCGCCGCCGAGGCCGCCACCAGTTGGCGCTTGCGCATGAGCGTTTCCTCCGTGTTCAGGGTGGATCAGTCAGTGGACCGGCGGCGGCGCAGGAAGGACCCGGCCGCGATCACCGCGACGGCCCCGACGACCCCGATCGCGATGTACAGCAACGGTTGTCCGCCACCGGTCTGCACCGGCGCGGCGGCCTGCGGCTGGGCCGGCTGCTCCTGCTCGGCGGGCGGGGCGGGATCGCCCGAGGCGGGCGGGGCGGGATTGCCCGAGGCGGGCGGGGTGGCCTGCTCGCCGCCGGGTGCGGGCGGGTCGACGGGCACGACCAGCGGCGCGGTCGGGCGTTGCGGGCCCTTCGCCGGGCCCAGGGCCACGTACCGGGCCGGCTCGACGAAGTCCAGCGTGCCGGTGAACCCGCCGTGGTCCTGCTGGGTGAACGAGTCGATGCAGGACAGCGCCAGCTCGTACTTCCCGCTGAACGTCACGTTGTTGTCGGCCGCGAAGTCCTTGAACGTCAACGCGACCGGCACCTCGAAGGCGTGGTCGTGGGACAGCCCGACATCGCTGTTGGCCACGATCACCAGGCCCTCGGCGGGCAGTCCCGCGCCGCGCATCGTGGCGACGTAGCCGTCGGCGGCCTTCGGGCACCCGGCGGAGGTGGCGATGCGCACCGGAGCGGCGTCCCTGCTCTCGCCGGGCGTCACCACCAGGTCGCCCAGCGGCGCGGCCTGCGCGACGCCGGGGAACAGCGCGCACAGCGCGAACACCAGACCGGCCAACGACAAGCGGTCACGCGGGGACATGTTCGGCCTCCGGCAGCGGTTCGGGAGCGGTGGGCTTGCGGCGCAGCCGCCGGTGGACCAGGAAGGCCGCGACCAGCAGCAGCAGGGCCACCAGCGGCCACGGCACCGCGGCGGTGGTGGCGCTCGCGTCGACGGCGGCCGGCGCGGGTTCGACGGCCTGCGGCGCGACCGGGTCGACGTGCACGCGGGCGGTCACCCAGCCGGCGGGCAGCACCCCGTCCACCGCGGTCTCCACCCGGCGGGTGCTGCCCGGCAGCAGTTCCGGCAGGTCCGGGAGGGCGGGGCCGTCGGTGACGGAGCCCCAGGGGGTCTCGACGCGCACCTGCTGCCGGCCGCCCAACCGGACGTTGCCGGTGTTGCGCACGGTGTAGCCCACCGCCGTCGTCCCGAGGCCGAACAGGCTGCCCGAGTACGACGCGGTGAAGTCCTCGACCGCCAGGCCCGGCCGGAGGTCGCCGGAGACGCGCAGGTAGACCCGCGCCCCCACGCGCTGCTCGACGGCGACCTTCTGGCCTTCGGCGTTGGTCGCCTCGGTGGTGAGCGACGCGACGATACCGCCGGTGTGGTCGCCGGGCGTGGCGTTGGTCGGGACGGTCAGCGTGAACGGCACGATGGCCGTGGTGCGGCCCGGGAGGACCACCTCGTTCTTGTCGACCTTGGACCACCGGCCGACGTCCACCGGGTCCTTGCCCGCCGCGAGCAGGTCGAACCCGCCGTCGGGGGTGTTGAAGGCGTCGCTGGCGTAGACCCGCAGCGTCACCGGCTCCTCGGCGACGTTGGACACCGCCACGTGGTCCTTGACGACGGCGCCGGGCGTGGCGCTGTAGCTGAAGTTGTTGCGGGTGTCCGGCGCCTGCGCGGTCGCCGGGCGCACCCCGAACGTGGTCGGCCCGGCCGCCTGCGCGGGCTGCGGGACGGCGAGCCCGAGCGCCAGGACGGCGAGCACCAACGCGCGGCGCCAGATCATCTGCATAGTCCTTTGTGGAGGGTGGGGACGGACGGGAAGCCCGCCCCCACCGTGGTTCCGATCAGATGGCGGTCAGCGTGAGGATCGCCGTGTAGGTGCCCGCGAGGGTGGAGGTCGGCACCTTCAGCGCGAGGTCCGCGCCGAGGTTCGCGGTGCCGTTGCCGCCCAGCGCGGCCGCGGTGGCCAGGGTGCGCGAGGAGGCCAGGCCGAGACCGGCCGGCGCCGAGGCGCCGGGCACGATCGCGTCGGCCGGCGCGACGACCGGGCCGGTGGTGATGTTCTGCACCGGGGACTTGTCGACGACCTTCGGGGACCAACCGAGGTTGGCGCCGTTGATCGCGTTCGAGCCGGCGGCGAAGTCGGTCACCTGGCCGGAGACGTTCCAGCCCGGGTTGCCCGCGCGGGTGTCGGTGACGGTGATCGGGTTGAGCGCGCCGGCCGTGGTCAGCAGCGAGCCGTCGGCGGCCATGACCGGCGAGGGCAGGACCACGTTCTGGTTGGCGACGCTGATCAGCAGCTCACCGGCGAGCACCTCGGTGGTGATGGTCTCGCTGGCGGACTTGCCCGCGAACGGGGTGACCGTCAACGGGACCGCGACCGAGGACGAGGGCTCGTAGGCGGCGGCGTTGGCCGGGACGAACTTGGCGGTGAAGCTGTGCGCGCCCTCGGCGAGGGTGGAGGTGGTCAGCGTGGCCGAACCGCCGACGACCGCCACCGGGTTGCCCAGGTTGGCCGCACCGTCGAGGAACTGCACGGTGCCCACCGCCGCGGCCGGGGCCACGGTCGCGCTGAGCGTCACGGCGGAGTACTGCTCCGCCGAGCCGCTCGGGGAGACCGCGAGCGCGGTCGTGGTGGTGATCGCCGCGGGGGCGTTCACCTGGTAGGACACCGCCGGGGAGGTGGAGCCCTGGATGTGGCCGGCCGAGCCGGTGAACACCGAGGTCAGCGACCTGGCGCCCGGCGCCAGGTCGGTCGTGGTGAGGGTGGCCGAACCACCGGACACCGCGACCGGCGCGCCCAGGTTGCCCGCGCCGTCCTTGAACTGCACGGTGCCGGTGGCCGACGCCGGGGTGACCGACGCGGTCAGCGTGACCGGGGTGCCCGCGGTGACCGGGGCGTTGGGCGACACGGCCAGCGCGGTGCTGGTCGAGACCGCGTCCACCGCGGTCCACTGGGTGGCGCTGGTGAAGGTCAGGGTCCGGGTGAAGGTGCCCTTGACCTCGGTGGTGAACAGGTCGACGCAGTTCACCGCGATCGTGTAGACGCCCGGCGTGACGGTGGTGCTGTTGTCGACCGCGATGTCCTTGAAGGACTGGCCCTGCAACACGGTGATCGGGCCGCTGGTGGAGAAGCCGACGTCGGTCGGCGTGGTGCCGATCAGGCCGTTCTCGAAGCCGCCCGGACCGTAGACGAACAGGCTGTAGCCGTCCGAGTCGGCGGTGCAGCCCGCCGACGTGGTGTAGGTCGGCGCCTCGACGTCGGAGCCGCTGGTCTTGTTGATGGTCAGGGAGCCCAGGTTGCCCGCGGGCGGGGCGGCCAGCGCCGTGCCGGCGGTGCCCAGGGTTGCCGCGGCGGCGGCCGCGATCACGACGGCGCCACCGAGGAGGCGACGGATTGCGGTGTCAGTGCGCACAGGTGTGCAGACCTTTCCGGTACGGGGAGCAGGCGACTACGGGGCGGGCGGGGTGACGAGGTCGGTCTTGCCGCAGTTCGGGTTCACGCCGAAGCCGTAGGTCGTGATGACGCCGGTGTTGGCGCAGACCAGCGAGGTGTTGCCGACGAAGACCTGGGCGTAGGTCGGGTCGGCGACCTTCGCCGACGGGATGACGTTGTAGACGTCCCGCTTGAACGTCGAAGCGGTGTTGAGCTGCGACGGGGCCACGCCGTTGAACGTCGCCAGGACCGCCTTGCCCTGCGCGGCCGGTGCGTTGCCGTAGACCTGCGACAGGTAGACGGCGATCGAGTACGGCAGGATGTGCTTGGTGTCGGTGAGGTACGTGCCGACGTGCTCCTGGATCGGCTCCCCGTTGACGTCGATGTCGCTGACGCACGGGAACTGCGTGGTGTAGTTCGCCGCGTTGGTCAGGCCCAGCTGCTTGAGGAAGAAGTCGCGGCTGCCCGAGCCGAACTGCGGCAGCAGCGGCTTGAAGTTGGTGCCCGAGCCCGGGGCGGTGCAGTTGTAGATCGACTTCAGCTGCGCCGTGGTGAGCTTCTTGCTCAGCGTGCTGTCGCCGCGCACCGAGTAGGTCATGGCGTCGACCGCGAACGGGACGTAGGTCAGGTTCTTGCCCGCGTACGACGCCGCGTTGTTCGACGACGAGCGCGCCGCCTGGACGCAGTTGTCGCCGGCCTCGATCGAGTTGACCAGAGCGGTCACGCCCGCGCCGGAGGACGCCGGGCGCGGGAGGACGCAGCCGGCCTCCTTGGTCTTGATGGTCTCGCTGCCGCGGGCGTCGTAGGAGCCCAGGCGCTTGGAGCCACCGACGGTGATGGCGTCGGACAGGCCGTTCATCACGGTCTGGGTGGTGTCCGAGCCGACGATGGCGATGTCCCGGTAGGTGGGCGTGCCGGTCGGGTCGGCCTGTGCGGGACCGCCCACGAGAGCGACGGTGGCGACAGCGGCGAAGGCCGCGCAGAGCAAACGCTTCCTGCTCACTGCATGTATCCTTTTCTCGCAAAAGGGTGCGCGGACTGCTGTCCGCTCACTGGTCCGGCGCTTCGGCTTGTGGTCACGGCGCCGGTCTCGCTGGTGTCAGTCCGGCCTGCGCGCAGCGGCAACTCCGCGCGGGCCGGGCGGCCCTCACCTCCCCCTCTTCCCTGCCCCGCGGCCGAACCCGGCCGTCGTGCGGTGTGTCGCGCCCGGGTCGGCCCGGCGGACAGGTCTTGGTGGCGTCACGGCCGCACCCGGCCGCCCAGCCGCAGCAGCACCGGCCCCGCCGCGGTGGCCACGCCGCCCGCGATCAGCAGGCCGGCCAGCAGGTAGCGCAGCACCCAGGCGACCGGCGTCGCCGGCGTGTCGCGCAGCGCGGCCACCGGCACCGTCGAGGTCGCCTTCGCCGCCGCCGCCGGCGGCGGCACGGCGGCGGCCGGCGCGGGCGCGGCCGTCGGCACCGCGGCGGGCGCGGGCTTGGGCTTCACGACCGCCGCGGTGGTCTCCTGGGACTCCTCCGGCGCGGTGGTCTGCTTGCCGGCGTCGCGCTCGATCACCGCGGCCGCGTCGGCGGCCTGCTCGCGCAGCTCGTCGGGCAGCGGCAGGTAGCCGGTCGGGAGCTGCCCGGTCGCCTCGCCCCGGGTCTGGCCGGGGCCGGTGGCGTAGCGCAGGAACCGCGCGTACTCCGCGCCCGCCCTGGTGTCCATGGCGGCGGGCACGGCGGCGGCGTAGGTGACGCTGGGCAGCGGGTAGGCGTCGGCGGCCTTGGCGGCCGGGTTCGCCCGGCGCACGCCCGGCACGTCGGTCGCGCTCAGCTGGCCCAGCGCCGCCGTGAGGCCCGCGTCGTCCGGTTTCACGTAGTTGCCCGACGCGTTGCGCAGGGCGGCCGTGGGCAGGCCGTAGCGGGCCGCGGTGGCCGTGTCCACGACCGCGAGCATGCTGCGCTCGCCGACCGGCTGGCGCGGGGACCGCGAGTAGCCGGGCTTGGTCGGGTCGGCCGGGTCGGGCAGGCCGTTGGGCGACTTGCCGAGCGTGTCGCCGCGGCTGATCCCGCGCCCGGCCTCGTGCAGGTCGGCGGCCAGCGGCCGGGCCAGCAGCGCGCAGTCCGGTCCGACGTTGGGCACGTCGCGGCAGCTCAGGTCCTGCTTGGGGAAGTTCGGCAGCGGCAGCGAGAGGTTCTGGTAGTTCTTGTTGACCACCATGCCGGACGGGTCCGGGGTGCCGTCGAGGAACGCCCGCGCGTCGGCGTCGGCGGCGATCCACGTCCACAGCGCGGTGGTGGCGTCGAGGTCGACCGACGGCGACAGGATGTCCAGGGCGTTCATCAGCACGCCGAAGGTCTTGAACTCCGGGTTGAGGTCGAGGAACTCCGGGTCGTCGTTGAGCCGCCGCTGGTTCTTCGCCAGGTACGGCTGGTTGCCCGGCACCGCGTCCCGGTAGGACTGGGTGAGCAGCTTCGCGACCAGCCGGGCGTTGAGCTTCAGGTCGGCGATCGGCGAGCCGTCCTGGATCCAGACGCCCGGGTCGGGCTCCACCTCCGGGCCGCGCGACTGGCGTTCCATGACGAACGCGATCGCGAACCCGGAGACCGCGACCGGCGCGTAGACCACCGGCCGGTCCGGCGACCGGTCCCCGGCGGCCTGCGGGTCGGCCACGAAGACCATCCCCGGCTCCTCCTGCACCAGCAGGTCGCGGGCGATGCCGTCGGGCACCTGGGTGAAGCCGTAGGTGGTGCCGCCGTCGGCGCACAGCGCGGGCTGCCAGCGGGCCATCGCGTCGGCGACGAACTCGTGGCCGGTCAGCGAGCGCTCGACGGCCCCGAGCGGGCAGGCCCGGCCGACCGGCTGGAACTCCAGCTTGACCGCGATCCGGGCGTTCCAGTTGGTCTGGCTCAGCGGCGAGGTGTCGAGGTTGCCGCTGGTGTGGTCGACGCCGGGCTTGCGGCCGTCGACCTCGGTGTCGCCGCGCGGCACCACGACCAGCCAGCAGTGCCGCGGCCTGCCCTGGTCGGGGCCGTCGGCGCGGACGTTGCCGCAGCCCAGCCCGTAGGCCTCCAGCGCGGTCTGCACCTCGAAGTCCAGTTCGCCGGTGCCGTCCGGGCGGGTCTTGGCGAACGGCACCTCGTTGGTGGTGCCGCCGTCGAAGTACTTGCCGAACGAGGTGGTCGTCTCGCCCTGCACCGAGCGGAACGGCAGGTACGCGCCGGGCGCGGGCGGGTCCTTCTCGGCCGGGTCGACGATGGTGGACAGCCGGATCCGGCGGCTGCGCGTGTAGTCGCCCAGGCCCAGGCCGTTCTGCGCCTCCAGGCCGCCGTACTGGCACTGCTCGCGGGTCGGGCCGGCCGGGTCGTCGCCCCAGCACTGCATGACCTGCAGGTAGTTGGTGGCCAGTCGGCCGACCGGTCCGGTCTCCTTGCCGCCGGTCCAGCGGATCCGGACGGTCTGGTTGATCAGGCCGGTGGTCTGGGTGACGGTGACCTTCAGGTCCGCGAACCCGTCCCGGCCGGAGGCGGTGACCTCCGACGAGCTGTTCTGGGCGGTGGCCGCGCTCGGCCAGACGGCGAGCCCGGTGAGCAGCACGACAGCGGCGAGCAGCAGGCGTCTCATCTGGTGGTTTCCCGTCTGCGCAGGTGTCTGGCGACCAGCGGCGGACCGACCACGAGCGCGGCCAGCAGCACGGCCGCGACCGAGATCAGCAGCACCGTGTCGTCCTCGCGGATGTCCACCGACACCGGCACGGCCGACGCGCCCTGCACGGACTTGGTCCGCGCGTTGGCCGGTTCGTCCGCGACGGCGGCTTGTTCGGCGGGTGCCTCGGTGCCGGTGGTCTGGGCGGCGGCGGCCTCGGTGCCGGGCTGTTCGGCGGCGGCCTCGTCAGCCGGGTCGTCCCCGCCGGACTCGGTGTTCTCCGTCGCGCCGCCGGTGCCCTCCGCGCACTGCGCGGGGCCCTGCTTGTCGCAGTCCGGCGGTTGCGGCGCGTTGGTGGCCAGCGTGTTCGACCCGTCGGCCGAGAACGTCGGGTTGTTGCACTTGCCGAGGTCCTTGTTCTGCTTGGTGGTCCCCGGCACCCGGGCCACCTGGTCCATGCCCGCCCGCACCAGGTTGATCGGCAGTGGCGAGAACCCGAGCCGGTCGGCCTGCTGCTGGCCCTCGCACAGGAAGTAGTAGGCGAAGTCGGACAGCGTCCGGCCCTTGTCCCCGTTGAACTTCCCGGTCTCCTTGACCGGCAGGATCATGTAGCTGTAGCTCGACATCGGGTAGCTGCGCGCGTCGTCGTTGGTGTAGACGTCGTCGAGCACCTGGGTCAGGTCGTCGCGGATGCGCGCCTTGAGCAGCGCCACGGCGACCGCCGACGCCTTCGGCTCGACGTAGTAGCCCTTGGTGTTGAGCAGCTTCGCCACCGGGAACCGGGCGTTGCGGGCGTAGGAGTACTCGACGTAGGTGATCGAGCCCTCGCTGCCCTCCTGGCGCACGTAGTTCGCGACGCCCAGCGAGCCGTTCTGGCCGACCACCGGGGAGATCAGCGGGTAGTTGGAGGTGAAGCCGCACGGCGTGGCGCGCTGGGCGCGGCGGCAGTAGTCGTCCCACACCGCCGGGTGCCGTGACGCCATCCACGTGGTGAACTGCGCCGTGGTGCCCGAGCCGTCGGACCGGACGACCGGCACCACCTTGCGGTTGGGCAGCTTCAGGCCGGGGTTGTCCCGGGCGATCGCCGGGTCGGCCCACGAGGTGATGGCGCCGGTGAACATCTTGGTGACCACCTCACCGGACAGCCGCAGGTTGGTGACCCGCTTGCCGCCGATCTTGAGGTTGTACATCAGCGACGTGCCGCCGGCCACGATCGGCATGTAGGCGAAGGAGTCCTTGTCCGGCGAGGGCTCGACCTTGTCGCCGTCCTTGAGCCCGAAGGGGATCTCGGAGACCGCGAAGTCCACCTGGCCGGACCGGAACTGGTTGCGGCCGTCGGTCGAGCCGGTGCCGGAGAAGCTGATCCGCATCCCGTACTGGACGACGTTCTTGCGCCACTGGTCGAGCGCGTTGTAGCTCCACGTCGACCCCGCGCCGCTGATCGGCGTGTAGTTCTGGGCGGCGAGGGCGGACGGCGTGGACCCGAGCAGCAGGCCGAGCACGGCGAGGACCGCCAGGATGGGCCTGGTCATGATTCTCCTTCGGTGGCCTGGAAACGGGCGAGGTCGTGCGCGGAGGCGCGGGCGCGGCGGCGGGACTGCCCGGTGGACTGCTCGCCGGGAGCGCGACCGCCGACCACGCGGGCCAGCACGAACAGCACCAGCACCAGGGCCATCAGCACCGCGGCCGCGCCGAAACCGCGCTGTTTCATGGTCTCCTCGGACGAGGTCACCAGTTGGAACGTGGCCAGCGGCAGCGACACCTGCGACCCGACGAACGGGTTCCAGTTGAGGAACGGGGTGAAGCCCGCCGTGATCAGCACCGGCGAGGTCTCGCCGATGCCGCGCGCGGTGGCCAGCAGCACGCTGGTGGTCAGGCCGGAGCGGGCGGTGGGCAGGGTGACGTGCCACGCGGTGCGCAGCTGCCCGACCCCCAGCGCCAGCGAGGCTTCCTTGAGGGAGCTGGGCACCAGCCGCAGCACCACGTCCGCCGCCCGGATCATGATCGGCAGCATCATCACGCTGATCGCGCAGCCCGCGGCGAACCCGGACCGCTCGAAGCCGACGATCAGGATCAGCGAGGCGTAGATGAACAGGCCCGCCACGATGGACGGCAGCGCGGTCATCGCCTCGACCACCGTGCGGACCAGGCGGGTGAACAGTCCCCGGGTCTCGTTGAGGAACACCGCGCAGGTCAGGCCGAGCGGCACGGTCACCACCAGGGCGATGGTGATCTGTTGCAGCGTGCCGACCGCGGCGTGCAGCACGCCACCGAGCTCCAGCGGGTCGAGGGTGCCCGCGTCGGCCATGTCGTCGGTGAAGAAGTTGGCGTGGCTCAACGCTTCCGCGCCCATCACGATCGGGTAGGCGACGATGAACACCAGCGCGCCCAGCGCGACCAGGGCGAGGCTGTGCACGACGGCGCTCGCGACCTTGTCCCGCACGGCGAGGCCGTTGTCCTCCAACGACACCAGCAGCGCGTAGAGGCCGAGGAACACCGGGTAGGCGATGGCGATGAACCCGACCGCGCCGGAGAACGGCGCGATCTGGTCGAACAGCAGCCCGGTCAGCGCGACGGCGGCGACCAGCGCACCGAGCACCGCCGCGACGTCCGCGCCGCTCCGGGTGCCGGTCGCCCGCCGGACCTCAGGCGGTGGCGCTGCCCATTGGCGCGCTCCCTGCGGCGGCATGCCTTGCGGCGCAACACCCTGGGGTGCCGCGCCCTCCTGGGGCAGTCCTTCCTGGGGCAGTCCTGCTCGGGGCGCGGTCGTCGGCGGCTGGAGGCGGATCTCCTGCGTGACGTCGGTGGGTCTCGCGCCGGGTTCGGTCATGGTCATCAGTCACTCCCCTGGCCGGAACGGCTGCGGGCGATGACGGCGGAGGCCGCGAAGTTGACCACCAGCGTCAGCAGGAACAGCGCCAGGCCCGCCGCCATCAGCGCGGACAGCCCGAACGGGGTCGCCGCGCCCCAGCGCATCGCGATCAGCGCGGAGACCGAGTTGCCGCCGCTGCCCAGGATCTGGGTCTGGACGGCGAAGACCGGGGCGATGATCATCGCCACCGCGATCGTCTCGCCCAGCGCCCGGCCGAGGCCGAGCATGGTGCCGCCGATCATGCCGCTGCGCCCGAACGGGAGCACCACGCTGCGGATCACGCCCCACCGGGTCGCGCCCAGCGCGTAGGCGCCCTCCCGCTCGCCCTGCGGGGCCTGGGTGAACGACTCGCGCATCACCGAGCAGATGAACGGCATGACCATGAAGCCGACGATCAGGCCGGCCCAGAAGGTCGAGGTGACGTACGCCGCGTCGGTCGACAGCGGGTTGGTCGGGTCGGCCCCGTCCACGTCCAGGAACGGGATCCAGCCGAACTGGATGGAGATCCAGCGCGGGATGTCCACCCCCTGCCACTGCAGGAACACCGAGCCGAACAGGCCGTAGACCACGCTCGGCACGGCGGCCATCAGGTCGATCATGCTGGTCAGCAGCCGCTTGAGGCCGCGCGGCGCGTACTCGGAGATGTAGAGCGCCACGCCCAGCGCCAGCGGGAAGGCCACCACCAGGGCGACCGAGGCGATCAGCAGGGTGCCGATCAGCACCGCGGCGATGCCGAAGTTCAGCGAGTCCGGCTCCCACGCCTGGGTGGTCAGGAAGTCGAACCCGGCCGCCGAGAACGCCTCCGTGCCCTGCGTGAGCAGGAACAGGCCGACCGTCGCCATGATCACCAGCACCGCGAGACCGGCGACCCGGAGCATCAGCCGGAACACCAGGTCGATACCGCCCGGCGCGGCCACGCGTCGGCGTGGCTCGTCCGGCGGCGCGACCGGTGGCGCGTCCATCAGCTGGGTCATCTTCGGTGGCTCCGCGTTCTGCTCGGGGCTGGCGCGGCAAGCAGATCCCGCCCAGTTGGCCGGGCCCGGATGGGTTCGTGAACAACGGACGAACGGCCGAAACGAATTGGTGTCCGATACTCCGAACAGCCCTGCGCACAAACACCGGAATCCCGCATCAGAAATGCTCCACGGCCGCGACGGGGGCCGGCCCGACGAGATCCAGGAAACTGCGGCAGGCGTACTGCGCCTGCACCCGCCGGTGATATCTGCGGCTGGACACGACGAGATCCGTGCCGCCGAGTCTGAGCCGCCACGACCACAACTGGGTGTCCCGGGACAACGCCGGCGTGCTGTTCACCAGGCTCTCCCGCAGTTCCGCCACCGCCCGGGCACAGGCGTCCACGGACGGGAACCCGCCGACCGCCTGACCGAGGCTGCGGTTGTTCGCGGACAAGAACCGCCAGGTCACCCCGGACGCCGAAGACCGGTAGATCTGAAAACGCGCGACCGCCATCGGGTTTCTCCCATCACTTCGGATGCGCCCCCGACGCCACGACGAATGCTTGGTTCCGCCGGTGGACGACAGCACAAGAACCAGTAGCCGCGAGGTGTCCATCTTCCTCACAGGGGACGGACAGCAGTTGCCGCAGACCGAGAGTCACCAATTCGCTACCAATGGATTCCGGCGGTCACGTTCGATAACCGTCTCGATACGCAAGGGCACCGCGCGGACCGTTCCGCGGCGGACCCGGCAGGCTGCGGCCCGCCGGTCCGCCGACGGGTCGGCCACCCCGCCGCCGGCCGGCCCAGTCGATCTTCCACCCAGTCCCGACGGGCACCGCCGAACGCGGTGAAAAACCCACCGGAGCTGTCCCGGGTGTTTTCCCGGAAGGCGCGGGCGGGTATGCAGGAAGAAGCGCCCCGGTGATTTCACCCAGCCGGACGGCGACACCGCCAATCGAACCGGACGGCGCGACCCGGCGTTCCGGCGAACAGCACCCGCACCGACTCCCGGCGGGCCCACCCGGCGCACCGACCGCCGCACGGCGGGAGCGGACCGGACCAACCGGGCCGGCGCCACCCGCGCGCCGACCGGCCGCCCCCTGACCTGCGGCGCAACTGTTGCCACCGGCGTCGGAAATCGGACACTATCCGGAAGCGGACACCGGGCCGGCGGCCGGACGGGACATTCGACAATTCGGACACGACCGTTCGGCGGCATATCAACAGGCCATAGATCAGGCGATATGACCAGCCGGCGCACTGGTCCTGGACAATTGGCCCGAACAGCTCAATATCGGGTAGACCGGTGCTACTGGCAACGGTTAAACCTCGATGGGGTACCCGGCGGGCGTTACACAGGGACTTGTTTTTATCGAGGTCGCCGCTCGTGACTGGGACATTCGTCGTCCGAGTCCTCGGTATTCCCTGCGTGCCTGAGGAGCTGGCATGAAACGCAGTATCGGCGTGTACCTGGCCGCGTGCCTGGTCGCACTGTCGGTCCAGGCCGCGTCGAGCGCCGCGCAAGCGGCGCCGACGGCACCGGCCAGTCCGGTCGCCCTGGCCACGGCTGCGGCCGACCAGGCCGCGGCGTCCGGGTTGGACGCCCTGGCCAAGGGCCCTGATGAGCAGTTCCAACGCCGTGCCGTGCACAAGGGCGGCATCCCCGGTTCGAAGGACCTGTTCTACGTGTCCTACGACCGCACCTACAAGGGCCTGCCCGTCATCGGGGGCGACGCGGTCGTCTCCACCGACGCGGCCGGCAAGGTCCTGGACACCGTCGCCGCGAACGAAGGCGGTCTGGCGGTCGACACCAGGGCGAAGATCAGCGTGGCTCGGGCCAAGAGCATCGCCCGCGCCCAGCTGTCCAAGGTGGACAAGGTCGAGGGCGGCACCCTGTCCGTCCTGGCCGGCGAGAAGGACAAGCTGGTCTACGAGGTGCTGGTGAGCGGCACCCGGGCCGGCGCGCCGAGCCGCCTGCACGTCTACGTCAACGCCCACAACGGCGTCGTCGAGGACCAGGTGGACGACGTCCACGCGGGCACCGGGCAGAGCGAGTGGAACGGCCCCAACCCGCTCAACATCGACACCAGCAACAACAGCACGGTGGACGACACCCGCCCCGGCCTGCGGTGCGTGGACTACTCCACCAACCAGCCCTTCTCCAAGCCGTCGAACTCCTTCGGCACGGGTCGGGCCACCAGCAAGGAAACCGGCTGCGCCGACACGCTCTGGTCCACCCAGAAGCAGTGGGACATGCTGAAGAACTGGCTGGGCCGCAACGGCATCGACGGCAACGGCCGCGGCGTCACGGTCAAGGTCGGCCTGGACAAGGTCAACGCCTACTGGACCGGTCAGCACATCGAGATCGGCCGGAACAACGCGAACCAGTGGATCGCGTCGATGGACGTCGTGGGCCACGAGCACGGCCACGCGATCGACCAGTACACCCCCGGCGGCGCGGGTCGCGAGGCCGGCCTGGGCGAGGCGACCGGTGACATCCTCGGCGCGCTGACCGAGGCCTACGCCGCCGAGCCGTCCCCGTTCGACACCCCGGACTACCTGGTCGGCGAGTCGGTCAACCTGGTGGGCCAGGGCCCGATCCGCAACATGTACAACCCGCAGGCCGTCGGCGGCCACCCGAACTGCTGGTCCAGCGCCATCCCCGGCACCGAGGTGCACGCCGCGGCCGGTCCGCTCAACCACTGGTTCTACCTGCTCGCCGAGGGCTCCAACCCCGGCGGCGGCAAGCCGACCAGCCCGACCTGCAACAGCTCCACGGTCCAGGGCATCGGCATCCAGGCCGCGGGCCGGGTGTTCTACAACGCGATGCTGCTCAAGACGTCGACCCAGACGCACTTCAAGTACCGCATCGGCACCCTCACCGCCGCCAAGACGCTCGACCCGACGTGCGCGCAGTACAACGCGGTCAAGGCGGCGTGGCTGGCGGTCAGCGTCCCGGCCCAGTCCGGTGAGCCGACCTGCACCCCGACCCAGCAGAACGACTTCGGCCTGGAGCTGAGCTCGTCCGCCGGCACGGTCGCACCCGGTGGCACCACCTCGTCCACCGTGCGCACCACGACGGTGACCGGCCAGCCGCACGCGGTCGCGCTGACCGTCACCGGCCAGCCGAGCGGCGTGACCGCGACGCTCAACCCGGCGTCGGTCACCTCGGGCGGTTCGTCCACGCTGAACATCGCGGTGGCGGCGGGCACGGCGGCGGGCACCTACCCGCTGACCGTCCGCGGCCAGGGCAGCACCACGCACACCGTGACCTACAACCTCACGGTGGGCACCGCCCCGGCGGAGGACGACTTCGCCATCGCGCTCAACCCGGCCAGCGGCGAGACCAACGCGGGCGGCACCCTGACCACCACGGTCGGCACGACGGTGACCTCCGGCGAGTCGCAGAAGGTCGCGCTCACCGCGGCCGGCCTGCCGGCCGGTGCGACGGCGAGCTTCGCCCCGGCCACGCTGGCGGCGGGCGAGTCGTCCAAGCTGACCATCGCCACCACCGCGGCCACGCCCGCCGGCACCTACACGGTGACCGTCACGGGTACCGGCCCGGCGGCCACGCACTCGGCGACCTACCAGCTGCGGATCGGGGGCGAGCCGCCGGCCAACGACTTCTCGGTGGCACTCGACCCGAGCAGCGGCAGCGTCCAGGCGGGCAGCTCGGTGACCTCGACCGTGCGCACCACGACCACGGCCGGTTCGCCGCACAAGGTGCACTTCTCGGCGACCGGCCTGCCGACGGGCGCGACGGCGACGTTCAACCCGCTGTCGATCGAGTCCGGTGAGACGTCGACCCTGACGATCGCCACCACCTCGGCCACGCCGGAGGGCCAGTACACCATCACGGTGACGGCCACCGGCACGGACAGCAACCACACCGCCACCTACACCCTCACGGTGACCGGTGGCGGCGGTCCGGGCGGCTGCGACGGGATCCCGGCGTGGAGCGCCAGCTCCCCGTACGTGCCCAACGACGAGGTGTCGCACAACGAGCACAAGTGGAAGTCCACCTGGTACTCCACCGGTGCGGAGCCGGGTCACCCGAACTCCTGGGCCGTGTGGCAGGACCTGGGCGCCTGCTGAGCTGCCGGCACCTGAACGACAGCACCACCTGAAGCACAGCACCGCCTGAACGACCAAGAGCGGCTGTCGACTCCTCGGAGTCGACAGCCGCTCTTGCCTTGGCGATCACCGCCGGCGGGATGCCGGTGGCATCGGCGGCCCGGTGGTGCTCGGAGCCGGGCTCGGCAGCCGGTGCGGCGGACGGGTCCGGCGGGCCGGCCGCCCGAGCGGGTGCCGGCGGCTCGGGCGCACCGGTCTCAGCGGTGGCGGAACGACCGGAGGTTGACCACCCCGAACCACCGCCGCCACCACGGCAGGCCGCGGCCCAGCGAGCGCCGCGCCTTGTCCACCCGCTGCCAGTAGTCCGCCACCACACCCTCGCCGGGCTCGCCCGGCCCGAACACGGTGGCGTCCGCCGCCCGCGCCAGGTCGCGCAGCTGCAACGGGCTGTGCACGGTCGGCTCGACGAACCCGGGCAGCTCCTCGGCACCCGAGCGCACCGGCCACGTGGAGGCGGGCGGCACGACCGTCCCGGCCGTCCAGGCGTGCGCCAGGTGCTCGGCCTCCTCCAGCCGGGTCGTCCCGAGCGGCACCTTCGCGCCCAGGTCGCGGGCGTGGTCCACGAGGTCCCGCCAGGCCCGCGCGACCCGCAGCGCCATCGGCCCGGTGGACCGCCGGCGGACCCGGCGGCGCGTCTTGAGCAGCACGATCGCCAGCACCACCGAGACCACCAGCAGCACCGGCGGCCCGGCCCAGGTCAGCACGCCGAGCAGCCACGACGGCACCACCCAGGCGTCCTCGGCCACGCCGCGCCGCCCGGAGTTGGCCTCCACCCGGCCGGCGTCGGTCAGCGAGTCGGGCAGCCGCATCGCGTTGGGCGGCGGCACGATCGAGGCGTCGGTGTTGTCGACCTGCTGCGGCGGCTGCCGGTCCGGCCGCTTGGAGCGGTCCGGCACGAAGTCGGAGACCGCGAGCCAGCGGCCGTCGGCCACGTGGATCTCCACCCACGCGTGCACGTGCTCGCCGCGCACCACGCCGTCCTTGCCGGGGGTCGCGCCGAGCACGACCCGGGCGGGCATCCCGAGGTGGTTGGCGACCAGCGCGTAGGCCGCCGCGTACTGCTCGTCGTTGCCGACCGGCTTGGCGGCGTTGAAGAACGCGGCCATCCGGCCCAGGCCGTGCCCCGGCAGGTACTCGGTCTCGCCCGGCCCGCCGTCGGTGTAGGCGCCGTTGTCGCGCAGGTGGCCGGCGACCGCGCGGAGCTTGTCGCCCAGGTTCGGCGAGCCGCCCGCCCACTGCTGCGCCTTGCCGCGCACGAACGCCAGGTCCGAGACCACCGGCCGGCCGTAGGGCTGGAGGTCCTCGGGCACGTCACCGGAGGGCAGCACCGCCTGGACGGTGTACTTGTCGCCGGCCCGCAACCGGTCGGCGACGATCCCGGAGGCCGTGGCCAGGTTGTAGCGCAACTGCTCGGTGTGCGACGCGGCCCGGTCGCCCTCGAACGAGATCCGGGTGGCCTTGCCCGCGCCGGGCAGCCACGCGTTGACCTCCTCGGCGGACTCGAACGCGGGCTCGACGGTCACCGCCAGCTCGACCTCGCGGCCCTCGCCGACCGCCGGGATGCGCGCGCCGACCCGCTGGAACCCGTTGCGCTCGCCCACCTCGCGCGGCCCGTTGGTGGCCGCCCAGACCGAGCCGTCGTAGTCGTCCAGCGCGGCGATCCGGATCCGCTCGCCCTCCGGCAACCCCTTGACGGTGAACAGGGTCTGGTCCCAGAGCTGGTTGGCGTCCTTGGTGTACTTGCGGTAGCCGACCAGCGGGCTCGCGTACACGCCGATCTCGAACGGCGGCTCGACGTAGTCGCGCAGCACGAGCCGGTGCCCCGCGCCGGGCAGCAGCGCGCCGACCCCGCCGACCAGGCCGCCGCCGACGCCGAGCAGCACCAGCGCGGTGGCCGCGCGGCGCAGCCCGGCCGAGGACCGGCGCGACCGCCGGGACCGGACGCCGGCCCAGGCCAGCGCCACCAGCGCGAACGCGACGCCGAGCACGAAGACGGTCTCCTCGCCGGTGCCCAGCAGGATCACCGCGGCCAGCACCAGCAGCGGCGCGAGGACCGGCGCGGCGCTCGCCGGGACCCGCCGGGCCAGGGTGAACCCGCCGGACCCGCACAGCAGCCCCAGGATGTACGGGATCACCAGCAACGGCCCGCCGCCGTCGACCGGCGGCAGCGTGGTCAGCAGCTGCTTCCACGCGTTCACCGACAGGTCGGCCAGCCCGCTCACGCTCTCCAACGTCGGCAGCACCCCGGCCACCACCCGCTCGCGGGTCGCGACCGCGCCGCCGAGCAGGAAGAACACCGCGAGCGTCAGGAACGCCACGGTGATCATCGGCTGGCGCAGCCCGGTGGCCAGGAACCCGACCAGCACGCCCAGCACCAGCCCGGCCAGGCCGACGCCGAAGAACGCCCACCCGGTGTAGGTGGTGTGGAAGCCCACCAGCGCCAGGGCGAACAGCGCGGCGAGGAACCCCGCGTCGGCGAAGTCCGCCCGCCGCGGCCAGGACAGCCTCACCCGAGCCCACCTCCGGACAGCAGCATCGGCAGGTCGGACAGCTCGCGCAGGGTGAGCACGTCACCGGTCAGCGCGGTGCGGTTCTCGTGGTCCACCCGCACCACCACCGTGCGCACCTCGCTCGCGAACGCCGCCATCACCGACTGGAGCTCCACGAACGTCGGCTTCGGACCGGTCACCACGACGGCGGTGGTCACGTCCGGCATGATCCGGACCGTCCGGGACACCAGCTCCGCCAGCGGTTCGGACCCGAGGTCGCAGCGGGTCAGCGCGTCCATCGCGGGCCGCAGCCCGGCCCGGTGCGCGACGTGGCCCGCGGCCAGCACGGTGGTCTCCACCTCGTCGGTGATGGCCCGCGCGGCGATCGACGCGCCCGCCGACACGGCCGTCTCGAAGTGCTCGGGGTCGGGGTAGGACCCGGCGGACCCGTCCACCACGACGGCCAGGTGCGCGCGCCGGGTGTCCTGGTACTGCCGCACCAGGAACCGGCCGGGCGCGGCGAGCTTGGCCGACGAGCGCCAGTGGATGTGCCGGTGGTCGTCGCCCGGCGCGTACTCGCGCAGCGCGTGGAACGCCAGGTCGCTCATCGACAGGTCGGTGGTGGCGCGCCCTTCGAGGTCGCGCAGCAGGCCGGCGGCCAGCGAGTCCAGCGGCACGGTCACCGGGTGCGCGAACAGCTCCACCGGGTCGGTCCAGGTCACGGTGCGGCGCAACAGCCCCAGCGGGTCGCCGCGCACGGTCGTCGCCGGGCCGACCGCGATCACGCCGCGCTTGCGGGTCGGGATCGGGAACGCCCGCCGGCCGCCGCCGAGCACGTCGAACACCTCGACCTGCTCGCCCACCGGCAGTTCCAGGGTCAACGGCAGCAGCCGGCCCGCGGTGGTCTGCGCGATGTCCACCGTGCAGTTGACCTGCCGCCCCACCACGACCCGCTGCCGGTCCAGCTCGACCCGCACGCGCAGCGCCGCGCGCCCGAGCGTGAGCAGGCAGGCCAGGCCGAACACGACGAGCCCGGTCGCGCCCGCCAGCACCAGCTCGGTCCAGCCCAGCTGCGCGCCCACCCACCACAGCAGCACCGAGCCGAGCGCGACCACCCGGCCCAGCGGGGTGATCACGGTGAGCAGGTCGGCGAGCCGCCTCATGCGACCCGCTCGACCGGCGGCACCACGTCCGCGAGCAACTGGCCGACCACCTGCTCGACGGTCACGCCGTCGAACTGGGCCTCGGTCTTGAGCAGGATCCGGTGCCCCAGCACGGGCAGCGCCAGCGCCTTCACGTCGTCCGGGCCGACGAAGTTGCGGCCCTGCGCGATGGCCCACGTCTTGGCGCACCGCACGTAGGCCAGGCAGCCACGCACCGACACGCCCAGCCGCACGTGCGGGTGCGTCCGCGAGCCCTCGGCCAGCCGGCTGACGTACCCGAGCACGGCCGGGTCGACGTGCACCTGGTCGGCCACCGCCGCCATCTGGGCCACCGCCTGGCCGGAGATCACCGGCCGCAGCGCCTGGGTGCGGTCGCGGGTGGCGGCGTCGGCGAGCAGCGCCACGGTCGCGTTGTGGTCCGGGTAGCCGACGCTGGTCTTCATCAGGAACCGGTCCAGCTGCGCCTCGGGCAGCCGGTAGGTGCCCGCCTGCTCGATCGGGTTCTGGGTGGCGATCACCATGAACGGGCTGCCCACCGGCCGGGTGGTGCCGTCCACCGTGACCCGGGCCTCCTCCATGACCTCCAGCAGCGCCGACTGGGTCTTGGGCGAGGCCCGGTTGATCTCGTCGGCCAGCACGATGGAGTGGAAGATCGGGCCGGGCCTGAACTCGAACTGCTGGGTGCGCTGGTCGTAGACCTGCACGCCGGTCACGTCCGAGGGCAGCAGGTCGGGCGTGAACTGGATGCGCGAGTTGGAGCTCTGCACGGTGCCCGCGACCGCCTTGGCCAGCGAGGTCTTGCCGGTGCCGGGGTAGTCCTCCAGCAGCAGGTGCCCCTCGGACAGCAGGCAGGTCAACGCCAGCCGGACCACGTCGTCCTTGCCGACGATCGCCCGGGAGATGTTGAGCACCATCTGGTCGAAGGTCTGCGCGAACATGCGCGCCTGCTCCGGTGAGGCCGCCATGGGAGTTCCTTTTCTCGAATCGTGCGCCACTACCAGACCATCGAGCCGGAGACACCGCCGCAGGTGACGGTGACTTTTTCGCCCTTGTAGCCGTAGTAGTTGCGGGTCTGCCTGGTCTCGTTCGGCCCGAACGTCTCGTTGACGAAGCCGTCGGGGCCGTGGTCGCTGGTGAACGTGCAGGTGACCGAAGCGGTGAAGTCCTTGGTCTGCACGGTGATGTAGGCGCAGTCGCTCGTCGTGCACACGCCGGCCCCGGTGCAGCCGCCCGAACCGCAGGCCGCGCCCTTGGTCACGAACACCGCCGCCGGCGGCGGACCGGTGGTCTGCGTCTTCTCCCCGCTGACCGGCGCACGCCCGTTGTCGGTCACGGTGACCCGGATGGTGTCCGAGGCGTTGTAGCCGACGTTGTCCTTGCCGGACCAGCTCCACGCGGACCCGGAGGTGGTGAACGTCCGGTCCTGCTTGCTGGTCTGGATCCGGACCGTGGCGGGCTTGCCGTTCGGGTTGACGCTCACGGTGAACTCGACCGCGCCGTCGCAGTCGCAGGTCACGATCTTCAGATCCTTGATCGGACCGTACGGGGTGGCCTCGGCGGTGACCGGGGTGTTGCACGGGTTGCCCGCGTGCGAGCCGCCGCCGCTGCCGTTGCAGGTCTGCAGGGTGATCGGCACGGCCGCGCCGTTGGGCAGGCCGTTGATCGTGTGCTCCACGTTGTCCCGGCCGTCCGGGTCGTAGTTCCACGTGCCGCAGGAACCACCGCTCCACGTGCAGGTCACGGTGTTCGTGCGGCCGTGCGACGGCGGCGCGTCGAAGGCGATCTCGACCTGGCCGTCCTTGCCGGTCGGCTCGGCGGTGAAGTTCCGGATCGGGTCCGGTGTGGAGGTGGCCTCCAGCTCGGCGGCGGGCCCCGCCCCGGACGACTCGCCGGCCGCGTTCCTCGCGGTCACCGCGTAGCTGTAGACCGTGCCGTCGTTGGCCAGGCCGTCGTCGGTGCAACTGGTGGCCTGGACGTTCGAGCACACCGTCTTGTCGCCCCGGCCGGTGCGCTGCACCGTGTACGTGGTCGGGCCGGGGCCGTTCGGGCTCACCGCGCCCCACGACACCGTCACCGCCTTGCTGCCGCCGCCGGTCGAGTCGGCGGCGCTGAACGTCGGCGCGCCGGGCCGGGCGGGCGAGCCCGAGGACTGGCCCTCGACGGTCGCCGCCGGGCCGGGGCCCTGCGAGTTGACCGCGATCACCGTGAACACGTACTTGGTCTCGTTGTCCAGGCCGGTCACCGTCGCGCTGTTCCCGGTGACCGTGGTCCGGCCGCCGCCCGCCCACGAGACCTCGTGCCGCAGCACGGGCGAGCCGTCGTTCTGCGCGCCCGTCCAGCTCAACCGCAGCGACCCGTCCCGGGGGTCCGCGACGACCAGCCCGGTGACCGCGCCGGGCACGGTGTTCGGCTGCGCCGAGTCGGACCGGCCGCTGGGCTTGCTCCAGCCGACCAGGTTGTGCGCCCGGACGGTGAACGTGTACGCGGTGCCGTTGTCCAGGTTCGTGATCGCGCACGGCGACGCGGCGCAGGTCTGCTTGCCGCTGCCGTAGTCGACCTCGTAGGAGTCGATCGGCGTGCCGTTGCCCGACGGGGCCGCCCACGAGAGCTCGACCACCTTGCTCTGCACCGCGCGGCCGGGCGCCGGGGTGCCGGGCGCGTCGGGCACGCCCAGCACGTTCAGCGTGATCCGGCCGGTGACCTTGCGGTCGTCACGGCCGGCGTCCGGGACGTCGGTCACCACGACGTTGAACACCAGCGTGCCGTTGGTGTCCTGGCCCGGCACGATCCGCACCGACGAGCCCTCGGGGGTGGCCGACGCCGCACCGCCCGACACCTGGTTGATCGCCACCACGGAGACCTTCTGGTCCCGCAGCTGGGAGCGCACGTACGGCAGCAGGTTCACCGACGCCGTGTCGCCGGCCTTCACTCCGTCCACGGTGACCGGCGAGACCGACGGCGGCGGCGCGGCGGCCACCCGGACCGCGAGCAGCGCCTTGGCGGAGCCCGCCCCGTCGACCGAGACCTCCAGCACGCCCGACGAGCCGGGCGCCGCGCCGGCGGCGGCGGTGATGGCCAGCACCCGGCTGCCCGAGCCGTCCACCGAGACGCCGGCCGGCTGGTCCTTCCACGACGCCGAGTAGCGCAGGTCCTTGGCCTTGGCGCGGTCGGCGACCCAGACGTGGCAGACGGTCGTGACGTCCACCCGCACCGGCAGGCCGCCCTCGATCAGGGTCAGCGCGCCGTCCGGGCAGCGCAGCACCGGCGTGTCCGGGCCGACCTGCACCGGGATGGTGACCACGGCGGTCAGCCCGTCGGTGAGCGTCTCGCCGTCGGTGACCTGGAACGTCACCGCCGCCGGGCCGGTGTAGCCGTTCTTGGCGGTGAGCACCAGTTCCTGGTCGCCCTGCGGCACGACGGTCAGCCCGGCCGGCGCGGCCCACACCTTGTCGGTGAGGGTCAGCCGGGGCTTGCGGCCCGAGGGCACCACCAGGTGGTCGGCGATCGTGACGGTGACCGTGCCGTCCACCGGGACGTCGACCACCTGGTCCGGCTTGACGTACGGGCCGCCGGAACCGGGCGCGGGGACGTGGATGAAGCCCACGGCGGTCGCGCCGCCGTCGTCGGTCACCTCGTAGGCGATGGTGCGCGGGTGCTCGCCGACCGGCACGGTGACCTTCTCGCCGGAGACCTTCGCGTCGTCGCGGAACACCCTGGTGATCTTCAGCTCCGCGCTGTCCTGGTCACCCGCTTCCTTGAGCGGTTCCACCTCGACGGTCCTGGCGTCGAACGACGGGCGCGGGAACAGGTCGCCGGCCGTGGGCGGGGCGTTGTAGTCCTCCTGGCCGCGCACGGTCAGCGTGGCCACCGACATCCGGCCGATGCCGTTGCTGATGCCGTAGGCGACCACGGTCGGCTTGCCGTCCGCCTTCGGCGCGGTCAGCTTGACCAGGCCGTCCTCGCCGGTCACCTGCACGCCGGGGTTGCGGCCGGCCAGCGGTTCGAGCTCGGCGGTGTCGTCGCGGAAGTCGTTGGCCAGCACGTCGACGACCAGTTCGGTGCCCGGCGCGGCGGTCACCACGTCGTCCACCGCGACCGGCGGCTGCGGGTCGCCCGGCGGCACGACGGCCACCCGGATCGTCGCCTCGCCGCGCTTGCCGAACGAGTCGGTCACCACGTAGGTGAACTGCTCGGTGCCCGCCGAGGCCGGGAACGCCTGGTAGGTCAGCGAGGTCGCGCCCAGGCCGAGCACCCGGCCCAGGGTGGCGGGCGAGCCGATGCCGGACACCGCGACCGAGTCGCCGTCCGGGTCGACGCCGCTGGTCGCCACCGGGATGACCACCGTGTCGCCGGCCACCGCGCGCACCTCCACCGGGCGCGGCGCGGGCGGCTGGTTCGGCGTGGTCGGCGTCGGCGCGGGGTTGACCGTGACGTGCGCGCGGCCCACGGCCTGGTCGCCGGACGCGTTCTGCGCCACGTACTCCACCGTCACCGACGTCGGCACGTCCACAGTGGACGGTGCGACGAAGCGGACCAGCCGGCCCGACACGTACGCCGTGCCCACGTCCGTGCGGCCGTCCCGGGTGGTGGTGTTGAGCCGGCCGCGCTCGGGCGCGTCGCGGACGTTGGCCTGGAGGGTGAGCGTGCTGCCGTCCGGCGAGATGTCGTTGTCCAGCACCGGGATCGCGACGGCGTCACCGGCGCGCACGGTGGCCCGGTCGTCCTTGGGCACCGGGGTGTCGTCGGCGGGCGGCGGGAGCTGGGTGACGGTGACCTCGCCGTTGACCGGACCGGTCACGCCGTCGGTGACGGTGTACCGGACGAGCTGCGGGTTGGGCTCCAGCACCGGGTCCAGCGCGTTGATCCGCAGCCAGCGGCCCTTCACCACGGCCACTTCGAGCTGCTCGCCCACCGCGGTCGCCCGCTGCACCGCGAGCAGCCCGCCGGACGGGCTGAAGTCGTTGGCCAGCACGTCCACCAGCACCGGCTGCTGGCCGCGCAGCACGGCGGTGTCCGGCATCGCCACCGGCGGGACCGGCGAGTCCGGCGCGGCCGACAGGTCCACCCGGATGCCGGCCTTCGCGAACGGCGCGTTGCCGAACGCGGCGGTGTACTCCAGCACGATCGTGCCGGGCTTGGCGCCGGTCACCACGACGGTGCCGGCCTTGAGGTCGGAGACCACGGTGACGCCCTCCGGCGTGGCCACCTCGGCGGCCAGCCGCAGCGCGGCGGTCGGGTCCGTCGGGTCCGAGCCGGGCAGGTCGTTGTCCAGCGGCTGCACCTCGACCGGCCGCCCGACCTGGCCGCGCACCACGTCCGGCTGCGCGGTCGGGGCGACCGTGGTCGCGTCCGACGCGGCCTGCACGGTGACCCGCTCCGAACCCCGGGTCCGCTCGCCGACCCCGTCGGTGACCGTGAAGTCGACCGGCTGCGACCCGCCCGCGACCGGCGCGGCGAACTCCACGAACCCGGCGGGCGTGGTGGTCGCCAGCCCCGCCGGCGCGTTCGCCTCCACCAGCACGATCGGGTCGCCGTCGTCGTCGCGCCAGTCCGCGAGCACCGGCATGGTCAGCCGGCCGCCGGAGGCGACCGTCCAGTCCTTGGGCCGCGCGGCCTTGCGCGGCGCGGGAAGCGCGTTCTGCTCGGGCGTGCGGGCCTGCACGGTCACCGCGGCGGTCGCGTTGAGACCGCGCCCGTCGTCCACGGTGTACCGGAAGTGCACGTCGCCGCTGTCCTCGGGCAGGGTGACCTCGACGGTCTGGCCGTCCGGCGCGATGGCGAGCGTGGCCGCGGCGTTGTCCGGCGCGGTGACCTCGGAGACCGCCAGGATGTCGCCGGACGGGTCGGAGTCGTTGTCCAGCACGTGCAGCACGGTGGTCCGGCCGGGACGCGCGCCCAGCACGTCGTCCACCGCCTTGGGCGGCTTGTCCCGCGCCGCGTCGGTGTTGTTCTTGTCCCGGTCCTCGTCGTTCTCCTGCTGCGGCGGCGGTTTCACCGACGACCAGTCGTCGACCTTCTTCTGCGACGTCAGGTCCCACACCGCGCCGGTGTCCAGGTCGTTGAGCACCACCGCGCCCCGGTTCACCCGGAACGCGGGCTTGACCAGGGCCGCCTCGTCCTTCAGGTTGCCCGGCGCGACCGGCGCGCCGCCGCACGAGCGCGCGTAACCGCCGGTCGCCCCCGCCCACGCGGCGTGCACGCAGTCGTTGAGCCGGACCGGCGCGGCCGGCGCGCCGTCCGAGCGGTACAGCTCGGTGACACCGCCACCGCCGAGCTTGACGGACTTGAGCGCGGTCCTGGTCGCGACCACGACCGCGTCGGCCCGCGGGCCGGGCTGCTGGGGGACCGCGTCCTGGCCCACCGAGGCGGTGCCGCCGTCGGGCAGCAGCAGCGTGCCGGAGCCGGCGTCGAGGACGACGAGCAGGTCGCCGACCGCGGTCACCTTCGGGTCGTCCACCGAACGGCCGAGGTCGCCGTGCTCGGTGGCGGCGAACCCCGCGCCGTCCGGGCGGACCGCCGCGGTCTTGCCCGACTCGGCGACCACGTGCAGCACGCCGTCCACACCGACCGCCATGGCGGCCTTGCCGTCCACGTCGGCGATCGGCGGACCAGCGGCGTCCAGTTCGGCCAGTGCGGAGACGCCGGCCTTCGGGTCGACCCGCACGGCCCACGCGCGGCCCTCGGCCGGGTCGAGCACGGCCAGCGTGCCGCCCGCGAGCTCCACCTGCGCGGACCCGGGCACCGTGACGCCCTGTTCGCCGAGCGTGACGGCGCGCGCGGTGTCGACCGGGTAGAGCTTGCCGCCCGCGCGGTCCCACGCGACGACGGCGGCCCGGTCCTGCGCGATGTCCAACTGGTAGGACTGCTGTGCTCCGCCCGGCGGGTAGAAGGCCGCGTCCAAAGAGCCGACCGGTTTGTTCACCCGGCCGAAAAGCCCGTCCCGGTCGCTGGTCACCCAGATCCCACCGTCATTGAGCTCCACCTGGCGAACGGGGTGGCCCTGTGACGAGAACGCGTAGGCGACCAGCAGCGCGGCGGCGACGCTGAGCACCGCACCCGATGCGATGGCGGTGCGGTGGCGGCGCAGGAAAGACAAGGGTTCCCCCAGTGCGCAAGCGATTCAGGCTGCCAATCCGGCGTATCGAAACCCTAGGGGAGTTCGTTGCACCCGGTGGGTAACTATTTGGAACAGCGTTTCACCAACCGGGACGCAAGCGCCGCACCGACCGCAGCCGGCGCATCTACTCGCCGCAGCCCCGAGGCGACCATTCGGCGGCGGCGTGCTTCCCGTCGGCGCGCACGACCTTCACCTCAAGGCACAGCGGACCCGCCGCCGCGACGTCCACAGTGGGTTGCTGCGCGGTGCCGGTGAGGGTGCCGTCCGGCGTGCGCCAGACGTAGGTGTCGCTGTCCTGGGTCGCGGAGTAGGTCCACGAGAACCGCAGCGTCGCCGGGTTGGTCCGCACGGCGCTGACGGTCGGCTTGCCGGGCGGGGTGTTGTCGCCGCCCGCGTCGACGTCGTGCCCGGTGGTCAACGGCGGCGTCGTCGTCGCGGTGCCGTCGTCGCCTCCGCCGAGCAGAACGCCCAGCACCACCGCGACGACCACCACCCCGCCGATCGCGGCGGGCACCGGCCACGCCGGGCGGCGCGGCTCGTCGGGTTCCTCCGGGGCCGGGGCGCTCCGGGGAGCGGGCGGCTGGAACCTCGGCGGGTCCGCCTGGCGCGGCCGGTACACCGTGCCGGCGGAGTCCAGTCCACTGTGGACTATCGGGCGGTAGGGGACGACCTCGAAGATGGGCACCGGGCCGCGCACCCGGGTGGCCGTCAGGTCGGACGGTTCCGGGCGCGGCGCCTCGCGCAGCGCGACCGGCTCGGACTCCAGCGCCAGTTCGGTCATCGCGAAGCCCAGTTCCCGTTGCACGGCTTGGAGTCCGTGCGCGAACTCCACCGCGTTGCGCGGCCGCACCGCCGGATCGGCCGCCATCGCCCGCGACAGCAGGACCTCCAGCGACCCGGGTGCCTTCCCGGTGGCCGGCGGACCACCGCGCAGGATCCGGGACTCCTGGGCCTCCCGGGAGTTGTCACCGCCCGGCACGGTGAACGGCGCGCGCCCGGTCAGCAGGTGCCACAGCGTGGCGGCCAGCGAGTAGACCTCGGCGGGCACGCCGGGTTCCACGCCGGTCGGCCGCACCACCTCCGGCGCGGACCACGGGACCGACAGCATCACGTCGCCGTCGGCGGTCGGCGCGGCCTGCTTCTCGGCGATGCCGAAATCGGTCAGCGCCGGTTTGTTGTAGGAGTTGACCAGGATGTTGGCGGGCTTGATGTCCCGGTGCAGGATCCCGGCGCGGTGCGCGGTCTCCACGGCGCCGGCGATCTTCACCCCGACGTCCAGCACCCGTTGCACGGGCAGCGGTTGGTGGTCGGCGACCCGCTTGAGGTCGTAGCCGGAGTAGTACTCCATCACCAGGAACAGCCGGCCGTCGGCGGACTGGTCGGCGGAGTAGACGGTGACGATGTTGTCGTGGCTGCCGACCTTGGCCATCGCCTTGGCCTCGGCCAGGAACATGTCCCGCACCCGCTCCGGCAGGCCCGCCTCGTTGAGCACCTTGACGGCGACCTCGCGGTCCGTGCTGTGCTGGTAGTAGACGTGCACGGTGGCGAACCCGCCGCGCCCGATCTCCCGCCGGTAGGTGAACCCGGGGATCTCCGGCGGCGTCACCCGGTCACCTCGTAGGTGAAGAACGCGCCTTCGCCGACCATCACCCGCGACCCGGGCGTGAGGATGGCCGGGATGAGCCCGGCGAGCTCCTGCGGCGACCAGCCCGGCGCGATCATCGTGGTGCCGTTCTTCGAGCCCAGGTCGACCACCAGGACGTCCCAGCCGTCGAGGCGGACCTCGACGTGGTTGCGCGAGATGTCGTTGCCCTGGTTGGCCAGCCGGATGGCGTGCGGCGCGGTCGGGCTGCGGTCGGTGACCTGCGGGTCGCGGCCGAGGATCACGTTGCGGTCCAGGGTGATCAGCTCGCCGGTCGACAGCCGCAGGACGCCCAGCGGCGGGCGCGGCACGACGAACGCGTCCTGCGGCGGGAAGGGTTGGCCGCACACCCGGCAGGCGATCGCGTGCTCGGGGTTGAGGTGGCGCGCGGGACAGGCGACGGCCCGCACCCTGGGCGCGCCGGCGGTGAACACGTGCCGCGTGTCGTCCGGGGAGTTGTTGCGGCGCACCATGGTCTCGTCCACGCGGGGCGGCGGCCCGGCCCACCCGAGTGCCTGGATCACGCCGTCGGCGTCGCGCTGCACCGCCTGCGGCACCCGCTTGTCCCCGATCGGCGGCCCGTCCACGGCCGGCGGGTCCGGCACACCGGACGGCGGGACGTCCGATGGTTGCAGGACAACGGTCCGCGCCCCGCTCGGCTGCGGCGTGATGAGCTGGGGAACGTCCGGCGGCGGCGTCGGCACCGGGCCTGGCGGTGAGGTCGGCGGCGAAACGGGTGGCGAGGTCGGCGGCGACACAGGCGGTGAGGTCGGTGGTGAAGTCGGCGGCGGCACAGGCGGTGACGTCGGGGCGGGTTCGGCGACCCGTATGGCCTCGGGGTTCTTCGTTCCGGAGATCGCGGGATCCGGCGTGGGCGCGTCCGGCACCGGCGTGAACTCCGGTGCCGACGGCGTGAAGCCCTGCGGCAGCAGCGGCACCGCGCCCGGCTCCGGCCGAGGCGGCGAACCGGGCATCGGCAGCACCTCGGTCAGCGAGGACACGCCCGGCGCGGGCATCACCTCGGTCACCCGGCCCACCTCCGGCGCCGCCACCAACCGGGCCACCAGCCGGGACGCCAGCACCACCCCGCGCTCCAGCGGCAGTTCCGGGCCGCCCGCGACCGCCGCCGTCAGCCGCAGCTCCACCGCCGACTCCGGCAACCCGGTGTCCACCCAGGTCGCCACCCCGTCGGCGCGCAGTTCGAGCAGCACCCCGTCCAGCCCGACCAGGCCGACCACCGAGTCGCCGCGCAGCACCACCCGCCGCTCGCCCTCGGTGTACCGGACCAGCGCGAAGCTCCCCACCGCCCGGAACCCCTCGTGCACGATCACGCTCAGCACGTCGTCCAGCCCGGCACCGCCGCGCACCAGCTCCCAGCACCGGCGCACCACGTCCGAGCCCGGCGCGGCACCGATGAGCAGCCAGGTGCCCTCGGCCACGACGGCGACGGACGCCCCCGGCGTGTAGACGGTCACGGCGCGGTCCGCGGCACCGTGTCAGCGGGCGCGTCGTCACCCGGCCCGTAGTCGACGACGACCACGGTGACGTTGTCCCGCCCGCCCGCGTCGACCGCCCGCCGCACCAGCTCGCCGGCCGCGCACTCCGGGTCGGTCACGTCCCGCAGCACGGCGGCGATCTCGTCGTCCTCCAGCTCACCGGTCAGGCCGTCCGAGCACAGCACGAACCGCTCGCCCGCGACCGGTGGGAACACCCACTGGTCGGGCTCGATCGAGGGGTGCACGCCCAGCGCCCGGGTGATCACGTTGCGGAACCGCGAGTACCTGGCCTGCTCCTCGGTCAGCGCCCCGGCGGCCACCATCTCGGCGGCCTCGGAGTGGTCGACGGTCAGCAGGGTCAGCACCCCGCCGGCGTACCGGTAGACCCGCGAGTCGCCGATGTTGAACACCACCCAGTGCGGCGACCCGGCGAACCGCACGAGCCCCAGCCCGGTGGCCGTGGCACCCATGCCGGCCTGCTCGGGGTGTTCCAGCCCGGCGGCGCGGATCGCCCGGTTGGCCTCCGCGAGGGTCTCCCGGATGTCGTCGGGCCGCAGCTCGGCGCGCCGGTCGAGCTCCCGCAGGTGCTCGACCGCCATCGCGCTGGCCACCTCGCCCGCGGCGTGCCCGCCCATCCCGTCGGCGACCGCGAACAGCGCGGCCCCCACGAGCAGGCTGTCCTCGTTGGACGACCGCACCCGGCCGACCTCCGACGCCGCCCCGGCCCGCACGCCGTCCGCCCGCGCCATCAACGCCTCCCCGCCGGGCGGCCCACTCGGCACGACCACCACTCGCGTCTCACATCGTCAACCCGGTCCAGAACGTTGCACCCACCTCCGGGAGCAACGCCCACCCACCCTTCCAGCCTCCCCCGGGCGACCGCACGGCGCAGTCCCCGTCCCGCGACACCGCCGAACCGCGCCCCCGGTGTGAACGCCCCGGCGTCAGCGGTCGCCGTCAGCGGTCGCCGTCAGCGGTCGCCGTCAGCGGGACGCCCGGTCGTCCCCGGCCGCAGGACCACGATCCCCCGGTCGAGGTCGACTCCCGTGCGCGGCGGCGCGCCCTGGGCGTCCTCCTCGCGCATCAGCGACATCGACTCCTGGTGGTCCAGCTGGACCCGCTTGGTCCCGTAGAACATCGCGGTGACCTCGTCCAGGTACGTGGCGGACAGCGTCCGGCCGGTCCGCCGGCGCCGGCGCTGCCGGACCACGTCGTAGACCCCGATCGCGACGACCGACAGCACGCCGCCGGGAACGCCCCACGTCAACACCGTCTCCACCGTGCCCACCCCTGACGAACGTCAGGCCCGGCCGCCTGGTTCCCCCTGACGAAAGTCGGGTACCGGCCCTGTCCTCCGGGTCGGGTGCCGCCGGCCCGCCGTTCGTAGCGTCGTCCACGCCGACCGAACGAGGGGGACAGACCCGTGATGGGCAAGACAACAGCACTCGCCGCAGCACTCCTGGTGGCCACGATCCCGGTCGTGGCCGCGACGACCGCAACCACGGCTGCGGCGCACGCCGCCGACCCGGCCGCGCTCGACCGCCGGGTGGCCGAGTACGTGGCCGACCACGCCGACGCGGCCGCCTACCCCGGTGTCGCCGTCGCGATCACCAAGGGCGACCGGGTGGTCCACGTGTCCGGTCACGGTCGCACGTCCACCGGTGCCGCCGTGACCGCGAAGACCCGGATGCCGATCGCGTCGGTGAGCAAGTCGTTCACCGCGCTGGCCGTCGTCCAGCTCGCCGAGCGCGGCGCGCTCGACCTGGACACCCCGGTGGCCCGGTACGTCCCGGAGTTCCACCCGGCCGACGAGCGCGGCGCGCGGATCACCGTCCGCCACCTGCTCGACCACACCTCGGGCATCACCGACCGGACCCTGCCGGAGAAGAGCCGGCCGCAGCCGTCCTCGCCGGCCGACGCCGTCACCCGGGTCAACCCGACGGCCCTGGCCTCCGACCCCGGCACCGAGCACCGCTACACCAACACCAACTACCACCTGGCCGCCCTGGTGGTCGAGCGGGCGAGCGGCGAACCGTTCGGCGACTACCTGCGCCGGCACGTCTTCGAGCCCGCCGGGATGCACGACACGACGTCGATCACCACCACTCCCGACGACCTGCCCGACGACGTCGTCAAGGGGCACGTGCACGCCTACGGCGCGTCGATCCCGGCCACCGAGCCCACCCGGTTCGTCGCGGGCTCGGACGGGGTGATCACCACCGCCGAGGACATGGCGAAGTGGCTGGTGGTGCAGTCGAACGGCGGTCGCGCGGCGTCCGGGGCGCAACTGGTGTCCGCCGCCGGCATCACCGCGATGCACACGGCGTCCGCGCAGAGCCCGTCCTACGCCCTGGGCTGGGCCACGAACGGCGGCAAGGTGCGGCACAGCGGCATCTGGTTCACTTACTGCGCGGGCCAGCTGTTGCTGCCCTCCGGCTACGGCGTCGCCGTGATCGCGAACACCGGCTTCGCCCTGGGCAACGAGGGCACCTCCGCGCTGGAGGACGGCCTGGCGGCGCTCGCCGACGGCGGCACGCCCGCCGAGCCGCCGTCCACCCGGTTGGTGACCGAGTTGGTGCTGGGGGCGTTGACGCTGCTCAGCCTGGTGCTCGGCGTCCTGGCGCTGCGCCGCGCGTGGCCCCGCCGCGCCCTGTGGCAGGTGGTGGTCCGGATGGTCCCGCGCCTGGTCCCGGTGGCGGCCCTGATCCTGCTGCCGACCCTGCTCGGGCTGCTGGTCGGCGGCGGTCGGGACATCACGCTGTTCCAGGTCGCCCACTACTCGCCGGCGCTGGTGGTCTGGCTCGCGGTGTCGAGCGCGCTGAACCTGGCGGTCCTGGCCACCCGCGCCGCGCGGCTGCTGCGCGAGCGCACCGGGCCGGCCGACCGGGCACCCGAGCCGCAGCCGGCCGGCAGGTAGCGTCGGTGCCCGTGATGGAACCGGGGACGGGCGGCCCGCTCGCCGCGCTGGCGCTGTGCGCGGTGGCCGCCCAGGCGAGTGCGGTCGCGATGGTGGACCACGTGCCGCCGTGGGTGGTCGTGGTGGACGCGGCGCTGGCCGTGGCGGCGTTCCTGATCGGCCGCCGGGTGCCGCACGCGCGGGCGGCGGCGGCGGTGCTGGGGGCGGCGGCCGTGCTGGTCGTCCCGCTCGGGCTGGTGGCCGCCGACGCGTGGACCACCGCGCCCGTGCTGCTGGTCGGGGCGGTGGTGCTGCCGTGGCTGGTCGGCCGCTCGGCCCGCCAGCAGGCGGACCTGGCCGCGGCCGCCACCGAACGGGTCCACCTGCGTGAGCGGACCCGGATCGCGCACGACATGCACGACAGCCTGGGCCACGAGCTGAGCCTGCTGGCCCTGCGCGCCGGGGCCCTCGAACTCGCCCGCGACCTGCCCGAACACCACCGGGAAGCGGCGGCCGGCCTGCGCTCGGCGGCCGGCACCGCGATCGAGGGCCTGGCCGGCATCGTCACGCTGCTGCGCGCCGACGACCCGCCGCCGCTGCACCCGCCGACCGCCGACCTGGACGACCTGGCCGCCGGGGCGGCCGAGGCGGGCCTGCCGGTCACGCTGTCCTGGACCGGCCGCCGACCGCTGCCCCCGGCGACCGCCCAGGCCGCGCACCGGGTGGTGCGCGAGGCGCTGACCAACGCCGCCAAGCACGCGCCCGGCGCGCCCGTGCGGATCACCGTGACCGCGACCGACGACACGGCGGTGGTGTCCGTCGCCAACCCGGTGCCGGCCACCGCCCGCCGCGCCCCCGGTGCCCGGACCGGCCTGACCGCGCTGCGCGAGCGGGTCCGCCTGGCGGGCGGCACGATCCGGTTCGACCGCGCCGGCGGCACGTTCGAACTGGTCGCCACCCTCCCACTCGCCCACGAACCGACCCACGACGAACCGGTTCAGCGCGAGGTGGGGCACGACGAGACGGGGCACGACGGGGTGGGGCACGGCGGGATGGGGCACGAAGAGGTGGGGCACGGCGGGATGGGGCACGAAGAGGTGGGGCACTGATGATCCGGGTACTGCTGGCCGACGACGAAGCCATGATCCGCGCGGGGGTGAAGGCGATCCTCGGCACCGACCCGGACCTCACCGTCGTGGCGGAGGCCGACAACGGCCGGGACGCGGTGGACCTGGCGATCGCGCACCGGCCGGACGTGGCGCTGCTGGACGTCCGGATGCCCCGGCTGGACGGCCTGGCGGCGGCGGCCGAGATCACCCGGGCCGCGCCGGAGGTGGCGGTGGCGGTGCTGACCACGTTCGGCGACGACGCCTACGTGGCGCGGGCGCTGGACGGCGGGGCCCGCGGTTTCCTGCTGAAATCGGGCAACCCCAGGGAACTGCTGGCCGGCGTGCACGCCGTGGCGGGCGGCGGCGCGTACCTGGCGCCGAAGGTGGCCGCGCGGGTGCTCGCCGCGCTGGGCACCAGGCCGCTGAGCCGCTCCGGAGCGGCACGTGCGAAGACCGACCTGCTCACGCCGCGCGAGCGGGAGGTGCTGGCGCTGCTGGGTGCCGGGTTGAGCAACGCCCGGATCGCCACCCGGCTGAACCTGGTGGAGGGCACGGTGAAGGGCCACGTGAGCACCATCCTGACCCGCCTCGACCTCGCCAACCGGGTGCAGGCCGCCGTCCTCGCCCACGAGGCCGGCCTCGTCCAGCCCTGAACGGCTCAAACGCTGAACGGGTCAAACGCTGACGGGTCCAACGCTGACGGGGGCCTGCCGAACGGGTCGTTCCTGCGGACTACCCGGCGGGCCGCACGTCGCGTTCGCCGACCACGGCGCGCACCACCCGGCCGTCACGCCGGTAGGAGACCCGGGCCCACCACAGCCCGTCGGCGCGGCGAGCGCCCTCCCACACCAGCGTGCCGGGCCACCACCGGCCGTCGGCGCGCACCTCGCACGCCTTGCCGGGGTCGAGCGGGGACTGGAAGTCGTGCCGCCGCAACCACTCGGGCGTGCAGCAGTAGTCGCAAGGCTGCAAGGTGCCGGGGTCGACGTCGTTCCACCGCACGCGCACCGCGTCGTGCGTGTCCTTGCCTTGACGCCGCGACCGCTGGTGCCCCTTGCGCAGCCAGTCGCACGACGGGTCGTTGTGGTAGGCACGCCCGCCTTCGGTCCGCCACCCCTGCTTCAGCACACCAGGCGGCGGTTCCCGGCACAGCGCGCACTGCCCCGGTGGCAACAGGTGCTTGCACTCGTCGTCGTCCACGACTCCCCCACCACTCGCCGCCAAGTCACGAGCGGCGCGACAGCAAGACGAATCGACCATAGCGAGCGTGTCGCTGTCCCTGTGCACCAGTCACCACTGCGATCCGGCGCGCAGCGCTTTCCCGCAGCCACTCGTCGCTCGATCGGCCGCACATCGACCTGATCGGCCCGCAGTCGGCCACAGCACGCACTAGGCTTCTTCCCGGGCCTGTTGTCGACCGCAACGCGGCCGACCGCAGCGAGGAGAGCACCGTGGACGACAGGGATTCCGACACCAGGATGCTCGACGCGATCCGCACGGTCATCCGGCTGGCCCGGATCGCCCAGCAGGTGTGCGAGGACGGCGGTCTGACGCTCGCCCAGTACCGCGCGCTGAGCAGCGCGGCCCTCGGCCACCAGCGCGCGTACGAGCTCGCCCGGTACGCGGCGGTCACCCGGCCGGCGATCTCGGCGCTGACCAGCGGCATGGTGAAGTCGGGCTTCATCCGGCGCAGCGGCACGGCCGACGACGGGCGCGGCGTCCTGTTCTCCATCACCGACCACGGCCGGGAGGTGCTGGACAGGGTGGAGGGTCTGCTGGTGCGCCGGTTCACCGACGTGCTCGGCAACTCCGGCGAGGCCCTGACCCTCTTGCACAGCACCGAGCTGGAGGACGCGATCGACGCGCAGGCCGACCGCGAGTTCGGCCCCAGCCGCACCCGCTAGTTGCACGAGGCCGGGAGGCCGGTGACGCCGGTGTGGAGCCGGGTTGCCGGTGGTCGGTATCCGGCGGCGGTGTGGCCGCCTACCAGCCGTCATCGGTTTCCTGACCCGCGACAACTAACCCTTGCGCGGCAACAACAGCGCGACCACCAGGGCCGTGCCCATCAGGATCGCCGCCGCCCACGCGCCGGCCGACGCGTACCCGCGCACGATCGCCGCCGCGTCCGGTGCCCCGCCCGCGGGCACGTCGGTGTACGCCGACGCCAGCCCGCCCAGCACGGCGGGGCCCAGTGCCGCGCCGATCTGCTGGCTGGTGCGCACCAGCGCGGACGCCGGTCCCGCGTGCGAGACGTCCTCGACGGTGGTCGCCGCGCTCATGCTCGGGGCCATCAGCAGCCCGCTGCCCACCCCGGCCAGGACGAGCGCGGGCAGCACCAGCCCGACGTACGAACTGGTCGGCGTGAGCGCGACCAGGAACGCGAACCCGCCGCCGATCAGCACCAGCCCGGCCGGGATCAGCAGCCGGGGCCGCACCACCGCGAGCAGCCGCAGCGCCAGCCGGGTCGCCAGGACGCTCACCGCCACGAACGGCAGGAACGCGAGCCCCGTGCGCAGCGCCGAGAACCCGCTGACCACCTGCAACTGGTAGGTCAGGAACAGGAACATGCCGAACATCGCGAACTGCGCCGCCACCACGGCCAGGTTCGCGCCCGCGCGCGACCGGTGGGCGGGCACGCCCAGCGGCAGCAACGGCCGGCGCGCGCGGGTCTGCCAGTGCAGGAACGCCGCCAGCAGCACCAGACCCGCTCCGAGCAACCCGAGCGTCACCTGCGAGAACCACCCGTTGCGGTCGACCTCGCCGAGCGCGTAGACGATCGCCCCGAGCCCGCCGGCTGCCAGCAGCACCCCCGGCACGTCGATGCGCGCCTCGCGGGACGGCCGGGTCGCCGGCACGTACTTCAGCGCCGCGACCACCACCGCCACCCCGATCGGCACGTTGACGTACATGCACCACCGCCAGTCCGCCCAGGTGGTCAGCGCCCCGCCGAGCACCTGCCCGACGGCGGCGCCCGCCATCAGCGTCGCGCTGAACGCCGCGAATGCCCGCGCCCGCTCGGCCCGGTCCGTGAAGGTCACGCTGACCAGCGACAACGCCGCCGGCACCAGCATCGCGGCGAACACCCCCTGGCCGACCCGGCTGCCGATCAGGGTGGCCGCGTCCGGCGCGACCCCGCCGACCGCCGAGGCCGCGGTGAACCCCAGCACGCCGACGACCAGCGCCCGCCGCTGCCCGATCCGGTCGCCGACCCGGCCGCCGGCCAGCAGCAGCGCGCCCAGCGTCAACGAGTAGGCGACCAGCACCCAGTGCTTGTCACCGTCGGCCAGCCCGACGTCGCGCTGCGCCGACGGCAGGGCGATCACCATGATCGTCACGTCGACGGCCGCCAGCAGTTGCGCGGTGGCCAGCACGGCGAGCGCGCGCCACCGGTCGCGGTGCCCGGTGGCGGTGGTTTCCTGGAGTCTGCCCACGACTGCTCTCCCCTGGTCGACGGCGACGCCGCGAATCAATGCCTACGATTGCCATGGATCTCCGATACGCTCCCCGGCAGGACCGGGACGAGGCGAGGGGAACTCCACTGTGGACGGTAAGGAGGCCGGGCGGGTCCGCCCCCGGCGCACCGAGAAGCTGTCCGAGGTGGTGGCGCGGGAGATCGTCCGCGACATCCGCGACCTGCCGCCGGCGACCATGCTGCCGGCCGAGGCGATCATGCTCGGCAAGTACGGCGTGGGCCGGGGATCGCTGCGCGAGGCGCTGCGCCTGCTGGAGGTGCAGGGCCTGATCGTGATCCGTCCCGGCCCCGGCGGCGGGCCGATGGTCGCCCAGGTGGACAGCGTGCACTTCGCCCGGGTCTCCTCGCTGTACTACCACATGTCCGGTGCCACCTACGGCGACGTCGCCTCCGCGCTGTACGCGCTGGAGCCGGTGATCGCCCGCCTCGCCGCCGAACGCCACGACGAGCGCGACCTGGCCGTGCTGCGGGCGCACCTGGCGCACCCGGACGACGAACACGCCTTGGACACCAACGGTTTTCACGCGCTGCTGGCCGAGATGTCCGGCAACCCGGTGCTCACCCTGTCCGCCCGCTCGCTCCAGCGGATGTTCGTCGAGCGGGTGCGCGGCCTGTTCCCGCCGGAGCGCCGGCCGAAGTTCGAGCGCGAGCACCGCGCGATCTGCCAGGCGATCCTCGACGGTGACGGCGACCTGGCCGAACGGCTCACCCGCGAGCACATGCGCGCCTACGTCGACACCGCCGAGGACCGCTACGCCGCGGTGCGCGCGGAGACCGTGGACTGGCACTAGATGTGCCGGTACGAGCCGAGGCACCGGTAACCGCCGCCGACCGGGTCCAGCCGCACGAACCGGCGGTCCCGCACGCCGACGACGGCCAGGCAGGTCGGCGGGTCGTGCCGCCCGGCCTCGGACGGCGCGTTCATCCCGTTGGCCGTGGTGGGCCCGAGGGTGGTCAGCGCGGTGAGCAGCCGGGCCCGGGTCACCGCCGGCCCGGCGGCCCGCACCGCCTCCGCGAACAGCACGCCCGCCGACCAGCTGCCCAGCCCGTACAGGTCGGGCACGGCGCCGGGGCTCGTGCGCTCCAGCCACGTCAGGTAGGTGTCCAGCGCCGGGTTGTCGGCCCGGTCCTCGCCCAGGAACATCGCGTACGGCAGCGGCGCGACCAGGTTCCCGGCGTCGTCGCCGACCTCGGCCAGGAACCCCGGCGAGTACGCGGTGGGCGCGATCACCGCGTCCGGCCGGAAGCCCTGCCGCGCGGACTCCCGCTGGAACCGCGCGACGACGTCCGGGCCGGTCCCGGACAGGTCGACCACCCGGACCCCGGCGTCCGCCATCTTCGCGACGTCCTCGGCGAAGCCGGTCTCGCCGGGCCCGATGCCGCGCGAGTACGCGAACCGGTAGCCCACGGACTCGGCCGTCGCGTGCACCGCCAGGCCGTTGGTGGGGATGTGCGTGGAGTAGAGCGCGGCGGCGCGGGTGACCGCGTCCGGGTGCCGCTGCTCGACCCACTCGTACCCGCCGGTGGGCAGGCCCGGCGGCAGGGTGATCGCGGAGACCGCGTTGGGCAGCCGGTACAGCGTCGGGGTGAGCAGGTTCCCGTGCACCGACACGAAGTCCGGGTCGGCGTCGAGCACCTCCTGCCCGCAGCCGTCCTGGTTCGACCAGGTGCCGACCATCGCGAACACCTCGGTCCGCAGGGACGACAGCAGCCGGCCGTAGGTGGCGCAGTCCGACGCGTCGTCGGCGTGCAGCACCACCAGCTCACGCCCGAGCAGCCCGCCCTGCGCGTTGAGGTGGGCGGCGAACGCGTCCATCGAGTCCACGGCCCGCTCGAACGCGCCGCCGCCCGACCCGGTCCGGGTGGTGATCATGCCGACGGTGATCCGGGTGTCGGTCACGCCCGGCCCCTCGACCGTCCCGCTGCCGCCGCCCAGCGCGGCCGGCGGCGTCGGCCGCACCACGTGCTCCGGCTCGGCCGCCCGCTGCCCGCCGGAGCACCCGGCGAGCACGAGCACCGCCACCACCAGGATCCGCCGCACCGCCGCGCCTCCCGTCAGTTCCGCGGGAAGCCGAGGTCGAGCCCGCCGTGGCCGGGGTCGGGCCAGCGGCTGGTGACCGCCTTCTCCCGGGTGAAGAACCGGAAGCCGGCCGCGCCGTAGGCCTTGGCGTCGCCGAACAGCGACGCCTTGAACCCGCCGAACGAGTGGTAGGCCACCGGGACCGGGATGGGCACGTTGACGCCGATCATGCCGACCTGCGCGGCCCGCTGGAACCGGCGGGCCGCGCCGCCGTCCCGGGTGAAGATCGCGGTGCCGTTGCCGTACTCGCTCGCGTTGACCAGGGCCAGGCCCTCCGCGAGACCGGGCACCCGCACCACGCACAGCACCGGCCCGAAGATCTCGTCGCGGTACACCCGCGCGGTCGTCGGCACCCGGTCCAGCAGGGTCGGCCCGAGCCAGAACCCCTCCGCCGCGCCGTCCACCGGCACGTCCCGCCCGTCCACGACCACCACCGCGCCCTCGTCGGCCGCGCCCGCGACGTACCGCGCCACCCGGTCCCGGTGCTCGGCGGTGATCAACGGCCCCAGGTCGCACGACCGCCGCCCGTCGCCGACCCGCAACGTCCGGATCCGCGCGGTGATCCGCTCCACCAGCTCGTCGGCCACCGGCTCCGCCACGACCACCACGGAGATCGCCATGCAGCGCTCCCCCGCCGACCCGAACCCGGCGTTGACCGCCGCGTCGGCGGCCACGTCCAGGTCGGCGTCGGCCAGCACGAGCATGTGGTTCTTCGCGCCGCCCAACGCCTGCACGCGCTTGCCGTGCCGCGCGGCGGTCTCGTAGATGTAGCGGGCGATCGGCGTCGACCCCACGAAGGACACCGCCTGCACGTCGGCGTGCTCCAGCAGCCCGTCGACGGCCTCCTTGTCGCCGTGCAGCACGTTGAGCACGCCGTCGGGCAGGCCCGCCTCGGTGAACAGCCCGGCCAGCCAGTTCGCGGCGGACGGGTCCTTCTCGCTCGGCTTGAGCACGACCGCGTTGCCGGCGGCGACGGCGACCGGCACGAACCACAGCGGCACCATCGCCGGGAAGTTGAACGGGCTGATCACCGCGACCACGCCCAGCGGCTCGACGATCGTGTGCACGTCGACGCCGGTGGACACGTTCGCCGAGTGCTCTCCCTTGAGCAGCAACGGGAACGCGGTCGCCAGCTCGACCACCTCCAGGCCGCGGGCGATCTCGCCGGCCGCGTCGGCGAGCACCTTGCCGTGCTCGGCGGTGATGATCGCGGCCAGCTCACCGGCCCGCGCGGCGAGCAGCTCCCGGAACCGGAACACCACCTGCTGCCGCTTGGCGGCGGAGGTGGCGCTCCAGCCCGGGAAGGCGTCACGCGCCGCCGCGACGGCGGTGTCCACGTCGGCGCGCCCGGCCAGCGGGACGGTCCCGGTCCGCACGCCCAGCGCGGGGTCGAACACCGGCCCGCGCCGCTCGCCCGTGCCGGCGTGCGGCCTGCCGTTGATCCAGTGGTGCAGGTGGTGCGGCTCGGACATCGGAATCCTTCAGCTGGTCAGGGTGCGGACGGCGGCGCCGAGCACGGTCAGGTGCCGGTCGACGTCGGCGGCGGTGGTCTGCGGGCACATCAGCGCCATGTTGTGGAACGGCGTGAGCAGCACGCCCCGGTTGAGCAGGTAGAGGTGGAGGAAGTCCTCCAGCTCGACGTCGGTCGCCCGCTGGGACTCGGTGCCGTTGCGCGGTCGCACCGGGGTGAACCGGTACTCCGAGCGCGCCCCGAGCTGCGTCACCGTCCACGGCAGGCCGCAGGTGGTGATCAGCTCTTGCACCCCGGCCGTGTAGCGGGTCGACAACGCGGTCATGTGCTCGTAGGCGGAGTCGGTGAGGACTTCGGTGAGGGTGGCGCGGGCGGCGGCCAGCGACAGGGCGTTGCCCGCGAGCGTGCCGCCGATGCCGCCGGTGTCGACCAGGTCCAGCTCGGTCCGCCGGCGCAGCCGCTCGGCCAGTTCGGCGCTCAACCCGTAGGCCCCGATGGGGATCCCGCCGCCGATGGCCTTGCCGATCGTGACGACGTCCGGGCTCAGCCCCCACGCCCGCGTGCACCCGCCGGGCCCGGCCGACACGGTGTGCGTCTCGTCGTTGACCAGCAGCACCCCGGCGGCCCGGGTGAGCGCCCGGACCCCGATCAGGTAGCCGGGGTCGGGCAGCACGATCCCCATGTTGGTCAGCGCGGGTTCCATCAGCACCGCGGCCACGTCGCCGAACGCGAGCTGCCGCTCCAGCTCGGCGAGGTCGTTGAACTCGGCCACCCGGCTGGTCTCGGTCACGTCGACCGGCGGGCCGACGTTGCCGGGTCGCGGTCGCGGGCCCTCCGGCCCGGCGACGATGAACGACTCGTCGACGCTGCCGTGGTAGCTGAAGCTGTTGACCAGGATCCGCGGCCGGCCGGTGAGCGCGCGGGCCAGCCGCAGCGCCCAGCGGTTCGCGTCGGTCGCGGACAGCGCGAAGCTCCACTGCGCCAGGCCGAACCGGGACGCCAGCTCGGCCGCCACGACCTCGGCGTCCTCGGTCGGCATCATCGTGGTCGCGCCGCCCAGCTCGGCGTAGCGCCGGGTCACCGCGGCCACGGTCGGCGCGGGCGAGTGCCCGGCCATCGCCCCCGTGTCGCCCAGGCAGAAGTCCAGCAGCTCGTGGCCGTCCAGGTCGACCACCCGCGCGCCGGACGCCCGCCCCAGGTAGAGGGGGAACCCGGCCAGGCTCTTGGCCATCCACGTCATCGGCACGCCGCCCAGCAGGTGCCGGCTCTCCGCGTGCGCGGCGGCCGAGCGCGGGTTGCGCTCGGTGAACGCGGCGCGCTCGGCGGCCAGCAGCGCGGCCAGGCGCGTTCGATCGGGTGCGGTCGTGGCGGTCATGAGGTGCCTTCCTGGTCACGCAGGTGCGCGGTGGCTGCCGCGTCACGCAGGTGCGCGGTGGCTGCGGCGTCCACCTGGCCGTGGTCGTCCAGCACGACCCGGTAGACGTGGTGCGCGCGGACCGCGCCGACCCAGCCCTCGCGGACGTCCTTGGCGACCAGTTCCGGGTCGCGGGTGTGCGGGGGGCCGTAGCCGCCGCCCCCGCTGGTGCGGGCCACCAGCCGTTCGCCCTCGACGACCCGCACCGGCCCGCAGCTGTCCAGCTCGACCAGCTCGCCCGCCCGGTCGCGCTTGTGCTGCGCGGACCGCGCGCCGGGCAGCCCGCCGCGCGCGCCCAGCATCGGGTTGATCGCGCCGTCGTTGGCGTAGATGGCTTCCAGCTCGCAGCCGACCGGCCCGTACTCGACGTGCAGGCCGGGCGCGCCCCGGTGCCGCCCCGCGCCCTCGGTGTCGCGGGCCAGCCGCCGCTCGTGGATCACGATCGGCTGCTTGAGCTCGTCGATCTCGACGCTGTCGAGCAGCAGCGTGCCGCCGCTGCCCAGGTCGTCCATGGTCAGCCAGCCGTCGCCCGCCGGACCGCCCGCGCCGCCGTTGGTGCCGATGAAGATCTGGTTGACGAACGGTTCCGCGCCGTTGCGGGTGTCCACCCCGGACACCACCGCCTCGGACGGCGACATGCCGGTGCCGACCTCGGCCAGCCCGATCCCCTCGCCGAGGTCGGCCATCGCCCGCTGCACCAGGTTGCCCAGCCGGTTGGCCAGGTTGGTGGTCGCCACCGAGCAGCTCACCGGGTGCCGCGGGATGCCCACGACGCAGTTCTCCCGCAGCCGCACCCGGACCCGCCGGAAGCTGCCCTGGTTGTGCGGCACGGTGTGGTCGATGCTGTTGAACACGCCGATCAGCGCGGCGGTCCGGGACGACGCCTCGCTGAGGTTGAGCCCCGACGGCACGCAGTCCGGGTTGTCCCGCAGGTCGATCTCGATCACCCGGTCGACCGGGTCGACCGACACCTCCGCCCGCACCGGGACGCCGTCGGGCACCCCGGGGAACGGGTCGTGCCGGGTGGTCGTGACGACCCGCCCGGCGGGCAGGCCGGCGATCGCCGCGGCCATCCGGGACTCGCTGTAGTCCAGCCAGTCGGCGGCGAACGCGTCCAGCTCGTCCCAGCCGACCTCCTCCGCCAGCCCCACCAGCGCGCGCTCGCCGATCCGGGCGCTGCCCAGCACGGCGAGGTAGTCGCCGCGCCACTGGTGCGGCACCCGGATCCGCATCTCGCACATCCGCAGCACGTCCGCGCGGTCGAGGTAGTCCTCCTGCACCTTGACCACGGGGAAGATCAGCGCGCCCTCCTCGTAGACGTCCCGGGCGCCGGCCATGTAGGTGGTGGGCACCGAGTTGCCGCAGTCGGCCTGGTGCGCCTTGGCCAGCACGGTGAACCGGTGCACGCCGGCGTCGTCCACGACCGGCACCAGGATCGAGTGGTCCGCGGCGTGGGTGTTGCCGTGGTAGGGCGAGTTGTGCAGGAAGGCGTCGCCGGCCCGGACGTCCGGGTGGAACTCCAGCATCGACCTCGCCTGGAGGTCCGGACCGCCCATGACGTGGATGGGCGGGCTCTGCCCGGTCATCAGCACGTCGCCGGCGGCGGTCAGCACGCAGCACGAGAAGTCCCGCGCGGTGTTGAGCACCCCGGACCGGCCCGAGCGGGCCAGCGTGGTGGACATCCGCCGGACGATCGCCTCGAAGCGGTGGCTGAGCACCGCCAGCGCGGCGCCGTCCCGCACCGCCGTGGTCCCGGTCATGTCAGGCCACCTCCGTGTCGGCCCGGCGGGCGTCCCGCGCGGGGTGGACGATCAACGAGCCGGACCCGCTCAGCTCGCACGTGCTCGCGTCGGCGACCACGACCGTGGTGAACGGCGACTCGACCAGCAGCGGTCCGGGCAGCAGCTCGCCCGGCACGATCGAGGCGAGCGAGCGCACCGGCACGTCGGTCATCCCGGTCCCCCGCACGTACGCGCGGCGGGTGGTCGGCGGCGCGGCGGGCCCGAGCCGGGCGGTCAGCACGCCGCCGGACTCGCGCAGCGGCACCCGGACCCGCGCGCCCCAGCTCACCACCTCGACCGGCGACCCCTCGTCGGTGATGCCGAGGATCTGCTGGTGGGTGGCGTGGAAGTCGGCCTCGAAGTCGGTCACGTCGGATCCGTCGACGAAGGCGCCCACCCGCAGCGGCACCTCCAGCTCCCAGATCTGCTGCGGGTACCGGGCCTCGGCGAACAGCGTGACGATCGCGTCGTCCTCGGCCGCCCCGACGTGCGCGGTGAACTCGCGGCACCGCTCGCGCAGCCCGGCCAGCGCCGCGTTCACCCGCGCCGGCTCGAAGCTGCTGGTCACCGCCGGGACGGTGGTGTTGTACACGGCGGTCAGGTCGGACATCAGCGCCCCGGCGGCGGCCAGCGCCGCGCCCACCGCCGGGATCACCAGCTCGCGGCTGCCCAGCCGGGCGGCGACGGCGACCGCGTTCAACCCGGCCGCCCCGCCCCCGCCGACCAGCACCGCCCGCGCCGGGTCGACGCCCTGCTGGAGGGTGATCTCCTGGATGGCGTGCGCCATCTGCTCGGTGGTCAACCGCAGCACGGCGTCCGCCGCCGCGATCGGGTCCAGCCCCAGCGGCCGGGCGACCCGCTCGGTCACCGCGTCCAGCGCCGCCCGCGCGTCGAGCGTCATCGACCCGCTGGAGAAGTTCGCCGGGTCGAGGTAGCCCAGCACCAGCGCCGCGTCGGTGACCGTCGCGTCCGTGCCGCCGTTGCCGTAGCAGGCGGGACCGGGGACCGACCCGGCGCTTTGCGGCCCGACCCACAGCAGCCCGCCCGGGTCGACCCACGCGATGCTGCCGCCGCCCGCGCCGACGCTCTTCACGTCGATCGACGGCAGCCCGGTCATGTGCCCGGTGCCCTCGTCGCCCACCCACGCCGTGCGGGTCGACGGGATCTCGCCGCGCCGCACCAGGGTCACGTCGTAGGTGGTGCCGCCGGCGTCGGCGACGATCACGGTCCGCGCGCCCAGGTCGGCCGTGGCGTACGCGCGCCCGGCGACCGGGGCCATCGACGGCCCGGAGTTGATGGTCAGGATGGGCTTGTCGGCCGCGTCCAGCACGTCCACCACCCCGCCGGCGGAGGTGACCATCAGGATCCGCCCGGTCAGCCCGGCGGTCCGCAGCCGGCCGGTGAGCCCGGCGACGTACTCGGTCATCAACGGCTTGAGCGACGCGTCGATCGCCGCCGACGACGCCCGCCGGTACTCCCGCAGCGACGGGTTGAGCGCGTGCGACAACGTCACCGGGACGTCCGGCAGCCGACGCCGCAGCACCTGCGCGACGGCCAGTTCGTGCTCCGGGTTGACGGTGGACCACAGCAGGCACACCGCGACGGCCTCCACCCCGGTGGCGGCCAACCGGTCGCAGGTGTGCTCCAGCGCCGCGAGGTCCAGCGGCCGCAACACCTCCCCGGTCGACCCGATCCGCTCGCGCACCTCGAACGTGAGCGAGCGCGGCACGTACGGCTCGGGGAACGGCACGGTGAAGTCGAACGGCCGCTGCCGGCCGCCTTCCCGCAGCAGCAGCACGTCCGGGTGGCCCTCGGTGGTGAGGAACGCCGTGCGCGCGGTGTTGCCGGTGAGCACGGCGTTGAGCCCGCGCGTGGTGGCGTGCACGAACGAGCCGGTCCGGCCGAGGAACTCGGCCAGCGGCACGCCGTCGGCGTCGGCGGCCATCTCCAGCGCGTTCATGATGCCCAGCACGGGGTCGCCGGGCACGGTCGGCGACTTGAACAGCCGCAGCGCCGCCCCCTGCTCCACGACCAGGTCGGTGAAGGTGCCGCCGATGTCGACGGACACCCGGATCTGCCCAGTAATCTGCCCGGGGATCGGCCCGGGGATCGGCCCGGCAATCTGCCCGGGAACCGGCCCGGTGGTCGGCTCAGAACCCATAGCTGGACACCTTCTCCCGCTCCGCGGGCACCACGCCGGAGCCCAGCGGCAGCGCGAGCCCGACCGCGTCGCGCAGGTCGGCCAGGAACGGCGCGGTCTGCCCGTCGTTGTGCGGCATGGGGACCACGACGATGCTCACCGGCGCGGGCACCGCGCGGGCCGCGTACATCCAGCCCCGGGCGCGGAGCTCCTCGGCGACCGGCCGCAGGTCGAGCGTCCCGGAGTGGATCAGCGTCATGTTGATCCGCGACCCCGGGTGGACGCTGAGCCCGTCGATCTCGCGCACACCGGCGACCAGTTCGTCCCGCAGTGCCATGGACTTCAGCGACACGGCGGTGTAGCCGGCCTCGCCCAGCAGCGTCACCATCGCCCACGCGCCCGCGATCGGACCCGCGCCGCGCGTGCCGGACATCGTCCCGTTGGGCGGGCAGATCTCCTTGGCGGCGGCCAACAGCTCCGGGTCGCGGAAGATCAGCGTGCCGGCGGGCGGCGGTGCCATGCCGTTCTTGTGCAGGTCCGCGCTGATCGAGCAGACCCCGGGCACCCGGAAGTCCCACGGCGGGATGGTCGGGTCGTACCCGCAGCGCTCCAGGAACGGCAGGATGTACCCGCCGAACGCGCCGTCCACGTGCAGGTACAGCCCGTGCCGCTGGGCGATCTCGCCGATCTCGGCGATCGGGTCCACGCTGCCGTACGCCCACGTGCCGGCGGTCGCGATGATCGCGATGGTGTCCGGCCGGATGGCGGCCTCGATCGCGGCGGGGTCCACCAGGTGCAGCGCGCCCTCGGGCGCGGGCACCACGACCGGGTCGAGGTCGAACATCCGGCACAGCTTGTGCAGCGAGTAGTGCCCGTTGTCCGGGAACACCACGCTGCCGCCCTTGCGGCCGGCCAGGTGCTTCGCGGTGAGGATGGCGCACATGTTGGACTCGGACCCGCCGGAGGACACGAACCCGGCGGGCTCCGCCGCGCCGAGCAGCCCGCCCAGCCAGCCGACGACCTGCGCCTCCATCTCCCGCGCGCCGCCGCCGGTGATCCACGTCTCCCCGTGGATGAACCGCCGGTACGCCTCGATCGAACGCTCGCGCACCTCGTCGCCCCAGGGCAGCTCCGGCGTGGTCACCAGGTGCGGTCCCTCGTCGAACATGTTGCGGGGCATCTCGGGGAACCGGGAGACCAGCTCCAGCCGGTCCAGTTCGCGGTGGAAGGCGTCGAGACCGACACCGCTGGGGAATGTGCTCATCGGGTGTTCCTCGTGCTCGGTGGGAAGAGTGGCTACTGGGCGGTGAATCCGCCGTCGACGCGCAGGCTCGCGCCGTGCACGTACGCCGCGGCGTCCGAAGCCAGGTAGACGACCGCCGGGCTGATGTCGGTGACCACGCCGACGCGGCCGGCGGGCGTGCTCGCCTCGATCCCGCGCTGCACCTCGGGCGTGATCAGGCCGGCGTTGATCGGCGTGTGCACGTTGCCGGGCGCGACCGCGTTGACCCGCACGCCGGCCGGCGCGAGTTCCGTGGCCAGGGCCTTCACCAGGAGTTCCACCGCGCCCTTGGAGGCGCAGTAGGCGGCGTCGTCGGGCGAGCCGACGTGCCCGGACATCGAGGACACGAAGACCACCGACGCGCCCCGGCCCAGGTGCGGGTGCGCCGCCCGGGTCAGCCGGAACGGCCCGCGCACGTTGGTCTCCCACTGCCCGTCGAAGATCTCGTCGGTGGTGTCGGCCAGCGACGCCTGCGCGTAGATGCCGGCCGAGTGCACCAGGACGTCGATCCGGCCGAACCGGTGCAGCGCGGCGGCCACGACCGCCTCCGCCGCGCCGTCGTCGCGCAGGTCGGCGGCCACCTCGTGGTGCTCGGCCCCGACCGCCGCGACGGCCTCCGCCGCGACCGCCAGCCGGTCGGTGGACCGGCCGACCAGCACGACCGCGCTGCCCGCCGCGGCCAACGCCCGCGCGATCTCCGCCCCGATGCCCGAACTGGCGCCGGTGACGACGGAGACCTTGCCGGTCAGGTCGAACGGGTTCGGCGCGACACTGCCTGCCGTGCTCACGGCTCCTCCTGTGCTGCCGGCGGCTTGCCCGCCGCCGCGTCGATGTCGTGGACCAGGTACCGGCCGCCGCGCAGGAACAGGTAGCCGGCGATGAACGCCGAGACGGCCACGGCGATGGTGAGCGCGAGCCTCGGCCCGTAGGAGCCGGAGATCATGCCCGCGAAGATCGAGCCGAAGAACCCGCCCATCAGGAACGTGAACACCGGCAGCAGCGCGAAGGCCTGCGCCCGCAGCACGAACGGTGTGACTGAGGCGACCAGCGGGCTCACCGCCACCAGGGCGACACCCACGCACACCGAGGCCAGCACGTAGCAGGCCAGCAGCAGCGCGATCGGCTGGAACCACACGCCGACCACGACCAGCCCGCCGAACGTGAGGATCGCCGCGCCCGCGATGTGCACGGTCCGCTCCGGCCGCCGCCGGTAGGTCCGGTCGAACTGGTGGCCGCCGTAGATCATCGCCCCGACCACCGGGATCTGGGTGAGCGAGAAGATCAGGCCGCGGGTGAACGCGTCGAACCCGTACTCGTCGCCGAGCAGGATCGACATCTGCACCGGCACGGTGAACAGCGCCAGGCCCAGCACGCCGATCCCCAGGCACATGTACAGGAACGTGCGCACCTTCATCATCCGGCGGAACGCCGTCCACGTCCCGACCGGCGGCTCGTGCGGCCTGGTGTCCTCTTCGGACAGTCCCAGCCGGTCCGCCTGCCCCCGCTCGGGCTCCTTGAGGAACAGCGCCGCCGTGACGGCCAGCACCGCGTACGGCGCGGCGAGCGCGAGGTAGGCCCACCGCCACGCCTGGTCGCCGTCACCCGCGACGCCGGAGATCGCCCCCGCGAGCACCGGCCCGATGGCCTGGCCCAGCGGTGTCGCCATGGCCTGCAACGAGAAGACCCGGCCGCGCCCGCCCACCGGGTAGGCGTCGGAGATCAGCGAGCCGAACACCGGGTTGGAGTAGGCCGCGGCCAACCCGGTGAACGTGTAGGCCACGAACAGCTGCCAGGTGTTCTGCGCGAGGCCGGCCCCCACCAGCGACAGCGCGCCCACCGAGGCCGAGGCGACCACCAGGTGCTTGCGCCGCACCCGGTCGGCCAGCCACGCCATCGGCAGCCCGCCCAGGGTGAGCGCGACGCCGGCGAACCCGGCCAGCGCCACCAGCAGCGCGTCGGAGATCCCGAACGCGTCCCGGATGTCGGGCGCCAGCGTGTTGGTGGCCTCGCGGCTCAGCTGCTCCATCACCACCAGCGGGACGGCGAGCAGGCAGATCGCCCACCCGCCCTGGCGCAGGGTGTCCCGCAGCCGCACGACCGGTGCCGGCGCGGCCGGGGCGACGTCCGTCACGCCGCTCAAGGCGCGGCCTCGCAGAGGCGGATCGGGGCGCGCGTCATCGTTTCTCCTCAGGGGAAGGGGGCCGCCGGGAAGGGGGTGGCGATCAGAGCCGGCCGTCCAGCCAGTCCAGCGTGAACTCGGCGGCGGTGGCCTCGCCGCCCGCCTGGCAGTGCAGCTGCGCGGTCGTCGACTCGTCGAAGACCAGGAACTTCTTGGGGCACGTCAGCGCGTCGTAGAGCAGTTCGGCCTGGCCCTCCGAGTACGCCTCCTCGGTGCCGTCCATGATCAGCGTGTCGGCCTCGATCTGCCCGGCCACGTCGGTCAGGTCGCACGCGTCGAACTCGGCGAACAGCTCGTAGGCCGAGCCCGCGCCGTGCTTCCACGCCGAGTCGCGGACGTACCACTCGATCAGCGCCGAGTGCTCGCCCACCGCCGCGATGGCGGCGTTGAAGGCGTCCGGACCCGCTTCCCACGCCTCGGCGAGCACGTCGGGGAGCTGGGCGCGGATCGGCGGACCCCACTGGAGGTAGCCGGGGTTGGCGATGAGCACCTTGATCCGCTTCTCGAACGCAGCGGCGCGCGGCGCGAGGTGGCCGCCGAAGCTGGACCCCATCAGCCCGATCCGGTCCGGGTCCACGCCGTCGAGGGCGACCACGACGTCCACGACGGGCGTGATCACGTTCTCCCAGTCGTGCCGGAAGGTCAGGCCGTTGACCCGCAGCGCCATGCCCTGGCCGGGGCACTGGACGGCCAGGCAGTGGTAGCCGCGCCGCATCGCGCCCTCGTAGACCCAGCGGGTGTCCTCCGGCCAGGCGTCGCGCCCCTGGAAGAAGATCAGCACCGGCGCGGCGCCCTCGGCGTGCGGGCTGCGGTACAGGTAGGACGGCAGGAAGCTGTTCTCGTAGGGGATCTTCACGTACTCGCCGGGGTAGTCGGCGAGGTCGAGGTAGCGGTCGTAGCAGTGGTAGCTGTTGAGCGCGTTGGCCTTGATCCGCGGGTCCTCGGGGAAGCTGAAGTGGATCAGCCCGGCCCGCCAGTAGGTGGACGCCCGCAGGTAGGAGCTGGCCGCGCTGATCAGCCGGCCCTCCTTCTCGGCGAGCTCGGCGCGCTCCTGGAGGATCTCGGCGCGGGCGGTCCACGCGCGCAGCCAGCTCTCCTCGTCGTCCACGCCGATCGTGCGCAGGGCTTCCAGGCACTCGCCGATGTCGGACATGCCGTAGAGGGCCAGGCCGAGGTGGTGCTTGAACTGGCTGTCCATCACGTCGCTGTCGATGAACCGGAACGACGTCCAGTGCGGACCGGGGAACAGCGGGTTCACGCTGGGTCCGGTGCCGGTCTTCTCGGGTGCGGTCATGCTCGTTCTCCTTGGTCCGGTCAGGTGGCCGAGTGGGGCGGGCGGCGGTGCGCCCACGGGCGGGCGGCTTCCAGTTGGGCGGCGAGCCGGTAGAGCAGGCCCTCGTCGCCGTACGGGCCGACGAAGTGCACGCCGACCGGCACGTCGTCGGCGTTCCAGTGCAGTGGCACGGACATCGCGGGTTGGCCGGTCACGTTGCACAGCACCGTGAACGGCAGGTAGGCGGCGGCGAAGCGCTGGCCGCGGGTCGGGTCGTCGGCCGGGGCGTCGAACGAGCCCAGCGGCGGGGCGGGCGCGCCGGCGGTCGGCGTCAGCCACACGTCGTAGGGGGCCTGGAACGCGGCCAGGTCGTCGCACAGGGCCTGGAGCTCGGCCAGCGCGTCCAGGTAGCCGGCCAGGCTGATCGTGCCCGCGCGGCCGCGTTCGACCATCGCCCAGGTCGCGGGCTCGAAGTCGGCGGCGGTCGCGGTCTTGCCGAGCAGGCGCTCGAAGCGGGCGATGTCCCAGGCGAGCCCGCCGGCGGAGACCGTGGCGAACGCCTTGCCCAGCGCGGCGGCGTCCAGCCGGGGCGTGGCGTACTCGACGTGGTGGCCCAGGCTCTCGCACAGCCGGGCGGCGTCCTCGACGGCGGCGGCGCAGTCGGCGTGCAGCGGGGCCCCGGTCGGCGACTCGGCGCTGACCGCGATCCGCAGCCGGCCCGGGTCGCGCCGGGTCTCCTCCAGGTAGGGGCGCGGCGGGCGGGGCGCGACGAACGGGTCGCCGGGCAGCGGGCCCGCGGTGGCGTCGAGCAGCGCGGCGCAGTCCCGCACGCTCAGCGTCACGGCGTGCTCGCTGAGCACCGCGATCCGCATCGACACGCCGGCCCGGCGGCGCGCGGAGGAGATCCGCAGCCGGGTGGGCTTCATCCCGAACACGCCGCAGTTGGCGGCCGGGACGCGGATCGAGCCGCCGCTGTCGCTGGCGTTGGCCATCGGCACCATCCGGGCGGCCACGGCCGCCGCCGCGCCGCCGCTGGACCCGCCCGCGGACAGCGCGAGGTCCCACGGGTTGCGGGTCGGGCCGTGCAGCTCGGGCTCGGTGGTGGGCAGCAGGCCGAACTCGGAGAGGTTGGTCTTGCCGCACACCACCAGCCCGGCGGCCTTGTAGCGGCGGGTGAGCTCACCGTCCTGGGTGGGCACGTAGTCGGCCAGGAACCGGCTCGCGGAGGTCATCGGCACGCCCGCGTAGCCGACGCCGCCGCCGTCCTTGAGCAGGAAGGGCACCCCGGTGAACGGGCCGTCGGGCAGCGGCCCGGCGGCGGTCGCGCGGGCCTGCCCGGCCATCGTGGTGACGACCGCGTTGACCGCCGGGTTCACCCGCCCGATCCGCGCGAGGGCGGCTTCGAGCAGTTCGGCCGGCGTGACCTGGCCGGTCCGGACGAGCTCCGCCTGGCCCAGCCCGTCGAGCCCGGCGAACTCGTCCCCGGCGACCGGGCCGGTCCCGGAAACATCGTTAAGCCCTTTAACCATGTTTTCGATAGTAGCTGATTCCGCCATTCGCGCAAGAAGTTCTTCAGCTACTTCCGAACAGCCGGAAAAGAGCACGCCAAATCGGCAGCACGACCCGCTTACCAGGGACTATGCCCTGGTCAGCGCTTTGTTGGCCGTGCCGCCGAGATTCGTGGAATGCCGTCTTCCAGAAGCGGTGGACACCAGTCGGGGCACGCACCGCGGTCAGTCGCTACAGCAGCGTCCAGGCAGCGGTGAGGGTCTCGCGGAGAATCTGCTCCATTTCATCGAATTCGGGCTGACCGCAGATCAGGGGCGGCGCGAGCTGGATGACCGGCTCGCCGCGGTCGTCCGCCCGGCAGTACAGCCCGGCGTCGAACAGGGCCTTCGACAGGTACCCGCGCAGCACGCGGGTGGCCTCCTCGGCGGTGAAGCTCTCCTTGGTCCCCTTGTCCTTCACCAGTTCCACAGCGTAGAAGAACCCCGCGCCGCGCACGTCCCCCACGATAGGCAGATCGGACAGCCTCTCAAGAGTGGTGCGGAACGCGGACTCGTTCGCCAGCACGTGGCCGTAGAGGTCCTCGCGCTCCATCAGCTCGAGGTTCGCCAGCGCCACCGCGCACGACACCGGGTGCCCGCCGTAGGTCGAGCCGTGCATGAACGCGTCCCCGCCGTGGCCGAAGAACGGCTCGGCCAGCCGGTCACTGACCAGCACCGCGCCCAGCGGGGCGTACCCCGAGGTGAGCCCCTTGGCCGTGGTGATCATGTCCGGCCGGTAGCCGTACCGGTCGGCCCCGAACGCGTGGCCGAGCCGGCCGAACGCGCAGATCACCTCGTCGGAGACCAGCAGCACGTCGTGCCGGTCGCAGATCTCGCGCACCCGCCGGAAGTAGCCCGGCGGCGGCACGAAGCAGCCGCCGGTGTTCTGCACCGGCTCCAGGAACACCGCCGCGACGGTGTCCGCGCCCTCGAACTCGATCGCCTGCTCGATCCGGTCCGCCGCCCACCGGCCGTACGCGTCCAGGTCGTCGGCGTGCTCGGTGGCCCGGTAGAAGTTCGTGTTCGGCACCCGGACCGTGCTCGGCACCAGCGGTTCGAAGGCCGCCTTCGCGCCGGGGATGCCGGTGATCGACAGCGCGCCCTGCGACGTGCCGTGGTAGGCCATCGCCCGGCTGATCACCTTGTGCTTGGTGGGCTTGCCGGTGAGCTTGAAGTACTGCTTGGCGAGCTTCCAGGCGGTCTCCACCGACTCGCCGCCGCTGACCGTGAAGAAGACCCGGTTCAGGTCGCCGGGCGCGGCCTCGGCGAGCCGCCGGCCGAGTTCGGCGGCGGTCGGGTGCGCGTAACCCCACAGCGGGAAGTACCCCAGTCGCCGGGTCTGCCGCGCGGCGGCCTCGGCCAGTTCCTCGCGGCCGTGGCCGACCTGCACCGCGAACAGGCCGGCCAGCCCGTCGAGGTAGCGCTTGCCGGTGTCGTCCCACAGGTACGCGCCCTCGCCCCGGACGATCATCGGCGCGGTCGCGTCGGTGCCGTGCGGCGTGAAGTGCAGCCAGAGGTGGTCACGGGCGGCGCGCGTCAGGTCCGGCGAGCCGGCGGGAAGGGAGGTCGCAGTCATGGGGTTCCTCGCAACGGGCTGGTGAGCGCCGGGGCGACGTGCGGCCCGGCCCTTCCCGTTATCTCACGCCCCGACACCACTCGGCAAGGGAATCAGTTGCCCTGTCGCCGCATGTACAACGAATTCAGATGAGTTCTGCGCCTACACCTACGGATTTCGTTGCGGATGCACGCCCCACTGGTAGGACTGCTTGCGCAGCTTCAGGTAGACCATCACCTCGGTCGTGCGCACGCCCGGCACCAGCCGGATCCGGTTCGAGATCAGCTCCAGCAACGCCGCGTCGTCCACGCAGACGACCTCGCACAGCACGTCGTAGCGGCCCGCGCACAGCACCACGTAGTCGATCTCGGCCATCGCCGCGAGCGCGTCGGCCACCGGCTCCAGCGGACCGTCCACCGTGATCGCCACCATGGCCTGGCGCAGCAGCCCGACCTGCAACGGGTCCGACACGGCGACGATCTGGATCACGCCCGAGTCGGACAGCCGCTGCACCCGCTGGCGCACCGCCGCCTCGGACAGGCCGACGGCCTTGCCGATCGTCGCGTACGCCCGCCGGCCGTCCTCCTGCAACTGCGCGATGATCGCCCGGGAGAGGTCGTCCAGCACCGGTGGCGCCGGCCGGTCCCGGTGGTTCTCGTCGGTGTTCACCCGCCGGATCATCCCCGAGACCGGCCCGGCACGGCGACCGGATCCAGTCCGCGTGACGACGAATTCCGTCGCACAGTTCGCATTGACACCATGGATCGGGGCGGCGTTTCATGACCGCCCTAGAGCCAGCCGACGAGAGGACGCCCGGTCCGATGAGCGCCAAGCAGACCTTCCGCAACTTCGTCGCAGGCTCGCACCGGGACGCCGCGGACGGCCGCACCCTCGACGTGGTCGACCCGGCGACCGGCGAGGTGTATGCGACCGCGCCCCGGTCCGGTCCGTCCGATGTGGACCACGCGCTGGCCGCCGCCTCCGCCGCGTTCGAGACCTGGCGCGACGCCACCCCGGCCGACCGCCAGCGCGCGCTGCTCGGGTTGGCCGACGCGCTGGAGTCCCGCACCGAGGAGTTCATCCGGGTCGAGGGGACCGACACCGGCAAACCCCTGGCGCTCACCCGGTCCGAGGAGCTGCCTGCCGCCGTGGACCAGTTGCGGTTCTTCGCCGGCGCGGCGCGCGTGCTGGAGGGCAAGGCGGCGGGCGAGTACCTGGCCGGGCACACCTCGTTCGTGCGGCGCGAGCCGATCGGCGTCTGCGCCCAGGTCACGCCGTGGAACTACCCGCTGATGATGGCGGTCTGGAAGATCGCGCCGGCCGTGGCCGCCGGCAACACCGTCGTCCTCAAGCCCGCCGACACCACCCCCGCGAGCACCCTGCTGCTGGCCGAGGTCGCGGCCGAGTACCTGCCGCCCGGCGTTATCAACGTGGTGTGCGGCGACCGCGACACCGGCCGCGCGCTGGTCGCCCACCCCCGCCCCGACCTGGTGTCGATCACCGGTTCGGTGCGCGCCGGGATCGAGGTGGCCACCGCCGCGGCGGCCGGCCTCAAGCGCGTGCACCTGGAACTGGGCGGCAAGGCCCCGGTGGTCGTCTTCCCCGACGCCGACCTGCTCCGCGCCGCCGCCGCGATCGCCGAGGCGGGGTTCTTCAACGCCGGTCAGGACTGCACGGCCGCGACCCGCGTCCTGGTGCACGACGACGTCCACGACGAGTTCCTGGCGGCGTTGGTCGACCGCGCCCGCGCCACCCGCACGGGTGACACCCCGGACGCCGACTACGGCCCGCTCAACAGCGCCGACCACCTGGCCAGGGTCACCGGGTTCCTGGCCCGGCTGCCCGAGCACGCCACGATCGTGTGCGGCGGGACCCGCGTGGGCGACCGCGGCTACTTCCACGCGCCGACCGTCGTGGCGGGCGTGCGCCCCGATGACGAGATCGCCCGCGACGAGGTGTTCGGCCCGGTGATCACCGTGCAGCGGTTCACCGACGAGGAGGAGGCGGTGGCGCTGGCCAACGACACGGAGTACGGCCTGGCGTCCTCGGTGTGGACCCGCGACCACGCCCGCGCCCTGCGCCTGACCAGGCGGCTGGACTTCGGCTGCGTGTGGGTCAACACGCACCTCCCGCTGGTCGCCGAGATGCCGCACGGCGGCTTCAAGATGTCCGGCTACGGCAAGGACCTCTCGCTCTACGGCCTGGAGGACTACACCAGGGTCAAGCACGTCATGAGCGCCCTCGACTGACCCCGGCCGCCCCGCCGGCCCCGCCGGCCCTTACGGCTTGCGGCCGAAGCGGAGCTTCCACGGCATCCGGGCCGACTCCACCTGCACCGCGAAGCTCATCTTCGACGTGCCCTCGGCGCGTTCCTCGAACCGGATCGGCACCTCCCGGATGCGCATCCCGCGCTGGGTCACCCGGTAGTTCATCTCGACCTGGAACGCGTAGCCGTTGCTCCGGATCGAGCCGATGTCGATCTTGCGCAGGGTGGCGGCGTGCCACGCCTTGAACCCGGCCGTGGCGTCCTTGACGCCCAACCGGAGGATCGTGTTGACGTAGATGTTCGCCCACGCCGACAACGCTTTGCGGTGCCACTCCCACTCACCGGCCACCGAACCGCCTTCGACGTACCGGGAGCCGATCACCACGGCGGCGTCGGTCTCGGCGAGCGTCCGCACCATGGTCGGGATGACGCTCGCCGGGTGCGACAGGTCGGCGTCCATCTGCACGACGATGTCCGCGCCTTCGTCCAACGCCTTGAGCATGCCGGCGACGTAGGCGCGGCCGAGCCCGTTCTTCTCGGTGCGGTGCAGCACCGACAGCGGCACCGGGCCGGACGCGGCGAGTGCGTCGGCGACCGCTCCGGTGCCGTCCGGCGAGTTGTCGTCGACCACGAGGACGTGCAGGTCGGGCAGGTCCAGACCGGCCAGGAGGTCGACCAGCACCGGCAGGTTGTCCCGTTCGTCGTAGGTGGGGACGACCACCGTCACCTTGGGCGAACTCGATTCCATCTTGGACCCCTGAGAAGTTTCCGTTGAGCGTTGCCCGCCGGTCCGGCCGACCGGCCCCACCTTATTCACCACACGCCGGAGCACCACTCGAACCGGCGGTTCGGTCACCCGACGCGCACCTCCACCTACCCGGGACGGGCCCCGGTCAACCGCTCTCTACCATTCCGGAGGTGACCGCCTACGACGACGTGTTCGACGACCTCGACGCCTCGGCCCTGCCGACGCGCCAACAGCGGATCCTGGTGGCGATCCGGGACTGGGTGGTCCGGCACGGGCACTCGCCGAGCACCCGGCAGCTCGGCGAGGCGGTCGGCCTGCGCTCCGCGTCGGCGGTCTCCCGGCACCTGGCCGCGTTGGAGGACAAGGGCTTCCTGCGACGCGGCGACACGGTCTCGCGCCCGATCGACGTCCGCGCGTTCCTGCACGCCCCCGGCACGCGCCGGCCGGCAGCGGAATCGGTGGCCGTCCCGGTGGTCGGCCACATCGCGGCCGGCACGCCGATCACCGCCGAGGAGCACGTGGACGACACGATCACCCTGTCCCGCGAGCTGACCGGCCGGGGCACGGTGTTCGGCCTGCGGGTGCGCGGCGACTCGATGGTCGACGCGGCGATCTGCGACGGCGACATCGTCGTCGTGCGCCGGCAGACCGAGGCGCACTCCGGCCAGATCGTGGCCGCGATGATCGACGAGGAGGCGACGGTGAAGGTCTACCAGCGCCGCAACGGCCACGTCTCGCTCGAGCCCCGCAACGACGCGTACGCCCCCATCCCCGGCGACCACGCGGCGATCCTGGGCGTCGTGGTCTCGGTCCTGCGCAGCGTCTAGCCCTCCAACGCACCACAATGGACCCGGAGGACAACCTGATGGTCCACGGACGCCGCGCGCCCTGACTTCCGGCCAGGTGAACAAAACCAGCCGCCCTGCTGACGGTCGCGGCACCCGTCTGCGGCCCTGCTGCGCCTGCGCGACGGCGAGCGCACCTGCACGCCCATGAACTCCTGGACGTGGCATTCGCCAGCCCCCGTGCTTCCCGCCGGGCCGGGGTTTCGTCGACGCCACCAGGATGAACCCGACTGGAGTGGGCGGCGGCGAGCTGATCTCCGCTACCGCCGACCTGAACCGCTTCTGCGCGGCCCTGCTCATCGGCGCGCTGCTCGGGGCGAATCCCTCCACGGTGGACCGGGTCTGCGTCGCTTCGGCCTGGCCCGGTGTCGATGTGTGGCAGGCAAACGCCACTGGTGACCCGAACCTGCGTGCCGCGAGCCCGGACGTCACTGCTTGAGCTGGGCCAGCACGGTCCCCTGCGTGATCGCGGCACCCGGTTTGACAGTCAGCCCGGTGACCACGCCGGCCTTGTGCGTAGTGACCGGGTTCTCCATCTTCATCGCCTCCAGCACCAGGACGAGGTCACCGGCGGCGACCCCCTGCCCCTCGGACACCGCGACCTTCACCACGGTGCCCTGCATCGGCGCGGTGATCGCGTCGCCGGTCACCAGGGTCATGCCGGCCCGCCGGCGCGGGAGCCCGCCGTCCGGCACATCGACGCCGGTGTGCGGTGGGACCGGGTTGTCCCACTCGGTCTCGATCCACCTGGTGTGCACGTCGAACGACCCGTCCCGGCGAACACCGGGTGGCCCACGACGTGCCGGTGGAACGGCAGCACGGTGGCGATCCCCTCGACCTCGTACTCGCGCAGCGCGCGGTGGGCCCGCCGCAGGGCCTGCTCGCGGGTGGGTCCCCAGACGACGAGCGTGGCCGGCATCGAGTCGAACCCGCCGCCGACCACGCTGCCCGCCGGCACCCCCGAGTCCACCCGGACGCCCGGCCCGGCCGGTTCGCGGTACCGGGTGATCGTGCCGGGCGTGGGCAGGAAGCCCCGGCCAGCGTCCTCGCCGTTGATCCGGAACTCGATCGCGTGGCCGCGCGGCCCCGGGTCGTCGGCGAGGTCCAGCGGGTGCCCCTCGGCGATCCGGAACTGCGCCGGCACCAGGTCGATGCCGGCGGTCTCCTCGGTGACCGGGTGCTCGACCTGCAAGCGGGTGTCGACCTCCAGGAACGACACGGTCGCGCCCTGCACCAGGTACTCCACCGTCCCCGCCCCGGCGTACCCGGCCGCGCGGCAGACGACCTTGGCCGAGTCGTGGACGAGCCGCCGCTGGTCGTCGGTGAGGAACGGCGCCGGGGCCTCCTCGACCAGCTTCTGGTGCCGGCGCTGCAGCGAGCAGTCGCGGGTGCCGACCACGACCACGTTGCCGTGCCGGTCGGCCGGCACCTGCGCCTCGACGTGCCGCGCCCGGTCCAGGTAGCGCTCCACGAAGCACTCGTCGCGACCGAAGGCGGCGATCGCCTCCCGGGTCGCGGACTCGAACAGCTCCGGGATCTCCTCCAGCGTGCGCGCGACCTTCAGGCCGCGCCCGCCGCCGCCGTGCGCGGCCTTGATGGCGACCGGCAGGCCGTGCCGCCCGGCGAACGGGACCACCTCGCCGACGTCGTCGACCAGGTCGGTGCCCGGGACCAGCGGCGCGCCCACCCGTTCGGCGATCCGCCGCGCGGTCACCTCGTCGCCGAGGTCCCGGATGGCCTGCGGGCTCGGCCCGATCCGGGTCAGCCCGGCGTCGAGCACGGCGTGGGCGAAGTCGGCGTTCTCGGACAGGAAGCCGTAGCCGGGGTGGATCGCGTCGGCGCCGCTGCGCCGGGCGTGCGCCAGGACCTTGTCGGCCGCCAGGCAGGTCTCGACCGCCGTCGCGCCACTCAGCGCGAACGCCTCGTCGGCCAAGGCGACGAACGGGACGTCGGCGTCCGGCTCGGCGTACACCGCGACGCTGCCGATCCCCGCGTCCCGGGCCGCCCTGATCACCCGGACCGCGATCTCGCCCCGGTTGGCGATGAGCACCTTGTGCACCTGTGGCTCCTCTGGTCGGTCTGCTCGGATTCACTAGCCGTCGCTGCGCCGGCTGTGCGGCGGGACGAACACCGCGGCCCGCTCCGGGTGCGGCCACCGGGTGGTGGCCGGGGGTCGCGCGTCGTCCGGCCTCGGCCGCCCGACGAGGCACAGCACGGCCGTCAACGCGGCCGGCTCGACGTCGTCGAGCGTCCCGGACTCGACGCGGAGGACGGGGTCTTCCGCCATGACCGCTCCTTCCTGCCTACAGGGGTGGGTTGCCGTGCTTGCGCAGCGGCAGGTCGGCGTGCTTGGAGCGCAACACCTCCAAGGCGCGGATGAGCACGGGCCGGGTCTTGGCCGGGTCGATCACGTCGTTGACCAGGCCGCGCTCGGCGGCGTACGAGAAGTTCATGAGCTCGTCGCGGTACAGGTCGATCTTGCGGGCCCGGACCGCCTCCCGGTCGCCGTTCGCGGCGGCGATGTCCCGCCGGAAGATGATGCGGACAGCGGCTTCGCGCCGTGCCGGATGATGCCGTCGTGCTCCTGGCCCACCCCGGGCAGGAAGCCGGGCACGTCCACGAACGTGACGATGGGGATGGTGAAGCAGTCGCAGAACTACACGAACCGCGCCGCCTTCTCCGACGCCGCGATGTCCAGCGCGCCGGCCAGCACGGACGGCTGGTTGGCCACGACCCGCCCGCCCAAGCGGGCCAGCGCGCAGACGACGTTGGCCGCCCAGCCCTCCTGCACCTCAAGCACGAACTCGTCGTCGACGACCTCCTCCACCACCGCCCGCATGTCGTAGGCCGGTTGCCGTCGGTCGGCACCAGCCGGTGCAGGCCGTCGCCGCGGCGGTCGACCGGGTCGCCCACCGGCAGGACGGGCGGCTGCTCCCGGTTGTTGGCGGGCAGCATCGACAGCAGCAGCCGCACGTCCTCCAGGCACGGACCCACCAGGAGCCGATCGCGCACACCGGGCCGACGTCGAAAGACCTCGGCCCTAGTCGCTCGACGCTTCCCAGCGCACGCCGTAGGCCAAGCCCGGTACGAGTCGGCGAAAGCGCACGTGGATCTCGCCGGCCTGGTCCACCACGCGACGGTTGCCGTGGCGAGTCAGATCGACACCGTCGCGCTGGCTCGCACCGTGCAACGCCCACACCCGTGGCGGGACGCCCGTGTCGCCGAAGCGCCCCCGCAGGACGAGCAGGTCGCACGGCTGCTGTGGCACGTACAAGAGGTACGGCCGCATCACGCGCGACGTAGGGGGGCGGAGGCGGATCGCGAAGTCGTGGGAGTGGCCCTCGATGACCGTCGTCGGCAGGGCGAGGGTCGGGGTCGAGCGGTCGACCAGCGTCCCGCCGTACAGGACCCGCACGTCGACGCCGGGCCGGTCCAGCGGGAGTGGGGGCGTGAAGGTCAGTTCGCGCAGCCCGTCCCGGTCGGCGACGATCCGGTGCCGCTCGATCACCTCGGGATGTGAGCGGTCCAGGACCAGCACGACGTGCAGCTCGGCGGTGCGCCACCCGACCGACGGACCGTCCGGCCGGTCCCGGGGCGCCTCGGCGGCCAACTCGGCGAGGTGGTTGATCGCCTCGTCGACCCGGCGGCGGACCGTGCGCGGGTCGCGGTCCATCCGGACCGCCGCCCAGTGCACCCGGTCCTGGTAGAGGGGAAGCCGCGCCTCGCACTCGATGGCGAACGCCGCCAGCGTCGCCAGGCGCAGGTCTGCCGGCAGCCGCCCGGCCAGCTCGGTGAGCCTGGCGGACACCTTCCGGCGGATGGCGCCCGGCTCGTCGCCCTCGGTCACGCCGCAGGTCGCGCGCAGGCTCGGCCCCACCCGGCCGCCGATCCCGTCGGCCAGCACGCCGCGCCCCTTGCGGAGCGACTTCAGCTCCCGGACCAGGTCCGCGTACGCGTTCATCGGCTCACCCCTGTCGATCCCCGCCGTGTTCTCCGGTGCAGCGTGCGGCGGGCCGGTGGACCGGCGGTGGACGCATCGTGGATGGCCTAGACGCGGTCGCGGCGTCGTGCCGTCGACGTCACCGAGACTGCCAGCGCGGTGCCCAGCCGGATGCCGTCCTGGCCGAGGAAGGCGCGGGACGTGCCGATCCGGTCGAGGGTGTCGCTGTCGACGGCGCCGAGCCCGAAGGCGATCACGGTCGGGCGGGCCGGCCAGTCCGGGTCCGCCAGCGCGGCGAACGCCCCGGGCCAGGCCGCCGGGTCGGTCGCCCGGCCGTCGGAGGTGAAGAAGACGACCGGCCGGTGGACCCGGTGGCGACACGCCTTCAGAGCGCGGACGTCGCGGGCGATGATCTCGCGCAGGAGCGCGAACGCGGAGCCGAAGTTGGTTGCCGCGCCGGGTCCCGCCGAACCCAGTTCGGCGAGCGCCGCCGCGGGTCCCAGCGGTTGCAGCACGGTGGGTGCGGCCGCGAACCCGACCACGCAGGTCATGATCCGCGCACCCGGTGAGAGGTCGGCGTGGACGGCACCGCGGAACTCGCGGAGGCCGGCGTTCACCTCCTCGAGGTGGTCGGCCATCGAGAGCGACATGTCGCACACCACGTAGCACGGCACCACGTCGGAGACCATTCGGCTCCCCCTTCCACTCCTTTTGCGGACAAGTCGGAGCCTGGCCGGTGTTTGTCTACCGAAGGTGGATCCCGAGCGGATTCGGACACGCGGAGGGTCGCTGATGCGACATCCGCAGCAGACACCAAGCTCGCGAACCGGGAGGTGGCGTGGAATTTCGGATGCTGGGTCCGCTGGAGGCGTGGCACGGGAGCGCTCGGGTGCCGTTGGGGGACCAGCAGCAGCGGTTCGTCCTCGTCGTGCTCCTCCTGCACGCGAACAGGCCGGTGTCCCCCGAGAAGTTGACCGACATCGTCTGGGGCGGCAACCCGGAGCGCCGGGTGCTGGTACGCGGGTACATCAGCAAGCTGCGCACGGCTTTCCGGGACGTGGACGACGTCTCGATCGAGACGACGCCGACCGGCTACCAGCTGGAGGTGGGCGAGGACCAGCTGGACACCACCCGGTTCGCCCGGCTGCAGGAGGAGGCGGCGCGCGCGGCGGACCCGCGTCGGGCGATCGGGCTGTTGCGCACCGCCGTGGACCTGTGGCGCGGGCGGTTCCTGGAGGACATCGACATCGACCGGGTCGGCGGCACCGAGGTGCTGTACCCGGACGACGGCTACTTCGACGCGGTCGGCGACCTGGCCGAGCTGGAGCTGAACGCGGGCGACCACCGGTCGGCGCGGGACCGGCTGCGCCCGGTGGTGCGCGCCGACCCGGCCCGGCAGAAGCACGCCGAGCTGCTCATGCGGGCGCTGATCGCCGGCGGCGACCGGGTCGAGGCGATCCGGGTCTTCCACCACACGCGCGAAGCCCTGGCCGGGGAGGGCTGGGAGCCCGGGCCGAAGCTGCGCAAGCTCGCCGCGCGGGCGGAACGCGGTGAGCCGGCCGGCTACCTGCCGTCCCGGCCGGGCGGGTTCACCGGTCGGGAGGCGGAGCTGGCGGCCATCGGGGCGGTCGCCTCGGCACCGGGCGAGCGCCGCGCGGTGTGGGTGAGCGGCGCGCCCGGAGTCGGCAAGACCGGGCTCGCCGTGGAGGCCGCCCATCGGCTGCGGGACCGCTTTCCGGACGGGCAGTTGCTCGTTCGGCTCAACGGGTACACCCCGAACCTGCCCCCGGTGACGGTCTCGGACGCGCTCACCCAGCTCCTGGTCGAGCTGGGGGTGCCGGCCGAGCAGATCCCGGCTTCGGTGAACCGGAAGTTCGCGCTGTACCAGACCGAGCTGTACGGCACGAGGACTCTGGTGGTGCTGGACAACGCGCGCTCCCCGGAGCAGGTGCGGTCGCTGTTGCCCGAGGCGTCGGACTGCCTGGCGGTCGTGACCAGCCGACGGGTGGGCGAGCCGGACACCGGCGAGCACGTCCGGCTCTCCCCGCTGCCGCCCGAGGACGCGCTGGCGCTGTTCCACACGCTGGCGGGCCCGCTGCGCCTGCGCGGCCGGGCGGCCGAGGTCGCCGATGTGGTCAAGCGCTGTGGACATCTGCCGATGCCGATCCGGGTGGCGGCGGCGCTGTTCCGCAGGCACGAGCGGTGGCCGCTGCGCCACCTGCTGCGCCTGCTGGAGGAGAGCGGGCCGTGGAACGCGGACGTCGACGACGTGGCGGGTACCGCCGCGGTGCGGGTGTCCTACCTCCAGCTCGACCCGCCGCAGCGGGAGGTCTTCCGACTGTTCGGCCACCTCCCGGGACCGGACCTCGACGTGGTCGGCGCGGCGGCGCTGGTGGCCCGCGACGTCGCCGGGGTGCGCGCGGTGCTCGACGACCTGCACGAGGTGTGCCTGCTGGAGGAGGTCGCGCCCGAGCGCTACCGGATGCTCGACCCGCTCAAGGAGTTCGCGGCGGCGGAGCCGCCGCCGACGACGGCGACCGAGCGCGCGGACGCCCTGTTGCGGTTGCTCGACTTCTACCTGGTGGGCCTGGCGGACGCGGTGGGCACCGCCTACCCGTTCGACCGCGCGCAGTTGCCCGCCGTGCACCGCACCAGCCGGGTGGTTCCCCACTTCGGTGACAAGCGGGACGCGGCGGCGTGGATCACCGCCGAGCGGGACAACCTGGTGGCCGCGATCCGCTACGCCGCCGATCACGACCTGCCCGGGCACACCTGGCGGCTGGCGGTGCTGATCTGGCGCCACTTCCACACGACGAGCCGGTTCGAGGACTGGGTAGAAACCATGGAACTGGCCCGCGGAGTCGTGTGCGCCGAGCCGGACGAGGACTACGGCCGGGCGCACGTGCTGCTCCGGCTGGCCACCGCCTACGACCGGCTCGGGCGGCTGGCGGACGCGCTGGAACTCGCCACCCGCGCGCTGGCGGGGTGGCGGCGGCTCGGCAACGTGCTCGGCGAGGCGGTCACGTTGTGCGCGATCGCCGTCCCCCTGATGGAACTCGGCCGGCACGACGAGGCCATCGAGAACTTCGGCGCCGCGCTGGAGAAGTACCGGCAGTGCGAGGACGTCCGCGGCCAAGCGCACGCGTTGAGCATGCTCGGCGTGCTCAACGAGGAACGCGGCGACCTCGACCTCGCACTGCGCCAACACCTCGCCGCGGTGCCGATGCTGCGCGAGGTCGACCACGTGCAAGGACTGGCGCACGCGTTGAACAACCTGGGCACGGTGCAGCAACGACTCGGCCTGACCGACGAGGCGCTCGCCGCGCACCTGGAGGCGTACGAACTGGCCGGCGAACTCGGCGACGACTGCCTCGCGGCCTACGCCTTGAACTACACCGGCAACGTGCTCCGCTCACGGGGTGAACTCGACGAAGCCGCCCGCTACCAGGAACGGGCCAGGACGATCGCGGCCGAGGTGTCCGATGCCGACCTCCGCACCCGGCTCTACCTCGACCGCGCCGCGACCGCTCAGGCCCGCGGTGACCGAGCGGAAGCGCTGCGCTCCTACCGGGCGGCGCTGGACCTGGCCACCGGCACGGGAAGTCGCGGCCACGGGGCGCACGCCCACCTCGGCGTCGCCCGGAACCTGCACGCGCTGGGGCAGCACACCACCGCCGTCGAACACTGGGACGCGGCCGAGGCCGCGTTCGTCGCGCTCGGCCAACCCGAAGCAGGCGAGGTCCGGGCCGAGCACGCGGTCCTGACCTGTGGCTGCCGCTGAACGGCGTCCTGCCCGGAGGGTTGCGGTGGACCGCGCCCTCCGGGCATTTCTTCGACGCCGCCGCGCCTGGCCGGCGATGTTCCGGTTCCGAAAAGCGTGCCGCGCGAACCGCGAGCCCGGTCCACGCGCCGGAAAGAATGTACGGAGCGATTCACCGAAAGGCCAGGCCGCACGATCTGACCGGGACCGGGCAGGCGGCCACGCGAGGCCGCCACGACCACCCGACCCGCTCGCGGAACACCCTGCGGCCTACGGCGACTGTTCGCGCGTTGTCAGCCGTGCCAGGGGTTGCCGTCCGGACCGACGGTGACCGTGGTGGGCGGCGGGCACTCGTCGAGCGGTGCGGCGGCGGCACCGCCGCCCAGCGCGAACACCGCGACGAGAGCGCACAACCCGGCCAGCGACAAACCGAACCTGGACACGACGGTGGACGTGGTCCTGGACATGGCGAATCCTCCGAAGAAGTCGATGAATGCACTGCGGACGATTTGTCCGCCAATTTCACCCGCATTGCTGATGATTCACCAGCGCACTCCGGAGGACCAGGCGTTTCCTATTTCCCGACGGCAGAGCCGACGGGATACGGCGGCGCATCCACTCCTCGTCCACTTCCGGTCGACACGCGGTCCCGATGCTGTGCCCGCAGACCAGGACGGCCGGCACCCCGCCGGTGTGAACAGGGAGGTTCGATCGTGAGTGAGTACGACGTGGCCGTGTCGTTCGCCGAGGAGCAGCGCTCCGCCGTCGAGGAGGTGGTCGAAGCGTTCAAGCAGCGCGGGCTGACCGTGCTGCACGGCCCCGAGCAGACCCACGAGTGGTGGGCGCACAAGGAAGGCGGCGACCTGCCGGACGCGCGGGTCCGGTTCTTCGTCCCCTTCGTGTCGGAGGTGGACGACTTCACCACGGCCGCGCTGCGCGCGGTCAAGGCCGGGGACGAGCACGTGCTGCCGGTGCTGCTCGGCGACGTGACCGTGCCCCCGGACCTGCTGCACCCGCACGTGACCTACGTGCGCGGCACGGTCCACCGGCCGGACCAGCTCACCGAGGCGCTGGCCGCCCGGATCGAGACGGCGGAAGCGGTCGGGCGGCAACGCGCGCCGGTCGGCGAGGTGGTGCTCAAGGCCAAGGGGTCAACCCCGGCGGCGGAGCCGGAGCCGGTCGTGCCCGCCACCTTCAGCCGCTACGCGGAGCAGGACGCGACGCTGCGCTACCTGGGCGAGCAGTTCGCCGCCGCGCTGCCGCGGCTGGAACAGCGCGGGCTCGTCGGCACCGCGCATGTCGGCGACGCGCGGATCGTCGTGCGGGTCGAGCGGGCGGGCGACACCGTGTACGCGCTCGACATCCAGCGCGGCGGGATCGGCGGCGACGAGACGGTGAACTTCGTGGTCGGCAAGACCGACGGGGTCGGTGCCCTCACCAACGGCTGGGCACGCCCGGTCTACGACACCGGCGTGGGCACGGCCCTGCTCGAAGTGCACGACTTCTCGGTGCTCGGGGGCGGGGGCGCGCCGCGCGCCTACCGGCGGGAGGAACTGTTCACCGCCCTCTGGCAGCGGATCGACGCGGTGCTCGCCTCGACCGTCGGATGACCGCGTGATCAGACGCGCTCCCCGCCCCCGAGGGGGTGGGGAGCGCGTCCGGTCGTGCCGGGTCAGTGCCGGCCGTCACGCGCCCGGTCGAGCACGTCCTCCAACCGCAGCGGGCTCGGCGGGTGGTGGCTCAGGCACAACGGCGTCCGCATCCGGCGGAACCCGAAGGTCTCCCCCGTGACGTAGAACTGTCCGCGCTCCAACCGCGAGATGTCGCCGACCGAGCTGCCCTTGGCCTTGGCCATCTCGGTCGCCGCGGCGATCTGCGCGGGGCTGTTCAGCCTGCCGAAGAACTGCGTCGTCGCGTTGCCGACGATCTGGTTGTGCACGCCCTTGGGCGCCTGGGTGGCGAGCAGCAGACCCAACCCGTACTTGCGGGCCTGCGAGGCCAGCAGGATCGTGCTCTGCGTGCTCGCCGTCCACCCGCCGGACGGTGCGATCGTCTGCGCCTCGTCCATCACGACCAGACCGCCGAGCGGTCGGTCCGCCGCGGGGTTGCGCTTGATCCAGGCGAACACCTCCAGCTGGAGCTGGCTGACGAACCCCTGCTTCTGCTCCTCCGACGGCAGCCCGACGAAGCTGATCACCGAGATCCGCGCCCGCTTGCCCGGCGTCGGCGTCAGCAGCACGGCCGGGTCCGTCGGCTCACCCGCACCGCCGAGCAGCGGGTCGTTGACCATCGCGGCCCGCAGCGTCTCCGCCAGGTCCGCCGCCGTCGCGCGGGCGGTGCTGAGCTTGCTCACGCCCTCCGGCAGGTCGTCCAGGACGTCGATGAACTCCGCCAGGTCCCGCCCGTCCTTGCGCGCGTAGTGCGTCAGGGCCTCCCGCAGCACAGCTTGGCCGCGAACCGCGGTCTTCGAGCCGCCGCCGACCCTGGCGTGCGGGACGAGCCGGGCCACCGCCGCCTCGACCGAGGCGGCGAACTCGTCCACGTCCCCGCGCACCTCGGCAAAGTCCGGCAGCGGGTGAAAGCTGAGCGGCCGTCCCCCGGTGCGTCCGGGCGTCCACACCACCACCTCGACGTTCGCGAGGTACTCGGCGGCGACACCGACGTCACCGGGCAACCAGTCGGCGGGCGGCCGCGGCCACGCGTCGCCCAGCCGCGCCAGGTCGTTGTTCGGGTCGAGCACGATCGCCGACACCCCGCGCAGGGCGCACTCCTCGACGATCCGCCGCAGCAGCACGGTCTTCCCGCTGCCCGAACCCGCGAAGACGATGGCGTGCTTGCGCAGCGATTCGAGCTCGATGCGGATCTCGCCGTCCATGCCGAGCACGATCTCCGTGGGCGACAGCGGTGCGGTCCGGTCCCCGGACGGTGGTGTGGCCGGTCCTCCGGGCGGTGGTGTGGTCGGTTCTCCGGGTGGCGGAGGGCGGGTCTCCTGGTGGCTCGCCGCCGACCGACCAGGTCCGGGCAGGATCTCCCGCAGGAACGTCATCCGGCTGGCCGGCTTTCGCGCCACCAGCCACGCCAGCAGCTGGTGCGTCTGCGTGGACGACATCTCCTTGAGCGCGCTGAACGTCCGCAGGTCGTCGTCCGAGATCTCGACCCGCCGACCACCCGCCTGCTCCAGCTCGGCGAGTTCGACCCTGGTCTGCCGGCCGGTCCACCCCTTGCCCCCGTTGTAGATCAGGACCAGGCGCCGCTTGTGCGTGCCGAAGCGGGCCGCGTCGCGGACCTTGCGCATCCGGCGCAGCACGTGGTTGCCGTGGGCGCTCGCGATGAGGCGGAACCCCCAGCGCTCGTCGGTGTCCAGGTCCTCGTTCACGGTGTGGAGCAGTTGAGCGTGCACTTCGCTCCCGCCGTGCAGCTGCTCCGCCTTCCACGCCAGGTCGTCGTTGCCGACCTCGTTGATCCACGACTTCAGCCCGGCCAGCAGCAGCGCCGGCATCACCTCGTCCTCGTTGTGCTGCTTCAACCCGGCGGCGGAGATCTCCGCCTTCTGCCGCAGCCGCTCGAACCGGGCGTCGAACTCCTGCAGGTAGTCGGGCTCCGGCCCGTCGTCCGCGGGCGGGAGCACCGGGACGGGTTTCTCGTCGAACGAGCGCAGCTCGCGGATCTCGCCGTACCGGCAGGATTCGGCGTGCGCGTGGACACTCATGAGCAACTGGCGCGGTGTCCGGGGACTCCACCCCCCGGTGAACGCCCCCGGTGCCACCGGCCAGGTCGGGTGCGGCGGCGTGACACCGGCTCGCCGGTACACCTCCCCGAGCCACCGCTCGACCAGCGCGCGACCGATGGCCGGGTCGACGATCGAGCCCAGGAACGGGGTTTCGGCGAACCGGTCCGCCACCGTGTCGCTCGCGATCGAGTGCAGCATCTTCCAGGTGTTGGGCAGGCACGCCACGATCGACAACGTCCGCCTGGTCTTCTCCCGGAGCTTCATCAACCCGTCGGCGATGAACGAGAGCTCCCTGCTCAGCTCCGCGCTGGTCACCTTCGCGTCGGTCTCGTCCTGGCCGAGGTTGACGAGGCTGTCCAGCTGGTCCACGGCGATCACGCACGGGCCGGTCATGGCGAGGACGCGCGAGATGTCCCGCACCACGGTCTGCGGTGGCTTCGACCTGGGCAGGAGGCCCCAGTCGCGGCCCGCGCCGCCCGCCTCGGCCAGCCCCTGGAGGTGAGCCAGGCCGGTGTCGGCGTGCTCGGAGGCGTAGAGCACCAGCGCCCGGATCGTGTCGCCGCACTCGACTGCGATCCGGCCGTCCACCGCGCGCAGGTGGTTGAGGAAGACGGTCAGGTCGTGCGGCGTCAACGGCGTCGCGCCGGTGATCGCCCCGGCCACCGTCCCGGGCACGCCCGCCGCGTCGCACAACTGCCGGAGCAGCACGGTGAGCTGGAGTTCGCCGTCGTCCGTGGTCCGACGCAGCTCGCTGCGCATCGCCTCGGCGACGTCGTTCCAGAACTCCGCGCCCGTGGTCAGCTCGACCAGGAAGAAGTAGCCGCCTTCCCGCTGGACGACACGGCGCACCGAACCCAGCAGGTGGGTCTTGCCGACTCCCTTGCGGCCTTGGAGTACCAGGCCGATGGGGCTGGGACCGGTGCTGGCCTTGGCGTCCGCGATGCCGGCTCGGATCCGGTCCTCCGCCTTGACGTGCAGACCGTCCACGTGGAACGGCGAGGTCTGCCAGACGTCGTCCGGGGTCTCGGCGGAGTTGAATCGGAGCGTGGCCAGTGCCTTGCGCTGTTGCTCGGTCATGATTCCTCGATCGCCACCAGGTGGTTGTCCTCGCCGGCGATCCGGATCGCCGCGGCGTGGTCGGCCTCGGTCAGCACTTTGCGGTTGGAGTCCGGGGCCAAGTGGACGGTGCCGGTCTGCACCATCGCGAGCAGGGCGGCGTCCACCTCGTCCCGCTCCGCACCGTTGAGCTGGGGGCGGAGCTTGGCCAAGCGGACCCAGTCCTGGGACTTGACCGACAGCGCCAGGTAGGCGGTCCGGATCACCGACTCCAGGCCCCCACCGGAGCGGATCACCTCGGCCAGGTCGCCCCGCCACACGTGGTACTGGACGAAGATCGTCAGCACCGCGGACTGCGCGCGCGACAGCGGACCCGATTTCGACGGGGGCCCACCCGCGGCCAGGTCCTTCAGGCACCAGGAGATCCCCTCGTCGGTGATCCGGTGCACGAACTGGCGCTTCACGGTCCACGACTGGAGCAGACCGGCCCTGTTCAGCCTCTCCCGACCGGGCTTGCCGAGCCGGGCCTTCAGGTCGCGATCGAGTTCCGTGTTGAGCACGTCCCGGTTCTCCAACATCAGCATGATGAGCGCCGCCCGCTCTTCGTTGGCGAATTTCTCCGGCATTGCGCCGCCTTTCAGTTCGTGGACGCGTCGATCCGTCGATCGATCCGGGCGAGGAGGGTCTGGACGTCGGCGAGCAGGCCGACGGGGGCGGTGAACCCGCCGCCGTCCGCGTGGTGCTTGGACAGCACTTCCAAGTCCACCGACAGGTCCCGCAGCACGGCCAGGTCGCCGTTGTCGAGCGCGGCGGACATCCCGCGCACGGTCTGCTCGACGAGTGACAGCCGCCCGGCGGAGGGCACCCGGTCCGGCACGGCGCGCAGGGCGGACGCCGCGTTGCGCAGGGCTTGCCGGTCGGGATCGACCGCGCCGGCCGGCGTGCCGGTGAGCTGGGCGTGCAACTCGCGTGCCACGCGGGTGGGCCGGATCCCCGGTTCCAACCCGAGGTGGCGCAGGTTGCGCAGGAAGCCTGGCAAGCCTTCCGGGTCGGTGCCGTCGGCCAGCACGCAGAACAGCCGGCGCTGGCCGCCGTCCGGGCCGATCGTGTGCCGCAGGAAGCGCTCCACCTCGATGACCTGCCAGCGGCTCAGGCCGCCGTCCACCACCAGGCAGAGGTGCTCGGCGAGCCCGCTGGTCCGGTCGAGGAGCTCAAGGTCGCCGGACGACGACCGCTCGACCCGCACGCCCAAGGCGCGCAGCTCCTCGATCAGCTGGTCCGCGACGCGCAACACGGATCGCGGGCTGGACACCAGCAGGTCCAGGTCGAAGTCCTGCCGGCGGTCACGTGCCGCCGCGACGTAGGCGTCCCGGTTGTCGGCGAGCAGGTCGGTGCGGTCGAACTGCTGCGCGACCACGGCCGCCACCGTCTCCAGGGCGAACGAGACCTGCCCCGCCGACGGCGGGTCCTCCTCCAGCACGGACAACTGCTCGCCGAAGCTCCAGTACGAGACGTAAGGGACCGTGAGGTGGCGCAGCGCCAAGTCCGCCGGAACTTTCTTGACCAGCCAGTTGCCGAACAGTGGGGCCACGACCTCGGCGCACCTGCGCTGCCACTTGTCGGCGCGCTCGTACTCGACACCACTGTCCAACCGGGACAGGACGGGGAGCACCAGGTGGCGCGGACGGTCGTAAGGCAACCGGTCTCGTGCTTCGTCGACCCGCCGCACGATGTTCACGACGTCCTTGAGGTTCTGCTCGTTGGCCGTGAACACGACGGCGAGCTGGTCGGGCAGGTGCGCGGTGCAGATGCCGGCGATGTCGGAGATCCCGGTCCGACTGTCGATCAGCACGAAGTCGTAGTCCTCGATCCACTGCTCCCGACACCGCTCCAGAAAGGCGGCGAACCCCCGCTCGTAGAGGTCCGCCCAGTCGATGCGCTGCATCCGCTCCATGTAGGACTCGTCGTCCCTGCCGGCGGCGAGCAGCGCGAGCGTGTTGCCCTGGACATCGAGCCGGACGGCGTGCGGACGGGGAACCGCCGCGCCCGCGAGAAAGTCGTGGGCGAGGTCGATCACGCCGCCTTCGGGCTCGGCGGACATCACCGACTTGAAGTAGTGGTGCAGGCCGGGAGCTTCCAGGTCCCAGTCGATGGTGAGCACTCGATGGCCCCAGCGAGCCAGCAGCACGGCGACGTTGGCCAGCGTGAAACTCCGCCCGACCCCGCCTTTGTAGGAGTAGAAGGTGATGACGGTCCCGGCGGTCATCAGAACCTCGGTATCGGAGGCGTTGGGGGGAGCACGGGGTCGGGCGGATCCACGTAAGGCCAGTCGGGACGCCACGGCGGCACCTGCTGGAGCAGCGCGACGAGGTCAGCGGCGACCCGGTTCACCTCACGGTGGAAGCGCACGAACTCGCGAGTCTCCTGGTACGGCGGATCCGGGTGGGCGAAGTCCTTGAAGTTCTGCCAGGAACGCACCTTCCCTTCCAGCGGAAAGTTGTCCGAGTCCGAGTACAGGATGGGGTAGACCAGCCCCTGCGGCCGATCCGGGCTGGCCAGACCCAACATCCTCTCCCGCTCCAACATGCTGTACCACTCGGCCAGACACCACTTCGACTGGAAGTAATGCGGAGTGAGCAGTTGAATCATGATCTTGCTGTGCCGCAAAGCGTGCTGCAGGCTGGACGGCCAGTGCACAGCACGTGACATATCCCGGTCGACGTACACCCTCGGCGTCGGCGCCAACTGATCCGCCAGGCACTCCAAGAGCTTGTCGTGGAAGTGGTTCAGCAGCCATTTTTGGACGCTGCCGCGACGGGCGTAGCTGATGAACAAATCGAACTTGTATCCGGACACGCGACAGATGGTAGGCAATGTCGGCCCGCGGAAAACAGACAAAAAAGTGGGCAATCAAGGCGGGAAAGGCCAAAAAGTGGACAAACCCCGCGGCCCCGGTGGACCACCCCTGATCACCAGGCCGGGGGGCGCGGCAACCGCCGCAACGGCCGCCGCACCACCACAAGCGTCCGCCGTGCCACGGCCCACCTGGTGCGGAACGTGGCAGGGCCGCGGTTCACACCGGCTGCCCCAGGAAGCACTCCGAGCACTGATCGGACGGCTTCCGCACCGGCGGACCGCTCGCGGGGTTCCCGCCGGTCAGCGGGAGTTGCTCAGCGGGCTTGGGGAAGAGTCGTCGGGTTCCTCTCAACGTCTGCTCGGCTCGCGGTGGCAGAACGGACGCGCAGCTGCACAGGGTCAGGCGCTGCAGGTCGTCGGGGAGGCGACGGGAGTGCGGTTGGCGCTTCGCGCGCGCAATCGGCACCACCGGCACGGGGTCGGTGAGGGTGGTCATCGATCCCGCGCCACCGGTGAAGCCGGCGGCTTTGGCCGAGAGTTGGGCGATGAGCGGGTCGTGCGCCCTGCGCGCCGCCAGGGTCACCTTTTCGTACGCCAGCCGGATCTCCTCGCCCGGCCTGATCCCCAGTTCCTCGCCGAGACGTCTTCGGATGTCGGTCAACGTGCGCAGCGCCGCCGCCTGCTGCCCCGCCGCGGCCAGGACCATCATCAGCCGCGCGTGCACCCCTTCGTGCAGGGGTTCGTGGTGCGCGACCAGTCGCAACCGATCGATCGCGTCGTCCCCGTCGTCCAACGCCGAGGCCGTGTCCCCGTACGCGAGCGCGGCGGCGACGCGACGGCTCGCCAGGGTCACCGCCACCGGGTGTTGTCGCACGCTGTGCGGCAGGTCCACGAGCACCGCGCCCCGCCACAGGTCCAGAGCCCCGGCGAAGAGCTGCTTGCGAGCCTCACCGGGCTGGGCGTGTCGTGCCCGGCCCACCAGCTCGGTGAACTCGGCCAGGTCCAGCTCATCCGGTCCCGCCGCGAGCCGGTAACCACCCCCGACCGAGGCGATGATCGAACCCGCCTCCGACACCGGCCCCGGCTCGAGGATCTTCCGCAGACCGGACACGTAGGTGTGCAACAGGTTCCGACAACTGTGCGGGGGAAGTTCTCCCCACAGCGCGTCGATGAGCTCTTCGCGGCCGACCACGGTGTTCGGGTGCAGGGCGAGCACCGCGAAGAGCGTTCGTTGCTTCAACGGCCCCAGGTTCAACTCCCGCCCACCGCGGGTGACCCTGAGCGGCCCGAGAACCTCGATCCGTAATCGCGCGTCGACGTCACCGCGGGGCCATCCGTCCTCGCCGCCCAGCACGTCCGCGAGCCGCCGGATCGTTTCCCGCCGCGGGTGCTCCACCTGGCCCCTCTCGATGTGCCGGACGGTGCGCAGGCTCACGCTCGCCCGTCCGGCCAACTCCCGTTGCGTCAACCCAGTTCTCAGTCTGGCTACGCGCAGGCCTCGCCCGAAGGCGATCGGATCATGTGCCACGGTGCCCCCCCGTAATTATCCGCCGTGATTCGCTCCGCCTCGGCGATGGATTCACCGCTCAACACAACGCCGAAATTCGGGTGGACCCCCCCGACAGGAACCACAACCGCTGTTCGGCCGATCGAGCGATGTGTTGGCAGCGCAATGGGAACGGTGCTCGACCCTCTTATCGTGGCACGGTGCGCACTACCTTTGCCAGCACTTTCCCGAGCGGGAACATACCGTGCTGGCGGGAATCGATGCTGTTCTCCGAGTTGTCGCCGAGCACGACCAGGAACCCGGGCGGCACAACGGGACCGCTCGTGACGACACCGGCCACCGCCTGCGGAACGGGCTCGCCCGGCATCGCGGCCACGCGCTTGATGACCCAGTTCGGCCCCGTCGCCGGTGGAGGGGCGGAGAGCGGCTCACGGGCGACGATCGGAGTCCGGCTGGGCAGCCCGCGGCCGATCTGGTCGACCGTGGCCCGGGGACCGTCCACGACCACCACGTCGCCGGTGCGCAGGCGGGAGGTCCGGACCCGTCGGGCCACCACGCTGTCCCCGTGCTCGAACGTCGGCTCCATGCTCCGGCCGCTGATCTTCACGTAGACGACCCTGCTCCTCAACCACAGCAGCACGGCGAGGGCCGCGGTGATGGCGCCGAACACCGCCCAGATCATCCCGCGACCTCCGACAACCCTCGTTGGTAGCCTTCCGCCTGGCTGGTGAACATCCCGGCGTAGATCCCGCCGCCGGCCATCAACTGCTCGTGCGTGCCCTGCTCGACGACCGTCCCCTCGTCCACCACGACGAGGAGGTCCGCGTCGCGGACCGCGCCGAGCCGGTGCGAGATGAGCACGCTGGTGCGCCCCACCCGGTGCTCGCGCAGCCCGCTGTGCACCTGGTGCTCCGCTTCGGCGTCCAGCCCGGAACTCGGTTCGTCCAGGATGAGCAGGTCCCGGTCTCCGCGCAGGTACGCGCGCGCCAGCGCCAGCCGCTGCCACTGCCCACCGGACAGCGTGACCCCGGCCGCGCCCTTGACCACGTCGCCGTGGAAGAAGACGCGGGACAGCAGCGTCCGGTAGCCCCTCGTCATGGCCGACACGAACCCGTCGGCACCCGCCTTGACCGCCGCGGCGGTGACCCGCTCCTGGTCACCGGCCTGGTCGAGATCGCCCAGACCGATGTTCTCGGCCGCCGTCAGGTCGTAGTTCATGTAGTCCTGGAAGACCGCGCCGATCCGGAGCCGCAGCTCCACCGGGTCGAACTCCCGCAGGTCGACCCCGTCCCACAGCACGGCTCCGCGCTCGGGGTCGTACATCCGGCACAGCAGCTTGATCAGCGTGCTCTTGCCCGCGCCGTTGCGGCCGACCAGCCCCAGCGCGGTGCCGTGCTCGACGGTGAAGCTGACGCCGCGCAGCACCCACGGGTGGTCCGGCGAGTACCGGAACCACACGTCCCGGAACTCGATCCCCTGGCGCAGCGCCGGGACCGGCACCGGCTGCGCGGCGATCGGCAGGTCCGGCCCGCTGCCCACGATCTCCGAGTAGTGCCGGAACAGCAGCAGTTGCTTGTGCGAGTTGCCCAGGTCGCGGACGAGGGCCAGCACGGCCGCTTGGACGCCCGCGATGGACGCCGCGACGAGCGACACGTCACCGATCGTGATGCGCCCGCCGACCGCCGCCAGCGCCGACCACAGCAGCACCCCGCCCGCGAACCCGGCGGTCACCACGCCCGCACCGACCTGGACCACCACCTCGGCGCGATCCAGCCGGGCCTGCTCGCCGTTGACCTGACGCCGCTGCGCCGACATCCGACCCCGCAGGTGGGAGCCGGTCCCGAACAACCGGATCTCCTTGGCCGCCTTCACGTCGGTCAGCAGCGCGCGGAAGAACATCTCCCGCCGTTCGACCGGGCCGAGCCGCCAGTGCAGCGCGGCCCGCCGCCGGGCGAGCCAGATCTCGCCGACCAGCGCCGGCAGCGCCGACGCGACCACCGCGAGCGGCAACCACACCGCCAGCAGCACGAGTGACGCGAGGAAACCCAGTGCCTTCACCGTGTTGCCGCCCAGCGAGAGCGCCGTCGAGACCACGACGCCAGGCGTCGCACCACCGTGCTGCTGCGCGAGCCTGACCCGGTCGACGAAGACCGGGTCCTCGAACTTCGCGAGCCCGACGAACCTCTCCGTGGCCTCGAACAGCCTGTCCTGCGCGACCAGACCGACCCGGCGTTCCAGCTCCTTGTGCACGAACTGGACCGCTTGCGGCAGCACACCGGCGAGCAAGCTCACCACGGCGAGCGTGACAGCGGTGCCGACAACGGCCTCCTCGCGGCCGTCCCCGGCCACGAGGAGGTCCAGGAGAGTCTTCATCAGCCAGGCGATCGCGACCGGCGTCAGAGCCAGGACCAGCGTGAGGACGACGAAGACAAGCGTGCACACGCGACTGGCGCGCCAGGTCAGGCCCAGTGCTCCACGAATCCCCCGCACGAGTGTCAGACCCGGATCGCGGGGGACATGGCGTGCTCGACCAACGTCCCGGAGCTCTTGACCAGTCCTTCGGCGTCCACCAGGGCGAAGGCCGGGTAGCCCTTGACCTGGAACGCCGTCGCGAACGGTCCGCCAGGGCGCTCCTCCAGCACGACCTTGGCGACCGGTGCCAGCGCGGCGCGCTTGTCCACGACGTCCTCGGCGGACCCGATGACCAGGGCGAGCACCCGGTCCCGGCCACCCGGGAAGTTCTGCGCGGTGGTCACGAACTCGGGAAGCCTCTCGTCGCACGAAGTGCACCCGTGCGCGAACACGCCGACGAGCGTCGGGCCGCCGGCGAACACCGCCGTGCCCACCTGCTCCTCGTCCACAGTGGACGCTGTGAAGGTCCCCACCGGGCTGCCGTTGGGCATCATCACCTTGGGCGGTTCCGGGCGCGCGCGTTCCGCCGCCGCGGTCTTGTCGCGAAGTCGCCGGATGACTCCGACGGTCAGGAAGATGTTGAAGACGCAGAGCACCGCCAGCAACGCGGTGACAGCGATCAGGATCGACATCGGTAGCTCCCCCACCTCATTGGATCGGTCTGAACAGGCTGACCACGTCGTCGGTCAGCAAGACGATTCCGCCCACCACGGCACCGGCGGCCAGGGCGAGTGCGGTGCCCGCCGCGTCGGGCGGGACGCCGGTCGCGCCCGTCCCGCCCCACCACCCGACGACCGCCACGGTGATCAGCAGCGCGTTCCGGACGACCTGGGGCAGGCCGACCGGTGCTGAGGACTCCCCGAAGCACTGGCACCGCACCCGTCGGCCGCGCGCGATCGCCATCGCCACCGCGGCGGTGAACACCATCAGCAGCCCGGTCGCCAACACCATTCCCACAGCCGCCCACGGCGAGCAGAGCAGGAGCACCACGGCGACCTCACCCGCCACCACCGCCACCGCGGCCGGTGTCCGGGGCAGGGCCGGTGCCAGTTCTCCGGTGGCGCGGACGAAGTCGGCGAAGTTGCTCCTGCCCCGGACCTTGCCGAAGACCGACACCAGGAACACCAGCCCCAGGCAGAGCCGACAAGCGACGACGGCGTACTCCACGGACCTTCACCTCCTCTGCCGGCGTGCTTCGCGGTTCGCCAGAACCAGCACGACCAAGGGGATCGGGAGGGCGAACCACCACGCGGTGTGCACCGAGTCCCAATCCGGTTCGGACGGCAGCGGCCAGACCCTGCCGGGGTAGAACAACGTGCCCGCGGCGAGCGCGAGCAGCACCGCGCTCCCGATCACCGCTGCGGAGCGGTCGGTGCCGTGCCGCCGCGCCACTGCCGCGGTGCACGCCAGACCGAAGCCCACGCAGACCACCGCCTCCAACGCGTAACCGGGCGCGCCGAGGTCGGAGCCCGGTGCGGAACGCCACGCGAGCACGCCGAACACCAAGCCCCAGGCGGCGCACGCCACGAGGGCGGCGATCAGCGTCCGCGTCCACTGCCGCAGCCAGCGCGGCACCGGAACGGCGGCGGTCACCGTCGCCGCGGCGTCGACGAGGGCGAATCCCGCGGTCGCGCCCAGCAGCAGGGCGGCCAACCGGACCGTGGCGGCCAGGTTGAACGGTCGGACGTCGTCGCCGGTGGCCACCGCCAGTCCGACGAGCGCGACCAGCACCGCCGCGAAGGGGCCCCAGTCGATCGCGCGGCTCAACGGCCGCACCAGGCAGACGGCCACCCGCACCCGAGTCGTCAACGGCACGGGGTACCCCCCGGCTGCTCGACCGGGACGTCGTCGGTCAGACCGAGCAGCGGCAGCGCGGCGGGGATCGTCGTCGACGGGTCGACCAGCACGTCCCAGTGCTCCCGCACCCGGGCTCGGGCGTCGGGCACCTCCGACAGCCGTGCGGCGTAGGCCAGCTCGGCGCTGCCGTAGTCGATCATGCCCAGGTCGGAGGCGGCCCGCGTGCGCGTGACCTCTCGACCGTCCTGCTGCACCACCTGGCTCTGCACCCGCACCGGCGCGACCGCTTCCTCGACCTGGCCGGTGAGCCAGAGGGCGACGACGGTCCGCGCGCGGTCCCGCGCGTCGCAACCGTCCGGGGTCTGGCTGGAGTTGACGCCGGGGAACCCGGTCAGCGCACCCGCCATCTGGGCGGCGAGCGACCTCCGGGAGTCGACTTCGCCGCCGTTGCGGCCCCAGGACGTGTCGGGCATGATCGTCGACTTCGCCGCCCGCTGGTCGATCCTGCCGGTGCGGGTCCGCTGCACGACGGCCGGCAGTCGTGTCCTCGCCGCCGGGGGCGCCGCGGCCACCACGGGTTCCACCGCCTGCTGCCACAGCGGTATCCACGCCGCGAAGGAGGGGAACGCGCAGTACCGGACCTCGTTGTGCGTCTCGCAGAGGTCGGCCCCGGCGCTCACCGACCGGTCGGACGAACCGCGGGAGGCGCTCGCCGACGGTGCGCCGGCTTCCGGGGAGTTCAGCGTCAGCGCGCCGCCCAGGACCACGGCGACGAGACCGACGGCGGCGACGGTCGTCCGCAGCGGTCGTGCCCCGTGCCGCAGCAGCGCGGCGGCCGCGACGGCGACGAACAGCCCGACCGCGTAGAGCAGGTGCCAGAGCGGGGGCCTGGTCGGGTCCACGGTGATCTTGAGGTCCGGCACCACCGGCAGCAGCCACACCCCGGGGAACTGGAACATCGACCAGACCAGGACCAGCACCGCGATCGGCCCCGCGACGAGCACGGGGGTCCACCGGGCCAGTGCCACACCGGTGCCGGTCATGAGCGCCACCAGCACCACCCCGGTGACCAGTTCGGAGACGTCGAAGCGCCCCACCGGCACGCTGCCCACCAGCAGGGTGGCGAAGTGCAGCCCGATGACCGCGGTGGCCAGCACGACGGTCACCGCGGTCGTGGCCACGAGCACGGCCAGCGTGCGGGTCCCGGGCCTTCCCGGCAGCGGTGCGAGCAGTTCGGCGAACCCCTTGCGGTGGTCGCGCAGGGTCGCCAGGTTCGCCGCGAGCAGCGCGCCGGCACCGAGGACGAGGCTCGCCGTGGCGGTGTCGACGGTGTCCAGCGACCAGTTCGGCATCACCTGCCAGGTCGCGAACGTCCGCGCTCCCAACGTCACCGCGGCCAGCGCCAGCAGGATCGGGTTGCGCGCCTGGATGCGGACCTCGAACAGCACCAGCGCGCCGAAGGACCCGTTCACGAGATCTTCTCCTGGGTGTCGGAGAGCAGGCGCAGGTAGCCGTCCTCGACGGTCGGCTCGACGACCTGGCCGTCCTGCGGCCTGCCGCCCACCACGCGGTAGCGCCCGTCGACGGTGCGCCAGAAGACCTCGGAGCCCGCCGGCCGGGAGACGGTCGACCACACCTTCCCCTCCGCCTGCCAGGCGAGTTCGTCCGGAGTGCCGTCGAACACGGCCGCGCCGGCGCGGAAGACCACCACCCGCTCGCACAACGCCGCGACGTCTTCGGTCTGGTGGGTGGACAGCAGCACGACCTTGGTCTCACCGAGGCGGGAGATCAGCGTCCGGAAGCGCATCCGCTGCTCCGGGTCCAACCCGACGGTCGGCTCGTCGAGGATGATGAAGTCGGGATCGGCGACGAGCGCCACCGCGATGCCGAGGCGTTGGCGCATACCGCCCGAGAGCTTCTTCACCTTGACCGCCGCCTGCGCGGACAAGTCCACTTCGGCGAGCACCCGGCGGACTTCGTCCAAGCGTTCCCGGCGGCCGGTCAACTCCTTCAGGATGGCGATGTAGTCCACCATTTGCGCGACGGTGAAATGGCCGTACAGCTCGGGGTCCTGCGGCAGATAGCCGATTCGCCGGCGGAGCGCCGCCCGCTGGGCGTGATCGGCGGGGTCGAGACCGAGTACGCGCACTTCACCGGTGTCGGGAGCGAGCACCGTGGCAAGACACCGCAGCAGCGTCGTCTTGCCTGCTCCATTGGGGCCCAGCAGTCCTGTGACACCGGACGACACACCGAGGTCCAAGCCGCCTATCACGCGTTTTTGCCCGTAGCGCTTGGTCAGCGCCCGCACGTCGACAGCAAGCTCCATAAGTCCACCTCGGGGTGTCGTAGTCATCTACACTTGAGCGGCTGGGTGCCGTGCCTTGCTGCATAAGGCACGGCACCCAGCGCGTCTCAACGGATGAGTCAGCAGCCGCAGCCGCAGCACTCGTATTCGATGAACGCGTACCCGTTGTCGCAGACAACGTGGTGCGCACGACGCCACCACCAGAACGGGCAGTCGCCGTCGCACCAGGAGTAGTCCCGCTCACAGGCTTCCGCCCGCGCTTCGACAGTGGGTACGACGAGAGCGAGCAGCTTGTCGCTCGCCCTCGAGAGAACGTTACGCATTTTCACTCCTCTCCGTGCCTCTTTGTGAGTCACCGAGAAGAAACCTACCGATGGGCGATCAAGTCTCCCCCTATTCCCGATTAGGGGGAATAGCACTCGAACCCAGCGCTGCGCAGAGCGCTGACCAGGCACGACAGCACCCGCCCGGGCAGGCGGAAACCGCACCGGGAACGAAGGGGGCAACAACAAGGGCAACTTCCGGCGGCGCCCGACCGCAGGGCCGCCTCATTCGCTGCGCAACCCGTCGGCGCGGGCGAGCACGCGCAGTACCGGAATGGCCAAAAGCGTGACCAGGCCGATCACCAGCACGGCGATGGAGTTCACCACCGCCACGAAACTCCAGTCGAGGACGAGGGGTGCGCGCAGCGCGCGCAGCGTCACCGCGGCGAGCCCGAAGCCGGTGATGTCGGCGGCGAGGACACCCAGGCCGATCGGGACCACGTTCTGCCACAACAGGGAACGCCCGATCACGCCCCACGGGATCCCGCTCGCCGCCAGCGCGGCCACGGCCCGCCTGCGCTCGGTCAGCTGGTGGGCGATGAGCACCAGCAGGCTGGCACCCGCCACCAGCAACGTGAAGGCCGACAGCAGGTAGATGCCGCCTCGGAAGATCGTGAACCACTGGACCCGGAACCGCGCCCCTTCCGACGCGGCGACCAGGCCCTCGATGGACGTGATGAGCACGCGCGCGCCGATCGCCGCCGCCAGCACCACGGCGATCCCCCCGACCACCCGGCTCGGCGTCCCGCTGTCGACCTGGAGACGGCGCACCGCCAGTTGCCACGACGGCGGTCCGCCCCGCAGCACGCCGACCACCCGCTCGACCAACCACGGCAGCAGGACCGGTACGGCCGCCAACATCGACACCATGCCGCAGGACGCCAGCACGGTGGTGGTCCCGCTGTCGCCCGCCCGGTCCAGCACCACGGGCGCGAGGAAGACGACGCTGAGCCCGACCGGGATCAGCCGCCACCACAGACGCCGCCACGACGTGCCACCCCTGCGTGCGACGCCAAGCGGCTCCACGAGCACGTTCCTCATACCCACCAGAGCAGCGCCGGTGGCCGATGCGACCACGACCGCGGGCACCACGACGAAGGTCGGCCACGGCGGCAGGGCGTCTGCGATGTGGAACAGGCGCGCCCCGGACCACAGGTTTGCGAGGCGCGAGTGCCCGACGTAGAAGATCGCCACGCCCACCGCGGCTCCCACCGCCGCACCCGCGAAGGACTCGGTGACCGCGATCCGGCGCACTTGGGCCGCGCGGGCACCGAGCAGCCGCAAGGTGGCGAGCTGGCGATCCCGCTCCTGCCCGCCCAGCCGGCCGACGCAGGAGACGAACATGAGCAGCGGCACCAACAGCACACCGCCCGCGGCGATCACCAAGATCAGCTGCCCGGGGGACGCGCCGTCACCGGCCGGGCCCCCGAAGCCGTACACCCGGGCTGTCGGTTCGCCGTCCTCGAACCGGTCGACGCCCCGGTAGAAGTACAACTCGTCCGCGGCGAGGAGACCGGCGCCCTCGATGACGCCCACCCGCGTCGCGGAGAACCGAGCCGCCAAGGCGGCATCGGTGTCGAGCAGCACGGCCAGAGCGGGGGAAACGAACACCTCACCCGGCCGCGGAACCGCCGGGATACCAGGGGGTACGGGAGTCGGCCGGCCACCTTCCCGCACGTGGCGACCCGAGATCGGTGTGCCGTCGTACACCTGGAAGCTCTCCGCCAAGTGCAGCGGCTCCACGCCACTCCGCTCGGCGAGCACCGGCACCCGCGCCGCCCCGGGTACCGACGACGTGCCGATGGCACCGATCACCGCCACTCCGAACAGCAACACGGCCACGCAGACGCCGATGGCGAGCGCCGTGAGCACGAAGCGCGCCACCGCCTGGCGGGAGCCCCGAACGCGTCCGACCGCCAACCGAACGCCGATGGCGATGTCCGCCCTCACCACACCTGCCCCGCCCCGGGACGCGCCAAACGCATACGGGTTTCAGCACCCGCTCCGCTGCGAGAACGGCCGCATAACAGCCGATCGCACGTGAAGCGAAACCGACCACCGGAACACGGCTCCCTGGACCGCCCCAGCAGCCCGCCCCCCACCCTCATGAAGACCACTATACACAGTGTGTCTACACCAAGTGTATAGCCTTGGACGTGCGGTTATCCCCCCTACGAGGGAGACCGGTCACGCCCCTGTCGATCAAGGTCATGATCCACACCCGGCACACCGAAGACCGGTCGCATAAGCACGGACCACGCAAGGCCGAGAGCGAATGACCCTTGAACGCAAGTCGCACACGCATTCGCCCACAACCGGCGTGACCGGCGATGCGGCCACTGATCGATCCGTGCTCCGGCCTGCCGTAAAACTGCGCTCAGTCGTCCTGCGTCACCTCTTCGCCAACCACCTCTTCATCGACCACCTCGGCGCCGTTCCAAACGAACCGGGCGGTGGTGACGGCGTCGTCGTCGCCCCCGCTGATCAGCTGGTGGATCGCGATGCCGTCCAACTCGCGGTAGGTGCACCACTCGTGGTCGGAGGTCAGGACCAGGTCCAAATCCAGCGCCGACAGCAGTGCGAAGACCTGGCCGCGGTTGACGCTGTCGACGCCGACGAAGACCTCGTCCAGCAGGATGATCCGCGGCGCTCCGGCAACGGCCTGGTAGTGGGCGGCCACGGCGGCGAACAGCGGCAGGTGCAGCGCGATCGCCTTCTCGCCACCCGACAGCGCGCCGTGCAGCTTCTTGGTCAAGGGCTGCCAGCCCGTCCCGTTCATGCGGTCGACCTTCACCACGAACCTGTGCCAGGCCGTGTAGTCGAACACCTGCCCCAACTGCTGCTCCCAGTTGGTGGCCGTCTCGTCGCCCTTGGCCTGTTCGACCCGGTCCCGGAAGAACCGGTGCAACGACTCGCGGTCGTCCTCCGTCAACCGCACCGGGTCCTTGAGCAGGAGGTCACGCGCCGCTTTCGTACCCGGTGGCAGCTCGGGCGAGACCTCCCACACCAACCGCACCGCCACCTTCGAGGCGGTGCGCACGCGCTCCAACCGGGCGTTCATCCCGTCGACCAGGTCGTGCGCCTGCCGTATCCGGGCGGCGAGGTGGCGGCGCGTGTCCCCGGTGAGGGTCCGGTCGAACAGCTCGCGCTCTTGCGCGGTGATGTCCTCCCTGCTGCGTTCCGCGTCGGAGCGCAGCAGGTCGTGCAGCACCGAAGCGCCGACCCGCACCCCGTCCACCATCGCGGAGAAGACCTGGACGTCCTCGTCGGAGTCGAGTTCGAGGTCGGCCCGACCGCCCAGCACCTCACGGGAGGCGTGCACCTCCTCCGCCAACCGGTGTGCGGCGTCGCCGAGGTTCTTCGGCGAGTGGGGCAGCGACGGCCACGCGGCCGCGACCGACCGCGCCGCGTCCAGCGCCGCCCGAACACCGCTCGACGCCGTCAGCACCTGTCTGAACGCGGGCAGGTCGTCCAGACCGCTGTCGGCGGGCAGGCTGCCGTCCGACAGGTGCCGGAACCGCACTGCGGCCTGGTCGCGCGCCTCGGTGGCCCGGTCGCGGTCACGCGCATCGGTGGCCCGCTGGGTGGTGAGTTCTCCCAGGCGCACGGCAAGGGTGCCGATCTCGCTCTGGTTGGCACGCGCATCGCGCCTCACCGAACCCAGCTGCTCGCGCAGCCCGGCGAGTTCGTCCAGCACCTGCCGGTAGCCGACGCCGATGGTGCCCTCCACGGCGTCCAGCTCGCTGTCGAGCCCGCGCGCCACGGCTTCGGCTTCGGCCGCCTCGTCCTCGCGCTGTTCGGCGGCGAGCCGGGACCGCCGGGCCTGCTCAGCGGTCCGGTCCGCTTCACGACGTGCCGTGAGCAGAACGGCGTGCTCGTCGATCCAGGCGTCGGACGCGGTCCGGAAGGCGTCCACGGCGGCCACGACGGCGGTGAGCGCGTTCCGCTCGGTGGGCAGGCCGTGTTCGGCTGCCGTCGTGGTCAGCGCGCGCAGGGCACGGTCCACGCGCTGCTCGCTCTTCGCCAGGCCGTCCAGCGAACGCCGGACCACGCCGTCGGCGCTGGAGACCGCTGAACCCGCCTGGGTCAGGGCCTCCAGCGCGGCGTTCGCGTCGGCGTGGTCGGGCCGGTCCCGCCGGTCGGCTTCGACGTCGGACCTGCGTTCGGCCAGCGACCGCAAGGCGGCGGTGTGCGTCTCGATCAGCTCTTCCGACGCGGCGATCCGCTCACGCAGTCCGGTCAACCGGCGTTGCCGGGCCCGTTGCCTGGCGAGCGCGCCGATGTGCGCGGCCTCGTCCTTGCGCCAAGTGCCGTGCAGGTTGCCCGTGCGCCACCCACCGTCGGCTCCGATGGCGACCGGGTGGGCTCCGGGCAGAACTTCCCCGTAGGCCACGCCACCGAGCAGGCGGGCGACGACGTCGGCGGCCACGGGCGCGTCGACCTCGGGGACGAGGACGTCGGCGAGTGAGCGGCCCGGCGCCGGCGGCACGGCACCGGGCGCGGCGAACGTGTCGTGCCCGACGACTGCGCCGTCATGACCGACCCAGGCGTCCAGGAGCCCGGACGCCTGGAGCGCGGCTTCCACCGACGCGCGGACGTCGTCGGGCACCGCGTCGGCGAAGCGGACCAGGCGCCACAACGGCGCGCCTGTCATGGTGATGCGGTCCGCGGTGCGCGTGTGCGGTGGCTGGGGCGGCAGGTCCTCCTCGGTCAGCAACCGCCGGACCTCGTCGCGCAGGGCGTCCCGATCGCGCTCGGCGTTCTCCAGCGCTGTCCCGACCAGGGTCTCTTCCCTGGTGATGGCGCCCAGCACGCGGCTCGCGGCCGAGTCGACCTCGGTCAGCACTGCGGTCTCCGACGCCGCGAGGTCCGCCAGTGCCTCGGGGTCGGCGAAGGTCAGCTCACGGCAGTCCGCCACCCACGTCAGCACGGCGGCCCGAAGCTCCGCGAGCGCGGCCTCGCGCCGTTCGGCGAGTTCGGCCCGCCGTTCGATGGCCTCCGCCAGGGCTTCCCGTGCCTGTTCGAGCGCCCGTTCCGCGTCCCGCCTGCTGTTGACCGCGACCTCGTGCTCGTTGAGCGCGGCGCGCACGGCCTCGACCTGCTCGGCACGTGCCTGGACCGCGGCACGCAGCAGGGCCCGGGACCGCGAGGGGTCGGCGAGGACGCGGGCGATCTCGGCGTGCACCGAGGCGAGGCCGACACGGGCGGCAGCGGTCGAGGCGCCGTCGGCCAGCGCTCCCGCGGTCACGGCTCGTGCCTGCGCGTGCCGGGCAGCGGTGTCGGCCGCTTCCGCGTCGGTTCGGGCGACCTGGCGGTGCTGGTCCGCGTCGGCCCGCCTCTTCCCGGCGGTCGCACGAGCCTCGCGCACGCGGGTCCGCAGCCGGTCGAGCTGTTCACCCTTCCGGTACGCCTCGCTGCCGGTCAGGCCCTGGATGCGCCCTTCCGTCTCGACGATGCGCTGCTCCAGCAGCTCGCCGCGTTCTTCGGCCTCTTGTTTGCGCAGCTCGGCGCGGCGGTGCTCGTCTTCCGAGAGTTTCGCGGCGTCCGCGAGGTTGCCCAGCTCCGTGGTGGCGGAGATCAGCTTCGCCGCCGCAGCGCGCAGCACGCGCTGCGCGTAGGCGCGTTGCCTGGTTCTGAGGTGTTGTGCGGCCTGCACCTCCGCGTCGAGGCGTTTGAGCTGTTCGCGCTGCCGGTCCAAGCGCTCGAAGCCCTCCGCGAGGTCGCTGATCTCCGCCTCGCCCAGCGGTGGCAGCGCCTTGGACAGCAACGTGGACAGCAGCCCGGGGTCGAGCCGCTGGGAGAGCTTCGGCGTGCGGAGTTGGAGCAGGGCCGTGATGAGCGCGTCGTAGCGCTGCTCGCTCAGACCCGGGAACAGGGTCGAGCGCACGGCCGCCCGGAAGTCGGCCGCGTTCTGGTGGAGCGTGCCCCGGTCGCCGAGCGCGGCTTCCAGTGCCTTGGTGGTGAGGGGCGCGCTGTTCGGGTCGGTGAGGGTGAGGCCACCCGGCACGCCGATGCGCTGCCCAGTGGTGAAGTAGTCCGGGTGCACCGTGGTGGTGTGCTTGGTCGCGGCCAGCCGCGCGCCGCACGAGAACCACTTGTCCGGCGTGCCGTCCGCACCGGGGAAGCGGAACTCCAGCCACACGTACCCGACTCTCGTGGTGCCCGTCGCCCCTTCCCCCATCAGGTTCCAGTGCATGGTGCGCTCGGACGTGCCGAACGTGGAGAGCCGGTTGGCGCGCAGGTTGGCGTCGAACAGGAACGGCAGGAGCAGTTCCAGCGCCTTCGACTTGCCGGTGCCGTTGGGGCCGCGCAGCAACAACCGTCCTTTGTGGAACCGGAAGACCTCGTCGTAGTAGCGCCACACGTTCAGGATCCCGGCACGTTCGGGAACCCACCTGGCCACCGTCTCCGGCGGGGCACCGCTTTCCGTGCGTGGCAGCTCGGTCACCGTCATGACTCGTCCTCGACGTCGTCGGCGCTCGTTCGGGTCACCGCGTAGCGGGTGGCGGCGGGCTGGGCGCGCACGACACCGCTGTCGAGCCGGACGAGGCCGAACGCCCTGAGCACGTCCAGCGCGTCGGCGACCAGCCGCGTGGCCCCGTCCTCGCCGCGGTAGCCCTTGGCCCACTTGGGGAAGCGGCCCAGCAGTGCGTCGGCCTCGGTGCGCAGCTGCTCGACGGCGACCGGTCCGGGCGCGGACGTGATCAGGTCGAGGAGCAGCAGGGCGGCGACCTTGGCGTTGCCGGAGTCGTCGGGGAACCGGCTGTCCGTGGCCACGCCGTCCGGGTCGATCAACATGACGCCCTCGGCACGTTCCTCCACCAGCAACCCCGCCTGGTCGGCGGCCCGGCGCAAGAGCTGCCCACCGGTCGGCGACGACAGGTAGGCCAGTTCCGCGGGGGTCAGGTCGTCGCGGTGCACGACCGGGTCGTCGACCAGCTTGCGGAACACCGAGTGCCGCAGCCACAGGTTGCGCTGGACCTCGGACACCGGCTCGTCGGCATCGCCGTAACGCCGCTCGCGGGACAGCCGGGTCAGCAGTTCGGTGAAGCGCGACGGCACCTCGTCGGTGTAGGACCGCTCGGGGGCGACCGCGACCTGCGACGCGCCGACCGGGGCCGCCAACAGGCGCATGAGCAGCGTCACGTCCACCCGGTAGAGGACTTTCGCGTCGGCGGAGTCCACGAACGACTCGGTGGCGCCGTCCACCACCTCGACCGCGCCGAAGGACTCCAGCAGTCGCAGCGCGTCGACGAACGCCATCCGCTCGGCGCGGCTGGACGTGTCGAACGGCGGCAGCACCGGGTCCGCGGCCGACGCCTGGACGACGCGGTCCGCCAGCAAGCCGACCGTGGTCACCGGCACACCCAGCAGCTCGGCGGCCGCCACGCACAGCAGGGTGTACCGGCGGCGGTCGAACGGCGCGCGCCCCGTGCGGTGCCGTCGCGCCGGGCGGGTGGGGTCGGTGGCGACCCGGACCTTGGCCAACCGCGCGTACCCCAGGCGGGGTTCGACGACCAGCGACCACCCGCAGTAGTAGTCGAACCACTTCTCGACGGGTTCGCGCCGCCTGCGCACGAGGTCGAAGGCTTCCGGCGCGGTCTTGGCGCCGATCAGCGGTGTCGCCAGCAGCAGTCGGATCGCCCGCGCGACCTCCTCGCGCTCCGCGATCACCAGCTGGTTCGCCAGGTTGCTCATCCGGTCGCCGTCCCGTCGGCGGCGCTCCGCGGCCGACGTGCCGCGCGGCCACCGTGCGTGCGGACCTCGACGTCGTAGTCCGGGCCGGTGAACACGCCGCGCGGCGTCCTGAGCACCGCCTGCTCGCGGTGCGCTCCCGGCGGCCGCAACAGGATCTCCACCCGCCCGTCACCCGTGGTGGCCCGGTGGACGCCGTGCCGGTCCGGTGCCGCGGCCAAGGCCCGCCCGAGAAGGTCGAGCAGCCGTTCGAGCACCTCGTGGTCCAACCGCCCGAACTGCGACAACCGCGTGCCGCCGCCGGTGTCCAACCGGTCCCACGCGGCCTTCAGCGCGGCCCGCTCCGCACGGGCCGACTCGGCGCGCGCCGCCTTGACCGCGGCCACGTCGCGCACCCGCCCGGTGCGGCTGAACCGCTCGGTCCGCCCCGCGCTGCGCAGCAACGCCGACACCTCCACCGGTGGCGCGTCGACCCACCGGGCCGACGACGCCACGAGCTCCGGGTCGGGGTGCGCGAGGTGCGCGTGCCGGGCCGAGCCGAGCCCGAAGGCGGTCGACCACAGCAGGTGCAGGTCCTCCTCCGCCGGCGCGACCGCGAACCAGCGCGCCAGCTCGCGGAAGTCGGCCGCCGCACTGGTCGACCTGCGCCTGGACTCGGTGATCCGGTCGAGCACCTGCAACAACGCGATGATCGCGCGCCTGGCGACCACGAACAGCTGCTGGACCCTGGGCGTGCCGCCGTCCACCGGCAGGAACCACGCGCGCAACCCCTCCCACCGGGCGCGGCGCAGCTCCAACCACGCCACCGCCGGATCACCGCCCGAGGTGGGCGGGAGTTCGGCGCCCACCAGCGCACGGTGGTGCAGGAGAGCCACTCCCCGGTCCTCGACCAACCCGACCCGGTTGGCGATCGCGTGCGCCCGCTGCTCCAGGTTCGTGGTGAACTCCTGGAGGTAGGCCACGGTCGCCGACTTGACCTCGCGGAACGTCTCCTGATCGGCGCCCTCCGCCCGCAACAGGCGCTGCAGCTCGCCGTTGAACTGCTTGGTGTTGCCGCGCAACGCCTCCAGGTGCCCCTCCAGCTCGACCAGCGTGCTGAAGATCCGGCGATCCGGCACACCGGGATCGCCCAGCTGCGCGACCAGCTCCCCGAGCCGGTCCGCGATCGCGTCGAGCACCGCCGTCTGGAGCGCGCCCGTCGAGGCCAGCACGCCCATCGCGTGCACCACGCCGGCCAGGGCGGCTTCACCGCGCTTGGTCAACGAGTACTGGAGGTTGCGCCGCTCGTACTCGTCGGCGGTCCGGTAGTTCTCGGCGTGGTTCTGGGTGACGTCGAGCAGCCGCCAACCGCGCAGGCTCCCCAGTGCCTCGGTCAGGTCCTTGTCGTCCAGCGGGTCGAGCCACCCCACCGAGCGGAGCCTCGCCCGCACGTCATCGAGCCCGAGAGCGGTCTCCAACCGCTCGTTGGCCTCACCGAACGCGTGGAGGATCACCACGTACAACTCGGCCCGTTCGCCGGTGGTGAACCGGAACATCTCCGGCGGCACGCGCATGGCCTCCAAGAGCACCCTCCTCCCCGCCGGTCGAGCACGCTACGGCAGACCACCGACATCCCGTCCGCAATCATCGAGTTCGTCCAACAACCGCGCGGTGACCCGTTCCTCCGGGACCGCCAGCCCGTGCTCGCGCATCGCGTCCGCCAGCCCACCGTCCCACGGCGCCTCGGTGACCCGCCCGACCGATGTGCCGACGCGTGCGACGCCCAGCGCAAGCAGGTAGTCGTCGGTGGCCATGCGCCACGGCGCGGCGCCAGTGCGCGCCATCACGTGCGCGGCGATCCGCACACCCTCGCCGTCGAAGTCCCCGTGGTAGTGCAGGGTCGCCCCGGCCGTGGCCAGCCCGCGCAGGAGCACGATCACCGCGCTGTTGGGCCAGCCCGACGTGCACACCACCGGCGGGCACGAAGCCCCGAAGCGGGCCACCGCCACCGTGAGCACGCTCGGGTTCTCGAACACCCACACGTCCTGGGGCGTCCCGACGAACGAGGTCGCCCGGACCTGCGCCAACGTCAGGGCCGCGACGTGCCCCGCATCGGCGCACACGCGCAGCACCGCGCCCCCGACACCACCCAACCGCAGGCCGGCGGCCAGGACGACCGAGGACACCTCGTCCTCGACCACCCCAGCGCGCCCCCACAGCGCCCGCCGCTCCTGCGCGTCTCCCGGCAGGTCGAGACCGTAGAGCGCCGCCAGCGCCCGCAGCACCAGCCCGGCGCACCGCGTTCCCTCGTCCAGCGCGTGCGGATCGCCGAGGACCGCCTCCGCCAGCACCGGCAGCGGCACACCCGGCGCAGGCAACGCGGCGACGACCCGCAGGACCCGGTCGAGCTCGTCCCGGGTGCGCTCGACCGAACCACCGACGAGCCCGGCCCGTCGAACGGCGTCCACCCACTCCCGCAACGCCGGTTGAGCGGTCACCACGGGGTGCCGGACCAGCCACTCCCACAGCTCGGCCCGCGCCGCATCGGCGAGCGCCCGCCGCGCGGCCCGGTCGTCCAGCGGTCCCAGCAGCGCCGCGACCACGTCCCGCACGCCCGCCCCCACGGACTCCCGCAGCAGCTCGTCGAGCCCGGCCACCGACACCACCACGTACTCACCCGGCAGGCGCTCGCCCCCCAACAGGTCGGCCACAGCCGACCGCTGCTCGTCATCGAGGGGCCCCACCCGCACCCGGCTGACCTGCCGCCCCGACGACAACCGCTCGTGCACAGCCCGCCACAAGGGCCGCAAGGCAGCGGAATCGAGCCCGTTCACCGAACGCACGCCCCCAACCCTGCCAGAGCCCACCTCCACCGACTCCGGCCGGGATGACGTGGCCCAGTTTGAGCAGGGCCTTGCGAAACGTCAGCCCAAGGTCCGGCCGGACGGCGAGGTGGCGGTCACCGATCGGACGGCACAGCCCTCGTGGTCCGGATGATCAACGCGGCGAGCGCGGCATCCAGCGCACTCGATGACACGGACGTGACCCAGATCAGTCAGCTGCGATCAGCGGTCTGCTCCGCGTGGGCGGACAGCACGACCCGGTCCTCGACGCCGATGTCGCCCATGGCGACGACGTCGAGATTGGGCGGCACCGCCAGCGGCCGGGAACTGCGGCCGCGAGCCCGGGGTGGGGCGCTGGTCGCGCTCGCCACTCCCGCCGAGGCCTGGCACCGCCGCGGCCAACCGCTCACCCCGCTCGTGCCGCGCCACCGTCGTCACCTCGTCGGGAAGGCAGGCGGGCGAAAGTACCGGCACGAGGTCTACCGAACCGAATAGATCGATAGATCAGAGACCCCAATCCCACCACCTCCGTCCAGATCGGGGTGCACCGATCAGCACCCTTACCATGCCGGGCCCGCCAGAAGATCCGCGCGCCGTAATCACAAGAAATCCGAACCGCACCACATCAACGACTCCGCCAGCATCCGCCAGTGCAGGCCAACTGCGATGAGGCGCAGCCAACAAGCTAACCCTCACTCTGCCAGCACGGTCCGGTCGTTGCCCTGACCAGGGCAACGCAGAACCCGCACGTCACCGGTGCGTCATCACCGCTCGAAGCCGTTCAACGTCGCCCACTTCCACCGCCTGCTCCAGGTTTGCTTCACAGGTTGTGGCATGAACGGCGTTGGCGCTTATCGCCGATCGCGCGATCCCGCCCCGTCTGTGAAACGCGATCCGCGCTCGCAGTACCGCGGCCAACCCCCTACAACGTGCCGAAAGTTTGATTCGTCAAGCCCCCCATCCGCTCGAAGACCAAGCGGCGACCAAGGCGCTTGCAACTGAAAGAACAGTCAGCACTACTGACATGCAGCCAGACCCCTGGGTCACCCAACTATCGCTGCCGGAAACTAACTTTTCATGTATCTCTTTGTTCTTCTCTATCGCCAGAGTCCAAGCCACCTGTTCAGAGGACACTTCTTCTGGAACCGCATACGCGATCCACGCCGCCACATTACGAAAAGCTACGATCAACAGATCATCCGACCACCCAGCCTCGCGTAATTTCGCAGCGGCCAGCAGCTCGGTAGACCCCTCCGCCCCAGCATCAAAATGCGCTTGAAGATCCTCTAGCACCTCTTGTTGCGTGTCGAAGTAGCCGCTAAATCGAGTTACTGTTGCGCTCGCTTCCCCGCCTACTACAATCCGAGCCCAACTCCACTTTACTGACATTCCTTCCACCTCTCGCACACCCGCCGATTCCCGTCGAGGCCACCATAGCGGATTGCCACCCAGCGGAGATATTCCAGCTCGGACGGGTAACCGCTGGCAGTCACACAGCACAAAGGTCCGCAAATTTGCGCTTGCCGAGTTTCCACTGATCACCACCGTCACGATCACCCGAAAGCCAGATGGCGAAAGTCCATCCAATCGGATCAAGGATCATTTACGTATTGCGCCATGCAGGTGAAGCATGTTTCAGCTGGGTGTCGTAACGAATGCTTCGACAAAAATTCCTCATATGCAATCTCCCGACGTCCAGTCGCTCGCCATGTCAAACGACAACGAATGCGGCTTCACACTGGTTGATGTAAGAAGGTTCAGGAGGAGTGGCATCTCATCGATCGCTCATCCTGGAGTCCGAGGTCGGACGAAACGGTCACTTCAGCGGCCGAAGTGCACCTCGTCGGTGCAGTTCCCTGACATGCTCAGCGCAGCGGGCGGGTACGGCTGCGGAACAGAACGCCCGCTTTGAGGTTGTGACACGCTCCGGAAGCGGTCAGGTTCGCGCTGCCGAGGAAGAGCACCTGCCGATCCGCTATCAGAATCTTCGAGTGTTGCCGGGCACCTCGTTTCTCCCGCTGGTCCAGCGGTCAGTGCCAGAGTCGCACAGCCGCGAAACCAGCCAGTTCTCGAGAAAACCCGGGCCCGTTCGGAGCCGCTCAGCAGACCGCCGGTGCCTTGGATCGTCTCCACCACGATGTCCACCTCCACTCCGCGCGCTCCGCCGCTGCGCGGAAGGCCGTAGTCAACGGCTTGTAGGCAGCAGCGGAGTAGGTCATCTCCAGCAACTCCGTCGTCGCGTGTCCGACAATGGACCAGTCCCTGCCCAGTTGCCCGGACCGGTACGCCGGGGGGCGAAGGCCCACTCCACACCGGCTACACCTCTGACGATTTCGCTGACGTGTGCAGGCGGTTACAAGGCCGCGCAAGTACATCGCAACCTCGCCAGCAGGTATGCCCACGATGTCTACGGCGTTCAACAAGCGGTAGCCGATAGGGCCCGCAGTACGCATCCGGATCGCGTGCAGGACGTACTCCCGACTGCGCCCTTGGCCAACTGCTCCGCCAGACCCTTGATCTGGGCGGGTCCGAGCACGCAACCGCCTCGACGGCTGCCGTCTCGAACTCCACTCTGCTCGAACCCGTCTACTCCTTCGGGGACACCACGATGGACGGGTCATTGCCGATCGGCACGAGAAAGCTCCGGACGAGAAAGCGGTTGCCTCGCTCGCAAGTCGTCTCCGAGACTGAGAGGCAGACGCGGCAAGCAGCGCCACGCAGGAAATCGGCAAGGGCCTGAGGAAGCCGCCCGCGCACAGCGGGTGCGAAGAGCAGTGGCGGGCTCCGGTCAAGGCGCTGCGCACGATCCGCTCGAAGTGTTCCTCCTCGGCCAGGATCACCAAGCCGCCGAGAGTGCCTCAGGAGTCCGGCACGGCGGTGTAGCGCGGAGATCCGCGCACTCCTCGACCGCAGCCGACAAACCACGGTCACCGCCGAGCTCGACGTCACGGTCGTCGGCCACGCGGTTCGACGCCATCACGGATAGACGCGGTGCTGGAGGACTACCTTCGGGCGCACCGTGAAAGGCTTGGTGCAGCGTCGGCCCCATGGGGGACGCATATCGGGTTCCAGGTCGCCACCTGGGGCACGTAGATCGACCGGTTCGCACTTCCCGACCAGCACACGCCGGAGAAGTACCTCGCGGAGATCGAGTCCTGGCGGGACGAGGTGCGGCGATCCTGACCGGCCGTTCATGATCATCTCGCGGCTATGCTGGACGGGGTGCCCACCTGCGCATCCGCAACAGCAGCGACGCGTTCCTCGAGAACGTGCGGGTGCAGGCCCGAATCAAGGGCAATATCACGGCCGTCGACCCCGTGGAACGCGACGGCAGGTTCAGGCGGTCGTAGCATGTGATCTTGGTGTTCGGTGGGGAAGGATTGCCCGCCGTGCGTCGGATGTTGTCCTTGGCCGATCGGGAGGAGATCTCCCGTGGCGTGGCCGAGTCGTTGGAGTACAAGGAGATCGCGGTTCGGATCGGCCGTAACGCCTCGGTGGTCTCGCGTGAGGTGATCCGGCACGGCGGTCGGGACGGGTATCGGGCTGTGATGGCCGAACAGGCGGCGAGCGCGGCCCGGTCGCGACCGAAGTCGCTGGCGGTGGACCGCGTCCCTGCCCTGAGGGCGCGGGTGGCGGGATTGTTGCGGGTGGGCTGGTCACCGGCGTCGATCGCGGGGTGGTTGGCGCGCCAGGAACCGGGCGAGGACGCTGGCCGGGTGAGTCACGAGGCCATCTACCAGTGGGTCTACGCCCAACCTGTCGCCACGCTGAACCGGGAGTTGATGGCGCTGCGGACCGGCCGCACGGCCCGCCGTGGACCGCGTCCGGCGCCCGCGCCGCGCATCCGCGAGCCCCGCTACCTCGACGAACGCCCCGCCGAGGCCGACGACCGGGCCGTACCCGGCCACTGGGAAGGCGACCTCGTCATCGGCAAGGCGGGCAAGAGTGCGGTGGCGACGCTGGTCGAGCGCACCAGCCGCTTCCTGGTCCTGGTCCCGCTGCGCGGACGCGACTCCCTGACCGTCACCGACGCGATCATCGCCGCCGTCGGCGACCTTCCGTCGTCGGTCAAACGTTCCCTGACCTGGGACTGCGGCTCCGAGATGGCCCTGCACAAACAGGTGACCGCCACCGGGCTGCCGGTCTTCTTCGCCCACCCGCACTCACCGTGGGAACGCGGCAGCAACGAGAACCTCAACCGCATCGTGCGCGAGTTCCTGCCCAAGGGCGTCGACATCCCCTCCGATCCCCGCTACCTCGCCGCCATCGCCGCCGAGATCAACGACCGACCCCGTAAGATCCACGACTGGAGAAAACCCAGCGAGGTATTCACCGAACTCCTCGAAGCGGATGCTTCCACCGCCTGAACTCACCGACTACTTCAACTCGCATCTCTACTGCCCGATCTGCCCGTCCGCTGAGGCACATCGTCGATGGCGCTGTACAGCTACCTGACCAGCGGCTTGGCGTCATCCGCGTACCACCCGGCCACTCCGGCGTTCAAGGTCTCGTACCGCAGCGGCGGGTCGACGACCCTCACCGTGAGGCTGGACGCGCTGCGCCCCCAGAACACGCACGACACCGCCTCCGACGAGTTCGCCCTCGTCGTCAACGCTCCGGACATCACCGAGTTGCGCAGTACCTGGCGGTCACCGCACAAGGGGCACCAACGCGTCTACGAGGGGAACTCACGGTTCCTGTCGTACAACTGGGAGACGCTGGCGAAGCGATCCGTTCCGCCCTTCCTACCCTAAGGCGACCCCGACAAGCAGGACACCGAGGACGACGACTGATCGATGCGCTTGAATCACATCGGCTGCGGATTCACTAGCGAGTTGTCGGAGAGATCCACCACCGCGGACGCCCCGCCAGACAAGATCACACTTCACCTGCTGTGCCGCTGGCAAGATCGGTGTACGTGGTGGATGTCGACTGTCGAACGCGCGCCGCCGCCGAGGCTCAGCAGCGTCGTGGTGCGCGGCGACCACCGCCTTCCCCATGAACAGCACGAGCAACCGCCTCCGGAGGAGGTGCGGCTCGGTCGCTCAACCAGGCGGCCGGGACGGCATCTGGCACAGGATGGCGTAGCAGCGACAGGCCAGCCGTGGGTTCGGGCAGCAGACTTCCACTGATGACCGCACCGCACCAATCCTGGGGTCATTGCACCAGCGCGAACATCGACGGCGGCTACAGCGACCGGAAGTTCTTGGCGGATCCACCCAGGAGGGTTACGAGACCTGGAGCACATAGCTGATAACATTTCGTGCGGAGCGACCACTTGCTCCAAATCTGCTCCAGACCTGCAGGTCCAGTCCGAAGCAGACGAAAAACAAGATCGCCCGCCACCTGCATTACCGCAGGTCAGCGGGCGATTCTCGGCCTATGTCAACTTGTGGAGCTGAGGGGACTCGAACCCCTGACCCTCACACTGCCAGTGTGATGCGCTACCAGCTGCGCCACAGCCCCGTGCTTCCACGTTTCCCGGCGGCCGGGGCCGCCGTTCTCGTGTGGCAATACCGTACAACATCAGCCCCGGCGGATGGAAATCGGGGGTACCGGTGGGGCGTTCGGGCTGCTAGACCGGGGTGCATGGGTGTCTTGGGGTTGGTCGAGCCGGATGCCGAGGGTGTGCGGCCCTCGGTTCGCCGTGGGGTGCAGGAGCGGCGGTTGCGGGGGTTGGTGGGGCGGTTGTTGGCGGCTGGTGGGGTGCAGGCCGGGCGGTTGCGGGGGGTGGGGGTTGGGGACGCGGCCGATGTTTCGTTGGACGTGTTGGGTCGGTTGCCGTTCGTGACCAAGCAGGACCTCTGGGAGAATTACCCGGACGGGTTTCAGGTTGACGATCGGATCGTCTGCATCCACGGCTCGTCCGGCACCGGTGGGCGGCCCACGTTGATCTCCTACACCGCCCACGACGTCGACGTCTGGGCGTCGGTCATGGCTCGGGCGCTGGGCGGGGCCGGTGCGACCTCGCGCAGTCGGATCCACAACGCGTACGGGTATGGGCTGTTCACGGGTGGGCTCGGGGTGCATCACGGTGGGATGCGGCTCGGGGCGACTGTCATCCCGTTGTCGGGTGGGATGACCGAGCGGCAGGTTCGGTTGATCGCCGACCTGCGCCCCGACGTCCTGTGCTGCACGCCTTCCTACGCCGTGCACCTCGGTGAAGCGTTGCGGCACAACGGGGTTGAGCCGTCGTTCCGGGTCGGGGTGTTCGGGGCCGAGCCGTGGACCGACGGAATGCGGGAGCAGCTCCGGTCGTTGCTCGGGTTGACGGCACTGGACATCTACGGGCTGTCCGAGATCATCGGCCCCGGGGTGGCGTGTGAATCCCTTGATTCACAAGGGATGTTGAACGTCGCCGAGGACCACTTCCTGGTCGAGGCGATCGACGAGCAGGGCAACGCCGTCCCCGACGGCACGCCGGGCGAGCTGGTCTTCACCACGCTCACCAAGACCGGGATGCCGTTGCTGCGCTACCGCTCCGGCGACGTGGCGACGCTGGCAGGCCCCGTCGAGGGCAGCCCGCGCACGCTGCGCCGGATGAGCAAGGTCCTGGGACGCCGGGACGACATGCTCGTCGTGCGCGGCGTCAACGTGTTCCCCACCGAGATCGAGAGCGTGGTCCTGGCCGACCCTCGGGTGGGCCCGCACTACCTGATCGTGGAGGACCGCCGCGCACGCCCGGAGCTGTGGGTGGTGGTCGAGGGCTCGTCGGACGGGAGGCTCGCGGACGACCTGACCGGCGCGTTGCGCGAACGGCTCGGCCTGACCTGCAAGGTCGTGGTCGCGCCGGACGGGACCGTGCCGCGCACGGAGACCGGGAAAGCACGACGGTTGGCCCGTTGGGACGAGGGCCAACCGCCGGTCGCCGGTTTGTCCTAGGGGACCTACTTGACCAGGTTGGTCAGCCAGTCGTTGTCGCCGAAGTCGACCGGCTGGTCGTCCTTGGCGACGGTGGGCGTGCCCTTGAAGTACGACGTGGCGCGCGCCTTGTCCAATTCGGACTGCGCGTCGGCGACGTGCGTGTCGTTGTCGACGCAGGTCTTGAACGACGGGTCGGAGATGCCCAGGTCGTTGCCGAGCTGCACGAGCTGCTGCTTGGTGTAGCCGGGGCCGCCCTCGTCGGGCTGCTTGGCGAACAGCGACTCGTGGTACTGCCAGAACTTGTCCTGGTCGGCGGCGCACAGCGCGGCGTTGGCCGCGTCGCGGGAGTACCCCTCGGGGGCGGACATCCGGATCAGGAACGGCAGCGCGTGGTAGCGGACCCGCAGCGTGCCCTTCTCGATCTCGTCCTTGATCTGCGCGCCGTAGATCTTCTTGAACTGGCCGCAGGCCGGGCAGAGGAAGTCCTCGTAGATGTCGATGGTGGCCTTCGCGGTGTCCTGACCGACCACCACGACGCCGCCCTCGCGCTTGATCGGCGCGGACACGCCGGCGAGGTTGTCCGGCGGGGTGAGCGTGTCGCCGGAGGAACCGGACTTGGACCAGATGACGCCGCCGACCACAACCAGCGCGAGCACGACGACGACCACGACGCCGATGATCACCTTGGTCTGGTCGCCCTTGGCGCCCCGTGCCGCGGCCACCGCCTTCGCGGCCTGCTGCTCCTGCTTCTTCTTCCGAGCGTTGCGCTCAGCGCCACCCACGTCGTCGATCCCTTCGCCTCACCTGCCGCCGCAGGCTACCGAGAGATGCTGAGCGGAACCTGAGTGCTCACGCATCCGGTTGACGCGGCCGGCCCGCGAGCCGCTCGCCGGTGGGCACCTCGGGGCCTTCGTCCAGGCGCCCGGACTCGTTCGCGACGACCTCCGCGACGTGCGCCGACGGCTCGCGCGGCAGGGTCTCCGGCGCGAACGCCCAGACCACCAGGGCGATGATCATGATTACGCCCGTAAGTGTGAAGGCCGCGCCGTAGGACACGTGGTCGACCAGCACGCCGGCCAGCAGCGGCCCGATGATGGCGCCGCAGTCGGCGACCATCTGGAACGCCGCGAGCACCGGGCCGCCCTTGGCCTTGGTCCCGATGACGTCGGCCACCACGGCGTTCTGCGGCGGGTTGAGCAGGCCCGCGCCGATGCCGGCGACCAGCGACGCGGCCATGAACCACGGCACGCCGGTGGTGAACCCGAGCCAGATCGTGCCGACCGCCGACACGGCCAGCCCGGACATCGCCATCGGCTTGCGGCCGATGGTGTCCGACAGCTTGCCGGAGATCATCAGCACCGCCGCGTTGCCGAGCGCGAACACCGACAGCGAGATGCCGGCCAGCGCGGGGCTGCCGTTCAGCGCCTCCACCACGAACAGCGGCACCAGCGAGATCCGGACGCCGAACACGGCCCAGCCGTTCGCGAACCCGGACGCCAGCGCCGCGCGGTAGGCGGGTGACCCGAGGGCCTGGCCGACCGAGAGCGTGGTCTGCTCGACGTTGGGGTCCAGCGCGGCCAGCGTCGAGCGGCGCAGGAACCACCAGACGACGGCCGCGGCGAGCACCAGGGCGGCGGCGTAGGTGACGAACGGCACGCGGATGGAGATCTCGGCGAGGGCCGCGCCGATGATCGGACCGGCGATGTTGCCCAGCAGGAAGCCGGTCGCCCACAGCCCGGAGGCCCGGCCGCGCATCGGCGCGGGCGTGATCCGGATGAGCAGGCCGACCGCGGCGACCGTGAACATGGTGGAGCCGACGCCCGCGAACGAGCGGAAGACCAGCAGCTGCCAGTAGGCGGTGGCGAACCCGCACGCGGCGGTGCCCAGGGCCACGATGAGGATGCCGACGACGTAGGTCCGGGTCTCCCCGAACCGGCTGACCAGCCGTCCGCTGACGGGCGCGAACAGCAGCCTGACCAGGGCGAACGCGCTGACGATGGCGGAGACGGCGAAGGTGCCGACGTCGAAGCTCTTGGCGTAGGCGGGCAGCACCGGCGCGACGATGCCGAAGCCGATGGCGATGATGAAGCTGGCCACGACCAGCACCCACACCTCGCCGGGCAGCCGGGGTCCGGACCGCACGTCGTTCCCCAGCACAGTGCCCTCCGCTCTCTGTTAGCTGTGCTAAGGATATGCCGAACGGTCCTCGAAAACTCAATCCAAGAGCTCGTCAACTCTGCGTGCATAGGCCGTTACGGGATACCCGGTTTCGAACCCGCACGCCTCCGCGAACCGCTCCCCCGCGCCTCCTTCGGCGACGTGCGCGGCGACCAGCAACGCGCCCAGGTCACGCACGGCGGCCGCCACGCCGTGCACCAGCGCCGTCCCGACGCCACGCCGCCGCCGCGCGGGCCGCACCACCACGTGCTCGACCAGCCCGACCCCTCGTTCGGCGAACCCGGACGCGAACCCGGCGAGCCGCTCCCCGTCGTCCACCACCACGAACACGCACCGCGCGTCGTCCATCCGCTGCCCCAGGTGCCGGGCCAGCCGACGCGGCTCCGCGCCCAGGTCGTCGGCGAGCAACGCGGCCAGGCCGGGCAGGTCCGCATCCACCGCCACACGCACGCCCGGCCCACCACTCGGCGCACCCGCTCCGCGGTGCACCCCATCCGAGGACACCGGCCCGCGGTGCACCCCACCGGAGGACACCGACCCGCGGTGCACCCCATCTGAGGACACCGACCCGCGGTGCACGATCGCCAGCGACTCCTCCACGGCGTACCAGCCGGCGTCGTCGGCGATGCCCTCGATCTCGGCGACCGTCGTCGGCGAGGCGTAGACCACGGCCTCCGCCCGCCCGACGTCGGCAAACGTTTGCTCCAGCCGCATCAGCGTGCCCGCGACCTCGGCGGAGGACCCGTAGACCGCGCACGCGTGGTTGCCCAGCGGCAGCGGGTTGTCCCGGTTGACCACGACCTGGGCACAGCCGACCCGCCCGACCTTGCCGTAGCGGACCGCGCCGGAGGCCAGCCGCGCCGCCTCCACCAGGGTGGCCAGCTCGCGGGCCCGGTAGGGGTCGAGCAGCTCGGGGTCGTCGGGGTCGCGCAGCGGATCAACCACCTGGTCAGCCTCGCACGTCCCGGCCCTTCCAGGTCGCCTCGCCGCGCAGCGCCCGCCACGCCGCGTCGAGCATCAGCACGCCGAACGCCACCGATGCCAGCGGCCCCAGCACGGCCGCCGCGACGGGCTGCCGCGAGCGCCGCAGGTACACCCAGTTCGCCACCGAGTGCGCCAGCCACGCCGCCAGTCCGCGCTTCGAGCCGCGTGCCGCCGTGACGACCGGGACCAGCCCGTACAGGACCTGCGCCACGCCCGACGCGCCCAGCACGAGGGACGTCGACACCGGCCCGCCGGTGAACTCGGAGATGCCCGCGACCACGCTCTTGCGCACCGACCGGTACGTCTCGCCGTACGTCGCCATCCCGCCCGTGGCCAGCGAGTCCGACCCGTCCACGTACCGCGTCCGCCCGCCCGAGTCGCGGATCAGGGTGGCGAAGCCCACGTCGTCCGCGCGCGAGCCGGCGATCGCCCGCCAGCCGCCCGACTGGTCGTAGGCCGTGCGGCTGACCAGGATGCAGTGCCCGACGGCGAGCGCCCGCCCGCGCGAGCCGTCGATGGACGTGCCTTCGAACAGCAGCATGTTGGTGGGCGGCAGCAGCAGCCACCACCCGGCGTTCGCGGTGGTCGAGCGCCCGGCGGTGGACACCAGGTCGACGTCGTCCCGGACGGCCGCCGCCAGCATCCGCCGGACCAGGTCGGGCGCGGCCTCGGTGTCGGCGTCGACGAAGACCAGCCAGTCCGACTCGGTCCGCTCCACGCCCAGGTACAGCGCGTGCACCTTGCCCGCCCACCCGGACGGCGGCCCGTCGCTGAGCACCAGCTCGACCCTCGGGTCTTCGGCGGCGTGCCGCCGCACGAGGTCGGCGGTGCCGTCGTCGGACGCGTCGTCCACGACGACGATCCGCAGCCCCTGGTAGTCCTGTTCGCGCAGCCCGTCCAGGCAGCGGTCGATGTTCGCCGCCTCATTGCGCGCGGGCACGACGACGGTCACCGTGCCGCCGTCGACGCCCACCTCCGGCAGCCCTCGCACCTGCTGCCACGTCCGCACCGTCCACGCCGTCCGGGCGGCCACCACCGCCGCGCCGAGGACTCCCCATTTCCCCATGGCCCCACATTGGCACACTGGCCTCCGTGGAGCTGCCGATCACCGGGGTCTTGGACGAGCTGGTCCGCACGCTGTCCGCGCACGGCTCGACGGTCCTGGTCGCCCCGCCCGGGACCGGCAAGACGACCCTCGTGCCGCTCGCGCTGGAGGGTCGCGTGGTGGTCGCCGAGCCCCGGCGGATCGCGGCCCGCGCCGCCGCCGGGCGGATGGCGAGCCTGCTCGGCGAACCGGTCGGCCGGACGGTGGGCTACGCGGTGCGCGGCGACCGCCGGACGTCGAAGGACACCCGGATCGAGGTGGTCACCTCGGGTCTGCTGGTCCGCAGGCTGCAACACGACCCCGAGCTGACCGGCGTGGGCACGGTCCTGCTGGACGAGTGCCACGAGCGGCACCTCGACGCCGACCTGCTGCTGGCCCTGCTCCTGGACGCCCGCGCGGTGCTCCGCCCGGACCTGCGCCTGCTGGCGACCTCCGCGACCGTGGCCGCCGACCGCCTGGCGGCGCTGCTCGGGGACGCGCCGGTCATCCGCGTCGAGGCGCGCACCCACCCGGTGGGCACCACGTACCTGCCGCCGCTGCGCAGGGAGCGCGTCGAAGCCCAGGTGGTCAGGGCCACCCGCCGAGCGCTGTCCGAAGTGGACGGTGACGTGCTGGTGTTCCTGCCGGGCGTGGCGGAGATCCGGCGCTGCGCCGCGATGCTCACCGACGTGGACGTGATCGAGCTGCACGGCCGCCTGGCCTCGGCGACCCAGGACGCGGCGCTGCGGCCGGGCCCGCGCCGCCGGGTCGTGCTGGCGACCTCGATCGCCGAGTCCAGCCTGACCGTGCCGGGGGTGCGGGCGGTGGTCGACTCGGGGCTGTCCCGGGTGCCCCGGGTGGACCACCGGCGCGGGCTGGCGGGCCTGGCCACCGTCCGGGTCAGCGCCGCGGTGGCCGACCAGCGCGCCGGGCGGGCCGGTCGGGAGGCGCCCGGCCACGTCTACCGCTGCTGGCCCGAGCACGAGCACAGCACGCTCCCGCGCTACCCGGACCCCGAGATCCGCACCGCCGATCTCACCCGGCTGGCGCTGGAGCTGGCCTGCTGGGGCACCCCGTCGGGCGAGGGCCTCGACTGGTGGGACGCCCCGCCCAAGGGCGCGCTCGACGTCGCCCACACCACGTTGAGGGCGCTGGGGGCGCTCGACCGGGGGATCACCGACCGGGGCCGGCGGATGGCCGACCTGGGGCTGCACCCGAGGCTGGCCCGCGCCCTGCTGGACGGCGCGAAGCTGGTCGGCCCGAGGACCGCCGCCGAGGTGGTCGTGCTGCTCGACAACGACCGCGCAGCGGAGGGCGTGGAGCTCAAGGCGGGCCAGGCCGATCCGCGGGAGGTGAGCCGGCTGGCCAAGCTGGTGGACGGCCGGGAGCGCCCCTCCCCCGACGCGCAGGCGCTCGTCGTCGCGCTCGCCCACCCCGAGCGGCTGGCCCGCCGGCGGTCCCCCGGCTCCCCGCTCTACCTGATGGCCGGCGGTACCGCCGCCGAGCTGCCGCCCGGTTCGCTGTCCGACGCGGAGTGGCTGGCGGTGGCCGTGGCGGATCGGGAGCCGGGGCGCGCGCACGGCCGCATCCGGCTGGCCGCCCGCGCCTCGGAGGAGCTGGCCCGGCAGGCCGCGCCGGCCCTGCTGGTCGAGGAGGACGACATCGGCTGGGACGGTGACGTGGTCGCCGAGCGCAAGCTCAAGCTGGGCGCGATCACGTTGTCCGCCAAGCCGTTGCGCACCCCGGAGGCGACCCGGGCGGCGCTGCTGGCCGGTCTGCGGGCGGAGGGCGTGGGCCTGCTGCGCTGGGACCAGGACGGCCTGCGCACCCGGGAGCGGATGGCGTTCCTGCACCGCGTGCTCGGCGACCCGTGGCCGGAGCCCGACGACGAGGCGCTGCTCGCCGTGGTCGACCTGGGCACTGCCCGCAGGCGCGCCGACCTGGCCAGGATCAGCGGCGAGCAGGTGACCCGCCGGTTGCTCCCGTGGCCCGCGGCGGGGCGGTTCGACGACCTCGCGCCGGACCGGATCCAGGTCCCGTCCGGTTCCCGGATCCGGGTGGACTACTCGGGGCACGACCCGGTCCTGGCGGTGAAGGTGCAGGAGGTGTTCGGCTGGACCGACACCCCGAGGGTCGCCGACGGCCGGGTCCCGGTCGTGCTGCACCTGCTGACGCCCGCGGGCCGCCCGACGGCCGTGACGGGCGACCTGGCGTCGTTCTGGCGGACCGGCTACCCGAAGGTGCGCTCCGAACTGCGCGGCCGCTACCCGAAGCACCGGTGGCCCGAGGACCCGATGGCCGCTCCACCGGCGCGGCGCTGAACGCCAAGAACAACTCTTCACGCCAGGACGCCCTCAACGGGTCGGCCGCCGTCGCCGGCTTCCTGACCACCGGACGCACCGAAGCCGCTCAGCACATCCCCGCGATCGTCGGCAGCGGCTACGAGCGGCGGTCGCCTGACGCCTGGGCGAGTCCGGACGCGCCAGTTCCCGCGTGAAGACCGCTGGGAACGACGACGGGCGCTCACCCGATCGGTGAGCGCCCGCTGTCACTGTGGAGGTGCCGGGAATCGAACCCGGGTCCTCTGCCGGCTCATCAAGGCTTCTCCGTGCGCAGTCAGCTACGTCTCTGCTCGGCCCCGGCGATCACGCTGACAAGTCGCTGTGACAGGCCCAGTCACTGTGGGTGTCCCTGCCGTTCCCCGTGACCGGGAACGGAGGTGAGCCTCCTTGCTGATGCCAGCATCCGGAGCGGAGGCTCCTCCGGGCTGACAGCTCACTCTCCTGGCTGCTTAGGCAGCGAGGGAGTAAGCGGCCTGGTCGTTAGACTCGGCGCTTATTGGTTTGCGATGACGCTTGCGGTGGTCTCTCGCCTGCACCGGCACGCTTCCCTTGAATCAACGCACAAAGTCGAAACCGTTCACCCCCTGGTCGGGTCCTGCGTCCACCCAGCATAACGTGTCCGGGCCCGGTCCTCATTCCCAATAAGCTCGGGTAGGGCTGGCCCCACCTCCCGGACGCCGGTCGACCTGATGGTTCCGGCACCCCCCGAGGGGTGATGCTGATCCGGTACATCGGGCGTGAAGGTGGGGAACATGACTGCGCGGGCCAACCCGGACATCGCACGGACCAGCGGGTACTTCCTGCTGAACCTGGCCACCGGACTCTTCTGGTTCTGCCTGCTGGTGCCGCTGCTCGCGGTCAGCCTGGGCACCATGGTGATCTGGGTCGGCTTCCCGCTGCTGGCGCTGACACTGGTCCTGGCGCGCGGCGCGGCGAGCCTGGAGCGGTCCTGGCTGCGGGTGATGCTCGACGTCGACGTCCGCCGGCCCTACCGGCCGATCCCGGAGGGCAACCTGTTCGTCCGGGCCAGGGCGATGATGACCGACCCGGCCACCTGGCGGGACTTCGCCTACTGGCTGATCATGCTCCCGCTGGGCCTGGTCGAGTTCGCCATGGTGGTGGCGCTGTGGCCGGCCGTGCTGTCGCTGACGTTCTTCCCGCTGTTCTGGCAGTGGCTGCCGCGCAACTTCGAGGTCTCGCTGGGCAACTCGGTGTGGCTGGTCGACTCCTTCGCCAAGGCCCTCCCGGTCACCGTCCTGGGCATCCTGCTCGGCCTGCTGGTCCTGCCGCTGGTCAAGGCCACCGGCCGGGGGCACGCGGCACTCGCGCAGGGCCTGCTGGGGCCGTCGCGCACGAGCTTCCTGGAAGCCGAGACCGACCGCCTGTCGGCCAGCCGCGCCCGCGGCGTGGAAGCCGCCGAGGCCGAGCGCCGGCGCATCGAGCGCGACCTGCACGACGGCGCGCAGCAGCGCCTGGTGGCCGTCGCGATGGGCCTGGGCCGCGCCCGCGGCAAGATGGAGTCCGACCCCGAGGCCGCCGCCGCGCTGATCGCCGAGGCGCACGCCGACGCCAAGCTGGCCATCTCCGAGCTGCGCGACCTGGCCCGGGGCATCTACCCGAGCGTGCTGGGCGACCGCGGCCTGGACCCGGCCCTGTCGTCGCTGGCCGCCAAGTGCCCCATCCCGGTCGACGTGACGGTGGACGTCGAGCCGCGCCCGCCCACAGCCGTGGAGAGCGCCGCCTACTTCACCGTGGCCGAGGCGCTGACCAACATCGCCAAGCACGCCGGCGCGACGCGGGCCGCGGTCGACGTCAGCCGCACCGAGAACTCCGTGGTCGTGGAGATCACCGACAACGGTCACGGCGGCGCGCAGATCCGTCCGGGAGGAGGGCTCGCGGGCTTGGCGGACCGGGCTGCGACCATTGACGGCGTGGTCGTGGTGGTCAGTCCCGTCGGGGGACCGACCGTGATCCGGACGGAGCTGCCGTGCGCGTGGTGATCGCCGAGGACTCGGTGCTGCTCAGAGTGGGTGTGGAGCGCCTGCTCGCGGACGAGGGCATCGACACGGTGGCGGCCGTGGAGGACGGCGAGGCCCTGCTGGCCGCCGTCGAGGAGCACCGCCCGGACCTGGCGATCGTGGACGTCCGGATGCCGCCGAGCTTCACCGACGAGGGCCTGCGGGCCGCCATCGAGGCCCGCCGCCGGGTGCCGAACCTCCCGGTCCTGGTCCTGTCCCAGTACGTGGAGGAGCGCTACGCCGTGGAGCTGCTCGCGGGCGGTGCGAGCGGGGTCGGCTACCTGCTCAAGGAACGCGTGGCGGACGTCTCGGAGTTCGTGGCGGCGGTGCGCCGGGTGGCCGAGGGCGGCACCAGCATCGACCACGAGGTCATCACCCAGCTGATGGTCCGCAGCAAGCGCAACCCGGTCGACTCGCTGACCCAGCGCGAGCGCGAGGTGCTCGGCCTGATGGCGCAGGGCCTGTCCAACGCCGCCATCGCCAAGTCCCTGGTCGTCTCCGACGGCGCGGTGGAGAAGCACGTCGGCAACATCTTCGCCAAGCTCGGCCTGGAGCCCAGCAACTCCGAGCACCGCCGCGTCCGCGCCGTGCTCGCCTTCCTCAACCTGGGCTGACCCGCGGCACCCGGCCCCGTGCGGGCCACACCAGGGGCCCGCACGGCCCGCTCCACTTCGGCCACGCCCTACCTCAGCGACGACCCTTCAGCGCACGGCCGTACGCCTTCTGGATGTCGCGCTGGGCGTCCCGCTTGGCGATGTCCTGCCGCTTGTCGTAGGCCTTCTTGCCGCGGGCCAGCGCCAGCTCGACCTTGACGTAACCGTCCTTGAAGTACATCTGCAGCGGGATCAGCGACAGACCGCTCTCCTTGGTCTTGCCGATCAGCCGCTCGATCTCCTTGCGGTGCAGCAGCAGCTTGCGCTTGCGCCGGACCTCGTGGTTGGTCCACGTGCCCGCCACGTACTCCGGGATGTGCAGGGCGTGCAGCCACACCTCGCCGTCGTCGACCTGGCCGAAGGCGTCCACCAGGGACGCCCGGCCCATGCGCAGGCTCTTGACCTCCGTGCCGACGAGGACGACACCCGCTTCGAAGGTGTCGAGGATGGTGTAGTCGTGCCGAGCCTTGCGGTTCGACGCGATCACCTTCTGACCGCGCTCCTTGACCATGCCGAAAACCTTACGTGAACCCGCCAGCCGTTTTCCGTTACAGCCGGACGTAGAGGCGCAGTGTCACGTACCCGGTCAACGCCGAGATGAAGACCGCCACGCCCAGCAGCACCGGCGAGATGATCACCACGTCCAGCAGCCCCATCGGTGGCAGGATCTGGGAACTGAACAGGTCACCGGAGACCCGGGACGCACCCCACACCATCAACGCCAACCCGCCCACGCCGACGATCGCGCCGATGACGCCGGCCACCACCGCCTCGATGAGGAACGGCAGCTGCGTGTACCACCGCGTCGCGCCCACCAGGCGCATGATGCCGACCTCGGTGCGCCGGGTGAACGCCGAGACCTGGATCGTGTTCGAGATCAGCAGCAGCGCCGCCAACGCCTGCACCAGCGCGAGCCCCAGCACGATGTTGCGCAGCCCGTTGAACACGTCCAGCAGCCGGCTGAGGAACTCGCCCTGGTCGTTGACCGCCTTCACGCCCGCCTTGCCGGTGAACGCCTGCACGATCACGCTCGCCCGCGCCGGGTCCTCCAGCTTGACCCGGAACGTGGCCGGGATGGCCTCCGGGCGGGCCAGCTTCACCAGCTCCGGCTGCGCCTCGAAGATCTGCCGGAACCGCTCGTAGCCCTTCTCGCGGTTCTCGTAGACCACCGAGTCGACCCCGGAGGTGGCCTCCAGGTCGCTGCGCAGGCTCGCGCACGGCTGCTGCGCGCAGTCCTTGTCGTTCGCGCTGACGTCGTTGGTCAGCAGGACCGAGACTTCCAGCTTGCTCTGGTAGTTGTCCTGCATCTTGTCGACCATGCGGACGATGAGCAGGGCACCGCCGAGCAGGCCGAGCGAGATCGCGGTCGTGAGGATCATCGCGATGGTCATCGTGACGTTCCGGCGCAGGCCGGTGACGACCTCGCTGAACACGAAGCTGGTACGCATCGGGGGGAACGTTCCTCAGGGTCGGGGGATGAGGGGGGTGTCTTAGCGGCCCACGCCGTAGACGCCCCGCGCGTCGTCGCGGATGATCCGGCCGTGGTCGAGTTCGACCACCCGGCGGCGCATCGAGTCGACGATGTTGTGGTCGTGGGTGGCCATCAGCACGGTCGTGCCGGTGCGGTTGATCCGCTCCAGCAGCAGCATGATGTCCTGGCTGGTGTCGGGGTCCAGGTTTCCGGTCGGCTCGTCGGCCAGCAGCACCAGCGGCCGGTTGACGAACGCGCGGGCGATCGCCACCCGCTGCTGCTCGCCGCCGGAGAGCTCGTGCGGCATCCGGTCGGCCTTGCCGTCGAGGCCCACGAGCTGCAGCACCTCGGGCACCACCTTGACGATGGTGTTGCGCGGCTTGCCGATGACCTCCAGCGCGAACGCGACGTTCTCGGCCACCGTCTTGTTCGTGAGCAGGCGGAAGTCCTGGAACACGCAGCCGATGGACTGGCGCAGGCGGGGGACCCGGCGCCGGGACATCTTGGCCACGTCGAAGTTCGACACGTACACGCGGCCCTTGCTCGGGACTTCCTCCCGGAGCAGGAGCCGCAGGAACGTGGATTTGCCGGACCCCGAGGGTCCGATCAGGAACACGAACTCACCCTTGTCCATCTCGACCGAGACATTGTCGAGCGCGGGGCGCGTGGAGGTCTTGTAGACCTTGGACACGTGTTCGAGTCGAATCACGACGGGGGAGTCTACCCGTGGCCTCGGTAAAGCCTTCGTCTCGCCCGGCGAAACCCGTCGAAGCGAAGGCTTGACCGATCACGAGGAACTAGCCCTGCTGCTTGCGCCACCGGATGCCGGCTTCCAGGAAGTCGTCGATCTCGCCGTCGAGCACCGCCGACGGGTTGCCCACCTCGTGCTCGGTGCGCAGGTCCTTGACCATCTGGTACGGGTGCAGCACGTAGGAGCGCATCTGGTTGCCCCAGCTGGACCCGGAGTCCTTGAGGGCGTCCATCCTGGCCTGCTCCTCCTGCCGCTGGCGCTCCAGCAGCTTCGCCTGCAGGACCGCCATCGCGGTGGCCTTGTTCTGCAGCTGGGAGCGCTCGTTCTGGCAGGAGACCACGATGCCGGTCGGGATGTGGGTCAGCCGCACCGCCGAGTCGGTCGTGTTGACGCCCTGGCCGCCGGGACCCGACGAGCGGTAGACGTCGACCCGCAGGTCCTTCTCGTCGATGTCGACGTGGTCGGTCTGCTCGACCACCGGCACCACCTCGACGCCCGCGAACGACGTCTGCCGGCGGCCCTGGTTGTCGAACGGCGAGATGCGCACCAGCCGGTGCGTGCCCTGCTCGACGCTCAGCGTGCCGTACGCGTAGGGGGCGGTGATGCGGAACGTCGCGGACTTGATGCCCGCCTCTTCGGCGTAAGAGGTGTCGAAGACGTCCACGGGGTAGCCGTGGCGTTCGGCCCAGCGCGAGTACATCCGCAGCAGCATCTCGGCGAAGTCCGCCGCGTCGATGCCGCCGGCCTCGGCGCGGATGGTGACCAGCGCGTTGCGCTCGTCGTACTCGCCGGACAGCAGCGTGCGGACCTCCAGCGAGGAGATCTCGTCGCGCAGCTTGCGGTGCTCGGTGTCGGCCTCGGCGAGGCTGCCCTCGTCACCCTCGTCCTCGGCCAGCTCGTAGAGCACCGAGAGGTCGTCGAGGCGGTCGCGCAGCGCGACGACGCGGCGCAGCTCGCCCTGCTTGTGCGAGAGCTGGCTGGTGACCCGCTGGGCCTGCTCCTGGTCGTCCCACAGGTCCGGCCGGGCGGCGGCCTCCTCCAGCTCCGCGACCTGGGCGCGCAGCGAAGCGAGGTCCATCACCGCCTCGATGCTCGCGAGCGTGGCGGAGAGGTCCTTGATGTCTGCTTCGACGTCCGGGTTCACGGCAGAAGATTACGCCAGGACCGGTCGCGGAGTGCGACCGGTCGGCGCTTCCTCAGGCCGTGGGGATGGCGTCCAGCAGCTTGAGCACCGCCTTGGCGTGCGCCAGCGCGAACTCGGCGACCGCCTTGGCGTAGGCGTCCTCCGCGGTCTTCACCGCGGTCTTGGCGGCCTCCTGGTCGGCGCCGTAACTGGCCCGTGCCGCGTCCACCAGCGTCTGGCGCTGCTTGGCGGTCAACGAGCCGGCGTGCACCAACCGGAGGATCAACGGGCTGCGCAGGTGATCGGGGCCCGGCTCGGACAGCAGCCAGTTCTTGAAGGCCTTCTTGCCGGCGGCCGTCAGGACGTACTGCTGGCTGGAGCGTGGGCCCTGCTTTCCGAGGCGCAGCAGACCCGCGTCAGCCAACGCGGGCAGCTCGCGGTAGACCTGGCTGCGGGTGACGCTGAAGAACGCACCGAAGCGTTCCCCGGCCTCAGCCACGAGCTGGCCACCGGTCTTGGGTCCGTCGTGCAGCAGCCCGAGCAGGGCGGCGGCAGTCGCGTTCAGGTCCGACACGACACCAACGGTGCCACTTCCGGGTGCGGCTGTCCACAATGGTCAGCCGTTCTGTCCACTGTGGCTGATCACGGCCTAGCGCGGCTGGGCCATGCGGAGCAACGAGAAGCTTCGTTCCGTGACCGGAAGCTGATCAACGCCACGCTTTCGGCCGCTTGACCGCGAGTGTCCACCTCACCTGGAAACGCATTGCCCCGCAACGGAAACCGCACTTTTGCGTTCACCCGAACGGCCACCGGGGGTGACTGGCCGCTCTGTTGCTCTTGTTCCACGCCCCGTCGCTTAGCACAACACGGTGATATGCCCCCTCTGGTCTGGCGGATACGACCAGTGCTGGGATCATCACTCCACGTAGGCGGCTTCTCTGGAGGTGTGCGGTGGGCATCAAGTGGATGGACGCCAAGGTCGTCAAGAGCGCCAGGGCGTGGGCCAGCGGCTCGCTCCCCGAACAAGCGGGCAAGGACGAGTGCATGGTGTGCGGCAAGCAGATCCGCCGGCACCGCACGGTCTCCGGCGAGGGCCGGGTCTGCTCCCTGGTCTGCGCCCAGTACTGGGCGGAGAACATGACCTGAGCGGCACAAAGCAGAGGCCCCTCTCTTCACCTGAAGAGAGGGGCCTTCGCCTCTGTAGCGGGGACAGGATTTGAACCTGCGACCTCTGGGTTATGAGCCCAGCGAGCTACCGAGCTGCTCCACCCCGCGTCGCTAAGACCAACCCTACACCCCCCACCCCCCAACTCCAAATCGCCCCCCACCCACCTCAAAACACTCCCCCCAAGCGCCCCCCAAACACGAAAAAGCCCCGCCCGTGATCTCCACAGACGAGGCTTTCCCATTTTGTAGCGGGGACAGGATTTGAACCTGCGACCTCTGGGTTATGAGCCCAGCGAGCTACCGAGCTGCTCCACCCCGCGTCGCCAAGACCAACTCTACACGCCCCCCAACCCCCCACACACCGGGGTCCCCCAACCCAAGAAACAACAGCCCCAAGCCCTCCACAACACACCAAGCCCACACACCCCGCAAGAGGCCGCCCACACCATCCCCACCCGACGAAGCCGCCGGGGGGTGCAGGGGGGCGAAGCCCGCCCTGCGCGGGGTTTGGGGGCCGCGCCCCCAATGCAATGCGGAAAAGCCCCGCCTGTGATCTCCACAGGCAGGGCTCTCCTACTTTGTAGCGGGGACAGGATTTGAACCTGCGACCTCTGGGTTATGAGCCCAGCGAGCTACCGAGCTGCTCCACCCCGCGTCGGTAATACGAACTCTACGCGGAGGTTGCCCGGATAGGCAAATCGGGTGGCCCGGACGTGTCCGAGGCCACCCGATTCACGACTGCGCGCCTGGTCAGCCGGTCGGCGTGGGCGACGGGGCCACCGACGACTGCGAGGTCTGCGGTGCCGCCGCGGACGCGGTCTCGAACTTCTTCGTGGCCTCGTCCAGCGCCTTGTACGCGTTGCCCAGGGCCGCGAAGTCACCGCTGCCCTGCGCCGCCTTGATGGCCGCGAGCGCGCTCTGGATGTCCTTCACGGCCTGCTGGAGCTCCGTGGTCTGCCCGTTGCTGCTGCCCGGCGGCGTGGTGCTGGTGGGCGGCGTGGTCGTGCCGCCCGGCGTCTCGCCGTTCTGGTCGGGCAGTTGCGCCGACGAGCCGCTGAGCACCTTCTCCAGCGCCTCCTTCAGCGTCGGGGCGTAGCCCACCTTGTCGCCGAAGCTGACCAGCACCTTGTACAGCTGCGGGAACTGGGTGTTCTGACTGGCCCGTTCGATGTAGATGGGTTCCACGTAGAGCAGCCCACCGCCGACCGGGAGGGTCAGCAGGTTGCCGTAGACGACCTTGGTCTGCCGCTGGGTCAGCAGGTTGAGCTCGCTGCTGACCTCGCCCGAGGTGAGGAACTGGGTCTGGATCTGCTGTGGGCCCTTGGCCTCGTTGTTGAGCGTGAGGACGCTGATCTTCCCGTAGTTGTCCGGGTCGGAGCGCACGCTCACGTACGAGGCCATGAACTCCCGGTTCTGCCTCACCAGCGCGCTGGTGAGCTGGAAGCTGACCTTGTTCGGGTCGCCGGTCGGGTCGCCCGCCAGCACGTAGAACGGCGGCTGCTGGTCGCGCGGCTGCTGGCTGTTCTGCTGCTGCTGCTCGGCCGTCGTCACGTTGTCGATGGTCGGGTCGGACGGCACGCCCCAGAACGAGACACCGGAGTAGAAGTCGCGCGGCTGGTCGACGTGGTAGCGCGCCAGCGTCTCGCGCTGGACCTTGAACAGGTCCTCCGGGTAGCGCAGGTGCTCACGCAGCGACTGCGACATGTCGCTGTTCGCCTTCACCGTGCCCGGGAAGACACCCATCCACGCCCGCAGGACCGGGTCTTTCTCGTCCATCGCGTACAGGGTCACCGAGCCGTCGTAGGCGTCCACAGTGGCCTTGACGGAGTTGCGGATGTAGCTGACGTCCTTGTTCGGCTGCTGCGCGACGCCGGGCAGCGAGTCGTTCGTGGCCGACGCCAGGGACGTGCGGCGCGCGTACGGGTAGTTCTCCAGCGTCGTGTAGCCGTCGACGATCCAGGTGATCTTGCCGTCGACCACGGCGGGGTACGGGTCGCCGTCGACGGTCAGCCACGGGGCGACCTTCTCGACCCGCTCGCGCGGGTGCCGGTTGAAGATGATCCGCGAGTCCTCGCCGATGGCCGAGTTGAACAGGATGTTCCGCTCGCCGTAGGCCGCGGCGAAGACCAGCTTGTTGAACAGCCCGCCGATCCGGACGCCGCCCTTGCCGTCGTAGGTGTACTGCGACCGGTCGGTGTCATACTCGCCCGGCGAGCCGCCGTCGCGGCCGCCGACGATCGCGTAGTCCGCGTCGCTGCCCAGCTCGCCGAAGTACGTGCGGGGCTGCTGGACGCCGAACGGGCCGGGCTTGACCTTGCCCTCCTGGTCGACCTCGGCCACCTCGAACACCGGGTAGCCGCCGTTGCCGCCCTGGTCGGCCGGCGAGTTGATCTTGCTGGCCTCGGCGAACACCATGCCGTTGCCGTGGGTGTAGATCAGGTGCTGGTTGATCCAGTCGCGCTGGCCCTGCGGGATGCCGGCGGTGTTGAGCTCGCGGACCGCGACGATGTAGTCCTGCAGCTGGCTGTCCACTTTGTACCGGTCGACGTCGAGCTTCTCCGGGAACGCGTAGAACGGCCGCAGCTGCTGGAACTGGGTGAACGTCTTGGAGATCACGGCCGGGTCGAGCAGCCGGATGTTGCCCAGCGTCGCCTGGTCGTTCTTCAGCTCGTCCAGCGAGACGTTCTGCTTGCCCTCGTACGGTTTCGTCTCGACCTTGTCGTCGGTGAGCCCGAACGCCTCCTTGGTCGCCGCTATGTTGCGGCCGATCGAGTCGGCTTCCTTCTCGATGGCGTTGGGCCGGACCGAGAACTGCTCCAGCACCGCGGGCCAGGCCGCGCCGACCAGGATGCTCGACAGCACCAGCAGGACGGTCGCGATGGCGGGCAGCTGCAGGTTGCGCAGCACCGCGCCGGTGAAGAACGCGATCGCGCAGAACACCGCGATGCAGAGCAGGATCAGCTTGGCCGGCAGCACCGCGTTGAGGTCGGTGTAGGTCGCGCCGGTGAACTTCTCGTTCCGGTCGGAGAACAGCAGTTGGTACCGGTCGAAGAAGTACGCCACCGCCTTGAGCAGCACGAACACACCCGCGACGATGGACAGGTGGGTGCGCGCGGGCCCGGAGAGCTGCCCGCCGCGGCCGGCCAGCCGGATGCCGCCGAACAGGTAGTGCGCCACCACCGCGCCGACGAACGACACCGCCGTGGCGATGAACAGCCAGGACAGCAGCCAGGTGTAGAACGGCAGCTGGAAGGCGTAGAAGCCGATGTCGTGGCCGAACTCGGCGTCGGTCTCGTTGAACATCGTGGCGTTGAAGAACAGCTGGATCTTCTGCCAGTCGCCCTGCGCCGAGCCACCCGCGATCACGCCGACGATCACCGGCAGGCCGATCGCGAACAGCTTCATCCGGCGGGTCACCACGGAGCGGTACCGGGCCACCGGGTCGTCCGGGCCGGACACCGGCACGAACACCGGCCGGCTGCGGTAGGCGAGGATCAGGTTGAGCGCGACGAGACCGCCCACCAGCAGGCCCACGGCGAAGAACAACCCGAACCGGGTCGCCAGCTCGATGCCGTAGACGCTGCGGAAGCCGACCTCGCCGAACCACAGCCAGTTGACGTAGGTGCCGAGCAACCTGGAGCCGGTGATCAGGCCGACCAGGACCACCGCACCGACGATGAGCAGAATCCGGCTTCGACGGGACAGCCTGGGCAGTCCGACCGGGGGCCGAGTGGCCACTGGGCACGCTCCTGGATCGCGGTAATGGCTTTCGTACGTTCTGTCCAACTGTACGGAGGCCGCCGAGGGTTCCCCGTCCGGTCGCCCGATTCGGGTGGATGCGACCATGGCGGGCGTGTCAGCGAGTGAGAAGCCGCCCGTGGTGCTGCCCGCCGTGGCCCGCGAGGTCGAGGAGTTCGTGTCCGCCGCCGGCTGGAACCAGGCGCCCCAGCTGTTCGCCCTGGTACCGACCGCCGACCTGCTCGCGCAGCAGCCGGAGCTGGCCGGTCAGCTCGATCCGGCGGCGTCGCCGCTGACCCCGATCGCGCAGGACGAGCTGCCGGACTCGGAGCTGGACAAGGCGCTGGCCGGGATCGTGTGGCCGGACGTCGTGCGCGGCTGCGCGCTGGCCCAGGAGATCGTCGTGCTGCCGCCGGAGGCCGAGGACTCGCTGTCGGAGGACCTGGACGACGAGGCGGCCCGCCAGTTCGCCGCCGCGCACCCGCAGCGCCGGGAGGCGCGCCTGGTGGCGGCCGTGCTGCGGGACGGGTCGGTGGCGTGCGTGCTGCGGTTGCGCGGCGGCTCGGAGGCCCCCGACGAGGTCGTGGAGCACCCCGAGCTGGCCCCGAACCTGACCGACGCGCTGCTGGAGACCCTGCGGCCGTAACGGCGCGTCAGCGGTGCGTGCCGTCAGCGGTGCGTGCGGTCGGCAGTGCGTGCCGTCAGCAGTGCGGCGCGTCCTGGCCCGCGTTGATCGCCTTGAGGGAGTCGACCGCGTCGGTCAGCTTCTCGACCTTGACCAGCCGCAACCCCTCGGGCGCGTGCTGCTTGGCCTCGTCGCAGTTGCCGGCCGGCACCAGGAAGGTCGTCGCGCCGCCCTCGCGCGCGGCGACCATCTTGAAGTTGATGCCGCCGATCCGGCCGACCTGGCCCTGGTCGTCGATCTCGCCGGTGCCCGCGACGGACTGGCCGCCGTTGAGCTCGCCGGGCGTCAGCTTGTCCACGATGGACAGCGCGAACAGCAGGCCGGCCGACGGGCCGCCCACGTCGCTGAGGCTGATCTTGATGTCGAACGGCACGTCGGCGCGGTCCACCGGCCGGATGCCGAGGAACCCGCTCGCCCGGTCCTCCGACTTGCCCAGGGTGATCGTCGCGGTCTGCCGCGCCGACTCGCGCTGGAAGGTGATCTCGACCCGGTCGCCGGGCTTGGTGTTCTCCAGCGCGCCGCGGACGTCCTCGTAGCTCGCCAGCTCCTTGCCGTTGACGGCCAGCAGGCGGTCGTCGGGCTGGAGCACGTTGTCCGCCGCGCTGCCGCGGGTGATGTCGCCGGCGACGACCTTCATCGGGTAGGAGAGGTACCGCAGCGCGGCGACCTCGGCGCTGGTCTGCGAGTCCTGGAACGCCTTCACGTTCTGGTCGCGGACCTGCTGCTCGGACTCGCCGGGTCGGAAGAACTCCTCGCGCGGGGCCAGCGCGTACCGCCCGCTGACCCACAGCCCGAGCGCGCCGAACAGCGACACGTCATCGGTGAGCGAGACCGTGGTCATGGTGAGCGAACCGTTGGTCGGAAACGTCTCCTGGCCCTCGACGTGCACCACGTCGGTGCCGTTGACCTGCCCCAGCGTGTTGTACGTCGGACCGGGGCCCAACGCGACGTAAGGCACCCTGGCGAACCCGCCGAGCAGGCCGAGCGCCAGGACCACCACCAGGCTGATGACCAGCGTCCACGTGCGCCTGGTCAGACCGCCACGGGGTCGGACCGGGCGGTTCGTCGGCTGCTCCACGACGGTGTCGGTGCCTTCGCTCACGCCCGACAGGGTACGACCACCCCCTCACGCCCTCGGCGAACCGGTCCCGCGCGCCACCCACGGCCCGCGTACCGTGGGGGTATGAGTGACGTGCCCTTCGGGTTCGGCCCGCAGGACCCCGACGACCGCGGCCGCAAGCCCGAGGAGCCGGGCAACCCGTTCGACTTCAACCAGCTCGGCGCGATGCTGAGCCAGCTCGGCGCGATGTTCAGCAACACGGGCACCTCCACCGGGCCGGTCAACTACGACCTGGCGAAGCAGATCGCGTTGCAGCAGCTCGCCGGCCAGGGCGGCGGGCTCGGGTTCACCCCGGACCAGGACAAGGCCGTGGCCGACGCGGTGCACCTCGCGGAGATGTGGCTCGACCCGGCGACCGCGCTGCCCGCCGGCAGCACCAGGTCCCAGGGCTGGACCGCGCGCGACTGGGTGGAGCGCACGCTGCCGACGTGGCAGCGGCTGTGCGACCCGGTGGCGCGGCGGGTGTCCGGCGCGTGGGTGGAGGCGATGCCCGCCGAGGCCAAGGAGGCGGCCGGTCCGCTGCTGTCCATGCTCGGCCAGATGGGCGGCATGGCGTTCGGCTCGCAGCTGGGCGGCGCGCTCGCGCAGCTCGGCGCCGAGGTGCTGACCTCGACCGACGTCGGCCTGCCGCTGGGGCCCGAGGGCACCGCGGCGCTGCTGCCCGCGAACATCGAGAAGTTCACCGAGGGCCTGGAGCTGCCCGCCGGCGAGGTGCTGGTGTTCCTGGCCGCACGCGAGGCGGCCCACCAGCGGCTGTTCAGCCACGTGCCGTGGCTGCGGCAGCGCCTGCTGGACACGGTGGAGGCGTTCGCGCAGGGCATCACGGTCGACACCTCGGCGCTGGAGCAGCTCGCGGGCCAGGTCGACCCGACGAACCCGGCCTCGATCGAGGAGGCCATGAAGTCCGGGATGCTGGAGCCGCAGACCACGCCCGAGCAGAAGGCCGCGCTGACCCGCCTGGAGACGCTGCTGGCGCTGGTCGAGGGCTGGGTGGACGTCGTGGTCGCGGAGGCCGTGGGCGAGCGGCTGCCGGGCGCGGAGGCGCTGCGGGAGACGCTGCGCAGGCGGCGGGCGTCCGGCGGGCCGGCCGAGCAGACGTTCGCGACGCTGGTCGGGCTGGAGCTGCGGCCGCGCCGGCACCGGTCGGCGGCGGCGCTGTGGAAGCTGCTGGGCGACCAGTACGGGACCGAGCAGCGCGACAGCGTCTGGGAGCACCCGGACCTGGTGCCCAGCGCCGAGGACCTGGACGACCCGATGGAGTTCGCGGAGCGGTTCGGGCAGACCCGCAAGGCGTTGGAAGACCCGATGGCGGAGCTGGAGCGGACGCTGCGGGACGAGAAGCCGGGCGAGAAGCCGGACGGCTCCGAGTAGCACGCCGACCCGGACCGACCCGACACCGACCCGGTCGCCGGCCCCTCGTGCGGGCCGGCACGGGCCGGGTCAGTCCTCTTCGGTGATGCCCAGGCCCGCGGCGGCGGACAGGCCCTCCAGGTAGCCGATGGCCCGTTCGGACCTCGGGTAGCGGTGCACGAGCTCCCAGAAGTCCTTCCCGTGGCCGGGCACGCTCAGGTGCGCCAGTTCGTGCACCAGGACGTAGTCAAGCACCCACGCGGGCACGTCGCGGAGCCGTTCGCTGATCCGGATGGTGCCCTCGCTGGGCGTGCAGGACGCCCACCTCGTGCGCATCGGCGGCACCCAGCGGACGCTGCTGGGCCGCACGCCGTCCAGGTGCCGGTCGGCCAGCTCCTCGCAGCGGGCCAGCAGGGCGGCGTCGGACGTGCGGGTGGGCGAGCGCCTGCGGGTCTCGCTGCGTTGCAGGCGGCTGAGCATCTCGGCCACCCAGTGCTTCTCCTCGCTCTTGCTCATGCGCGCCGGCAGCAGGACGACGACGGTGTCCCCCTCGCGGTACGCGCTCACCATGCGACGGCGCCGAGCGCTGCGCCGTACCTCCACCTGCGGTTCGGGCATGGCGTTCACGGTAAGGCCCCGCACCGACAATTCGCGGCGGCCAAGCGGCGGTGTGCGCGGCATCGGCCGAACAGATTCCCCCGAACGACGGCTGGACACGCGGCACGTCGCGTGCAGCGGTTGTCCGCCCACGGAGGTAGCGTGCAGCGCAGCCCCCGAGTGTGGTGCAGATCGCCCCTCACTCTCGAAGCAAGGAGGAAGCCGTGGCCGAGACCTACAACGGCTACTGCGTCAAGTGCCGTGAGAAGCGCGACTTCACGGGCGAGGTGCACGAGAGCAACAACCGCAGGATGGCCAAGGGCAAGTGCCCGGTCTGCGGGACCACGGTGACCCGGATCCTCGGCAAGGCGAAGGTCTGAGCCGGCGGGTGGCCGGGCCCGCTCCCGGCCACCCGACCAGGTCTCCAGCGCACGACTCGCCGGGAACCGCGCGCGGTCGCACCCGCCGCAGTGCCCTTCCGTGCACTCTGCCGACCGTGACCACGTTCCACCGCCCCCGCGTCCTCCCCGGCCTGCCCGTGCTGCGCCGCCGGCCCGACGCGATCCAGATCGGCCTCGACCCCCGGCACTCGGTCCTGATCGAGGACGTGCCGCCGGAGACGGCCGCCGCGCTGTTCGCCCTGACCGGCCGCCACACCCTCCCTGAGCTGCTGCGACAGCTCGCCGGGCGGGACTACCAGGACGAGGACTTCGCCCGCCTGGTGCACGCCCTGGCCGACCTCGGGCTGGTCGAGGAGACCGTCCCGCGACCGCACGGCCGGCTCGTCACCGAGACCACCGAGTGGGCCCTGCGCACCGGCCGCCCCGCACCCGGGCTGGTCGCCGCGCGGGCCGCCCGCTCGGTCGTCGTGCACGGCGACGGGCGGCTCGCGCCGGCGGTCGCCGGGCACCTGGCGTCGGCCGGGGTGGGCCACGTCCGGGTGGTCGCGCGCGGCCGGGTGAACCCGGAAGACACCGGATCGGGTTACCTCGACGGTGACGTCGGCCGGACCCGGGCGGAGGCCGTCGAGGACGCGCTGCGCCGCGCGGCGCCGGACGTGCGCACCGAGGTCCGGGTGAAGGCGCCCGACCTGGTCGTGCTCGCCGACGCCGAGGTGCCGCCGCCGGAGCTGGTGCGGGCGCTGCTGCTCGACGGCACGCCGCACCTGGCCGTGCGGGCGGCCGAGGGCCTGGGCGTGGTCGGGCCGCTGGTGGTGCCCGGCCGGAGCAGTTGCCTGCGGTGCTACGACCTGCACCGGGCCGACCTGGACCGGGGCTGGTCGGAACTGGCCGTGCAGCTGGTCGACCAGCCGCGGCACGCCGACCTGCCGACCGTGGTGACGACCGCCGGGCTGGCCGCGGGGCAGGTGCTGCTCGCCGTGGACCACGGGTCGGGCGCGCGGACCCGGCCGCCGGCGTGGGACGCGGTGCTGGAGGTGAACGCGTTCGCGGGTCTGGTCGAGCACCGGCTGGCCCCGGTGCACCCGCGCTGTGAGTGCCGCTCACTCGTGTGAGTCGGTCCTCAGCATGGGCTGTGTAGGTTCGAGGAGGCGTAAACCACTGCGACCGTGTTTCACGGGCGGGGGGAGAATCTTCGGGTGAGTGAGATCCCGCGCAAGGCCGTGCAGCGCACCGCCAAGCTGGCCAGCCTGCCCATCGGGGTGGCCGGCCGGGTGGTGGGCGGGTGGGGGAAGCGGCTGGCCGGCCGCAGTTCCGAGGAGGTCAACGCCGAGGTGTCGGCGAAGACCGCGGAACAGGTCTTCGCGGTGCTGGGCCAGCTCAAGGGCGGTGCCATGAAGTTCGGGCAGGCCCTGAGCGTGTTCGAGGCCGCAGTGCCCGACGAGCTGGCCGAGCCGTACCGCGAGGCGTTGACCAAGCTCCAGACAGCGGCCCCGCCGATGCCCGCGCGCACCACGCACCGGGTGCTGGCCGAGCAGCTCGGGTCGGGCTGGGTGAAGCGCTTCGCGGAGTTCGACGACGACCCGGCGGCGTCGGCGTCGATCGGGCAGGTGCACCGCGCGGTGTGGCACGACGGCCGCGACGTCGCGGTCAAGGTGCAGTACCCCGGCGCGGACGAGGCGCTGCAGGCCGACCTGAAGCAGTTGCTGCGGTTCAGCCGGGTGCTCCAGGCGATCATGCCCGGCGCGGAGGTGAAACCGCTGCTGGAAGAGCTGCGCGACCGGTATTTGGAGGAGTTGGACTACCGGACCGAGGCGGGCAACCAGCGGGTGTTCGCCAAGGCGTTCGACGGCGACGAGCACGTCCTGGTGCCGCGCGTGGTAGCCAGTTCGCCGAAGGTGATGGTCACCGAGTGGACGGACGGCACCCCGCTGTCCCACGTCATCCGTTCGGGGGAACGCGAGGAGCGCGACCTGGCGGGCCGGCTGCTGGCGGAGTTCCACTTCTCCGCACCGAGCCGGTCCGGCCTGCTGCACGCCGACCCCCACCCGGGCAACTTCATGCTCGGCGCGGACGGCCGGCTGCGGGTGCTCGACTTCGGCGCGGTGGCCAGGCTGCCCGACGGCCTGCCGCCGACGTTGGGCCTGATGACCAGGCTGGCGCTCGACGGCCGGTCCCGCGACCTGCTGGAACTGCTCCGGTCGGAGCACTTCATCCGGCCGGGGACCGAACTGGCCGAGCAGGACGTCCTCAACTACCTGGGGCCGTTCGTGGAGCCGCTGCGCGCGGAGACGTTTCACTTCACCCGCAAGTGGCTGCAGAAGCAGGCGGAGCGGGTGGGCGACCTGCGCAGCCCCGACTCGCAGACCGGCCGGTCGCTCAACCTGCCGCCCCAGTACCTGCTGATCCACCGGGTGACGCTGGGCGCGACGGGCATCCTGTGCCAACTGGACGCGAACGTCCCCACCCACGCCATCGTCGCCCGCTGGCAACCTGGCTTCGCCGACTGAACCCCCGCTTTCCACCGACCTCCCGCTCCACCGCCCCTGGCACTCCCGACCGGCCCCCCGGCCCTCCGGCCGCCCCGGTCGGGAGTTGTCCACACCCCGATTTCCCCATCCACAGATTCGCGACCGGTCCTCGCGCTCCTGCTCCGTTCGGCCCAAGATCGAAGACATGACCGACGCGACCAAGACCGCCGCAACCACCACCAGCGTGATCAAGACCGACGTGACCACGACCGGCTTGGTCAAGACCGATGTGATCAAGACCGCAGACCTGAAAGCCGCAGGCGTCCCCCGCTACGTGATCGACCTCCGCTGCCGTCCCGGCGGCCCGTGGCAACGCATCCTGCCCGGGGTGCTGCTGCTGGCCGCCGCACCGCCGACCAGGGCGCAGCAGGTGCGGGCGGCGCTGGCCTACGTGGGCCCGGAGGCCGTGCTGACCGGCGTGGACGCCCTGCGTGAACAGGGCTTCCCCCACCTCCCGCTACCGCCGTCGATCCACATCCTGCAACCCGCCTCCTGCCGCAAGACGGGCCGGGGCGAACTGCTGCTGGAACGCACCACCCGCCTGCCCACACCGGTCCGGAAGGACGGCCTCCCCCTGGCCCCACCCCTGCGAGCGGTCCTCGACGCCGCCCGCCAGGAATCCCACCCCCATCGCCGACACGCCGTCCTGACCTCGGCCATCCGCTCCGGCTACACCCCCGACGCCCTGCTGGCCGAACTCGACGCGGGCAGCCAACGCGGCGCGGCCGTCCCCCGAACCGCCCTCCGAAAACTGGCCCACTTCCGCCGAGCAGCCTTCACCTAACCCTCTCCCACCAGCAGAAAGGAGCCTCCTCACGAACCGTGCCCCAGCCGCCGGCCCACGCTGCCCACCGGGCCAACCCGGCGCAATCCGGCGCAATCCGAACGACCGGTTACCAGCCACCGGCTACCAGTACTCGGCGGGTAGCTTGCCCTCGATGTCGCGGACGTGGGTTCTGGCGCAGTCGTGGCACAGCCAGCGGTCGACACCGTCTTCGCGTTCGCGGGCCCAGGCGAGCAGTTGTGCGGTGTCGGTCACCGATTCGCGGGTTCGGCCGCATCTCGCGCAGGTCGGGTTCACGGCTTGCGCCCGAGGTGGACCGTCCCGGCCGACAGCAGGAACACGTCGTCACGCCGGCCGAGGTAAGCGGCGTCGTCCGGGTCCAGCAGCCGGGTGAGGGCGTGGCGGTCGGCGGCGTGCAGGCGGTCGGCTCCGACTTCGGCCAGCCACTCGACCTGGCGGACGGCCCACTCGCGGACGGCGGGCTTGGCGGGCGCGGGGTGGTCGACCAGGTAGCTGAACGCGGTCACGTCGACCAGGCCGACGTCGGTGAGCACGGTGTTCCAGCCCGCGGGCAGGCGCACCGAGTCGGGCATGGACTCGCGCATCCGCACGAACCACTCGGCACGGGCGTGGGCGAGCCGGTCCTGGAGGCCGGGTTCGCCAATGCCGAGGTCCCACGGCAGGCACCGGCTTTCCAGGCCGCCCTCGCCGAGGGCCAGCCACCCGCCGGGGGCCAGGGCGTCGGCCAGGTCGGCGACGGCCTGGCGCTGGTCGGGCAGGTGGTGCACGACCCGGGAGGCCCACACCAGGTGGGCGGGGCCGGCGATGTCGGCCGGGCGTTCGGCGGCCAGGTCGGCGAGCACGGGTCGGACGCGGACGGTCGTCGTGGGGGTGTCGTTCTCGTAGGTCGCGGCGGAGCGGGCGGCGGTCGCCGCGGCGTCGAGGACCTCCGGCACGGCGTCGACCAGGACAACGGTGCCGCCGCCGCGGGCGGTGAGGGATTCGACGAGGGCGACGGCCATGCCGCCTCCGCCGCAGCCCACGTCGACCACGGTCGGGTTGTCCGGCAGGGTGCGCACGAGCCTGCGTGCGATGACGCGGATGGCGTCGGCGTCGAGTTCGGCGGCCCGCCGCAGCGAGGCCAGGCGCGATGTCCAGTCGATTCCGTCGTGAGTGTGAGCGGCCACGCACCAGACCGTACCCATGACGGGGCCCGCCCTCCCCTCGAACCGAGGGGAGGGCGGGCCGGGTGTCACGGCATCGGATCGCGGCGGCCCTCAGGCGGGCCGGCGGTCAGACCGCGCGGGCCGTCAGCTGCGCCCTGCGCTGGGCCCAACCGGCCAGTCGCTGCCACCGGCGGGCGACGACGAGGCGGCGGGCCGTTCGATGCCGTTGGGCAAATACCTCTGCTTCATGCATTCGGGATCTGGCCAGATTTTCTTCGAGCAACATGGGGTTACCTCGCGGGTCAAGGTCGATGACGACGGTCTGATCGCTGGTGGTTCGGTACGTGGTCACGCGGCGGCCTCCTGGTCGGTAGCCCCCCGGACAACGGTCGCGGCAGGTGCCGCGGGCACAACAGACGCGGCAGGTGCCGCGGGAACAACGGGTGCGGCGGGTGCCGCGGGAACAGCGGGTGCGGCGTCCTTGCGCGGACGCCCACGGGGACGCTTGCGCGCGATGACGGCTCCCCGCTCGAAGATCTCGCCGCCCCAGACCCCCCAGGGCTCGTGCCGGGCGAGCGCGCCCGCCAGGCACTCGGCGATCACCGGGCACCCGGCGCAGAACCGCTTGGCCTGCTCCAGCTCCGCCGGCGCGTCGGCGAACCACAGGTCAGGGTTGTTGGTGCGGCAAGGAAGTTCCAAGCCGGCGTCGGGCGCGGTGTCGATCAGGGTGGCGACCCCGGCTCCTGCCAGGTCCGGCTCGGTGGACAACGTCCCGGCTATCGGGACGGTCGCGGTCAACATCAGTGGACTCCTGTCACAGGTCTTGCGATGGGGTTTGTCCTGCTAAAACGGGTCGAACACAACACAAAGGCCGCGGATCCGGTTACGGGTCCGCGGCCTTGGTGAGCCTCAGGTGTGCCTGACGGGTGGTCAGGTACCTCGCTCGTGCGCGGACGGCGCAACGTTCTGAGTCGGGACAACGGTGGGCTCGTAGGCGGCCGGCACCTTGATCAGCTGAACTCGCTCGGCGCCCCACTGCGAGGCGTACCGATCGCGGGCAGACTTCTGCCCCGCAACGTGAGCGGTGCCGGACACGGTGAAGCCCGTCGCCAAGAGGCGACTCGGCATCGGGAAGCCGTTTTGAGTCTTCACACCGGTCACCTCCTCGGGCAGCTAGTCTCGGAGCAACGCTCTGTCGAAATCCCCAGCGGGCGCTTCGCGCCCGGCCTCAGCAGGTTATGACTCGGTCCCAGGCCGATGCAACCGCTTTTTCCAAATACCTGTCGATCGTGTGATGTTTCAGCGTTTGCCCTGGACAAGGGCGAGGACGTCGGCCCCGTAGCGATCCAGCTTGGCCGCGCCGATGCCGGCGATCGCGACCAGGCCCGGGACGTCCTCGGGGCGCTGCTCCGCGATCGCGACCAGGGTCGAGTCGGTGAACACCACGTAGGCGGGGACCTTGAGCTCCTTGGCCCGGCCCGCGCGCCACGCGCGCAGCTTGGCCAGCAGCTCCTCGTCCAGGTCCGACGGGCAGCTCTCGCAGCGGCTGAGCTTGACCGACCGCGCGTCGGTCAGCGCCGAGCCGCAGATCCGGCACAGCGGCTTGGGGCGGCGCTGGAGCGGTTCGCGCTTGGCGGCGGTGCGCGACGCGGGGTGGTCCTCGGGGACCAGCCCGTGGAGGAACCGGCTGCGCCGGCGGTAGCGGCGGCCCCCGACGGCACGGGCGAGCGCCCACGACAACCACAGGTGCTCACGGGCGCGGGTCACCCCCACATACAGCAGCCGGCGCTCCTCCTCGATCGCCGCTTCGTCGTTGTCCGCGTGCACGATCGGCACGGTGCCCTCGACCAGGCCGACCAGGAACACCGCGTCCCACTCCAGGCCCTTCGCGGCGTGCAGCGAGGCGAGCGTGACGCCCTCGACGGTCGGCGGGTGCTGCGCCTCGGCGCGCACGTCCAACTCGGTGACGAACTTGGCCAGGTCCGCGCCTTCGACGGCGGTCGCCAGCTCCTCGGCGAGTTCGACCAGGGCGAGCAGCGACTCCCACTTCTCCCGGGCCGCGCCGCCGGCGGGCGGCTCGTCGGTGAGCCCGACGCCGCTGAGCACCTCGCGCACGACCTTCGGCAGCTCGCCGGGCGGGTCCTGCGCGGCGGCGGTGCGCAGCGTGATCATCGCCTGGCGCACCTCGGGCCGCTGGAAGAACCGCTCGCCGCCGCGCACCTGGTAGGGGATGCCGAGTTCGGCCAGCGCCTGCTCGAAGACCTCGGACTGCGCGTTGACCCGGTAGAGGATGGCCACCTCGCTGGCCGGCACGCCGTCGTCCAGCAGCGCCCGGACCCGCTGCGCGACGGCCGCGGCCTCGGCGGGCTCGTCGTCGAACTCGGTGAACCGGGGCGCCGGTCCCTCCGGCCGCTGCCCGATCAGCTTCAGCCGGGACCCGGCCGGGCGGCCGCGCGCCCACTTGATGACCTCGTTGGCCAGGCCGACGACCTGCGGCGTCGACCGGTAGTCGCGTTCCAGCCGGACCACGGCGGCCTCGGGGAAGCGGCGCGCGAAGTCCAGCAGCGGGCGCGGCGAGGCACCGGCGAAGGAGTAGATGGTCTGGTTGGCGTCGCCGACGACGGTCAGGTCGTCGCGGGGGCCCAGCCACGCGTCCAGCACGCGTTGCTGCAACGGCGTGACGTCCTGGTACTCATCGACCACGAAGCACCGGTAGCGGTCGCGGAACTCCTCGCCGACCTCGCTGTGCTCCTCCAGCGCGGCGGCGGTGTGCAGCAGGAGGTCGTCGAAGTCGAGCAGCTGCGCCTCGTTCTTGAGCTGCTCGTAGGTCTGGTAGACCTTCACGACCTGCTCGGCGGGCGCGGGCGTGTCGCGCTGGGTCCGCGCCGCGGCGGCCGGGTAGTCGTCGGGCGCGACCAGTGACGCCTTGGACCACTCGATCTCGCCCGCGAGGTCGCGCAGCGAGTCGGACTCGGTGGACAGCCCGGCCCGGTTGGCGGCCTGCGCGACGAACCGCAGCTTGTTCCGGTCGATCAGGTCCCACTGCGGCCCGCCGACCACGCGCGGCCAGAAGTAGCGGAGCTGCCGCAGCGACGCCGCGTGGAACGTCCGCGCCTGCGCGCCCTGCACGCCCAGCGCCCGCAGCCGGGTCCGCATCTCCCCCGCGGCGCGCGCGGTGAACGTGACGGCGAGCACCTGACCGGCGGCGACGTGACCGCGCTGCACCAGGTAGGCGATCCGGTGGGTGATGGTCCGGGTCTTGCCGGTGCCCGCCCCCGCGAGCACGCAGACCGGGCCGCGCGGTGCCTCCACCGCGGCGCGCTGTTCCGGGTCGAGTCCCTCCAGCAGCGGCTCCATGGGCTGCATCCTCGCATTGCACACGGGCACGGCTGTGATGGGGCGACACGGCGCGCCGTATCCTGGTGGGTATGGCTGGAAAGCAGGACAAGGCCGCCGCCAAGGAAGCGGCGAAGGCGCGGCGCGCGGCTTCGAAGGCGCGGCGCGGACAGATCTTCGAGGCGTTCAAGGTGCAGCGCCGCGAGGACAAGGCGCTGGTGCCCCTGATGCTGTTGTGCCTGTTGGGCGCGACGGCGGCGGCGTTCCTGCTGGGACTCGTCTGGGACATGCAGTGGGTCCTGCTGCCGCTGGGCATCGCCGTGGGCGCACTGCTGGCGGTGATCGTCTTCGGGCGGCGGGTGCAGCGCAACGTCTACGCGAAGGCGGACGGCCAGCCCGGCGCGGCCGGCTGGGCGCTGGACAACCTGCGCGGACGCTGGCGCGTGACCCAGGCGGTGGCCGGCACGACGAGCGGTGACATGGTGCACCGCGTCATCGGCCGCCCCGGCGTGGTCCTGGTCGCGGAAGGCGCTCCCCACCGGGTGAAGGGCCTGCTCGCGCAGGAGAAGAAGCGGGTGGCCCGGGTGATCGGCGAAACCCCGATCTACGACGTCATCGTGGGCACCGAGGAAGGTCAGGTCCAGCTGCGCAAGCTCCAGGGCCACCTGATGAAGCTGCCGCGCAACATCTCGACCGCCCAGGTCGACACGCTGGAGAACCGCCTGGCCGCCCTGGCCAGCCGGGGCGCGGCACTCCCCAAGGGCCCGCTGCCCCAGGGCGCGAAGATGCGCAACGTCCAACGCGCCATGCGCCGCCGCTGACCAGCCACAACCCGCCAACCGGCCGTCCGACGAGAGCCCTCCGCGCGGAGGGCTCTCGGCTTTTCCACGAGGGCTCTCAGCCATCCCCCCCGGAATTGTCGGTCCCCCCTGGGACAATGGATACCGGGGGCCGGCGGCCGGCGGTCCCCACCCGCCACAGCCGGCGCAGACACCTCAGACAACGCAGGCGCTAACCCCGGCGCGGAGGACGCAGACGCCACACCCGACGCGGAGGTCGCGTTCGACGACCGGCGTTCAGCGGACGCGGATGACCACGGTGCCGGCGGCCTTGTCGTGCAGGCAGCGGCCGTCCGCGTCCCACACCACGGCCGGGATGATCGGGAAGATCAGCACGGTGCGCAGCACCGCTCGCGGCACGCCGACCATCCCCGCGCCGTCCAGCCGCGCCACCCGCAGCCCGAACAGGGCGTGACCGGGGGTGAAGCCGAAGAACCCGACCGCGACCACGGTGATGGCGAACCAGGCGAGCAGGCTCCAGTTGCGCGGCAGGTCGGGGTAGGTGAACACGCCCGCCACGCCCATCGACAGGGCGAAGTCGACCAGGATCGCCAGCGCGCGGCGCCCCGTCCCGGCCACCGCGCCCGGCCCGGACCTCGGCAGGCCGAGGCGCTCGCCCTTCCACCGCTGGGCGGTGCCGTCGCCCGAGTCGGCGCCCGGCTCCAGTGCCGAGCGGGGTCCAGACAGCCACGAACCGGTCCACTTGCTCACCCCACCAGAGTAAGGCCGTGCTCAGCGGGTGAGGATCGGCAGGTCGGGTTGCCCACCCCAGGGGGCCCGTTAACACTGGCGAAACATCAGGGTGACTGCTGGGCAACACCGCCGCCATAGCGTCGCCCGTAGATGGCAGGCCGCACGAGACCAGCGGCGTAGAACCGCGCCCCCACCGCAGTGAAGGAGTCTACGAGGGTGTTCAAGAATCCCGACGAGGTCCTGAAGTTCATCTCCGACGAGGGCGTGAAGTTCATCGACGTCCGGTTCAGCGACCTGCCCGGTGTGATGCAGCACTTCACGCTCCCGGCCTCGGCGTTCGACGCGGACGCCATCGCCGAGGGCCTCGCGTTCGACGGCTCGTCCGTGCGCGGCTTCCAGTCGATCCACGAGTCGGACATGCTGCTGCTGCCCGACCTGTACACCGCGCGCCTCGACCTCTTCCGGATCGAGAAGACGCTGATCATCAACTTCTTCGTGCACGACCCGTTCACCCGCGAGGCGTACAGCCGTGACCCGCGCAACATCGCGCGCAAGGCCGAGCAGTACATCGCCGAGTCGGGCATCGCGGACACCGCGTACTTCGGCGCGGAGGCGGAGTTCTACATCTTCGACTCGATCCGCTTCGACACAACCGCGAACGCCTCCTTCCACGAGATCGACTCGATCTCCGGCTGGTGGAACTCCGGCCGTGAGGAAGAGGGCGGCAACCGCGGCTACAAGGTGAAGTACAAGGGCGGCTACTTCCCGGTCACGCCCAACGACCACTACGCCGACCTGCGCGACAAGATGTCGCTCAACATGGAGGCCAACGGCTTCACCGTCGAGCGCGCCCACCACGAGGTCGGCACCGGCGGCCAGGCCGAGATCAACTACAAGTTCAACACGCTGCTGCACGCGGCGGACGACCTGATGCTGTTCAAATACATCATCAAGAACACCGCGTGGCAGGCGGGCAAGACCGTCACCTTCATGCCGAAGCCGCTGTTCGGCGACAACGGCTCGGGCATGCACGCCCACCAGTCGCTGTGGAAGGACGGCGTGCCGCTGTTCCACGACGAGTCCGGCTACGCGGGCCTGTCCGACACCGCGCGCCACTACATCGGCGGCATCCTGCACCACGCGCCGTCGCTGCTGGCGTTCACCAACCCGACGGTGAACTCCTACCACCGCCTGGTGCCGGGCTACGAGGCCCCGGTCAGCCTGGTCTACAGCCAGCGCAACCGGTCGGCGTGCGTGCGCATCCCGATCACCGGCAACAACCCGAAGGCCAAGCGCATCGAGTTCCGCTGCCCCGACTCGTCGGGCAACCCGTACCTGGCCTTCTCGGCGATGGTGATGGCGGGCCTGGACGGCGTGAAGAACAAGATCGAGCCCCCGGCCCCGATCGACAAGGACCTCTACGAGCTCCCGCCCGAGGAGGCCCTGAACGTCAAGCAGGTCCCCGCGACCCTCGACGCCGTCCTGGACAACCTGGAGGCGGACCACGAGTTCCTGCTGGAGGGCGGCGTCTTCACCCCGGACGTCATCGACACGTGGATCTCGTACAAGCGCGAGGAGGAGATCAACCCCCTCCGCCTGCGCCCGAACCCGTACGAGTTCGCGCTCTACTACGACGTGTGACCGACGCGGGGCTCCGACCAGCAATTTCACCAATCGGAGCCCCGTGCCGGCGGCCGGACCTGGGCCGGCCGTTCTGAGCGGGACCGAAGGCCGGGTGACACTCCAGTCACCCGGCCTTTCGCCGTTTCCGACCGGGTGTCGCCGCTTCGCCGATTCCGGCGCGACCAATCCGCAGTTTTGCGCGAAAACGCCGGGTGAAACGTTTTCCGGCCCGCGTGCGATCCCAGTCGGGACAGGGTTCGCGGTCACGGCGAGAGAGCTCGACCAGCGGACGCGGACACCGGAGAGGCGCGAGCGGCGTTGGACATAGACCCTTTTACCGTGACCGCGCTGGCGGCCGCGATCAGTTCGTCCGGACTGCTTTTCGGAAGCGTCCGGCGGGTGCTTTCACTCATCTTCCGGAGGCCGTCGAAGAACTCGGTGGTCATCCGCTTCAACGACGACTACCTGAGCGTCGACATGGACGAGAACTTCCGGCAGCGGGTGGTGGAACGGGCCCTGGTCGCCGGGCTCAGCGAGGACGAGGCGCAGCGGCTGGCCAGAGCGGTCCTGGCCCAGCTGCCCGGGCGTGGCACGAGTGGTCCGACCTCGGTCGACGTGGGCGAGGTGAAGGATGCCAAGTGACAGCTCCCGGGCGTCGGAGGCCCAACCGGGCGGCGGTGTCGCCGACACCCGCCAGGCGGACCCGTTCCCGGTGACCACGGCGACCGTGACCACCCATTTCAAAATGATCTTCATCTCGGTGTTGCTGCTGGAAGTCGCACTGCTGCTCGCCATGAACGGAATGGCCATCTTCGTCCACGATCCCACGGAGGTGGTGAAGAACTCCATCTCCACCTGCTCGACGCTGGCCACCGCGGGTTTCGGCGCGATCTGCGGGTTGATCGGCGGAAAAGCCATCAACTGACCCGGCGGAACGCGTGGGGCGCCGGGTATTCGCCGATCCGGGCGCGTTCCCCGGCGGGCGCTCGCCGACCGCCGGAACCGCACTCGGCGGTATTCGATCTGCCGGCCGGGATGACCGGGTGCTACCTGGGCACCGGGATGTCGGCCACGGTCACCGAGCCGCCGGTGGGGGCCAGTTGCCCGACGATCCCGCCGAACGTCACCGCCACCGTCCTGGACGCGCCCGACACCCTCGGATCCAGCTCCACGTACCCGGAGGTGCTCGCGTTCTTCGCCACGGTCACCGGCCACTTGCTGGTGGCCAACGACGCGCTGTAGCTCCGCTTCCCGTCGTCCACGGCGGAGATCGACGCCAACGGCAGGTCCATCTTCGCGGTGCTCGCGTTGACCAGGGTGACGTGCAGCCGCAACTGCCCGCCGGTGTTCTCCACCCGCGTGATCTCGATGGTCAGCAGCCCGCGGGCCTGTTTCCACGAGCCGACGGCCACTTTCGTCTCCGCGGTGACCACCGGAGCCTCCGACGACGACGTGGTGCCGACGACCCCGTCCGCGCTTGTCCCCGGCGCGGTGGTGGGCGCGTCGGCCCGCAACGTCACGCTGAGCGCGCCGATCCCCACGGACCCGACCGTCACGGCCTGCACCGCGCCCAGCAGCACCAGCACGCCGAGCACGACCAGGCCCACGGTCAGAGCCGGGTTCTTCTTCCGTTGGCGGGTCTCGTCCATGACGTCCTTCGTCCGGGCGCGCGTGCGAACGTGCCGGTCCACCGGGCGCGCGCGTGCGAACGTGCCGGTCCCCGTGGGCCCCGCCAGTCTCGGCACAGCGACCACCGACAGTCAACAACCCCGGGCGGCGCCAACGGGTCCCGGCACCGAACCCGGCCACGCCACCATCGTGGTGGGCGGTTAGGGTCGCGCCGTGTCTGATGACGTCGCAACCACCGCGCAGGTGCTGTCCACCAACATCTTCGACTCCGCCGCCGAGGCGATCGAGGCGATCGCCGCCGCCGACGTGCTCGGCCTGGGCATCAAGGTGTCCAACCGGCTGGTGCCGGACGAGGACTCCGACGACACCCTGGTCGAGGAGTGGATCGTGGAGCTGTTCACGTCGGTCCCGACGGTGGACGAAGACGAGGAGTGACCGTGCGGAGGCCTCCCGGGTCCGCCGGGAGGCCTCCGTCGTCACACCGTCAGCACGATCTTCCCGCGCACGTGCCTGCCTTCCAGCAGCCGGTGCGCCTCCGCGGCCTCGGCCAGCGGGAACGTCTGCTGCACCACGACCTTCAGCTCACCGGACGCCGCGTGGCTGGCCAACCAGTCCAGGTCGGCCCGCACGGGCTTCGCGTACGCGTAGCGCCCACCCAGCCGCAGCACGTTGGTGTCCACGATCGACACGATCCGCGACGGGTCGCGCACCAGCGCGGGCGAGTCGTTGAGCGCGGCTCCGCCGACGCAGTCGAACGCCACATCCACCAACCCGTCCCCGCCGACCAGATCAGCCACGTTGTCCACCAGCGCGTCCCCGTACGCGACGGGGTCGGCACCCAGCGAACGCAGGAACTCGTGGTTGCGCGGCGACGCCGTGCCGATCACCCGGGACGCCCCGAGGATCCGCGCGACCTGCACCGCGAGGTGCCCGACGCCGCCGGCGGCGGCGTGCACGAGCACCGTGTCACCCTGCGACACGTGCACCTTGCGCAGCGCCTGCAACGCGGTCAACCCGGTCAGCGCCAGGCCGCCGGCTTCCGCGAACGACAGGTTCGCGGGTTTGTGCGCCAGCCCTCTCTCGGTGGCCGCGACCAGCTCGGCGTACGTGCCGTGCTGCACGTGGTCCTTGCGCTGGTAGCCGAACACCTCGTCACCGGGCCGGAAGCCCTCGACGGCGGGCCCGACCGCGCGGACCACGCCCGCCACGTCCCAGCCGGGGATCAGCGGGAAGTGGTGGGGCAGCGAGTCCTTCACGTAGCCCATGCGCACCAGCCGGTCGACCGGGTTGACCCCGGCGGCCCGGACCTCCACCAGCACCTGGTCGAAGCTGATCGGCGGATCGGGTAGTTCCCTCAGCTCGAGTACCTCGACGTCGCCGAACTCGTCCTGTGCAATCGCCTTCACGCACTCCAGTGTTCACGAGCCGTAGAAGACGCGCTCGATCACGGCCCGCGCCCGCCGGGTGGTGCGCCGGTAGGCGTCGAGGAACTCGCCGGGGTCGCGCGAGTGCCCCATCACGCCGGCCACGGCCGCCAGGTCGCGCCCGGTGGTCGGCAACTGGTCGCCGGGTTTGCCCCGGACCAGCACGATCGCGTTGCGCGCCCGGGTCGCGGTGATCCACGACTCCTTCAACGCGACCATGTCGTCACGTGTCATCAGCCCCGCTTCGGCCGCCGCGCGCAGCCCGCGCACGGTCGACGGGGTCCGCAACGCCGGCACCTCGTGGGCGTGCTGCAACTGCAGGAGCTGCACGGTCCACTCCACGTCGGCCAGCCCGCCGCGGCCGAGCTTGGTGTGCAGGGACGGGTCCGCGCCGCGCGGCAGCCGTTCGGCCTCGACCCGCGCCTTGATCCGCCGGATCTCGCGCACGGACGCCGCGTCCAGCCCGGCCGCCGGGTACCGCACGGGTTCGACCAGGTCCATGAACCGCGCGCCGAGGTCGGCGTCCCCGGCGATGAACCGGGCCCGCAGCAGCGCCTGCGCCTCCCACAGCTCGGCCCACTGCGCGTAGTACGCCCGGTAGGACTCCAGCGTGCGCACCAGCGGCCCCTGCCGGCCTTCGGGCCGCAGGTCGGCGTCGACCTGCAACGCCGGGTCCTGGCTGGGCGCGCTGAGCAGCCGGCGCACCTTCTCCACGACGGCGCTCGCGTACCGGACGGCGTCGGAGTCGGTCACCCCGGGAGCGGCCTCGCACACGAACACCACGTCCGCGTCCGACCCGTACCCGAGCTCACGCCCGCCGATCCGGCCCATGCCGATGACCGCGATGGACGCCTGCCGCTCGCCGGTCGTCCGCACGACCGCGTCCAGCGCGGCCTGCAACACCGCCACCCACACCTCGGACAGCGACACGCACACCGTGCGCAGCGTGACCAGCCCGAGCAGGTCCCCGGACGCGATCCGCAGGAGTTCCTGGCGGCGCAGCGACCGGGCGGCGGTGACCGCGCGGTCCAGGTCGTTGTAGCGGGACACGGTGCTGCGCAGCGGGTTGCCGATGGTCATCGGGTCGCGGCCGACCAGCCCGTCGGTGTCGGCGAGCAGCCGCAGCACCTCGGGCGCGCGCACCAGCAGGTCCGGCACCAGCCGGGACGTGCCGAGCAGCGCGGCGAGCCGGTCCACGACCGTGCCCTCGTCCCGCAGCAGCCGCAGGTACCAGGGGGTTTCGGCGAGCGCCTCGGACACCCGCCGGTAGGCCAGCAGCCCGCCGTCCGGGTCGGGCGTCTCGGCGAGCAGGTCCAGCAGCACCGGCAGCAGCGCCGACTGGATCCGGGCCCGCCGCGACACGCCCCTGGTCAGCGCCTCGATGTGCTTCAACGCCCCGTCCGGCGCGGCGTAGCCGAGCGCGGCGAGCCGGTTCTCCGCCTCGGTGGTGGTCAGCCGCAGCGCCTCGGTCGGCACGTTCGCCACGGCCTGCAGCAGCGGCCGGTAGAACAGCTTCTCGTGCAGCCGCCGCACCTGGTTGGCCCGCTTGCGGAACTCGGCGAGCAGCACCTGCGCCTCGGACAGCCCGCCCTCGGCCTGCAACCCGGACGCGCGCGCCAGCCAGCGCAGGCACGCCGCGTCGTCGTCGGCCGGGAACAGGTGCGTGCGCAGCAGCTTCTGCAACTGCAAGCGGTGTTCCAACGTGCGCAGGAACCTATAGGCGCGGCCGAAGTCCGCGGCGTCCGTGCGTCCCACGTACCCGCCGCGCCCCAACGCCGCGAGCGCCGCCGTGGTGGTGGGGATGCGCAGCTCCTCGTCACCACGCCCGTGCACGAGTTGCAGCAACTGCACCGCGAACTCGACGTCCCGCAGCCCGCCGCGCCCCAGCTTCAGCTCCCGGTCGGCCAACCCGACCGGCACGTTGTCCTCGACGCGGCGGCGCATCGCCTGCACGTCGGGCACGAAGTCCTCGCGCTCGGCCGCCGTCCACACCATCGGCCCGACGACGTCGAGGTAGCGCTGCCCCAGCTCCGCGTCGCCGGCCACCGGACGTGCCTTGAGCAGCGCCTGGAACTCCCAGGTCCGCGCCCACCGCCGGTAGTAGGACGCGTGCCCGTCCAACGTCCGGACCAGCGCGCCCGCCTTGCCCTCGGGCCGCAGCGCCGCGTCGACCTCGAAGCACGCCTGCCCGGCGACCTGCATCATCGTGCTGGCCAGCCGGGTGGCCACCCCGGTGTCGCCCTCGCCGACGAACACCACGTCGACGTCGCTGACGTAGTTCAGCTCGCGCGCGCCGCACTTGCCCATCGCGATCACGGCCAGCGTGCACTCGTCGGCGCGCGGCACCTCCCGGTAGGCGACGTCCAGCGCGGCCCGCAGCGCCGCGACCGCCAGGTCGGACAGCAACCCGGCCACGTCGTCGTAGCTCACGTACCGCAGGTCGGGTTCGGCGACGTGCGCCAGGTCCTCGGCGGCGATCCGGCACAACAGCGCCCGGTACTCGATCTTCAACGCCCGCACGGCGTCCGCGCCGGTCAGCCCGTCGACGGCGGCGACCAGCGCGGGCGCGAACGACTCCGCCGAGACCGGTTCCGCGTCGGCCAGCAGCGTCCAGCGGTCCGGGTTGGCGGCCAGGAAGTCCGACAGCGCCGTGGACGACCCGAGCACGGCGAGCAGCCGGCCGCGCAGCACGTCGTTCGTGCGCAACGCCTCGTCCAGCGCGGCCCAGCGGTCACCGAGCGCTTCGCGCACCCGGTCGACGCCGAGCAGCGCCAGGTCCGGGTCGGGGCTGCGGGACAGCGACCACAGGATCGGCTCGTTGCCGTCGGAGGGGCGTCGGCCGTCCCACCACCCGGCCGCGCGCAGCAACTCGCCGCTGCGGGTCTCGGTCAGGCCGAACCGAGCGGGGGACGTCGGGGTGCGCGCTGGATCGGTCATCGGAAGACACGGTAGTACCGCGCACCGAGCCGGGAACGGTCAGTGCGCCACGATCAAGTAGATGCCGAACAGCACCACGGTCACACAGGCCACCAGGCACGCGCTCGCGGCGACCGTCGGCAACGCGACCGACCCGCCGCGCTCCCGTGCGTCCTCCCGGGCGGACAGCGCCCGCAGCCCGGTCGAGAACAACACCACCAGGCCCAGCACCACGCCCAGGCTCACCCCGAACACGGTGCCCAACGCCGTCCAGTCGACCTTCACACCGCCACCTTGTGCGTCTCGGCCTGCGCCGCGATCTCGTCCACCACGTGCTCGGGCCGCACCGGCTCACGCCGCGAGAGCAGCCAGATCACCAGCGACACCACCACGGCCACGACCGCCACGGCGACCACGCCGACCGTCCCGGTCGAGGCCACCTTGCCCGCGATCGCGCCGACGATCCCGGCGGCGGGCAGCGTGAGCAGCCACGCCACCGCCATCCGCCCGGCCACGCCCCACCGCACCCCGTCGCGCTGCCGCCCCAGGCCGGAGCCCATGATCCCGCCGGAGGCGACGTGCGTCGTGGACAGCGCGAACCCCAGGTGCGAGGACGCCATGATCACGGTCGCCGCGCTGGTCTGCGCCGCGAAGCCCTGCGGGGCCTCGATCGTGGTCAGGCCCTTGCCGAGGGTCCGGGTGATCCGCCAACCACCCAGGTAGGTGCCCAGCGCGATGGCGACCGCCGCGCTCAGGATCACCCACATGGGCGGCGCGGAGCCGGGCGCGAGCGTCCCGGCGGTGATCAGCGTGAGCGTGATGATGCCCATCGTCTTCTGCGCGTCGTTCGTGCCGTGGGCCAGCGACATCAACGCCGCCGAGGCGATCTGCCCGGCCTTGAAGCCCCTGTGCGACACCGACTCGCGGGCCTTGCGGGTGAGCCGGTAGGTCAGCACGGTGGCCAGCAGCGCCACGATCCCGGCGACCAGCGGGGCGGCGATCGAGGGCACCACCACCTTGTCGACCACCTTCGCGAAGTGCACGGCGTCCGCGCCCGACGCGATCCAGGTGGCCCCGATCAGCCCGCCGAACAGGGCGTGCGACGAACTCGACGGCAGCCCCACGTACCAGGTGACGAGGTTCCACACGATCGCCCCGACCAGGCCGCCGAACACCACCGCGGGCGTGATGCGGGCGTCGTCCACGATCCCGCCGGAGATGGTCTTGGCCACCTCCACCGACAGCAGCGCGCCCACCAGGTTCAGCACGGCGGAGAACGCGACCGCGGTCCGGGGTTTCAGCGCGCCCGTCGCGATGGATGTCGCCATCGAGTTCGCGGTGTCGTGGAAGCCGTTGGTGAAGTCGAACGCCAACGCCGTGGCGACCACGATGATGACGAGGAGCGAGGCATCCACGCTGATGTTCCTCCGGCTGGAACGACACAGTCGTGGGTGAACGCTACCTGGCCAGCCGATGAACACTCACCTGGACGGAGGTTCGTCACACCAGCGGGAGGTTCCGCGGCACCGAGACCTCGCCCGCCGCCAACCGGACGAACCGCTCGGCGAACGGCTGCCACACCTCACGGATGTCCTCGTGACCGCGCTCGATCCGCTCCGGGTCGAGCCTGGCCGGCGGCACGGTGGCGACGAGCTCCGGCGCGCCCTGTGCCCAACGCGCCACCATCTCCGGCGTCGTCTCGATGTGGAACTGCACCCCGTAGACGACGTCGCCGACCCGGAACGCCTGGTTCGGGTACTTCGGGGAGGACGCGAGCAGCTCGGCGGTCGGCGGCAGCAGCGCGATCTCGTCCTGGTGGAACTGGAGCACGTCCGGCGTCCACGGCAGATCGGCGAACAACGGGTCCCGACCCGCGACGTCCCGCTTGGCCACCAGCATCACGCCCACCTCGGGCCCGTGCGGACCGCGCCGCACCTGCCCGCCGGTCGCGGCGGCCAGCAACTGCGCACCCAGGCACACCGCCAACGTCGGCACCCGCTTGGCGACCGCGTGCGACAGGAGTTTGCGCACGTCGGCGAGCCATGGGTGGTCGAGGTCGTCCAGCGCGCCCATCGCACCGCCCAGGACCACCAGGCCCCGGTGGTCGGCGAGCGAGCCGGGCAGCGGCTGCTCGTAGGTCTTGACCACGTCGAGCACCGCCCCGGCACCGGTCAGCCAGTCGCCGAGGCGGGCGGCTGGGTCTTGGTCGTCGAGCTGGAGCACGAGCAGACGTGTCACCCGACCGAGGGTAGATCAGCAGGCGCAGGCGATCCCGTCCAGGTTCTCGGTCGCCCCCTCGGTCGGGTGGCCCGCGGCCTGCCACGCCCGGATCCCACCGGACAGCCGCTTCACCCGGAACCCGAGCGCCGCCAGCTTCGCCGCCCCCTTGGTGGCCGCGTTGCACTCGAAGCTCTCGCAGTAGCAGATGTAGACGAGGTCGCGGTCCCAGCCCGCGGTGGACGTGTCGTCCATTTCCCAGTGCGGCAGGTTGACCGCGCCAGGCAGGTGCGCCCGCGCGAACGCCTCCGCACTGCGCGTCTCGACCAACCGGAAGCCCTCGACGTCACCGGCGCGGAGGTCGCGGACGACGTCGTCCGGGTCGGCCTCGAACGCCAGCTCGGCGGAGAAGTGCGCGGCGGCGACGGCAGGGTCGGCGGGCGGGAAGCGCAGCGTGTTCGTCATGGGAGGAATCCTCGCCGCCGAGCCCTTCTGTCGGACAGGGAGAACTCCAGGCGCGCGGGCCGATGTGCCTACGATTCCACGGTGGAACTGGACGATCTGGATTGGAAGCTGCTCGACCTGCTCCAGCGGGACGGCCGGATGACGTTCACCGACCTCGCGAAGCGGGTCGCGCTGTCCGCGCCCGCCACCACCGAGCGCGTGCGACGGCTGGAACAGGCCGGCGTGATCACCGGGTACGCGGCGGTGGTGTCACCGAGGCTGGTCGGCCTGCCGATCGAGGCGATCGTCCGGGTGCGGGTCCGCAGCCTCGACACGCCCCGGTTCCGGGAGCGGATCGTGACCCTGGCCCAGGTCCTCGACGCCGACCACGTGACGGGTGATGACTGCTGGCTGTTGCGCGTGGTGTGCCGGTCGACGGCGGAGCTGGAGCAGTTCGTCGAGCAGGCCCAGCGGTACGGCGACACCACGACGTCCCTGGTCTTCTCCTCCGCCGTCCGCAACCGACCCGTGACGCGCGAGGTGGTAGAGGGTATCGTTTCTCGATAGCATCGATAAACGATATGGGGTGGATCATGTCGGTTCGGAGGAGTCCGTTAGAGCCGTTGTTCTCGGTGGTGTCGTTGGCCTCGGTGCTGGGGGTCACCGCGCTGGTCGGCGGAGTGTTCACGCTTGGCCTTGAGTTCGTGCGCGGCCGGCAACCCGTGTGCGTGCGTGACCTGTGGCGTGACGTGTGCTTCGACCAGCCGACCACCATGCAACGAGCACTGAAATTCCTGATCACCGCGCCCACGTCGTTCGTGTACGTCGCGGCGTTGCTGCTGTTGCTGAAGCTGCTGGTGAGCGCCAGGCGGATGGGCCCGCACACGTTCCCGGTCGCCGAAGAGGTCCGCGGCTACGGCCTGTTCCTGTTGATCTCGCTGCCCCTGGCGACGCTCGCCGAGTCGGTGGCGCTCAACGTCCTGGCCCCGCACCAGCCGCTGTCGTTCATCGGCGGGTGGGACTTCCCGTGGTGGGCGGTGTTCACCGGGCTCGGGCTGCTGACCATCGCCCGTATCCTGCGAACCGGCGCGACGATGCGCGAAGAACTAGAGGGAACGGTGTGAGCGTCCAGGTTCATCTCGACCGCCTGCTGGCCGAGCGCGGCATGACGTTGACCGAGCTGTCCGAACGCGTCGGCGTGACGGTCGTCAACCTGTCGATCCTCAAGAACGGTCGAGCGCGAGCCATCCGGTTCAGCACGCTCACCGCACTGTGCGACGTCCTGGGCTGCCAGCCGGGAGACCTGCTCAGCCACCACCCGGAGCGCGCCGAGTGAGCGTGCCGGGCAGACCGCACAACAACGCGAAAAAGCCTTCAGGGGCACCCGTCACGGGTGCCCCTGAAGGCGAAAGAATGTTCGGCGGCGTCCTACTCTCCCACACCCTCACGAGTGCAGTACCATCGGCGCTGGAAGGCTTAACTACCGGGTTCGGAATGGGACCGGGTGTTCCCCCACCGCTATGACCACCGAAACACTATGAAATTACCAACCCGTAGGCACCCCCACCCCAAACCCCTGCACGGGGTCCGGGACCGTGGTGGTCCGGTTCGGTTCTTTCAGAACCGCACAGTGGATGCGTAGCATGTTTGTGAGCAAGTCCTCGGCCTATTAGTACCGGTCAACTCCAGCCGTTACCGGCCTTCCATCTCCGGCCTATCAACCCAATGGTCTCTTGGGGGCCTTACCCCACGAAGGGTGGGATACCTCATCTAGGAACAGGCTTCCCGCTTAGATGCTTTCAGCGGTTATCCCTTCCGAACGTAGCCAACCAGCAATGCCCTTGGCAGGACAACTGGCACACCAGAGGTCCGTCCGTCCCGGTCCTCTCGTACTAGGGACAGCCTTCCGCAAGTATCCTACGCGCGCGGCGGATAGGGACCGAACTGTCTCACGACGTTCTAAACCCAGCTCGCGTACCGCTTTAATGGGCGAACAGCCCAACCCTTGGGACCTACTCCAGCCCCAGGATGCGACGAGCCGACATCGAGGTGCCAAACCATGCCGTCGATATGGACTCTTGGGCAAGATCAGCCTGTTATCCCCGGGGTACCTTTTATCCGTTGAGCGACCACGCTTCCACAAGCCATGGCCGGATCACTAGTTCCGACTTTCGTCCCTGCTCGACCTGTCGGTCTCACAGTCAAGCCCCCTTGTGCACTTGCACTCGACACCTGATTGCCAACCAGGCTGAGGGAACCTTTGAGCGCCTCCGTTACCCTTTGGGAGGCAACCGCCCCAGTTAAACTACCCACCAGGCACTGTCCCTGATCCGGATCACGGACCGAGGTTAGACATCCAGTACGACCAGAGTGGTATTTCAACGACGACTCCACAACCACTGGCGTGGCCGCTTCACAGTCTCCCACCTATCCTACACAAGCCGAACCGAACACCAATACCAAGCTATAGTAAAGGTCCCGGGGTCTTTCCGTCCTGCCGCGCGTAACGAGCATCTTTACTCGTAGTGCAATTTCGCCGGGCCTGTGGTTGAGACAGTCGAGAAGTCGTTACGCCATTCGTGCAGGTCGGAACTTACCCGACAAGGAATTTCGCTACCTTAGGATGGTTATAGTTACCACCGCCGTTTACTGGCGCTTAAGTTCTCAGCCTCGCCCCGAAGAGCTAACCGGTCCCCTTAACGTTCCAGCACCGGGCAGGCGTCAGTCCGTATACATCGTCTTGCGACTTCGCACGGACCTGTGTTTTTAGTAAACAGTCGCTTCTCGCTGGTCTCTGCGGCCGAAAAATCCTAGCCCGCAAGGGGCTTCAAATCCCTCGGCCCCCCTTCTCCCGAAGTTACGGGGGCATTTTGCCGAGTTCCTTAACCACAGTTCGCCCGATCGCCTCGGTATTCTCTACCTGACCACCTGTGTCGGTTTGGGGTACGGGCCGCGTGAACACTCACTAGAGGCTTTTCTCGACAGCATGGGATCACCCTACTTCGCCTCAATCGGCTATGCATCACGTCTCAGCCTTCATGCCTGGCGGATTTGCCTACCAGACGGCCTACACGCTTACACCAGTACTACCACTCACTGGCGGAGCTACCCTCCTGCGTCACCCCATCGCTTGACTACTACAAGTTCAGGTCCCGCGCTCCACATCGCCCCTCATCCGAAGAATCAGAGCGGGCTTCGGGCGGTTAGTATCACAAGGTTCGCCATGGGCGCGTTCACACGGGTACGGGAATATCAACCCGTTGTCCATCGACTACGCCTGTCGGCCTCGCCTTAGGTCCCGACTTACCCTGGGCGGATTAGCCTGGCCCAGGAACCCTTGGTCATCCGGCGGCAGAGTTTCTCACTCTGCTTTCGCTACTCATGCCTGCATTCTCACTCGTCCAGCCTCCACACCTGGATCACTCCGGCGCTTCGATGGCTGAACGACGCTCCCCTACCCATCCAGACATAATCTGAATGACACGGCTTCGGCGGTGTGCTTAAGCCCCGCTACATTGTCGGCGCAGGACCACTTGACCAGTGAGCTATTACGCACTCTTTAAAGGGTGGCTGCTTCTAAGCCAACCTCCTGGTTGTCTGAGCGACCCCACATCCTTTCCCACTTAGCACACACTTAGGGGCCTTAGCCGGCGTTCTGGGCTGTTTCCCTCTCGACTACGAAGCTTATCCCCCGCAGTCTCACTGCCGCGCTCTCACGTACCGGCATTCGGAGTTTGGTTGATTTCGGTAAGCTTGTGGGCCCCCTAGACCATCCAGTGCTCTACCTCCGGCACGAAACACACGACGCTGCACCTAAATGCATTTCGGGGAGAACCAGCTATCACGGAGTTTGATTGGCCTTTCACCCCTAACCACAGCTCATCCCCCAGGTTTTCAACCCTGGTGGGTTCGGGCCTCCACGCAGTCTTACCCACGCTTCACCCTGGCCATGGCTAGATCACTCCGCTTCGGGTCTAGACCACGCGACTCAAACGCCCTATTCGGACTCGCTTTCGCTACGGCTACCCCACACGGGTTAACCTCGCCACGCAGCACTAACTCGCAGGCTCATTCTTCAAAAGGCACGCCGTCACCCCTAAAGGCTCCGACGGATTGTAGGCACACGGTTTCAGGTACTATTTCACTCCCCTCCCGGGGTACTTTTCACCTTTCCCTCACGGTACTAGTCCGCTATCGGTCACCAGGGAGTATTCAGGCTTAGCGGGTGGTCCCGCCAGATTCACAGCGAATTTCACGAGTACGCTGCTACTTGGGAACACTACAAAGAGACACCGGGTTTTCGCGTACGGGACTCTCACCCTCTACGGCCACGCTTTCCAGACGCGTTCCGCTAACCACAGTGTTTTCTCACTCTTTGCCAGTCCGGCAGAACTGGCCAGTAGGTCCCACGACCCCGCACACGCAACCCCTGCCGGGTATCACACGAATACGGTTTAGCCTCTTCCGCTTTCGCTCGCCACTACTCACGGAATCACGGTTGTTTTCTCTTCCTGCGGGTACTGAGATGTTTCACTTCCCCGCGTTCCCTCCACACGCCCTATGTGTTCAGGCGCGGGTGACCCCACATGACTGGGGCCGGGTTTCCCCATTCGGAAATCCTTGGATCTCAGCTCGGTTGACAACTCCCCAAGGCTTATCGCAGTCTCCTACGTCCTTCATCGGCTCCTGGTGCCAAGGCATCCACCGTATGCCCTTAATAACTTGCCACAAAGATGCTCGCATCCACTGTGCAGTTCTCAAAGAACAACCAGACACCATCCCACACAGCCCACGCCAACCCGACTCAACACCGGGCGGTACGCGGACGGAGACCGTCCTGTCGTTTCTCGCCGAAGAAAACACGAAACACGTGTTCCCTCAGGACCCAACAGCGTACCGAACAGAAACCCTTGACCCTCGACAGACCCTTCCACGCCCCCGGAGGGACAGTACTGACTCCATCGACAACCCGAAGCTCTGCACTAGCCAGCATCCACATCATATGAGCAACCACCCTGCGATCATCCGCCGCAGGCGAGGCCCTCCGGAACCCACCGAAACGGGCTCCGCAGAATGCTCCTTAGAAAGGAGGTGATCCAGCCGCACCTTCCGGTACGGCTACCTTGTTACGACTTCGTCCCAATCGCCAGTCCCACCTTCGACCGCTCCCCCCCTTACGGGTTGGGCCACGGGCTTCGGGTGTTACCGACTTTCGTGACGTGACGGGCGGTGTGTACAAGGCCCGGGAACGTATTCACCGCAGCGTTGCTGATCTGCGATTACTAGCGACTCCGACTTCACGGGGTCGAGTTGCAGACCCCGATCCGAACTGAGACCGGCTTTGTGGGATTCGCTCCACCTCACGGCTTAGCAGCCCTCTGTACCGGCCATTGTAGCATGTGTGAAGCCCTGGACATAAGGGGCATGATGACTTGACGTCATCCCCACCTTCCTCCGAGTTGACCCCGGCAGTCTCCCATGAGTCCCCGCCATAACGCGCTGGCAACATGGAACGAGGGTTGCGCTCGTTGCGGGACTTAACCCAACATCTCACGACACGAGCTGACGACAGCCATGCACCACCTGTACACCAGTCCGAAGAGGCCTACATCTCTGCAGGTTTCCGGTGCATGTCAAGCCCAGGTAAGGTTCTTCGCGTTGCATCGAATTAATCCACATGCTCCGCCGCTTGTGCGGGCCCCCGTCAATTCCTTTGAGTTTTAGCCTTGCGGCCGTACTCCCCAGGCGGGGTGCTTAATGCGTTAGCTGCGGCACGGAGGACGTGGAAGCCCCCCACACCTAGCACCCACCGTTTACGGCGTGGACTACCAGGGTATCTAATCCTGTTCGCTCCCCACGCTTTCGCTCCTCAGCGTCAGTATCGGCCCAGAGACCCGCCTTCGCCACCGGTGTTCCTCCTGATATCTGCGCATTTCACCGCTACACCAGGAATTCCAGTCTCCCCTGCCGAACTCAAGTCTGCCCGTATCGACCGCAGGCTCCACGTTAAGCGTGAAGTTTTCACGGCCGACGCAACAAACCGCCTACGAGCTCTTTACGCCCAATAATTCCGGACAACGCTCGCACCCTACGTATTACCGCGGCTGCTGGCACGTAGTTAGCCGGTGCTTCTTCTGCAGGTACCGTCACTCACGCTTCGTCCCTGCTGAAAGAGGTTTACAACCCGAAGGCCGTCATCCCTCACGCGGCGTCGCTGCATCAGGCTTTCGCCCATTGTGCAATATTCCCCACTGCTGCCTCCCGTAGGAGTCTGGGCCGTGTCTCAGTCCCAGTGTGGCCGGTCACCCTCTCAGGCCGGCTACCCGTCGTCGCCTTGGTAGGCCATCACCCCACCAACAAGCTGATAGGCCGCGGGTCCATCCCATACCGCCGGAACTTTCCACCCCACAAGATGCCCCATGGGGTCGTATCCGGTATTAGACCTAGTTTCCCAGGCTTATCCCGGAGTACAGGGCAGGTTACCCACGTGTTACTCACCCGTTCGCCGCTCGTGTACCCCGAAGGGCCTTACCGCTCGACTTGCATGTGTTAAGCACGCCGCCAGCGTTCGTCCTGAGCCAGGATCAAACTCTCCAATAAGGATTGTGTTTGATCGCTCGGACAACACTGACTCGCAGACCGCAAACGGCCCACTAATGTCAGTTGTCCAGTCAATCTCAAAGGAAACCTCTTGACGAGGTTCATAAATTTACTGGCTATTCGGCACGCTGTTGAGTTCTCAAAGAACACGCGCTCACCATCCTGACCCGCGTTCTACCGCAGCTCATTCCGGGGCTGGTGTTTCCGTTTGTGTTGCTGGAAGCTTAGCTCGTTCGTTTTCGCGGTGTCAAATCGGCCGGTTTCGGCTTCTCGGCTCCGCGTCAAACTCGCTTCGCATTCAGTTCTTTGTTTCTCCAGTGGAACCGAGGCAGCCGCTTAGACTGCTTATTCGCTTCTTGGAGTGACGCCGCAGTACTCTACCCGGCCCGATTCGCGGTGTCAACCGCTCGTTCCGAGGTCCTGCCTGGCGACTCGGCAAAAGTTACTCATGACCTGATCAGAAGTCAAATCGCCTGGTCAGCGGGCTGCCGGAGCGGCACGGCGACCTGCGGGCCGGGTGCCGGAGCCTGGATCGGGCGGGGGCGCAGCCACAGCGAGATGGTCCGCATCCCCTCCATCGCGGCCACGATCTGCTCCGGCGACGCCGACGCGCGGGTCGCGACCGGCACCAGGTCGTAGCCCCAGATCCGGAACTCCTTCAAGACCGTGACCGGATCGTCGCCGAATCCCTCCGTCGCGGTCGCGGAGAACTCCAGGAACACGTGCGGACGATCCCGGCGCAGCAGGCGCACTAGTCCGGCCAATGCGCGGTGCCCACGACCCGGTGCGTCGACGCGCACCACGGAGAGCTTCATCCCGTGCAACGCGGGTACGGCTTCCAGCTCCTTGTCGAGCCGGGCCGCGCGCACCTTCGGCGTCCCCTCCGGCGCGTCGGCCGGCAGCGGTGCCACGGACACGCCACCGGTGAGCGCGGGCTGCGTGGCGAGTTCGCCGACGCTCTCCCACGCGGCGGCGTCCACGACGACGAGCCGGTCCGCGATGCGTTCAGGCAGGTTGACCTCGACGTTGTGGCGGAGCAGGTCCCGCGCGGACGTACACGGCTCCACGGCGACCACGGCACCCGCTGTACCGAACCGGCTCAGCATGCGCACGGTCTGGTAGCCCACGTACGCGCCGACGTCGAGGAAGATCCCATCGGGTTCGATCACGGAGTCCATGAGCTCCGACAGGTCCGGCTCCCACACGCCGTTGCTGGACAGCATCGGCAGCATGAACGCGTCGTCGGACGGCAGTCGCAACAAGCCCACCTCGGTCAGCACGAGAGAGCTGCGCACGTCGGGCACGTTCTCGCTGTGCCGTTCGTGCTCACGCACCACTACGCGCCGCAACGCGTCCGCGGTCTGCTGCGCCTGGTTCGCGGCACGCATCCCGTAGTCGAGCCGGGTGTCCCGTTCCCGCAGCACGTCGACGACCTTGGACTCCAGGTTGTCGATGCGGTCGAGCGTCCGCTCCAACGCGACGGCGAGCTTGTCGATGCGCTGCGCGAGCGCGTCACTGGACTTGGCGCGTTTGCCCGCTTCCGCGACGACGGCGTCTTCGATCTCGCGCAGCCGCCTGCCTTGTCCCGCCATGTCGGCGCGCACCCGCACGACGCCGTCGTCCAGGCCGAGGAGCTGATCGGAGAGCTGTCCCTGGGTTTCCAGGTGTTGCTCGATCTCCGACCGCAGCATCTCCAGTTCGCCGAGGCCGATGCCGGTCGACAGATCGTCCTGCCGGCGCACGAGTTCGGACACCGTGCGCTCGACACCGTCCACAAGGGACGCGAGTACATCGCGCATGTGGTTGTCGTGGTGGTCCAGGACGCGCAGCACCATCTTGCGCAGCTGCGGTGCCATGGGCGTGCGGCTGGCCACACCGACGTCGGGCTGGCGCAGCAGCGCGTGCTTCGCCGAGTGCAGCGCCTTCATCGGGTCCACGGCGGGACTCGGGTTCGCGGCGACACGGCGCGCGCGCCACGCGCGATAGGCGTGTTCGACGCGTTCACGCATGATGTCGCCGATTCGGGCGACCGTGCGGCTTTCCAGGCGTTCACGGCCCTTCGCGCCGATAGCGCGCGCTGCGGGCAGGTCGTCGGCGAGCGCGCGCAGCAGTTTCACGGCGGCCTGTGCGTCCGGTTCGGCGCCTTGCCGGCACGGGACGTAGACAACGGACTGCTTGTCGAACAGTTCGGCGACAGGCCCCTGGTCTGGGGTGAGGATCGGGACGCCTCGCGCGGCGTGCGCGGCGAGCGCGGCGGTGATCCGGTCGCCCCGGCCGCGGTGCAGCGAGATCAGGCAGTCGACCGGGCCGAGTTCGGCGACCAGTTCGATGCGCGGGTCGGTGGCGGTGGCCAGGCGGAGCCGTTCGGCGGCCTCCGGGTGGGCGTCCGCGCCGGTCACGGCGATCCGGAGGGTGACGTCCGGGCGGTCGGTGAACGCGCTGAGGAACGCGGACACCGCGCCGATGACGTTGCCCTCGCGGTCGACGGCGTGGTCGGCGAGCGCCCCGAAGATCACTCCTTCGTGGTCGTCCGGCTCGTAGGCGTCCTGTTCGGGCACGGGCAGCGGCAGGACCCGGACCGCGGGCCCGCCGGTGCGCTCTACGGCGGCGCGGGTCGCCTCGGACGGCACCCACAGCTCGTTCGCGTCCGGCGCGGGACCCTCGTCCAAGCGGTAGTCGACCACGAACCGACCGTGGGGCACGGGCACGGCACGGCCGACCCGCACCACGACCGGGTAGCCGATGGTGGTCGACGTGGGCAGACCGGAGGCGCGGGCGGCGGCCTGGACCAGGTCGGCGACCGGGCCGGAGCCGAGCACGGACACGCCGAGCTGGTCGAGCAGGACCGGCGTCTCGGCGCGGGAGCTGGGCACGGCGGGCACCGGCAGCCGGCCGGTGGCCACGCCCGGACCCGCGCACCAGTCGCGGAAGGCCGCGGCGTTCGCGCCGAACGGCTCCGGGAACTGGGTGCGCAACGCCTGGTCACCGCGCCACAGCGCGGCCGCCCAGCGGGTGCTGCCGGGCAGGTCGGGCGCGGGCGAGCAGGCCCACGCCAAGAAGCCGGCGCCACCGTCCGGGCCGAACGCGGCGGGCGGGTGCGGCAGATCCACCTTGGCCCCGTTGACCTGGCCTTCGGCTGGCTTCTCGTGCACGAAGTGAGCGGGGTCGAACACCGAGCCGGGGTTGCCGCGCGCGGCGTCCCGGTAGTCGACGCGCAGCTCGTCCGGGATGGGCGTGCCGTCGGGGAGCTGGCCGAAGCCGTAGCGCACCGGCACCGGCGTGTAGCCGCGCCGCACCAGCTCACCCCGGTAGGCGGTGCACAGCTCGGCGAGGTCGGGGTGTTCGGACAGCAGCACCCGGGGGCGGTCGGCGAACGCCGCCGACAGCAGCCACGGGCGGCCGGGGTCGAAACCCTCGAAGTGGACCGTGCGCAGCGGTTCGCCGAGAACGGTCACCGTGCCGTCGTCCAGGCGGTGCAGGTCGCGTTGACTCGCGTTCCACGCCGACAAGCCGATCGTGGCGTCCCGCAGCACGTCCAGGCTGACCAACGCAGGAGCCATGTCGAGCACGGCCTTCGTGGCGTCCGGTGTGCGCCGCAGCTGCTCTTCAAGAGAGCGCAGGAACGGCTCCGCGCCGGGCGCGACCACCAGGAAACCGGGGTCGAACACGCCGGTCTCCAGCAGTTCGGTCGGGGTGGGCCGCAGACCGTCGTCGGGCAGCGGGCGCAGCGCGCGCGGCAGCAGCACCAACGGGCCGCGCTGCACGGCGTCGAGTACCCGGTCCGACACCGGGGCCAGGACCTGCACCCACGGGTCGAGGTAGAGCACCGGGATGCCCTGGCCGAGCAACTGCTCCAGCAGCCGCGGGCGCAACAAGCCGCACAGCTGCCGCGCGGTGCAGCCGGTCGCCAGTTCGGCCAGCTCCTCGGGGCGCACCCCGAGGTCGGCGGGCGTCACCAGGCCGGGGCCGGAGTGCTCCGGCAGGGCGTCCACGACGAGCGCGACGAACCGCGCCTCGGGGTGGTTGGCCAGGAACGACCCGGACAGCACCTTCACCGCGGGCAGTTCGGCGGCGGTGGCCACCGTGCACGCGATCAGGGTGGGACGGGCTTCCGAACTCGCGGGCACCTCGGTCACGGTCTGCAAACCTAGCTTCTCCGAATGCCCGGTGTGGAACACCCGCACGGGTTTTCCCTTCACAGGACCGGCAGCAGTGTGCGGAGCTCGTAAGGCGTGACGCTGCGCCGGTAGGCGTCCCACTCCGTGCGCTTGTTGCGGAGGAAGAAGTCGTAGACGTGCTCGCCCAGCGCTTCGGGCAGCAGTTCGGAGTTCTCCATCTCGACCAACGCCTCACCCAGGTTCTGCGGCAGGTTGGCGTACCCGGCGGCACGGCGTTCGCGGTCGGTCAACGACCACACGTCGTCCTCGGCCGGCGGCGGGAGCTCGTAGCCCTTCTCCACGCCCTTGAGGCCCGCGGCGAGGATCACCGCGTACGCGAGGTACGGGTTGCACGCGGAGTCCAGCGAACGGATCTCCACCCGTCGGGACGACGACTTGCCCGGCGAGTACATCGGGACGCGCACCAGCGCGGAGCGGTTCGCGTGACCCCAGCACACGGCCGTGGGCGCTTCACCGCCGACGATGAGCCGCTTGTACGAGTTCACCCACTGGTTCGTGACACCGGAGATCTCACGGGCGTGCCTGAGAAGGCCCGCGACGAACGCCTTACCGGTCTCCGAGAGCTGGTAGGGGTCCTCGGCGTCGTAGAACGCGTTGCGGTCGCCCTCGAACAGGCTGACGTGCGTGTGCATGCCCGAGCCGGGCTGGTCGGAGAACGGCTTGGGCATGAAGCTCGCCCTGACGCCCTGCGTGATCGCGACCTCGCGCACCACGTACCGGAACGTCATGACGTTGTCCGCCATGGTCAGCGCGTCGGCGTAGCGCAGGTCGATCTCCTGCTGGCCGGGCGCGCCCTCGTGGTGGCTGAACTCCACCGAGATGCCCATCGCCTCCAGCGCCTCGATGGCGTGCCGGCGGAAGTGCGTGGCCGTCTCGTGGCTGGTCTGGTCGAAGAAGCCGCCGTTGTCCGCGGGGATCGGCTCGCTGCCGTCGTCCGGGAGGTTCTTCAGCAGGAAGAACTCCATCTCCGGGTGCACGTAGCAGGTGAAACCGGCCTCGCTGGCCTTGGCCAGGGTGCGGCGCAGGACGTGCCTCGGGTCGGCCCACGACGGCGAGCCGTCCGGCATCGCGATGTCGCAGAACATCCGCGCCGAGTAGTTCGCCTTGTCCGGCGTCTGCCACGGCAGCACCTGGAACGTGGACGGGTCGGGCTTGGCCACCATGTCCGACTCGTAGACCCGCGCGAAGCCCTCGATGGCCGAGCCGTCGAAGCCGATGCCCTCGCTGAAGGCCCCTTCGAGCTCGGCGGGCGCCACCGCGACGGACTTCAGGAAGCCCAGCACGTCGGTGAACCAGAGCCGGACGAACCGGATGTCCCGTTCCTCGAGGGTGCGGAGCACGAACTCCTGCTGGCGGTTCATGGCACGAAGCCTAGGTAAAGCCGGCGACCGCCGCGTTGCCGACTCGCGGGAACGCGCCGCGGACAGGGGTGGCTCGCGGACAACCCGCAGGTCAGGTGACGGTGCCGGTCGATTTGAGAGTGTTCTCAGGTAGGTGGATCTACGATCTGCGCATGTCCCGTCGTCGCGTCCTGGTTGGCGCGCTCGCCCTGCTGCTGGCCGGCTGCTCGTCGTCGTCCGGCGACCTGCCCGCCGGGTCCGACCTGGTGGGCAGGTCGGCCGCCGCCATGCGCTCGGTGAGCAGCACGCACTTCACCATCAAGGTCGACGGCGAGCTGCCCGACGTGACAGTGAAGGACGCCGAAGGTGATCTGAACGCGAAGGGCGAGTCGAAGGGCCGGGCCAAGGTCGAGCAGTTCGGCCAGCTCCTGGAGGTGGAGTACGTGCTGGTCGGGCGCGACCTCTACTTCAAGGGGCCGACCGGCGGGTTCAGCAAGCTGCCCGCCGCGCTGGCCGGCCAGGTCTACGACCCGACCGCCATCCTCGACCCGGACAAGGGCGTGGCGAAGGTGCTGGCCAGCGCGAAGGACGCGAAGACGGTCAGCGCCGAGAACGGCGGGCACGTGGTCGAGGCGACCGTGCCCAAGGACGTCGTGGCGGGCCTGGTGCCCGGGATCGGCGGCGACGTCAAGGCGACGTTCACGCTCAAGGACGACAAGCTGGCCGACGCCGTGTTCGAGCTGTCCGGCGGCGCGAAGGTGACCATGGCGCTGACCGACCTGAACAAGACGTTCACCGTCGCCCCGCCGACATGAGCTCCCGGCGGCTGGCGATCGGCGCGGGGGCGCTCGCCGTCCTGCTCGGCGCGCTGGACGCGTACGTGGTGGTCGGCGTCCTGGTCGACATGGTGCGGGACCTGGGCATCCCGGTGAACCACCTGGAGCGCGCGACCCCGGTGGTGACCGGTTACCTGCTGGGCTACGTGGCCGGGATGCCGCTGCTGGGCCAGCTGTCCGACCGGTTCGGCCGGCGGACCGTGCTGCACCTGTGCCTGGCCGGGTTCGCCGTCGGCTCGGCGGTCACCGCCCTGGCGGGCGACCTGCCGCTGCTGGTCGCGGGCCGGGTCGTGCAGGGGCTGGCCGGTGGCGCGCTGCTGCCCGTGACGATGGCGCTGGTCGGCGACCTGTGGGACGAGCGGCGGCGGGCCGGGGCGCTGGGCGTGGTCGGCGCGGCGCAGGAGTTGGGCAGCGTGCTCGGGACGCTGTACGGCGTCGGGGTGGCGTCGCTGTTCAACGCGTGGTCGGTGTTCGAGTCGCTGGAGCCGCAGAGCTGGCGGTGGGTGTTCTGGGTGAACCTGCCGCTGGCGGCGGTGGCGATGCTGGTGGTGCAGCGCACGGTGCCCGGCGGCTCGGGTCGGCCGGTGCGGATCGACGTCGTCGGCGGCGCGCTGCTGGCGTTGTCGCTGGGGTTGCTCGTGGTGGGCCTGTACAACCCGGATCCCGAGCACGCCGTCCTGCCGCCGTGGGGCTGGCCCGCGCTCGGCGGCGCGGTGGCCGTGTTCGGCGGGTTCGTCTGGTGGGAGAAGCGGTCGCCGGTGCGGCTGCTCGACCCGACCGGGGTGGTGATGCGGCCGTTCCTGGCGTCGTTGGGCGTGTCGCTGGCGGCCGGGGCGGCGTTGATGGTGACGTTGGTGGACGTCGAGCTGTTCGCGCAGACGGTGCTGCGGCTGGATTCGGCGGCGGCCGTGGCGTTGTTGGCGAGGTTCCTGATCGCGCTGCCGGTCGGGGCGCTGCTCGGCGGGTGGCTGGCGAGCCGCGTCGGCGACCGGTGGGTGGCGGTGGTCGGGATGGCGCTGGCCGGGGTGGCGTACGTGCTGATCTCGCGGTGGCCGGCCGACGTGCCGTCGTCCACCCTCGACCGCGACCTGGTGGTGGCGGGGTTCGGGCTGGGCCTGGTGATCGCGCCGGTGTCGGCGGCGGTCCTGCGCGTGGTGCCGGCGACCCAGCACGGTGTCGCGTCGGCGGCCGTCGTGGTGGCGAGGATGACCGGGATGCTGGTGGGCGTGGCGGCCCTGTCGGCCTGGGGCCTGCACCGCTTCCGCGAGCTGACGGCGAACCTGAACACCCCGCTGCCGTTCGGCGTGGAGCCGGCGGAGTTCACACGCCAGGCGGAGCAGTACCAGCGGGCGCTGACCGAGGCGCTGCTGACGGAGTACCACGAGATCTTCCTGATCACAGCCGTCATCTGCGCGGCGGGAGCCGCCCTGGCCCTCCTGCTGCCGGCCAAGACCTCGTCCCCCGATCTCACCGCCACACGTCCCCGGACCGGGTGATCAATCCCAAAAAACGTACGGAAACACTGTTCCCGATACTCGGTGAGATATCGAACCCCGCGAGCCACCCACCACTCCATCCCCACTCCGCCCACCACTCCCCCACCCCGAAGACACTCCAGACCCACCCCCGCCGCACGACACACGCAGCCACCCCAGCCCGTAGACGGAACGCGCGCCCGAACACGCCGCCGAGCACGCCGCCGAACGCGACACCCGCCCGACGCAGGCGAACGCCCACGGCCCCACCACCGCCGCGCTCCCGACGGCCACCCCCGGCCCGACCGCCCGCGCCGACTTCGCGCCAGGCTGCCGCCCCAACCGGACCCAGCCGCCCGCCACACGCAGCGGCCGGCCGCCCCCACCGGCTCCGGCCGGCTGCCGCGCGCGCAGCGGCCCGCCCGGCAGCCGGGCACCCGCCCGTCACGCGCCGTCACGCGCCGCCACGCGCCGCCGCACGCCACCGCATGCCGCACGCCACCGCCGCAGCCGTCGCCGCATGCCGCCGCCACCGCCACCGTCGCGTGCGACGCCGCCGCCGTACACCGCCGCCGCATGCTCGACGGCCGCCTGCGGCTGGCACCGGTCCGTTGCGCTGGATCTTGTGGGTGGCCGGACATGACATGCGGAGCCGCGCATGTCAGCCTGGACATATGGGTGATCCGAATGCCTGGTACTACTGCCTGACCCACCAGACGGCCGAGAAGGGTGTCGGCTGTCGTGGCGGGGACCGGATGGGGCCTTACCCGGACGAGGCGACGGCTCGGCGGGCGTTGGAGCTCGCGCGTGAGCGGACCGAGTCCGAGGACGAGGCCGACCGGAAGTGGAAGGGGAAATAGGCCGGGTTCGGGTGCTTGGGCGGGTTAAGGTGCACACGTGGCCTCGATGGTGATCCGTACCGGGCGGGCGGACCTGGACTTCAGCGGTATTCGGGCCGAGTTCGGGTTGCCCTCGGAGTTTCCGGCCGCGGTGCTGGCCGAGGCCGAGCAGGCGGTCGGGCGTGATGTCGCGGTCGGGCAGCGGGAGGACGCCACGGCGTTGCCGTTGGTGACCATCGATCCGCCGGGCGCGAAAGACCTCGACCAGGCCGTACTCGTGGAACGGGTCGGGCGCGGGTTTCGGGTGCACTACGCGATCGCGGACCTCGGGGTGTTCGTCGTGCCGGACGGCGCGCTGGACGCCGAGGTCCGGCGGCGCGGGCAGACCCTCTACCTGCCGGACGGCAACGTTCCGCTGCACCCGACCGTCCTGTCCGAAGGCGCGGCGAGTCTCCTCCCGTCGCAGACCCGGCCCGCTGTGCTGTGGACGTTCGAGTGCGGCGCCGGCGGCGAGCCGGTTGACGTGCGGGTCCGGCGGGCCATGGTGCGGTCGACGGCCCAGTTCGACTACGACAGCGTGCAGGCGGCTTTCGACGCCGGCACGCCGCACCCGTCGATCGAGGCGTTGGCCGACTTCGGGCGGTTGCGCCGGGAGCGGGCCACGGAGCGCGGCGCGGTCGAGTTGCGGTTGCCGGAGCAGGAGATCGTGCCCAACGGGGACGGCGACTGGAAGCTGGTCGTCCGCCCGCGCGTCGACGTGGACGCCTGGAACGCCGAGATCTCGCTGCTGACCGGGATGTCCGCGGCCAAGATCATGCTGGACGCGAAGGTCGGGGTGCTGCGGACGTTGCCCGACGCGGACGACACGGCGGTCGACGCGCTCCGGCGGTCGGCCAGCGCGTTGGGCGTGCCGTGGCCGGACGGCGTCACGCCGGCGCGGCTGCTGGCCGGGTTGGACCCGGCGCGGCCGGAGTCGCTGGCGCTCTTCGTGGACGCGACGAGGTTGTTGCGGGGCGCGGGTTACACCGCGTTCGACGGCGAGATCCCGCCGGTCACCACGCACGCCGGCGTCGCCGCCCCGTACACGCACGTCACCGCGCCGTTGCGCCGGCTGGTGGACCGGTTCGCGACCGAGGTGTGCCTCGCGGTGACCGCGGGCCAGGACGTTCCGCAGTGGTTGCGGCGGGCGCTGCCGTTGCTGCCCGGGGTGATGGGCGGCTCGGACGCGGTGGCGGGCAGAGTGGACCGGGCCTGTTTGGACCAGGTCGAGGCGTGGGTCCTGGCCGACCGGGTCGGGCAGGTCTTCGACGCCGTGGTGCTGCGGGCCGACGGGAACGGAGCCGACGTGTTCGTCGCGCAGCCGCCCGTGATGGGCCGGTGCGTGGGAGCCGATCTGCCTGAAGGCGAAAGGATCCGGGCCCGGTTGACGGTCGCCGATCCGGAACGCCGGAAGGTCGCGTTCGCCCGGGTCGACGCCTGATGCTGCCCGTTGACGACCTCGGCGAGCCGGTCCCGCTGCCGGACGCCCCGCGACGCGTGGTGAGCCTGGTCCCCTCGCTCACCGAAGCGGTCGATCCCGGCGTGCTGGTGGGGGCCACCGACTACTGCACGCATCCTGCGGACTTGGACGTGACGCGGGTCGGCGGGTCGAAGTACCCGAAGGTCGACCGGGTCCTGGCGTTGGCGCCCGACCTGGTGCTCGCGAACAGCGAGGAGAACCGCCCCGAAGACGTGGAACGCTTGCGCGCCAACGGAATTCCGGTGTGGGTGACAGCGGCGCCGGCTACCGTTCCGGCGGCGCTCAAGTCGTTGCGACGGCTGTTGGGCACGGCGTGGGACGTCGAACCCGACTGGCTGGTCGAGGCCGAACGGGTGTGGCGCGACGTCGAGCCGGCTCGGTTCCGCGCGGTCGTCCCGGTGTGGCGCAAGCCCTGGGTGGTGGTCGGTCGGGACACGTTCGCCGGGGACGTGCTGCGGCGGCTCGGCGTGGTCAACGTGTACGCCGACCACGCCGAGCGGTACCCGCGGCCGTCGTGGGACGAGATCCAGTCGCTGGACGCGGAGCTGGTGGTGCTGCCGGACGAGCCGTACCTGTTCACTCCGGACGACGGGCCGCAGTTCTTCCCGGACTTGCGGCCGGTGCACGTCTCCGGGCGTTACCTGACCTGGTACGGACCGTCGTTGGTGGCCGCGCGATCCGAGCTGGCGCGGGCCTTCGCGATCTGAACCGCCGCCGCTCACGCTTACCGCTCACCCCGGCGCTCACGTCCGCCGTCTGGGCTTGAGCCCGCCGCCTGAACCGACTGCCGGGATCGTCGTTCGGATCGCCGCTCGGGCCGTCGCTACGCCTGTGATGCTCAGGAACGGAAGCGGTCGGTGGCGTGGACCAGTGCTTTCAGGATTCCCGGCTCGTCGTACGCGTGTCCCGCGCCCGGCACCATGACCAGCTCCGACCCCGGCCACGCGTGGTGCAGTTCCCACGCGGACGTCGCGGGGGTGGCCATGTCGTAGCGGCCCTGCACGATGACGCCCGGGATTCCGGCGAGCTTGCCGGCGTCGCGCAGCAGTTGACCCTCGTCGAGCCAGCCCCGGTTGACGAAGAAGTGGTTCTCGATGCGGGCGAACGCCAGCGCGTAGCGCGGTTCGGCGAACACCGCGACCAGCTCGGGACGTTCGCGCAAGGTGACCGTGGACCCCTCCCACACGCTCCACGCGATCGCCGCCGGCTCGTGCACGGCCGGATCGGGGTCGTTGAGCAGTTGGGCGTAGGTGTTGATCACGTCGCCATCCGGGGCGAGCGCCGTGACCCGTTCCCACACTTCGGGGAACACGAACCCGGCACCGCCGCCGTAGTACCAGTCCAGCTCGCGTTGGCGGAGCGTGAAGATGCCGCGCAGCACGAGTTCGGTGACCCTCGACGGGTGGGTTTGGGCGTATGCGAGTGCGAGCGTGCTACCCCACGAGCCGCCGAACACCTGCCAGCGGTCGACGCCCAGGTGCTCGCGCAGCTTCTCCAGGTCGTCGACGAGGTGCCAGGTGGTGTTGGTGGTCAGGTCCGCGCCGGATCCGGCGGCGTGCGGCGTGGACCGGCCGCAGCCGCGCTGGTCGAGCAGCACGATCCGGTAGACCGCCGGGTCGAACAACCTGCGGTGGGCGGGCGAACTGCCGCCGCCGGGGCCGCCGTGCAGGAACACCACGGGTTTGCCGTAGGGGTTGCCGCACACTTCCCAGTAGACGCGGTTGCCGGCGCCGACGTCGAGCAGGCCCTGGTCGTAGGGCTCGATCTCGGGGTACATGCCCCTACTCTGCCCGACCAGGACCGGTCGATGATCACCCCGCCGGGGCCGCCGAGCAGGCCCGACAGCCCCAACCGGGGGTCGACCGATCAGTGGAACGTGTGCTCCGGGCCGGGGAACTGGTGGCCGCGCACCTCGTCGGCGAACGAGCGGGCCGCGCCGAGCATGACGTCGGCCATGTCGGCGTACCGCTTCACGAACTTGGGCGCCTTGCCGCGTCGCAACCCGATCATGTCCTGCCACACGAGGACCTGCGCGTCAGTGTCCGGACCAGCGCCGATGCCGACGGTCGGGATGTCCAGGTCGTGGGTGATCTGCTTGGCCACCTCGGCGGTGACCATCTCCAGGACCACCGCGAACGCCCCGGCTTCCTGCACGGCGCGCGCGTCGGCCACGACCGAGTCGAACCCGTCATTGCGCCCCTGCACCCGGTAACCGCCGAGCTGATGTTCACTCTGCGGGGTGAACCCGATGTGGGCCATCACAGGAATGCCGGCCCGCACGATCGCCTGGATGTGCGGCGCGAAGTGGCGGCCGCCTTCGAGCTTGACGGCGTGCGCGCGGCCTTCCTTCATGAACCGCACGGCGGTGGCCACGGCCTGCTCGACGGAGACCTGGTAGGAGCCGAACGGCAGGTCGGCCACGACCAGGGAGCGCTTCACCGATCGGGTGACGCCGCGAACCAGCGGAATCAGCTCGTCGACGGTGACCGGCAGCGACGTGTCGTAGCCGTAGACGTTGTTCGACGCGGAGTCGCCGACGAGCAGCACGGGAATGCCCGCTTCGTCGAAGAGCTCGGCGGTGTACATGTCGTAGGCGGTGAGCATGGGCCACGGCTCGCCGCGTTCCTTCAGCTCACGCAGGTGGTGGATGCGCACCTTCTTGGCCGGCGCGGTGGGCGCACTGGGCCCACTGCCGTAGGGCGCGGTTACCTCAGCAGAGGTCATTGTCGACCGTCCTCCCTCGAAGCCCGCTTCGTCGCGGGTCTCCGGGCCTTGTTGCACGGTTACCCGCCCAGCGTGACACCGCGAGGGCTGGTTGTGCGAGGTGTGCGAGTCACTTCACACCTGCCGACCGGATCACATCACCCAGGGCCGCACAGGCCACCTGCCGCCGCCGGTCGGGTCACGCCACGGGGAGGGCCGGACACCGTCTGTCGAGCGACGCGCGGCTGGTCACGCGGGGCACGCGAGGGCACGCGGCGCGGTCGTCGCGGGGCGCGGTCGTCGCGGGGCGCGGTCGTCGCGGGGCGCGGTCGTCGCGGGACGCGGTTGTCGCGGGCGGCGCGGCGCGGTTGTCACGCGGGCTCCGCGAGCGGGAGCGCGGGCGGGAGCGCGGGCGGGAGCGCGGGCGGGAGCGCTGCGCGGGTGGACGCGAGCGCGCGGGCTGGCGCGAGGGCGCGGGGCTGCGCGGATGCGGGCGCGGCGACGCACGGGGGGCGCGGGCCAGGGCGCGGTCGGGGCTGGCGGTCAGGGCTGGCGGTCAGGGGTGCTGGTGGGGGGTGCTGGTTGGGGGTGGCGGTTGGGGCTGTGGTTGGGGTGGCGGTCGAGGGGTGGGGTGGGTGGGGGTCGTGGTGGGAGGTTCGGGGTCTCAGGTGCGGCCTCATTACTTCACCGAGTAACGGGAACAGTGTTTCCGTACGTTTTTTGGGTCTGATCACCTGGGTGTGTGACGTGTGCTCACCGGTGTGGGTGGGGTGTGGCGAGGGTGGCGGAGGGGTGGGGAGTCCCGCGCCGGACGTTGTGGTGGCGTTCGGCGCGGGTCTTGGGAGGGATGGGCGGGCGGGAAAGGGAGTGTTGGGTTATGCCTGGCGGGTGGGTAGGACCATGATTTGGCGGAGGTTCACGTGCTGGGGGCGGCTGGTGGCGTAGGCGACTACGTCTGCCACTTCCGCCGAGGTCAGGCGGCCTACTCCGTCGAACCAGGTGTCCAGGTCCCGTTGCACCTCCGGGTTGTCGATGTGGCCGGCCAGTTCGCTCTCCGTAAAGCCCGGCTCGACGTTGGTGATCCGCACGTCTTTCGGGCCCAGTTCGGTGCGCAGGTTCGCGGACAGGTGCGTGACTGCGGCTTTCGTCGCCGTGTACACCGCGAAGTTCGGGAACGTCAGGTGTGCGCCTACCGACGAGATGTTCACCAGGTCGGCCGGACCGGTCTTCGCGGCCTCGATCAAATCCTCGGTGAACGCGCTGGTCACGTTGAGCACGCCGCCGATGTTCGTGTCGATCATCCGCGCCCACTCGTCGGCCCGGCCGTTGGTGATGGGGTTGGCGAGCATGACGCCCGCGTTGTTCACCACCACGTCCACCCGACCGAAGGCGTCGTGGACGGCAGCCACCGCGTCGGTCAGGTCCTGGGTCACGTCCGCGGCTACCGCAAGCGCTTGCCCGCCTGCGGCGTTGATCTTGTCCGCCAGGTCCTCCAGGCGGTCGGCGCGCCGGGACAGCAGCGCTACCCGAGCCCCCGAACGGGCCAGGAGCAGGGCGATCTCGGCGCCGATGCCGCTCGCCGCTCCGGTGACAACGGCGGTGCGGTTGGTGAGGTCGTAGGTCATGCGGCCAAGAGTGGTCGCGGTCGGCCGCACGACCGGAGGCCCCGGTTTTCCCTAGGTCTGGCAGGGCCAGGTTACGGCGGGCCGGCGCGGCCATACTGGAGTGCGTGAACCACGACCTGGGCGAGTTCCTGCGCACCCGCCGGGCCCGCGTCCGGCCGGACGACGTGGGCCTGCCGGGCGGCGGGCGGCGCCGTGTGCCGGGCTTGCGCCGGGAGGAGTTGGCGCTGCTGGCCGGCGTGAGCGTGGACTACTACATGCGGCTGGAGCAGGGGCGGACACCGGCGGTGTCCGACTCCGTGCTGAACGCGGTCGCCCGCGTGTTGCGGCTGGACGACACCGAACGCGCCCACCTGCGGAACCTGGTCCGGCCCACGACCGCGCCCACCACCGCGCGCAAGGCCGTGCCGCAGCGGGTGCGGCCGGGGTTGCGGCGGTTGCTCGACCAACTGACCGACGTGCCCGCGTTCGTGATGGGCCGTCGCACGGACATGGTGGCGTGGAACGCTTTGGCGGGCGCGCTGTACGGGTTCGATGATTCCGCGCCGGGCATGTTGAACAGCGCACGGCACGCGTTCCTGGATCCGGACGCCCGCCGGTTCTACCGGGATTGGCCGACGGTGGCGGCGGACACCGTGGCGGTGCTGCGGTTGGACGCGGGGCGGCACCCCGACGACACGCGGCTGGCGGCGCTGGTCGGCGAGTTGTCGGTGAAGGACGAGCTGTTCCGGAAGTTGTGGGCGCAGCACGCAGTGCTGGAGAAGACGCACGGCACGAAGTTGATGCACCACCCGGTCGTGGGTGACCTGGATCTGGACTACGAGGCGCTGAAGTTCCCGGCCGATCCGGATCTGCAACTGGTGGTGTACACGGCGAGGGAGGGGTCGCCGACCGAGGAGCGGCTGAGGCTGCTCGCCAGTTGGTCGGCCTCGGTCGACGTCTGAGCGGAAGTGCCGTTGGAACGGCGGTGGGAGGCGCGGCGTCAGGAGCAGGTCTTGCCGGCGGCGGGAAGTGTCAGGTTGATCAGGTAGTCGTCGCCGATGGGGTCCACGCACTCGTTGCCCTGGAGGTAGACGGTGTGCTGGTTGCCCTCGTAGGTGAGCAGGCCGCCGCCGAGTTCCTTCGCCAGGTTGACGCCCGCCTGGTACGGGGTGGCCGGGTCGCCGGTGGTGGAGATGACCAGCGTCGGGGGCAGGCCGGTGACCGGCTTGGTCTCCTGGGCGGTGGGCGGCACCGGCCAGAACGCGCACGAGTCGAGTGCGCCGGCGGCCGGGTTGCCGTCGTCCAGGAACGGGGCGGCGGCCTTGTAGCGGCGGGCGACGTCGTCGAGCACGGCGCGGTCGGTGACGCGGGGTTCGTCGACGCACTTCACGGCCGTGAACGCGTCGGTGATCGTGGCGTACTTGCCGTCCTTGTCACGGTCGTAGTACGCGTCCGCGAGCTGCATCAGCACTTCGCCGTCGTTGTTCTTCAACTCGGTGAGGCCGGCGTTGAGCGGTCCCCACAGCTCTTCGGAGTACATGGCCTGGATCGCGCCGGTGATGGCGTCGTTGTAGGACAGCTTCCGCGGGCCGACGTCGACCGGGCGCTGGGCGAGCGGCAGGGTGAGTTCGCGGAACGCCTTGCTCGCGCCGGCGGCGTCGCGGCCGAGCGCGCAGTCCTGGCGTTTCGCGCACCACGCGGAGAACGCGTCGAACGCCTTCTGGAACCCGGCGGCCTGGGCGATCAGCGACTCCACCTGGTTCTGCGTGGGGTCGACCGCGCCGTCGAGGACGAGCGCGCGGACGTTGGCCGGGAACGCGGCCGCGTAGCCCGCGCCGATGTGCGTGCCGTAGGAGTAGCCGAGGTAGGTGAGCTTCTCGTCGCCGAGCGCGGAGCGCATCACGTCGAGGTCGCGGACGACGTCGCGGGTGCCGACGTTGGCCAGCAGGTCGGGGCCGGTGGTGGCGGCGCACTTCTCGGCGTAGGTCTTGTTCTCGGCCTCGGTCTGGGCGATGCCGGCGGGCGAGGTGTCGATGTCGACGTCGAGGCGGTCGGTGTCGCGTTCGGCGTCGGTGAGGCAGCGCACCTGCGGTTGGCTGGAGCCGACGCCGCGCGGGTCGAAGCCGACGAGGTCGAAGCGGGTGCCGAGGTCGGACTTGCCGACCTGGGCGCTCAGGCTCGCGGCGGCGGACATGCCGGACGCGCCGGGCCCGCCGGGGTTGATGACCAGCGAGCCGATGCGGTCGCCGGTGGCCTGCCGGCGGAGCAGGCCGATGCGGATGGTCTGGCCGTCGGGCTTGGTGTAGTCGAGGGGCACCTCCAGGCGCGCGCACTCGATGTCCTTCTTGTTCTTGTACTGCGTTCGGGTGGTTCCGGTGGTGGCGTACTCGGCGCAGTCCTGCCAGCCGAGTTGCTGGCCGTAGAACCGGTCGAGGCCGGCGGGCACGGTCCCGGCGGGTCCGCGCTGTTCAAGCGCTGTTCCCGGGGTCGGTGAGCCGGGCACGACGGTCGTGCACGACGCCAACACGGGCAGGACGAGGAACAGCGTGAGGGAACGGCGCACGGTTCGATCGTAGGTGTGACTCGCCGGCCACATCGTCCACCACGGCCGCCCCACGTGAGCGAGAATGCCTGCATGCCACAGCTCCGACTCGCTCTCGCCCAGGTCAACGCCTGTGTCGGCGACCTGGCGGGCAACGCCGAACTCGTCGTGGACTGGACCCGCAAGGCCGCCGAGGCCGGCGCGCACCTGGTGGTCTTCCCGGAGATGGTGCTCACCGGGTACCCGGTGGAGGACCTGGCGCTGCGGGAGTCGTTCGCGCAGGCGTCCCGGGAGGCGCTGGCCGGGTTGGCGAAGCGGTTGGACGCGGCGGGCTGCGGCGAGGTCGCGGTGTTCGTCGGCTACCTGGACCGCGACGAGCACGGCAAGCGCAACGCAGCGGCCGTGCTGCACGGCGGCGAGGTGGTCGCGCGGCAGAACAAGCACCACCTGCCGAACTACGGCGTGTTCGACGAGCGGCGGTACTTCACGCCGGGTGACGCGCTGGACGTCGTGCGGCTGCACGGGGTCGAGGTCGGCATGGTGATCTGCGAGGACCTGTGGCAGGACGGCGGGCCGATCGCCGCGCTCGGGGCGGCCGGGGTGGACCTGGTGGTCTCGCCGAACGCCTCGCCCTACGAGCGCGAGAAGGACGACGCGCGGTTGCCGCTGGTGGCGCGGCGGGCGGTCGAGGCGCGGGCCCCGCTGGCGTACGTGAACCTGATCGGCGGGCAGGACGAGCTCGTGTTCGACGGTGACACGATGGTGGTCACCGCCGAGGGTGAGCTGGTGACCCGGGCGCCGCAGTTCGTGGAGCACCTGGTCGTTCTCGACCTGGACCTGCCCGGTGGCGCGCCCCGGACCGAGGGTGTCGTCAACGGGTTCACGGTGCGGCGGCGGACGGTGTCGGCGGACCCGGTGGCGGCCTACGAGCCGCTGCCCGTGCCGGCGGCGGCCGAGCCGCTGTCCGACGAGGCCGAGGTGTGGCACGCGCTGGTCACCGGGTTGCGCGACTACACGCACAAGAACGGGTTCCGGTCGGTGGTGCTGGGGCTGTCGGGCGGGATCGACTCGGCGGTGGTGGCGGCGTTGGCCGTGGACGCGCTGGGTGCCGATTCGGTCTACGGCGTGTCGATGCCGTCGGTTTATTCGTCGGACCACTCGAAGTCCGACGCCTACGACCTGGTGCAGCGGACCGGTGTGCACTACGAGGTGCAGCCGATCGCGGACATGGTGCAGGTGTTCGTCGGGCAGCTCGGGCTGACCGGGCTGGCCGAGGAGAACGTGCAGGCGCGCTGCCGGGGCGTGACGCTGATGGGGCTGTCCAACCAGCACGGCCACCTGGTGCTCGCGACCGGCAACAAGACCGAGCTCGCGGTCGGCTACTCGACGATCTACGGCGACGCGGTGGGCGGGTTCGCGCCGATCAAGGACGTGTTGAAGACGCTGGTGTGGGACCTGGCGCGGTGGCGCAACGCGCAGGCGGAGAAGTTGGGCGAGCTGCCGCCGATCCCGGAGAACTCGATCAGCAAGCCGCCGTCGGCGGAGCTGCGGCCGGGCCAGGTCGACGCGGACTCGCTGCCGGACTACGAGCTGCTCGACGCCGTGCTGGACGACTACGTCGAGGGCGACAAGGGCTACCACGACCTGATCGCGGCGGGGTTCGCGGCGGAGCTGGTCGACAAGGTGCTGCGGATGGTCGACCGCGCCGAGTACAAGCGGCGGCAGTACCCGCCGGGCACGAAGATCACGTTCAAGGCGTTCGGCCGTGACCGCCGGCTGCCCATCACGAGCGGGTGGCGCGAGGGCTGAGACCCGCACGTCGACACGCACGTCGGCCGGGCCTCCAGCGCGGAGGCCCGGCCGACGTGCGTGGTGCTACGCGGGGGCGGCGTGGCCGGTGGTGTGATCCGCGGACGTCTTCGGCGCGGGGGCACGGCCGTCGGACACGGCGGCCGCGATGCTCAGGATGCCGAGCACGAGCAGCGTGATGCCGAACAGCCAGGCGAGCGCGACCATGCTGGACAGCGGGGCGACCAGGACGACGATGCCGGCGATGACCGTGACCACGCCGGAGAACACCGCCCAGCCGCTGGTGCCGAACCCGTGGAAGATCTCGGCGACGCCGCCGACGACCCAGATCGCGCCCAGCAGCAGCGCCAGGACGGCGATGGTCTGGAACGGGGCGCGCAGGCACAGGATGCCCGCGAGCAGCGACAGCAGCCCGGCGACCGCGAACAGGACCCGTTGACCGGTGCCCGCGCCGTCCGTCGTGAACGTGCTGACCAGCCAGAACACGCCGGTGATCAGCAGTTGGACGCCGAAGAGCACGGCCGCGGTGAGGATCGTGAGGCCGGGCCAGATCAGCACCAGCAGCCCGATCAGCACGGTGATCACGCCGAACGTGACCCGCAGCCCCTTCGACTGGCCGAGCGCCGCGAGCGACTGCGTCGGACCAGGCGTGCCACCCGGACTAGCCTCGAAGTGCGCCATGGCGACCAGGGTGCGCCTCATCCCCGCGACGCGCAGTGCCGAACCCGCTTATCACCCGTTCCGGGACGCCGGAACAGCCGGGCGCCGAGGCAGGACTCCGTCGTGCGGCAGGGCTGGAGGGCCCGCGGGCGCAGGGTTCGGAGCCAGGTCGTCAGGCGGGTGGTGCGGTGGGGTTCCATGCCCACCCGAGCGACGGGAACGCCGTCACCGCACGTCGTCCCGCGTAGATCACCCGAACGGTGGGGCGGCCCCGCGGGCGACGGGGGCCGCCGTCCCGGTCAGCGCTGGTGCGGCGCCTGCACCGGCAGGGGGCCGGAGTGCGGGTGCTGCTGCTGGGGCACCGGGAACCCGCGCGCCGGGGTGTTCTGGTTGGCGTTGGCGTAGTCGCCCGGGATCGGGTCCAGCACCGACACCAGGACCACCCGGTTCTCCGGGTCCTCGATCCGGGTCCCGGTGCGGTCGCGGTAGACCAGCTCGCCGTCCGCGTCGATCTCCATGATCGCGCCGACCTCGGCCAGCTGCTCCTCGTCGAGGTCGACCAGGCGCTCCCGGCGGGACGGGATGACCCGGTAGACCGGCCAGCCCAGGTGGGCGAACGAGCGGTGGAACTCCGCCATCAGGTGGGTCATCTGCTGCTGCCACGGCAGCGGCATCGCCTCGACCAGCGACCGCGGCAGCACGGCGTACGTGCCGTCCACGCCGGGCGGCAGGGACGACAGGTAGTCCCGCAGCGGGGTGCTGGACGCGGGTGGTCCGGCGTGGCGCTGGATGGGGTCGGGGGTGAACATCGGTGGTGCCTCCCTCACACGATCTACACGCCCGGCCGGACGGCCAGCGGCATCAACTCGTGGTAGTCCCACTTGACCTTGCTGATCTTCACCACGTCCCCGGTCTGGGGGGCGTGGATGTACTCGTCGTTGCCCAGGTACATGGCCACGTGGTGCACCGTGACCGGGTTGGCCGGGTTGGTCGCCCAGAAGATCAAATCACCTGCTTTGGCCTCGCGCACGGGCAAGTGCGCGCCACCGGCCACGTACTGGTCGTTCGCGACGCGCGGGATCTTCACCCCGGCCTCGGCGAACGCCTTGACCAGGATGCCCGAGCAGTCCCACTGGTCGGGGCCGTTGCCGCCCCACAGGTACGGCTCGCCCAACTGCTGCTTGGTGAACTCGATCGCGGTGGCCGCGGCCCCGGAGGCGAGCAGGAACTGGCCGACGGCCTGGCCGCAGCCCGCCGGGTCGACCACGTCGCCGAGGTCGCCGATGAGGAACGCGGCCATCGCCTCCCAGTTGTGGTACCGGTCGGGGAACGCCGAGCGCTCCACGGCCTGCGCCGACTCGCCGGGCCGCCGGTCCTCCCAGTCGGGGACGTTGACCAGCACGTCGTAGAACTTGTTGATCGCGTACACCGGGTCGGTGACCTGGGCGGGTGAGCCCCAGCCCATCGACGGGCGCATCTGGAAGATGCCCAGCGAGTCGCGGTCGCCGTAGTCGAGGCTGCGCAGCCCGGACTCGGTCATGCCCGCCTGGATCGCGATCTGCCACGCCAGCGGCGGGAGCTTGCGCTCCTGCCCGATGGAGATGATCTTGGCGACGGTGCCGCGCTGCTCCTCGTTGAGCCGGCTCGCGTCGTTGCGGCCCTTCTCCGCGCCGCCGCCCTCCCACGGGCCGATGGACGCGTTGCAGCCGACGTTGCGGATGCCGACGCTCTCGTCGGGTGTGGTGTTGTTGACCACGGTGGAGACGCCGTTGGTCACGGTCACCGCGACCACGGCGGCCACCGCCGCGACGACCAGCGCGATCTTCAGCATCTCAACCCACCCTGCTGTACTTGTGCACGCGCCAGCCCTCGGGCAGCTTGGCCACGGTCAGCACGAGCTTGCCGGTTTCCAGGTCGGCTTCGAAATCGACCGAATCGGTGGTCGGCCGGACGGCCTTGACCGGGCTCTTGATCTCCTTGGGCACGTTGGCCGGGTCGACCGACTGCAGCGTGGGCAGCAGTTCGTCCGACGTCCACGGCTTGAGCCCGCCCAGCCACTTGGCGTTGGTGGTGCCCGCCGGGTGGTTGAGCCACGCGTCGATCCAGCTCTCGGCGACCAGTTGCGCGTCGGCCGTCACCGGCGCCGACGAGGCGGCGGCGGTGGGACTGGGTGCTTTGGTCGGCAACGCCGTGGTGGTGCCGGCGGGCGGCAGCACGCCGATCTGGTTGCCGCCGCCGATCGTCGTGGGTCTGCCGGAGGTGGTGGTGGCACCGGGTGCGGCGCCGGACTTCGACCCCACGGTGTGGTCGAAGACGATGCTGGTCGTGGCGACCAGCGCGATGAGTCCGACGACGGTGGCGACCAGGTGCCGGGGCGACCGCAACGGCCACCCCCACAGCCGGCGGTAGACCGCCGTGCGCCCCCGGTTCGTCCTGATCGGCATCAGCTGTCCCTGACTTCGAGTCCGCGCGAGGGCCGGTAGATCACGTGGACCTGCCGACCGGCCACCACCTCGGTCTCCGCTCGCCGCGGACCCGGCACGACCGGGCCGTCGGACATCCGGGAGAACCCGTTGTGCACCCGGGACGGCACCAGCACGGCGTCGTCCAGGCGGTCCCAGTTGCGATCGGCGACCGGCGGCGCGTCCACGACCCGGGACCGGCCGGTCGTCAGCGCGGCCGGGCTGTCGTGGCCGCCGGCCGGGAGCGCGGCGCGGCCGGAGCCGGTCACGCCCGCGTCGAGCGGGACCGGGCCGCCGGTCCGGTCGAGCCGGTGCGCGGTGGCCACGACCGGGTTGGCCGCTTCGGGCCGGATCCGGCCGCGCCCGCGCTGCGGCACCTCGGGGCCGTCGGGGTCGGTGTCCCGGACGGTGTCCCAGAACTCCTCCTGCGGCGAGGGCCCGGTGTCCTTCTTGCGGCGCAGCCGGGACAGCAGCCCGCCGCGCATCGGCAGGGCGTTGCTCGCCGAGCCGACCGACATCTCCACCATCTGCCACATCCGGCGCAGCGGTTTGCCGATCATGAAGCAGACCAGGGTCAGCATCAGCCCGAGCAGCGTCCGGGTCAGCAGCGAGAGCCCGTTGGCGTTGAAGATCGCCTGCAGCAGCAGCGCGTGGGTGCCCGCGAGGACCGCGAGGACCAGCACGTTGAACACGGTGACGGCGACCGCGCGGCCGACCTTGCGCAGCAGGTCGTGGTGCAGCAGCGCGACCAGGCCGATCAGCGGGCCGGCCAGGGTGAGCACCCGCAGCAGGAGCTGGGCGAGCAGCACCGCGGCCTTGGCGAAGAGCTGGAACAGCGAGAACGCGACCGCCTGGAGCAGCGACAGGAACCCGGCGCCGGTGCGGCCGCCGGCCTCGCCGCTGAACGACGCCTGCGCGGGGCCGAGCTGGTTGTAGATGTTCTTGTACTCGGTGCGCTTGGCGTTGAGGGCGTTCTGGTCGCCGTCCTTGTGGTCGCCGATCTCCTGCACCGTCCACGCCTGGGCGGCCAGCGCCTTCGGGCCGAACTCGGCGGCCTGGGGCGCGTCGGGCGAGCCGAACTCGCCGCGCAGCCAGCTCTGGTAGACCACCGAGTCGTGCAGCCGGGACGGCAGGACGTCGAGGCTGTCCTTGCCCTCCTCGACGTCGATGAACCCCGCTTGGATCTCGGAGGTCTTGGTGACCAGCGTGTTGTCCAGCAGGTCGTAGAACTGGGGCAGCGCCAGGGTCGAGGTGGCCAGCCACATCGCGGCCAGCGCCCACAGGCCGCGCTTGCTGATCGCGGCCAGGTCGCCGTTCCAGATCTGCCGGAACATCAGCACCGCGAGCACCAGCGCGACCAGGCCGAACCAGCGGAGGTAGACGTTGTCGTAGACCTTCTGCACGCCCTCCTTCACCGCCTTGTCCAGCGGCTGGAGCAGCCCCTGGCCGACGACGGTGTAGTGCAGGGCGTTGGTCGCGCCGACGATGTTCTTGCCGACGTTGAACAGCTGGTTGCCCGCCCACGTGTCGAGCACCGGGGAGGCGTTGGGCACCAGGCACTTCTCCTGGTAGGTGTGCCACACCATGCCCGCGTAGCCGTAGGTCAGGTAGGGGGAGTCCTTGACGCCGTTGCCGATCGACGGGTCGAGCGCGCCGACCATGCCGGAGCCGGGCCGTTCCGGGATGGGCGACTCACCGCACGGCGCGGCGTACGCGGGCGCGGCACCGACGACCGCCTGGAGCCCGACGATGGCGACCACGACGGCCATCGCCCGCCACCGCCCGCCGCTCGCGGGCCGCTCGGGCCCGCTGTCGGGGTCGGGATCACGTCTGAACCGCCGCCGCGCGTAGAGCGCGGCGGCCACGACCGCCGCCAGCAGGAGGGTGCTCATGCCGCACCTTCCCGGCCCGGACGCCGGTTTCCTCCCTCACCGTGGGTCGAGTCGACCAGCTGCGGGTCGGCCAGGCCGACCTCGAGGTCGGCCGCGAGCTCGTCGTCGTACTCGTCGGTCAGGCCCTCGTCGTAGGCGAACGGGTCCTGCGGCGGCGAGGAGAGCTCCACCTCGTTCTGGTCCGGGCCCTCGCGCATCGCGTCGGGGGTGGTGTCCAGCGAGTTGCGCAGGTGCTCCAGGTGCGGGCCGGAGAAGTCGATGCGGATGCGCTCGACGCCGCCCGCGCCGTCGCCGAAGATGAACTGGCGGGGCGCGCGGTCGCGCTCGGTGCTGTTGCGGACGCCGCCGGGGCGGCGGCCGAGCGAGGCCACGACCTGCTCGTAGCCCGCGCCGACCGGGACCTTGAGCAGGCGCAGCGCGTCGGCCTGGGCCTGGTCGTCGTCCAGCCGGCCGACGAACACCGAGTCGAGCAGGGTGACGAAGCCCTGGATCTTGAGGAAGTCGGCGGGGATCTGGGAGGACAGCAGCACCCGGACGTTCCACTTGCGGGAGTCGCGGGCGAACCGGTTCATCAGCACCCGGCCGGTGGGGACCTCGGACAGGAAGAACGCCTCGTCGATCCACACGCCCTTGCGGAGGTCCTTGGGGCGTTCGTAGATCGACCGCTGGGTCAGCCACGCGGCCAGGTTGAGCATCTCCACGCCGAGCGCCTCGGCGTCGGTCCAGTGCTCGCGGCCGACGCCGTCCTTGGGCAGGTTCAGGCCCGCCATGGTGAGCACGGTGAGCCGGTCGTCGCGCTGCTCGTTGTACGGGTCGGCGTCCTGCTCGGGGATGAGCAGCGACATCCGCTCGCGCATCTCGTCGAGGAAGTCGGCGACCACGACGGCGTGCTCGTGGTGCTCGGACGCGTCGCGGCGCAGGGCCTCGAAGACCTGGCCGGGGTGGGCGTCGGGGCGGCCGCCGACCGTCCGCACCGCGCGCAGCAGCACGATCCGGGTCTGCGGGAGCCGGGCCACCTCGAACGGGAGCAGGCCGGTGAGCACGTCGAGCACGAGCCGGCGGCGGGTCGCCGCGGCCAGCGCGCGTTCGCGCCGCCACGCCCGTTCCGGGTCCTCCTCGTCCAGGAAGTGCTCGAGCTGGGGCTCGGCGACCACCCGGTACGGGTTGAGGATGCCGGGCTGGGCGTTGAGCAGGTTGATCGGCCGCGCGTAGGGCTTGAGCTCGGGCAGCTCGCACAGGGCGGCCAGCGGCCCGGACGGGTCGAGCAGCGTCCAGTGCGCGCCGGAGCGCAACGTCTTGTAGACGATGCCGCCGCCGAGGAACGACTTGCCCGCGCCCAGCCCCGCGACCATCGCGGACAGGCCGGACGCGTCGCGCAGCTCCTGCGCCATCCACGGGTCCCACGCCACGGGCCGCCGGGTGGCGGTCACCGTCTCGCCGAGCAGGATGCCGCGCCGGTCGCCGACCTCCGCGGTCGCCGTCGGCACCGACGACGCCGCCCACAGCACCGAGCCGCGTCGCAGGTAGGCCGACGAGGACAGCGGTTCGCCGGGGATGAACTCGCGGGCGATGGCGTACTGGGCCTCGGGGTGCTCGATGGCGACCTTCGGCTTGTACAGGTCGAGCAGGGCCTGGGCCAGCCGCAGCGCCTCGCGCTCGGTCGGGCCGGACACGGCCAGCCGCCACCACGACCGGACCCGGGTGCCCAGCGCGGTGAAGCCCGACGTCATCTCGTCGTCGATCTCCAGCACCCGGGACGCCTGGCGGGCCAGCGACTGCGGCGGTTCCAGCTCGTGCTCGTCGGTGTAGTGCCGCACCTGGGAGCGGACCTTGTTCATCTGCCGGGTCAGCTCGCCGGAGACCTCCTCGGGCCGGCGCACGTAGATCCGGGCGGACCACTCGACGGCGGCGGGCAGCCGGTCGGAGCGCTGCACCCACGGGTCGTCGACCTCGGGGATCTGGAGGCCGTGCATGAGGCCGACGGTGAGCACGGCGACGTGCCGCTTGATGCCGGCGTTGGAGCCGGTGCGGCCGCGCACGGTCACGGTCGGCGAGTACGGCTCCTGGTGGAAGTCCGCGGCGTCGGTGAACGACGCCAGGTCCTCGGGTTCCCACGGGGCGCCGGGCACGGCCGGCAGGTTGCGCGGCGCGGGCAGGCCCAGCGAGCACGACCGGTGCATCAGCCAGGACATCTCCTCGGCCGTCACCGGCCGGCCTTCCAGCCCGGCCGAGCCGATCACCTGGTCGAGGTGGTCGACCTCGGACTCGATGGCGGTCAGCTCCGCGTCCACCGCGTCCGGGAAGACCTTGCGCAGCACGGGCGCGGCCCGTTCCACGGCGCGGTCCATCATGTTCCGGGTCTGCACCTGGATGCCCAGGTAGACCTCTTTCTCCGCCATCGAGCGGCCCATGAGCTGCTGCTGCTCGCCGACCATGTAGTCGTCGAACGACAGCGTGCCGGGGGTGTCCGGCAGCCGGCGCACCGCGTTGTGCACGTGCGCCTCGGCCCACATCCGGATCGGGTAGGGCCTGGTCGTCACCCGCAGGTGCATCCACCGGCCCTGGAGTTCGGCGTACTGGCCGGCGATCGCGGCGATCAGGTCCTGGCGCTGCGAGTCGGAGCGGAACGACCAGCGCTGCGGGGCGAGCTTGTACCAGGCGTACACCTCCTGGCCGGTGCGCAGCAGGTGGCCGTCGATGCTGCGCGCGGCGATCGACGGGGTGTAGCTGGGCACCGCCTGCTCACCGGGCAGGCGTCGGCCACGCTTGGAGTAGACCTTCCGGTCGTCCCGCGCGGCAGCGGCGTGCTGGGCCACGTGCTGCGCCGCGGAGCGTCGGGTGTGGTCACGCCGGCGTCCGAACACCGCGAACCTCCTTCTTACGGCGGTCTGTCTTCCTGCGGTGCTGGGATCGGGTGGCGCGCGCCGCGCGTTTCGCCCCCTTCTCGGACAGACGCTTCCGAGGCCGGTCCTGGTTGACCCGGATCCGGGCGGCGCTGGCCGCGCCGCCGGTGCCCGAGGTCGTCTCACGCGGGGAGTTGAGCTCGCGCACCCACATCGTCATCACCGACGAGAGCGGGCGCTCGTGGCTGATGCGGGTGCAGATGTAGCGGGTCAGGGCGACCGTGAACACGAAGCCCCAGCCGGTGTTGATGAAGTCGAAACCGAAGCCGATCTGCCGCTGCAACGCTGTGACCAGCAGGAACACCACGATTCCGACGCCCCACGCCACGTAGCGCGCACGCCACGGGAAGGTGGCCTTGGGCGGGCCGAGCCAGACGGCGTCGACCCGGTAGACCTCGTCGTCAGTGCGTACCCGCAAGGGTCACCCGCCGGTGAACAGGCCGGCGATCCACTGGCCGATGTTCGCCCCGGCGTTGGTGGTCACCGCCAGTCCGATGATGGCGAGCGCGATGATCACGCCCCCCAGTCGGCGCATGACACCGGCGTTGTCGCCCTTGCCGCCGCCCAACCACAGCAGCAGGACCGCGACGGTCAGCAGCAGCAGGGGTACCAGGTTGTCGAGGATCCACTGACGCACACCGCCTGTGCCCAGGGCGGGTTCTGTCTGCTGCGCGAGTGTTACCAGGGTGTGGGCGGTCATCGCAGTACTCCTGAGTACGCAGGACTTCGCCGGGCGGGCCGAGGGGTGCCCGTCCGGTTCGTGCGCCAACGAGTAGAACACGTCTTCGTCACGAGGTGTATCTGTCGGTTCGCGGTGGGTAGATCACTGGCCGTTCCCCTGAGCCTCGATTACGTCTAATCTGACCACGGTCATCATGGGTCGGGGGAAGCCGGTGGAGAACCGGCGACACTGGATTCTCCCGATTGCTGAGACAGTTCACCCGACTGCGAACTTCGAGGTCACGCACTGTGTGCACGACCGCACTCCCCCTTGTCCAGCCCGCCGCCCGGTTGACCCGTTCGGCCGGGACGTTGCACCGAACGGACCGCATCCCGGAGTGACGACGCCGAGGAGGCTCGCAGATGGCCCAGCCACCGGAAGCCGCGCCCGAACCAGCCTCCGGAGTGAACGAAATCACCGTCTCCGTGACCGTCTCGGGCAGTGATCAGGTTACCGGCACGGAGCCGCCCGCGGGGCGGCGGGTGCAGCGGACGGTCAACTTCGACCAGGACGTGCTGGAGCGCGCTCGCGCGGCGGCGACCTACCTGGCCGCGTACGAGCCCGTGGCGGGCGTGCGCAGCCTCGCCGACATCGTGAACCCGGCGGTCGCGGCGTACGTGGCGGAGCTGGAACGGCGCTTCAACGGCGGCGAGGCGTTCCGCCCGGTGCACCGGATGCCGCCGGGCAGACCCGCCCGACGTGGCTGATGTGAGGACGTTTCGTGACTTCGACCGACACCGACCCCCGCTACGGCGACCCGGACGCGCCCGCCACCCCGTGGACCGAGGCCCGCCGGAAGTTCGCCGAGGCCGAGGTGTACTGGCTGTCCACCGTCCGCCCGGACGGCCGCCCGCACGTCACGCCGCTGATCGCGGTCTGGCACGACGAGGCCGTGCACCTGTGCACCGGGCAGGACGAGCGCAAGGCCCGCAACGTCGCGGAGAACCCGAACGTCGTGGTCACCACCGGCGACAACGCGCTGCACGGCGGCCTCGACCTGGTCGTGGAAGGCACCGCGGAGCGGGTCACCGACCCCGGCGCGCTGGCCGCGCTCGCCGCGGCGTGGGAGGCCAAGTACGGGCCGGACTGGCACCTCGACGTGGTCGAGGGCGGTTTCGCCAACCCGCACGGCGTCGCGCTGGTGTTCCGGGTCGAGCCGGTCACCGCGTTCGGGTTCGGCAAGGACCCCTACAGCCAGACCCGCTGGCGCTTCTGACAGCGGAGGGGCCCTTCCACCCCCAGTGCGGCGGAAGGGCCCCACCCGTCAGCGGAGCGTCAGCTCCAGCCGGAGATCCGCCAGAAGCCGACCGTCGGCAGGGTGTCCGGGCCGACCGGTCCCTTGTTCCAGAAGTAGTCGTTGTAGTTCGCGATCCACGAGTAGCCGATCGGACCCATGGTCGCCCACCGCACCCACGGGGGCTGGGTGTCGATGGACGCCTGCGCCCACGCGTCGCGGACCTTCATCGGGGCCGGGCGGTTGCGCAGCAGGTAGTTGCCGTACCGGGCACCGTGCGAGGCGTGGTGGTACGACACCGTCTCGAAGCTGTTGATCTGGTGCAGGCCGTTGAACGCCCGGCCCCAGCGCTGCGCCCAGTTCTGGCCGCCCGCGCTGGTTTGCAGGATCGAGGCGGTGAACAGGCTGATCCACTCCAGGTCCCGGTTGCCCCAGCGGGCGTCCCGGTTGGACAGGAACGTGTCGGTGTTGCTGCTGCACCCGGCGAAGGAGAAGCCGGTGGGCGAGCCGCGGCCGTGCCAGTAGCTCAGGTCCACGTCGTCGGCGTAGAGCTGGTCCCAGCCGCCGGCGAAGGCCGGGTCCTTGAAGTCGCGCTCCCACGCGTTCTGGTCCAGCCAGCTGTACTGCACCGGGATGCCCCGGCTGGTGAACTGGTTGTTGAACCCGTTGACGTCGTTCGCGGTCCACGGCAGGCCGGCGCACCGGCCGGTGCCCTCGCTGCCGACGTCGATCCGGGGGATCCACTGCGCGGACACGCCGCCACCGGTCTCGGTGCGCGGCGGCTGGGTCGGGCCGGGCTCGGGCAGCTTGCCGTCCACCGCGGCGGGCAGCGTCACCGGCTGCACGGTCGCGCCGTTCGGGTCGGTGCCCGCGCACCGGATGCTCGGCTCCAGCCTGGTCGGCTTCTCCGACAGCGCGGGAGCGTCGTAGGCGTAGGACACGCCCGTGATCTGGGTGTCCGCCGCGAACACCTTGGCGCAGCGCGTGCGGGCCTCGGTCAGGTCGAGCGACTTCACGGTGCCGACCTTGACCAGGTCCCGCGTGCTGTAGACGAGCCCGGAGACCGCGCCCTGGCCGTCGAGCGCGACCCGGACCTTGGCACCGCCGCCCTCCAGCGGGATGCCGTCGAGGGAGAACGCGAACGACACCGCGGTGTCCAGCGGGGCCGACACGACGACGCTGCCGTCCGTGCCGACCACGTCGAACGTGGTGTTGGTGGCGGAGGCCACGGCGTTGGCGGGCAGCAGCCCGGCCCCGCGCAGGGCTTCCTGGACCTTCTTCACGGCCACGTCGGTCGGGACGGCCCGCAACTGCTTGAGCGCCTCGACGTCGAGCTGGGTCTCGTGGGTGGGCAGTCCGTCCTCGTCGGGTCTGCCGGCGCCCTTGTCCAGGCCCGGGACCTTCAGGTAGGTGGCCTCGTCGGTGAACGACACGGAGCCGTCCTGGTCGCGTTCGACGCTCTTCAGGCCGAACGCCCGCTGTAACGCCGTCGCCTGCTCCAGGCTGAGCCCGGCACTGCGGACCGCGTAGACCGGCAGTTCGACCGACGCGGCCGACGCGGTGACCGTGCTGGTGACGGCCGCCGCGCCGACCAGTCCGGTCAAGGCGAGCCAGGTGGCGGCCCGCTTGGTGGCTGACATGGGTTTCCTCCTCCTCGTGAACGCGGGGCAGGGCCCGCGGTTCGGCTGGAGGACGAGGCCGCGTACGGCCTGATACCGATGACCACTCGAACGGCGTCACTTCTGTAACACCGTTGGGGCCCAAGGGATCTATAGGCGGATCAGTGTGCCCTTCGCCCGTTTTCGGCCGATTCCCGGCTAGGGCGGTCGGCCCCGGCGGGCCCGACGTTCGGCCGCGCGACGGGTGCTCGGCGCGGCAACCCCCGTGCGGGGTGCCGAACCGGGGGCGCGGATGAGCCGGCATGTAAGCCGGATTCTGTCCCCGGGCGCCTCGCGGCGGTCCCGGTGGGCGGCCATCCATCTCGGCCTGCCGTCGCCGACAGGCTCGTGCGGCCTACCCGCAGGCATCGGGCGGGCCGCCCTCGATCGCCTGCGCAGGCGCCGAAGCGCCCTCTTGGCCTTGCTCCGGGTGGGGTTTACCGAGCCGCCCCCGTCACCGGGGGCGCTGGTGGTCTCTTACACCACCGTTTCACCCTTACCCCGACTCGCGCCGGGGCGGTCTGTTCTCTGTGGCACTGTCCCGAGGGTCGCCCCTGGTTGCCGTTGACAACCACCCTGCCCTGTGGAGTCCGGACTTTCCTCGGCGGCAGACGTGAAGTCCGCCGACGCGGCCGCCCTGCCGACTCATCCGCGCCGCCAGCATAGCCGGACGCGTCCCAGGCTGTGGAACCAGGAGCCCGAAACCTTGTCGTGATGTGGAACGAACTGCTCTACTGAAAAACATGGCAGGAATCGGGGGACTTACCCGCCGTCGGCACGTGGACTACGGTCGCACCGCCGCCGCAATCTGTTGACGCTGACCGATTTTATCTCGTAGTCCGAGCCTTTTCGGGAAGGTGTCAGCGAGCCATGTCCTCCATTCTGGTTATTTCCGGCAGTCCTTCTCCCGCGTCCCGCGCCGGCATCGTCGTGGCGCGCGTCGACGAGTTGCTGCGCGACGCCGGGTACGACGTGCAGACCTTGCACGTGCGCCAACTGCCGACGTTGTCGCTGCTCACCGAGGACCTGCACGACCAGGAGATCGCCGACGCGGTCAGCGCCGTGCTGCGCGCGGACGGCATCGTGGTGGCCAGCCCGGTCTACCGCGCGGCCTACAGCGGACTGGTGAAAGCGCTGCTCGACCTGCTGCCGAAGAAGGGGCTGCGCGGCCGGGTCATCCTGCCGTTGGCGACCGGCGGCAGCCAGGGATTCCTGGTCGCGATGGACTACGCGTTGAATCCGCTGCTCACCGGCAAGGGAGCCGACCAGGTGCTGCGCGGCGAATTCGTGCTCGACCCGGACATCGTCGGCGAGGTGATCGCGCCCACCGCCGCCGAAGCGATCCGCGCCGCCGTGGACCGCTTCACCCTGGCCGTGGAAGAAGCCCGGTTCCGGCGCAAGCGCCCCCAACTGCGCCCCGCGGTCTGACCCCGGCCGTCAGCCCAGGTGCGAGGTGTCGTTGACCAGCCGGACCGACGCGTGGCCGTCCGGGTAGAACTCGACCACCGACAACGACGCCAGGTCCAGGTGCAGCCGGAACAACAACGACGGCCCCGCGTCCAACCCCATGCGCAGCAGCGACTTGATCGGGGTCACGTGGCTGACCACCACGACGTCGCGCCCGCCGAACCGGGTGATCACCTCGTCCCGGGCCCGCCGCACCCGCCGGTGCACCACGTCGAAGCTCTCGCCGCCCGGCGCGGCCACCGACGGATCGCCCAGCCACCGCCCGTGCAACTCCGGGTCCCGCTCGGCGGCCTCGGCGAACGTCAGCCCCTCCCAGCCGCCGAAGTCCGTCTCGACCAGCCCGTCCAGGACCTCGACGTCGACCCCGAGCCCACGCCCGACCGCCGCCGCCGTCTCCACCGCGCGCCCCAGCGGTGACGACACCACCGCCGCCACCCCGTCGAGCTTCGCCAACCGCGCCGCGGCCGCCTCCGCCTGCTGCCGCCCGACGTCGGTCAACGGCGGGTTCCCCCGCCCGGAGTACCGCCGCGCCACCGACAACTCGGTCTGCCCGTGCCGCAACAGGTAGAGCCGGGTCGGCTCCCCCACGGCCCCGGTCCACGACGAGGGCGGCGACACCGCGGAAGCCACCCCCGGCACCCGCCGCGCGCGCCCGCCCCCACGACCCGCCTGGACGTCCATCGCCTCGTTGGCCAGCAGATCAGCGGCCTTGTTGCGCTCGCGCGGGATCCACTCGTAGGACACGCTCGCGAACCCCGACGCGACCTCACGGGCCTCCCGCGCCAGGGGCTGCATCGACGGGTGCTTGACCTGCCAGCGCCCGGACATCTGCTCCACCACGAGCTTGGAGTCCATCCGCGCCACCACCGCCGAGGCACCCAGCTCCGCCGCCGCCCGCAGGCCCGCGATCAGCCCCCGGTACTCGGCGACGTTGTTGGTGGCGACCCCGATGCCCTCGGACCGCTCGACCAGCACCTCGCCGGTCGCCGCGTCCCGCACCACCGCGCCGTACCCGGCGGGTCCCGGGTTGCCCCTCGACCCGCCGTCCGCCTCGACGACGACCTTCACAGCCCGGATTCCCCCGTGCGCACCATGATCGCGCCGCACTCCTCGCACTGCACGACCTCGTCCGCGGCGGACTCCCGCACCTTGGAGAACGCGTTGCTGTCCAGCTCGATCCGGCACGCGCCGCACCGCCGTGACCGCAACAGCGCCGCCCCGATGCCCTTGTGCTTGCGCACCCGGTCGTAGAGGGCCAGCAGCGGCTCCGGGAACTGGGTGGCGGCGAGCTTGCGGTCCGCCGTGCGCTTGGTCTCGGTCGACTCCAGGTCGGCCAGCACGCTGTCCCGCCGGCGCGCGGCGTCGGACAGCGCCTCCTGCGCCTTGTCCAGCGCGACCCGCGCGTGCTGGACGTCGGCCTCGACGGCCTCCCGGCGTTCCATCAGTTCGAGCAGGTCGTCCTCCAGCGCGGACTGGCGGCGCTGGAGCGTGGCCATCTCGTGCTCCAGGTCGGTGAGCTGCTTCGCGCCCACCGAGCCGGACTGCATGAGCTTGCGGTCCCGGTCCTCGCGGGCGCGGACCTGGTCGATCTCGGTCTCCTGGCGCTTGACGTCCCGGTTGAGGTCGCCCAGCGTCGTCTCGATCGTCGTCAGCGCGTCCGTCTTGGCCCGCACGGTCTTCTCGGCCTCGGCGATCTCCGCGATCTCCGGCAGCGTGCGGCGGCGGTGGGTGACGCGCGACAGTTCGGCGTCCACCTGCGCCAGGTCGAGCAGCCTGCGCTGCACGGCGGGATCGGCTTTCACTTCAGCGGCCTCCAGTTCGGGTCGTCACGCCAACGGTCCACGGATCGGTCCGGCGAGTCGAGACGAGGACGTCGACCGTACCGCCGACAGCGTCCCGCACGATGCCCGCCGCCTGCCCGCACCACGGCCATTCGCTGGCCCAGTGCGCCACGTCCACCAACGCGGGGCCGCCCCGGGCGAGGTGCTCGCCCGCCGGGTGGTGCCGCAGGTCGGCGGTCACGTACGCGTCGACCCCGGCCCGCGTGGCCGCGTCGAGGTAGCCGTCCCCGGCACCGCCGCACACCGCGACGCGCCGCACCGGCCGTTCCGGGTCGCCGGCCGCCCGCACACCCCACGCCGTCGCGGGCAGGGCGTCGGCGACGCGCTGCGCGAAGACGCGCAACGGCTCGGCGGTGGCGAGCTCGCCCACCCGCCCGGCCCCGGTGCCCGCGCGCGAGGGCACGTCGGCGATCTCCACCAGCGAGAACGCCACTTCCTCGTACGGGTGGGCGGCCCGCAGAGCGGCCACCACCGAGGCCCGCAGCCCCCGGTCCAGCACGACCTCGACCCGCGTCTCGGCGACCCGCGACAACGAGCCCACGGACCCCACCACCGGCTCGGCCCCCGCCACCGGCCGGAACTGCCCCACACCGTCCACGACCCAGGCCGCGTCCCGGTAGTCCCCGATCGCCCCGGCCCCGGCGGCGTGCAGAGCGGCCAGCACACCGGAAGCGGACTCGACGGGCACGTAGGTCGTCAGCAGGTCCATCGCCTGAGCCGGAGCGGCGCTCAACGGCCCGGTCACCGTCAACCCCAAGGCCGACGCCAGCGCGTCCGACACTCCGGGCGACGCCACATCGGCGTTCGTGTGCGCCGTGTACAACGCGATACCGCTGCGGATCAACCGGTGCACCAACGCACCCTTGGGATCGTCAGCCGGCACCCCGTGCACACCGCGCAACAACAACGGGTGGTGCGCCACCACGAGCTGCGCACCGACCGACTCCGCCTCGTCCACAACGGACGCATCGGGGTCGACGCAGAACAACACCCGCGACACGTCCTCGCCGCGATCACCGCACACCAGGCCCACGGCGTCCCACGACTCGGCGGTGGCAGGCGGATAGGCAGCCTCCAGCACCGCCACCACGTCCCCGACCGACGTCACCGCTCCTCCAAGACCACTCGCAGCGCGTCCACCAGCAACGCGAACTCGTCGGGCGCCCGGACGGCCACCCGGAGGTGATCGGCGGTCAGCCCGGGGAACGTGTCCCCGCGCCGAACAGCGATCCCCTTGTCCCGTAACGAAAGCCGCACCCGTTCCCCATCAGGGACCCGAAGCAGCAGGAACGGGGCGGACGGCGGCACCACCACAAGATCGCCCAAAGAACGCACAGCGGACGCCGTGTGCTCCCGGCACTCCAGCGCCGACGCCTCGGCCTCCGCCACGGCGTCAGGTCCACAACAGGCGGCAACGGCCTCCAGCACGAAGCTGCTCACCGGCCACTGCGGGCGAGGAAGCGCCAACCGCGCCAAAAGCTCAGGAGGCCCCAACGCATACCCGGCCCGCAATCCCGCGAGCCCCCACGTCTTGGTCAGGCTCCGCAACACCAACAACCCCGGCACCCGCGCCGAAGCCAACGACTCGACCTCGCCGGGAACCGCGTCCGCGAACGCCTCGTCGACCACCAGAACCCGACCGGGCCGGCTCAACGAGGCCACCACCTCGGCCGGGTGCAGCACCGACGTCGGATTGGTCGGATTCCCCAGAACCACCAGGTCCGCGTCCTCGGGCACCAACCCGGGCCGAAGCCGGTACCCGTCGTCAGCCGACAACAACACCCGCCGGACCGGAACCCCGGCGTCCGCCAGAGCGACCTCGGGCTCCGTGAACGAGGGATGCACCACAGCGGCCGACCGAGGCCGCAACGCGGGCAACAACGCAAACCCCTCGGCCGCCCCGGAAAGGATCAAGACCTCATCCACGCCCCGCCCGTGCCGAGCCGCGACAACGGACCGCGCCCGAAGATCGTCAGCCACCGACGGGTAACTCCCCAACCGGCCCAACACCCCCGCCAACCGCTCCCGCAACCACCCGGGAGGCGCGGCCATCCGAACGTTGACGGCGAAATCGACAAGCCCGGGTGCCGCATCGACATCCCCGTGGTGCCGCAACAACACCCGATCCTGGCTGGTCATCACCGGAAGTCTAAGCGACCCCCACCAGCGCACCGACCACCCCGTGCACCACAACACACAAAGCCACACCAGCGACCACAATCCCCCCGCCGGCACCTCCCCCGGCGGCCTGCCCAGCGGCGAGCGTCGCTTTCAGCTTGGCCGCTTCTCTTTCCTCACGCACCTAGCCCATCGCGACAAGCGTGGCCTCCGGCCCCCAACACCATCATCCCACGCCCCACCGACACTTCCCCTCCGCTCGCCGCTCTCCGCTCTCAACGCCCCACGCTCCACGCCCTGAAGCGTTGCAGCGTTGCAGCGTCGAAGCCCTGAAGCGTTGAAACCAGCAGCACGATGCGCCGCGATACCGATCCGCCTCCCCCTCAGCCGATCTGCGACACCGCCCACTCCAAATACGCCGCCGGCAACTGCCGCAGGATTTCCAATGCCTCCGACTCCGGCACCTCCGGCAACGCCAGGACCGTCTGCTCAGCCAGACTCCGGCAATACGCGATCGTCTCCGGCACCAATCCCCCGCCCCGCAACTCGGTCAGCAGGCCGGTCAACTCGTCGTCCCCCAACTCGCGGCCGCGGGCGGCGAGCATCTCCCGCTGCACCTCCGTCAACGAGCGCAGCAGCGGGAACGTGTAGACGCCCTGCCGGATGTCGTTCCCGACCGGTTTCCCCAACCTCTCGACCGACGACGTCAGGTCCAGCAGGTCGTCCAGGATCTGGAACAGCAGCCCGAAGTGCGCGCCGTACTCCGAGAGCCGGATCGTCACCTCGTCCGAGGCCGACGCGCAGTGCGCCGCCAGCACGCACCCCACCCGGAACAACGCCCCGGTCTTCAACGCGATCGACCGCAACGCGGCGTCCGGCGACCGGTGCACGTCGTACAGGTCCAAGACCTCCAGGACCTGTCCTTCGACCAGGTCCGTCACCGCCGCCGCGAGCTTGCCCGCCGCGAACGGCGAGATCCACTCCAGCGCGGCCTGGCTGGCCCGCGCCAGCATGAAGTCGCCGACCAGCACCGCCGGCCCCGGCCCCCACTCCGCGTTCACCGTCCGCACGCCACGCCGCTCGACCGCGTTGTCCATCAGGTCGTCGTGCACGAGCGACCCGGCGTGCAGCAGCTCCACGCACGCCGCCGCCTTGACCGCCTTCTCCGAGACCTCGCCGGCCAGCGCCAACGACCCGGCGAGCAGCACCACCGACCGCAGGCGCTTGCCCCCCGCCGCGGTTATCCGACCGGAGAACGAGTTGACGATCGGAAGCGTCGATGAGGTTGCCAACTGCCGGATCTCGTCCTCGACCCTCGGCAGCGCGTTGGCCAGCGCCGGGATGGTCGGCATGGTCGTGGTGGACACACCACAGATCGTCGCGCGCCCCTCCTGAGAGCCTGCTGAGACGCCCGCGCCCGCCTCTCACAACCCGCCCACCCACAGGCCGCGCTTCACCAACCCGCGCTCCACCACACACCGCCAACTGACACATTCACCACGCAAAACAACTCAGAGCACCGACGCGGCCACCGCGAGCAACACCACCACGATGCAAAGGATCCAATGCCACCGCATAGGAGGCCGCGCGTCACCGGCCGCGAAGTCACGTAGTAGGGGGTCGCTCATGTTTCCTCTTCCCGAGGTGCCACTACACGAACAACGTCGTGGCGAATCAACCGAACGTTACCCCTGATCGCGCTTGCGCAGGTTCGCGTCCACATCGGACATCAACCGCTCGCGATCCCGTTTGGCCTGCTCACGACGCTCTTGATCACGCACCAACTGGCGCACGGCGTCGTCCCGGTAACCGGCCGATTCGCGGTAGAAACCCTCTTCGAACCACCACCACGAACGCAGCCCCACCCGCGCGATACGCACGGGCTGTTCCCGTCTGCGCACGTCGAGTGACGGATAGTCCGCGATACGCACCGGCGGGCATCCCGTGGCCACGAAGAAATGGCGTTTCCGGAACAGGAATCCGCGGTCGGTGAAGAATCCGGCGTTCCGGTCGACCAGCAGCTCCGCGTTCGGCACCGACGGCCGGTGCCGGGCGAAGGCGGGCGTCTCCGGCGACGACCGCTGCCACCACGAGATGCCCGCGAACGCCGCGAAGCCCGCGACGAGCAGCAGCACCACAGCGACCACGCTTGACATCGATCCCCCAACACCCGGCCGTCTCGATGGTCAGACGTGCCGGACGCCGCGTCCAGAGCCCTCACCCGGAGCGCGCAACCTGGCAGACTCCCGCCGTGGCTCTGAACGTGACCTTCATCTGCACTGGCAACATCTGTCGGTCCCCCGTGGCAGCGATCATATTCCGCGACCACCTGACCCGGGCCGGCCTGGGTGACCTCGTCACCGTGACCAGCGCGGGCACCGGTGGGTGGCACGTCGGAGACCCCGCGGACCCACGGGCCGCCAAGTCGCTCGCCGACCACGGCTACCCCACCGAGCACACCGCCGCGCAGGTGTCGGACGAGCACTTGGACGCCGATCTCGTGGTCGCGCTGGACACCGGCCACGCCCGCGCGCTCACCCGGCTGACCGACCCGGCCAAGGTCCGCCTGCTCCGCTCGTTCGCCCCGGACGCCGACGGCAACGACGTCCCCGACCCGTACTACGGCGACCGACAGGGCTTCGACCTGGTGATCTCCCAGGTGGAAGCCTCCATCCCCGGCCTCCTCACCTGGGTACGCACCCAGCTATGACCCACCCCAACCCACCCACCACTCCCACCGCAGCCGCCACCGCAGCATCCGAGCTGACCGGCACCCCAGCCACCTCAACCCGCCAAATCGGCAGCGCGGTCTTCGAGGTCGACCTGCACGACGGCGACCTGGTCGTCGTCAAGAGCCACGATCACCCGAACGCCGTCCAAGCCGAAGCCGCGTCCCTCTCCTGGCTGGCCGAACCCGAGGGCCCGCCAGTCCCCCAAGTCCGCGCCCACGACGACCGCTGGCTGGTCCTGGATCAGATCGAACCGGGCAGCCCGACCCCACGAGCCGCCGAGGACTTCGGCCGTCAACTGGCCGCGCTGCACGCCACCGGTGCCCCGGCGTTCGGCGTGCCCCCGCCCGACGGTCCGCGCGACGCGTTCATCGGCCTGGCCCACATGCCCAACGAGCCGCACCCCAGTTGGCCGGAGTGGTTCGCCGAACACCGCATCGCGCACTACGTCCGCCAGGCCGTCGACATCGGCGTTCTCACCACGTCCGAAGCTCGGATCATCGAGGACGTCCGCGTCGACGCCCCGACCGAACCTCCCGCCCGACTGCACGGCGACCTGTGGAACGGCAACGTGCACTGGGCAGCCGATGGTCGGGCGTGGTTGATCGACCCGGCAGCGCACGGCGGCCACCGCGAGTCCGACCTGGCGATGCTCGCCCTGTTCGGCTGCCCCCACCTCGACCGGATCCTCGCCGCCTACCACGAGGTCGCCCCGCTCTCCGACGGCTGGCGCGAGCGCTTCCCGCTGCACCAACTGTTCCCGCTCCTCGTGCACACCGTCCTGTTCGGCCGGGGCTACGCCTCCCAGACCCTGTCCGCCGCGCGCTCCCTCTGACGCAAGCCCACCCAGCCCAACCACCCCCCACCAAAGCCAGCCCCACACCCCCGCCCGGCCACCGCACGCCCACCAGCCCCGCCGCTGCCATGATGAGCCGATGGGGATCAAGGCGTTCGACCGCGACGACTGGCAATGGCTCAACGAACCGGCCTCCTGGTCCGCCGACGCAGGTCTGTGCATCACCACCGACCCCTCGACCGACTTCTGGCGCACCACCCACTACGGGTTCGTCCGCGACACCGGTCACGTCCTCGGCATCCCGCTGACCGGCGACTTCACCATCTCCACCACCTTCGCCGCCGACTACGCCGCCCAGTACGACCAGGTCGGCATCGCGCTGCGCGTGGACGAGCGGAACTGGATCAAGGCCGGCGTCGAGCTGGTCGACGACGAGTTCCAGGTCAGCACGGTCGTCACCCGTGACTTCTCGGACTGGTCGGTGGTCCCGGTCGCGCACCTGACCAGGGTCGCGATCTCGGCGACCAGGGAAGGCGACACGGTCACCGTCCGCTACGGCCTGGACGACGCCGAGCCGACCACGATGCTGCGCCTGGCGTATTTCCCGCCCGAGGTCAGCGCCCTGGTGGGGGTGATGGCGGCGGCACCGACCGGTCCCGGTTTCACCGCCCGGTTCGACCGGGTGCAGATCACAACGGCCTAGGGCTTACCGTGGTGGGGTGCGGTTGAGCTTCCTGTTGCGGCCGGGTTGGCTGGCGTTGACGCTGGCGGTCTGGGTGTTCGCGGGCGCGTGCTTCGCGCTGCTCGCCCCGTGGCAGTTCACCCGCGACTCCGAACGCGACGCGCAGAACGACGCCGTCACGACCTCCGTGCGCACCGGCCCGGTCCCGGTCACCCAGATCCTCGACCGCCCCAACGCCGACAACGAGTGGCGTCGGGTCACGATGACGGGCCGCTACCTGCCCGAGGGCCAGGCCGTCGCACGGCTGCGCACCGTCCAGGGCGAGGCCGCCTCCGAGGTGCTGACCCCGTTCGCGCTGGAGAGCGGCCAGACCGTGCTGGTCGACCGGGGTTACGTGCGCCCGGTGAACGGCCTGAAGGTGCCGACCCTCAAGCCCCTCCCGGACGGCACGGTCACGCTGGTCGCGTGGGTGCGCACCGGCGAGAACGACAACCGCGACGCGATCGAGCGCGACGGCCACCGCGAGGTGTACGCGATCAACTCGGCGGTGGTGGGCCGGGCTTCGGGACTGGACATCCGGCCCGGCTACTTCCAGCTCACCGAGGGTCAGCCGGGCGTCGAGGAGGCGCTGCCGCTGCCGAAGCTGGACGCCGGCCCGTTCTTCTCCTACGCGTTGCAGTGGATCGCGTTCGGCGCGATGGCGCTGGCCGGCTGGCTGTACTTCACCGTCCGCGAGGCCCGCCCCGGCGGCGCGCTGGCCGAAGAGCGGACCGACGGGCCGAAGGTCAAGCGGAAGTCGGTCGCCGAGATGCTCGCCGAGGATGAAGCAGCGCCAACACCGAGGTGATCACCGCGGCCGACGCGCCGACCACCCGGGACAGCTCCACCGCGCGGGTCACGTGCCCCGCGTCGGGCTGGCGGCCGTGGCCGAGCACCGGCCGGTCCTCCGCGCCGTGCGAGTACACCGTCCGCCCGCCCAGCCGGATCTCCAGCGCGCCCGCGAACGCCGCCTCCACCTGTCCCGCGTTCGGGCTGGGGTGGGCCGCCGCGTCGCGCCGCCAGGTCTTCCACGCCTCGCCGGACGAGCCGCCCACGACCGGCGCGCCGGCCGCCGTGAGCAGTGCCGCGAGCCGGGCCGGCACCAGGTTGGCGAGGTCGTCGAGCCGGGCCGCAGCCCAGCCGAACCGCTGGTAGCGGGCGTTGCGGTGGCCGACCATCGCGTCCAGGGTGTTCGCCGCGCGGTAGCCCAGCAGGCCCGGCACGCCGGCGACCGCGCCCCAGAACAGCGGCGCGACGACCGCGTCCGAGGTGTTCTCCGCCACCGACTCGACGGTCGCCTTGGCCAGGCCCATGGTGTCCAGCCGGGCCGGTTCGCGGCCGCACAGGTTCGGCAGCCGCAGCCGCGCGGCGCCCAGGTCCCCGCCGTCGAGTTCACGGCCCATCGCGGTGCCCTCGTCGGCCAGCGACGACCCGCCGAGCACGACCCACGTCGCGGCGGCCGTGGTCAGCGCCTGGAACACCGGGTGCTTGCGCCCGACGTGCTCCACCGCCATCCCGGCCAGCACGGTCCCGCCGACCAGGGTCGCGGTGTGCACGGCGCCCGCCGCCCGGTGGTCGCGGTAGACCTTGCGCTCCACCGCCGCGGCAACCCGCCCGAATCCCGCTACCGGGTGATACTTCCTCGGGTCACCGAACACCGCGTCGGCGGCCACGCCCAGCAACAACCCGACCGCGCGTCCCACGCTCACACAGGCACGGTATCCCGCGACTGTCGGTAGCCCGCACTAGGGTGCCTCCCGTGGAACCGGCCCGCCTGAAGCTCTACGCGTACCTGGACGCGCGCGATCACCAGCGCACCTACCTGGCGATCATGCGGCTGTTCACGTCGACCCTGCTGGCCGACCTGTCGGCGGGCGAGGTCGCGGGCGCGCTGGCCGGCGCGGAGCGCGAGGGCCGGGTGGAACCGGGCGAGTCGCGCATCGAGAACGTGATCAACCGGCTGCGGCAGCTGGTCGAGTGGGGCAACCTGGTGCAGGGCCGGCGCGAGGTGGTGGCGTCGAGCATCGCCGAGTTCCAGCACGGCAGCGTCCGCTACCAGGTCTCGAAGCTGGCGGTCCGGGTGCAGCGGGACGTGGACGAGCTGCTGCGCGTCCCGGAGGGTGCCCGCGAGGTGTCGCGCGAGCTGCTGCCCGCCGTGGAGCGCGGCCTCGGGCAGCTGGGCCGGTCGCTGTCCGAGGCGCTGCTCAGCGAGGCGAAGCGCCCGCGCGAGGTGCTCGCCGAGCAGGTGACGACGCTGTTCCTCCAGCACGCCGAGCTGGCCGCGACGGTCCGCGACTTCTACGCCTACCTGGGCCAGGTGGTGACCCGCCACCACCTCGCGCCCGAGGAGATCTCCGGGTTCCGCAACCTGCTGGTCGAGTACATCCAGATGGTCGTGGAGGACGTGCTGCGGCACACCCCCGCGATAGCCGACGCGCTGGCGGGGCTCAACGCCGCCCGCACCGAGCTGCTGCGCCTGCTGGGCCGCGCCGACCTCGGCGACCGGGTCGAACGGGCGCGCGGGCGGTCGGCGGAGGACTGGCAGGAGCTGACCGACTGGTTCGTGGACCGGACCGGCCGCCCCAGCCAGGTGACGGCGTTGCGCGACGCGACGGCCCGCGCGATCGGGTCGTTGCTGGCCAGTGTGAAGCGGGCCACGTCCGGCGGCGGCCTGCTGCCCGGCCGGCGCGCCGAGCTGCTCAAGCTCGCGGCGTGGTTCGACGGCGGCACCCGGTCGCAGGCGCACGAGCTGTACGCGGCGGCGTTCGGGCTGTACTCGGCGCGCCACCTCTCCCCCGCGCCGGAGCACGACAGCGACAACGAGCGCACGTCGTGGCGTGACGGCCCGGTGCACGAGGTGTCGGTGAGCGTCCGCAGCCGCAGCGACCGGGGCGCGCGCGGCCGGACGTCACGCATCCTCGACGACCCGATGACCGAGCAGTCGCTGCTGGCCGAAGCGCGGGACGCCGACGAGCGGCGGGCCGCGTCGGTCGCCGAACTCGCCGCCGCCGCGCCGTGCCTGTCCACCACGACGCTGTCCGGCGAGGCGTTGGGCGTGCTGTGCGAGCTGTTGACGCTCGCGATGGCGCAACGCGACACCGCCGCCGACGCGGGCTCGGCGACCGACCCGGTGCGCGGCCTGCGCGTCACCGTCGCGCACGAAGCCGGCCATTCCACGCAGATCCACTCGCACGCGGGCACGTTGACGCTGCACGACTCGACGCTGGTGCTCGACTGATGTTCGACGACCTCTCCGACATCGACGCCGCGAACGTCGTGCGCTGCGCCCGCACCCTGCTGCGCCGGCCGCTGCTGCGCGCCGACGGGCCGGACGGCGAGCTGCTGACCCTGGTGTACCGGCACCGGTTCGCGCTCCAGGACCTGTTCGCCCGCCAACTCGGCTACCGCCTGGTGGTGGAACGCCGCTACGCCCGCCTCTACAAGGCCGGTCCCGGCGCGGACGACTCGCGGGGCGTGCTGGGCATGTCGCCGCGCGGGTACGCGTACGTGGCGCTGACCATGGCCGTGCTGACCGGGATCGGGCGGCAGACCCTGCTGTCCCGGCTGGTCTCCGACATCCGCGCGGCCGCCGCGGAGGCGGGCATCGAGGTCGTGGACGACGTGGTCGACCGGCGCGCGTTGACCGCGGCCCTGCGGCACCTGGTGTCGTTGGGGGTGCTGCACGAGACCGAGGGCACCGTCGACATGCAGACCGAGGCGCTGATCACCGTGGACACCGACCTGCTCGGGCAGTTGCTGACCGGCCCGGTGGCCGAGGCGACGTCGCCGCGACGGCTGGTGGAGCTGGCGAACCGGCCCGGCCCGCGCGGTGTGGAGCACGCGGTGCGGCGCAAGCTCGTGGAGAACCCCGTGGTGCTGCACGCCGACCTGCCCGCCGAGCAGTCCGAGTGGCTGCGGCGCAACCAGCGCCGGGAGTCGGCTTCGCTGGAGACGTCGTTCGGGCTGCGCACCGAGTCCCGCGCGGAGGGCGTGCTGACGGCCGACCCCGAGGACTACCTGACCGACCTGTACTTCCCCGGCACGTCCACCGTGGCGCGGATCGCGCTGTTGGCCCTGCCCGAACTGCTGTCCGGCGAACCCGTCTCGGGCAGGCACCCCGTGGACCGCGCCGCACTGGTCGAGCTGTGCGGACGGCTGGTCGAGGACTACCCGGCGGCGTGGTCCAAGCAGTTCACCGACGACCGGGAACGTTTGGCCGACGAAGTGCTGGAACTGTTGCGGCGCATGGGCTTGGCCGTGCCCACCGACGGCGGCTGGCAGCTCAACGCCGCCGCGCACCGCTGGATACCGGAGCCGGACGGCGACCCGGAACGTGAAGTGGAGCAACCGCCGGTCACCCCTGAGGTGCCGGGCTGGTCGCTTTTCGATACCCCGGAGGACGGGGCGCGCGACGCTGTTCCCGCACGCCACGGCCGACCGGGCGCGGGTGTCCCGCAGGACGAGGAGAACGTGTGAACAGGTGGCGGCTGCACCGCGGCGGCATCGTCAACATCTGGCAGTACACCGAGCAGACGTTCGACTTCTCCGGTGGCCGCGCGATCTTCCAGGGCACCAATGGGTCCGGCAAGTCGCGCACGCTGGAACTGCTGCTGCCGCTGTGCTTGGACGGCGACCTGCGCCAGGTCGGGTCGAAGGGTTTCGACACGGTCAGCCTGCGCCGGCTGATGCTGGACGACTACGACGGCGGCCCCAACCGCATCGGGTACGCGTGGGTGGAGCTGGTGCGCGGTGACGAGCACCTGACGTGCGGGCTGGGCGTGAAGGCGTCCAAGACGTCCCAGGCGATCACCGACTCGTGGCGGTTCGTCACGTCCGCGCGCGTGGGGCACGGCCTCCAGCTCATCGGCGCGGAGCGCACCCCGCTCGGCCCGGCCCAGCTGCGCGACCTGATCGGCGCGGACTGCGTGCTGGAGGAAGCCGCGTTCCGGGCGAAGATCGCCGAGACCGTGTACGGCGTGCCGGGCGCGCGCTACGGCGACCTCCTGCACCTCCAGCGCACCCTGCGCAACCCGGACGTCGGGCTGAAGGTGCTGGAAGGGCAACTGGAACAGATCCTGTCCGACGCGCTGCCGCCGTTGGACCAGGCGATGGTCGAGCAGCTCGCGACCTCGTTCGACGACCTGGAGTCGATCCGGGAGAACATCGTCCGGCTGTCGTCGGCGGACGCGGCGCTCGGCACGTTCCTCAAGACCTACGGGGACTACGCGTTCGGTGGGCTGCGCTCGTCGGCGGACCGGCTCGGCGCGGCCGAGGACGCGGTGCGCAAGCTGGAGCGCTCGTCGGCGAAGCTGGCCGCGGCGCTGTCCGGGACGGCGGCCGAGCGCGCCTCCGCCGAGCACTCGCTGACCTCGTTGGAAGCCGGTGAGCAGCAGGCCGAGGAGACCATCGGCGCGTTGAAGGAACTGCCCGCGTTCCGCGACCTGCAAGACCTCCAGACCCGCGAGAAGCTGGTCGCGGAGAAGCGCTCGTCGGCGATCGCCGCGCTGGACATGGCGAACAAGCAGCGCTCGCAGGAGGACGGCTCGGTCGACGGCGTGCTGCGGCTGCTGCGCCGGCTCGCCGACGACCTGGGCACGGCGGAGGAACTGGTCGAGCCGCTGCGCCACCACCTGCGGGTGGCCGGGTTGGCCGAGGCGCTCGCGCCGGACGTGCCGCGGGTGGCCGTGGTCGACGCGGTGGTGCGCACCGAGTCCGTGCGCGCCAAGCCCGACCCGGAAGCCGAACCGCTGCCCATCGACCGCCGGGTGCCGCCCGCGCTGTCCGACCTCGACCTGGAACCGGCCGCCGCGCGCACCACCGAGATCGCCTCGCTGGCCCGGCAACGCGGCGCGCTGGCGTTGGCGCTGCACCGGCAGGCCGAGGAGCTGGAGACCGCGCAGCGCAAGGTGGACGCGCTGCGGCAGACCGCGCGGGACGCCCAGCAGGCGGCGACCGAGTCCTCCGCGCTGCGCAACCAGGAGGCCCAGGAACTCGCCGAGGTCGCGCTGACCTGGCTGGACGACGTGCGGTCCTGGCAGGAGTCCGGGCCGGGCCGGCCGGAGAACGCGCTGGAACTGCCCGCGTCGGTCGACCCGGTGGCCGCGCGGAAGCTGACCTCCGCCGCCCGCGAGTGGGTCGGCCCGCTGGTCGCCGTCGCCCGCGAGGCCGCGCACGGCGTGACCGTGCGGCGAGGCGACCTGCGCGGGGCGATCGACGCGCTGGACGCGGAACTCGCGGCGTTGCGCTCCGGAACGGCCCGCGTGCCCGAACGGGGCCGCTACGCCCTCGCCGGCCGCGAACCGGCGGCCGGCTCGCCGTTCTACCGCCTGGTCGACTTCCAACCCGACGTGGACGACACCCGCCGGGCCGGTCTGGAAGCGGCCCTGGAGGCGTCCGGCCTGCTCGACGCGTGGGTCACCGCATCCGGCACGACTACTCCCTCTCCTTCCTCTTCCTCCTCCGACGTGCTCGCGGTCGCCGCCGAGCCGGTCACCGGACCGTCCCTCGCCTCCGTGCTGACGCCCGCGGTCGACCCGGGCTCACCGGTCCCCACCGACGTCGTCGCCGCACTTTTGGCATCGGTGTCCCTCGCCGAACGCACGCCCTCCACAGCACCAGCCTCATCCACCCTCGAACCAGGCACGTTCGCCGTGACGCCGGACGGCGGATGGCGTGCGGGCGTGCTGACCGGCGCGTGGCGCAAGGACGCGGCCGAGTTCATCGGCGCGGGCGCGCGGGAGGCGGCCCGTCGCCGGCGGATCGCCGAGCTGGAGGACGAACTCGCCGCCCTGCGCACCGAACTCGGCGAGGCCGAGACCGAGCTGGCCGCCGCGCACGGCCTGGTCGACCAGTGGGAAAATCACCTCGACCGGTTCCCCGCCGACCGCGAGCTCGTCGCCAAGCACGGCCGGCTGCAAGCCGCGCAGGAATCCGCCGACCGGGCCGCGAAACGCGCCGAAGAGCTGCGCGCCGAACTCGACACCGCCCAGTCCCGCGGCGAAGCGGCGCAGGGCGAGGTCGTGCGGCAGGCCGGGGACGCGGGCCTGCCCGCCACCACCGAGGGCCTGCGCCAGGCGCAGAGCGCCGCCGCCGAGGCCCAGCGCACCGCCGACCGGCTCGGCGACGTGCTGCGCCGCCAGTGCCAGTCGACCGTCACCGACCTCACCGACGCCGCCCACCGCTACCACGCGGCCGTGGCCGACCGGGTCGCCGCCGAGGCCGACGCCGAGGCCCGGTGCGTGGACTACGCGACCCAGGCGGGCACGTTGGCCGAGCTGACCGACGCGATCGGCGGCGAGGCGCGGGAGATCGCCGACCAGCTCTCCGCCGCCGAACGGTCCCGGCGCGAGATGCGCGACGAGCTCAAGGGCGTCCGGGAACGCGTCGCCACGGCCCGGGAGCAGGCCGCGAAGCTGTCCGCCCAGCTCGACGCCGCCGGCGAGCAGTTGGCTTCGGCGCAGGACGCGCGGACGCGGGCGGTCGAGCAGTTCAAGGCCACCGTCCAGGCACCCGGTGTGCTGGTCGCGGCCCTGCCGGACGTGCCGGAGGACGTCGAGTCGGTGCGCGCCGCCCTGGCCGCGGCCGACCGGCGCGGCGCGGGCGAGGCGACCGTGATCACCAAGCTCCAGGCGTTGCAGACGTCCCTCGCGGGCAGCCACGACATCGCCGCCGAGCAGCACGAGGGCCTGCTGACCGTGACCGTGACCGGCGAGGACGGCGCGCGCCCGGTCGCCGTCGCCACCCGCCAGGTGACCACGAAGCTGGCCGAGCAGCGGGGGTTCCTCGACGAGCGCTACCAGAACATCTTCGCCGACTACCTGATCCGCGACCTCGCCGAGTGGCTGCGCGGCCAGATCGCCGTCGCCGAGGACCTGTGCAAGCGGATGAACGAGGTGCTCGGGCGGGCGCGGTCCAGCCAGGGCGTGCACGTGAAGCTGGCGTGGAAGCCGTCGGCGGCGCTGGAGGAGGAGACGCGCGACGCGCTGGCGCTGGTGCGCCTGCCGTACGCGGACCGCGACCCGGAGCAGGACGCGTTGCTGCGCCGCGTGTTCACCGAGCGCATCGAGGCCGAACGCGACTCGCACTCCGGCAGCTACGCGGAGATCCTGTCCCGTGCGCTGGACTACCGGACGTGGCACCAGTTCACCGTGACCGTCGCCGACACCGGCCCGGACGGCAACCCCCGGGAGCGACGGCTGCGGCAGCTCTCGTCCGGCGAGACGCGGCTCATCTCGTACGTGACGCTGTTCGCGGCGGCGGCGTCGTTCTACGACGCGGTCAGCGGCGAGTTCTCGCCGTTGCGGCTGGTGCTGCTGGACGAGGCGTTCGAGCGGCTCGACGACCCGACCATCGCCCGGATGCTCGGCCTGCTGGTGGACCTCGACATGGACTGGGTGATCACCTGGCCGAGCGGCTGGGGCGTGTCGGACAAGATCCCCCGGATGCACATCTACGACGTGCTGCGGCCCAAGAACGGCCGCGGCGTCGCGTGCACCCAGACCACGTGGGACGGCGCAGCCCTCGACCGCATCGACCCGTAACACCGACACGTCGTCACCCCACCCGCACTCCCGATCCGGCGCTACCCGGCTCGCGACCACACCAACCCGGAGTCCCGACGCGGCACTACCCGGTCCGGCGGCGCACCCCGCCGGACTCCAGCAACGCGGCCACCGGCAGCGTGGCGGCCCCGAGCGCGACCGACTCGGGGCCGAGTTCGCACAGCCCGATCGACACCTGCTCGAACGGCCGGTGCAACGCGTGCCGCGCCGCTTCCCGCCGGATCGGGCCGAGCAGCCGCTCGCCGAGCACCAGCCCGGCCCACCCGCCGAGCACCACCGCGGCCGGGTTGACCAGGTTGATCAAGTTGCCGATCCCCAACCCGGCGAACCGCGCGGTCGCCGCCAGAATCGCCGCCGCGCCAGTCGAATCGTCCGCCACCAGCGCACGCAACGCGGCCTCCTCGTCGTCCGGCACGGACGGGTCGAGTTCCCGGTACCGCTGCACGATTCCGGCCGCACCGAGATACGCCTCCAGACACCCGGCGGCTCCGCAGCGGCACGGCCGCCCGTCGAGCGCGACGGTCGTGTGCCCCCACTCCCCCGCACCACCCGACGCGCCCCGGTACGGCACTCCGCCCAGGATCACGCTCGCACCCACCCCGGAGCCGATCAGCGCGACCACGACGTCCGGCACGCCCCGCCCGGCCCCGAACCACGACTCGGCCTGCCCGAGCGTGTTGGCCCCGTTGTCCAGGAACAGCGGCAGCCCGGTGCCGGCGCGCAGCAGCCGTTCCAGCGGGGCCGCGTGCCAGCCGACGGTCTGCGCGTAGACCAGCCCGTCCTCGACCAGCCCCGGCACCCCGACGCCGACCCCGAGCACGTCGGTCACCCCGGACGCGGCCAGGCACCGGTCCAGCCCGGCGAGCACGAGCCGCGCGACCTCGTCGGGCGAACACCCGCCGGCCGGCACCGGCGACCTCGACTCGGCCAGCCGCTCCAGCGTCAGGTCGAACACCTCGACCAGCACGTGCGTCTCGCCGACGTCCACCCCGACCACCGCGGCGAACCCGGGGTTCACCCGCAGCAGCACGCGCGGCCGTCCACCGTCGGACTCGACCTGCCCGGCCTCGACCACGAGCCCCTCGGCGAGCAACTCGCCGACGACGGTGCTCACCGACGCCTGGCTGAGCCCGGTCGCGACGGCCAACTCCTGCCGGCTGCGCGGCTGGTCGAAGTACAGCGTGCGCAACACTCGCGCCCGGTTGCCGGCTCGCAGGTCCCGCACGGTCAGCCTGCGCTGCACAGCCCACTCCTCCGTCCGACCAGGCGTCGAACGTACGTCATCGGCCCACTCCGTTCACCACCCGAACCACCCTCGCCGACACTCCCGACACCCGCCGGCATCTACCCGATGTCCGCTGATCAGGTCGCGAACCGCTGCGCGTCCCACTTCCCGTGCGCCTCCAACAACTTCCGCCCGATCCGCTTGAGGTCGGCGACGTCCCGGTCGTTCAACGGCCCGGCGAACTCCTCGGCAACGGCGGCGCGGTAGGTGGGCGCGGTGGTGTCGTGGAGGACGTGCCGGCCCTCGTCGGTGAGCGCCGCGTAGACCACCCGCCGGTTGTCCGGCGGCTGCGACCGCTCCACCCAGCCGCGCCGGACGAGCCGTTCCACCAGGCGCGTCACCCCACTCGGGCTCACCGCGAGGAGTTCGGACAGCTCGGACATCGGCAGCCGCCCGCCCATGTCGATCCGGTAGAGCGCCTCGTGCTCCAGCAGCGAGCACCCGGCCGACGCCTCGACCCGCCCGCTCATGGCGACGCGCACCGCGTCCACACCCTGCTGCGTGTAGAGCCACGCCAGCATCTCGTCGCTCGGCTCGTCCCGGTTCACGGCCGCCACCCTACCAACTCGCTTGACTCAGGAATATTTTCAGTGTCAACCTTTGCCCATGGAACTGATCCTGGTGACCGGCGCGACCGGAGCCCAAGGCGGCGCGCTCGCCCGCCTCCTCCTCGACCGCGGCCACCCCGTCCGCGCCCTCACCCGCAACCCGGAAAGCCCCGCCGCGCACCAGCTCCGAGCCGCCGGAGCCGAGATCGCGCCCGGCGACTTCGACGACCCGACCTCCCTCAAACAAGCCCTGACCGGCGTCCGCTCCCTGTTCGCGGTGACCACCCCGTTCGGCACCGACACCGAAACCGAGGTCCGCCAAGGCATCGCCCTGCTGGACGCGGCCCACGAGGTGGACCACATCGTGTTCACCTCGGCGTCGAACGCCGACCGCTCCACCGGCATCCCGCACTTCGACAGCAAGCAGCGCATCGAGGACCACCTGACCGCCGGCGACGTCCGGTGGACGATCCTCGGCCCGGCCGCGTTCATCGATGACAAGTTCGGCGAGTGGACCCTCTCCGGCCTGCGGCGCGGCATGCTCGGCATGCCCATGCCGAGCGACCGCGAACTGCACGTGGTCGCCGTGCGCGACATCGCCGCGGTGGCCGCACTCGCGCTGGAACAGCCGACCCGCTTCACCGGCACCCGCCTGGACCTGGCCGGCGAAGCCATCACCCCGCACCGGATGGCGCAGGTCCTCACCGCCGCGATCGGCCGGCGGATCGACCACCGCCGCACGCCGATGGACATCGTGGAACGCCACTCGGCCGACCTGGCGGCGATGTTCCGCTACTTCACCGAGGTCGACACCGACATCGACCTGCCCCGCCTGCACGCGGCCCTGCCGGAGATCACCTGGCACACCTACGCCGAGATCGCCGCCGCCACGCCCTGGTCCGAACTCCTCTGACCCCGGAAGGACGACGCGGGCCGACCCACCAGGGCCGGCCCGCGCCACACACCACCGTCACCAACGTCATGACCCGCAACAGCTAGTCGCCGACCGCCGCCCAGGACTGGATCATCCGGTACGCGATCGACGCCCCCGGCGCGAGCAGCAGATCGGGCACGCTGCCCGGCACCGCCAGCGCCTGCCGCACCTCGGCCCGCGTGACCCACTTCGCCTGCGCGATCTCCCCGTCGGCCAACCGCAACGGCTCGCCCGGATCCCCGACCGCCTGGAACCCGACCATCAGCGAGCGGGGGAACGGCCACGGCTGGCTGCCCAGGTAGCCGATGGCGGACACCGCGACGCCCACCTCCTCGGCGATCTCCCGAGCGACGCAGGCCTCCAACGACTCGCCCGCCTCCACGAACCCGGCCAGCACCGAGTACCGCCCCTCGGGCCACCCCTCGCCGCGCGCGAGCAGCACCTGGTCGGCGCCGTCGTGCACCAGGCAGATCACCGCGGCATCGGTGCGCGGGTACTCCTCGCGCCCGCACTGCGAGCACACCCGCACCCACCCGGCCTTGACAGCCTGCTTGCCGCCACCGCACACCGCGCAGAACTTCGCCGTCCGGTGCCAGTTGAACAACGCCACCGCCGACGTGAACAGCCCCGCGCCGGTGTCGTCCAACAACGCCCCGCACGCCCGCAGGTCCAGCCACTGCGGCTCGTCGGTCAAATCCGCGCCGAACCAGGCCCGCCCGGCCGGCGCGGCCGGGCCGCCCTCGGCTTCGGCCTCGGCGAGCAGCACCGCCCAGTACGCGACGCCGTCCTGCTCGCCGAGCAGGACCGCGCCCTCGGGCGGCTCGTCGCCGAACTCGGTGGCGGGCCGGTCGACCAGGCGCGACGCCCGATCGGCCACCAGCGTCCGCCCGTGGGCGTCGACCGTGATGACCCGAGCCTTGGGCCACATCTGCAGGAGCCGCTCCGCGTCACCGCGCAACGGCTCCTGCCGGTCCACCGTGAACCGTGACAGCGCCGGCAGCTCCACCAGCTCGAAGCTCACGGCAGGCTGACCCCGCCCAACGACCGCAGCTGCGGCGCGAGCAGCTCCGCGTCACCCACCAGGACCCCGGTGAACGCGCTCGGCGCGAAGAACTCCAGCGCCGCCGCCGCGACCTGTTCCACGGTGACCGCGGCCAACCGCGCGGGGTGCCCGGCGAACCACTCGATGTCCAGGCCCAGCGCGGCGAGGTTCACCAGGAACGACGCCAGCCCGCCCTGCGACGAGGTCGCGGTCAGCAGCGACCCGATCGCGTACCGCCGAGCGGTGTCCACCTCGGACTCCGACGGCGGCACCAGGCCCAGCCGGCCCAGCTCGTAGCGGGTCTCCAGCAGCGCGGCCGCGGTCACCTCGCTCGCCGTGTCCGCGTCGACCAGGATCGCCGCGCCCTCCGGCGTGAACTCCGGGTGCGACCGCGCGCTGTAGGTGTAGCCCTTGTCCTCGCGGATGTTCTCCACCAGTCGCGAGGAGAAGAACCCGCCGAACACCAGGTTCGCGACCTGCAACGCCGGGTACCGCGGGTCGGTGCGCACCAGCCCGCGCCCGGCCAGCCGGATCTGCGACTGGACCGCACCGGCCCGGTGCACCAGCAGGACGTCCCCGCCGCGCACCTCGGGCAGCGGCGACAGCGACACCGCGGTGCCCTCGCCGGTCCACCCGCCGAGCGCGCCCTCGACCGCCCGCACGGCGGCGTCCGGCTCGATGTCGCCGACGACCACCAGGACGGAGCCGCGCGGCAGCACCGCCGCCGCGTGCAGCGCCAGCACGTCGTCCCGGCCGACCTCGGCGACCTCCTCGGCCTCCGGCATCTCCTTGGCGAACGGGTGGTCGCCGTACAGGTGGCGCTGCAACGCCTCCCGCGCGATCACGTTCGGCTGCGACCGCGCCAGCCGGATCCGCTCGACCAGCCGCGCCCGCTCCCGCTCGACCTCCTCGACCGGGTAGGTCGCACCGGTCAGCGCGTCCCGCAGCACGTCCAGCACGGTGTCCAGCCCGGACACCAGGGCGTTGCCGGAGAACGCCAGGCGCTCCGGGTCGACCACCGCGTCCAGCTCGCCGCCGACCAGCGCCAGCTCGGTGTCCACGGCCACCCGGCTGCGCGTCGCGGTGCCGGTGAGCACGGTGTTGGCCAGCACCTCGGCCCGCGCCGCGTGCGTCGAGCCCACGCTGGAGGACGCCGGGTCCCCGAACGGGATCCGCAGCCGCACCTCCACCAGCGGCACCGACGACCGGCGCACCGCGATCACCCGCAGCCCGTTGGCCAGCACGGTGTCCACCGAGGACAGGTCCGCGGCGGCCCGCTGGTCGCCCAGCTCCGGGAGCGGACGCGGCCCCTGCTCCGTGCGACCGATCTCCTCGGCGCTGCGGTGCGTCGTCGGGGCGCTCACTCGGTACCTCCGTTGTCAGCAGCCGTGCCGGCCTCGGCGACGGCGGGGTTGAGGATCAGCACGGCCCGCGAGTCCGGCCGCAACGCCTTGGCCGCCGCGGCGACCTCGTCGGTGGTGATCGCGGCCAGCTTGTCCGGCAGCTCGTAGAGCAGTTCGGCGCGGCCGAACAGCAGCTCCGCCGAGCCCAGGCCGAGCGTGCGGCTGGTCAGCCGGTCGTGCTCGCGGTGCATGGTCGACACCCAGCGGGCGGTGACCTTCGCCAGCTCCTGCTCCGTCGGCCCTTCCTCGGCCAGCTTCAGCAGCTCCTCGTCCACCGCCGCGACGACCTGGTCGGACGTGATGTCCGGCGGGTGGATCGCGGTGACGTTGAACGTGTCCGGGTCGCGCGCCTCCAGCGGACCGAAGAGCCCGCACCCGGCACCGACGTCGACCACGATCGCGTCCTGGTGGACCAGCCGCTGCTGGAGCCGGGACCCGTCGCCGTCGGTGAGCACGCCCGCGAGCACCAGGTAGGACAGGTAGCCCTCGACGTCGTTCACCGGGTCGGGGATGCGGTACCCCAACGCGATGGCGGGCATCGGTGCGTGCTTGTCCGAGTGCTCGGCGCGCAGCTCACCCTTCGGCGGCGCTTCCGCGAACGACGGCCGCTCCGGCACGGGACGCGCGGGCACGTCCCCGAAGTGCTTCTCCACCAACTCCTTGGCGATCTCGGGTCGGAAATCGCCCGCGACGGTCAACACCGCGTTGCCCGGCGCGTAGTAGGTGTCGAAGAACGCGGCGCAGTCGTCGACCGTCGCGTTCTCCAGGTCGGTGAAGTCTCCGTAGCCGTTGTGGGCGTTCGGGAAGGTCTGGAACAGGACCGGCGGCAGCAGGATCCAGGGGAACCCGCCGTACGGCCGGTTGAGCACGTTGAGTCGGATTTCCTCCTTCACCACGTCGATTTGATTCCGCAGGTTCTCTTCGGTGAGCTTCGGCGCACGCATGCGGTCCGCCTCCAGGAACAACGCCCGCTCCAAAGCGGCGGACGGCAGCACCTGGTAGTAGTCGGTGTAGTCGGGGTGGGTCGACCCGTTGAACGTGCCGCCCGAGGACTGCACGTGACGGAAGTGAGCGAGCTTCTCCAAGCTCTCACTGCCCTGGAACATCAGGTGCTCGAACAGGTGCGCGAACCCTGTCCGGCCTTCCGGCTCCGAGCGGAATCCCACGTCGTAATGCACGCTCACCCCGACGACCGGGGCGCTCGGGTCTGGGGCGAGCACCACCCGCAGGCCGTTGGGAAGCGTGAACCTGTGCAGTTCGGGTAGCGCCATGGAAGCAGCCTACGGGCTACCGACCCGATGAGGCCCACAGGTGGCCTGCCCGGACCAACGCCCGTGTCCGCCCGTGGCGAACCGGGCGCGTTCCCACACCCCGGGACACCGACGACCGTCCCGGCCGGCCGACTCCGCTGCCCGTCGGAGCCGTCTGGTGGGACGGGTCAATTGTCGAACAAGGGTTCGAATGAAGGCAAGATCACCATCGGGTGAACGTCAGCCGCGGAGCGACCTCAGGTGCCCGGCCTGGGCCAGCACCCCGTCCACCGCGCCCAGGAAAGCCGGGAACCGCTGGGCGAATCGCCGCAGGTCACCGGCCTGCTCGGCCTCGCCGAACCAGTACAGCCCGGACCGGGTGCCGGCGAAAGCGCCGAGCCACCGCTCCGTCTCGCCCAACACGACCGCGTAAGGCAACGACCGCGAGAACACCATCTCCCGATCCGCCTCGGGGATGTCATTGGGCGTCGCAGAGACCAGATATCCGCGCAAGCCGCGCACGTGCTCCAACAGCACACTGCCCCGCTTGGTACGCGCGGGCATCGACCGCGCGCCCAACGCCAAAGCGATGCCGGCGACCGCCACCACCAACCCGAACAATGCGGGTCCGGTGATCAACACGAGCAGCACGGTGACACCGACGCCCAGGACGGTCAGCGCGATCCCGACCCACCACCACAGGCTGCGCTCGGCGTCCGGCCGCCGTACGAACCAGTTCTTGGCGACGACGTCGGCGTACAGCTCGTCGCGCACCTTCGCGAGGTCGATCCGACGGCTGCGCAACTCCGACAGCAGCACGACGTCCACACCGTCCGGGAGGATCGCGGCGTACACGGCGCGCTCGTACCCGGACAGCGACGTGTCGGCGGGATTGCGGCGCACGAACCGCCAGTCGATCCCGTCGACCTCCTCGATCCACAGGTAGTTGCGCACGGCGAGGTCGACGATCGTCGCCGTCACGTCCACGACGTCGACGTGCTCGTCCACCACGGTCCCGACCTGGCCCGGCAGCACGCCGTCCGGGGAGGCGAAGGCCATGTGCCCGGACGGGTCGGACACCAGCACGTTCACCGGTCCGACCTCGCCCGCCAACGCCCGCGAGTCCCGGCCGCGCAGGTACCACAGCAGCAGCACGCCGCCGAGCAGCAGCAGCGCCAGGCCGCCCAGCACGGCGGCGCTCAACGGGGTCAGCGCGAAGGCCGCGGCGAGCCCCGACGTCTCCTCGATCCGGGCGTTCGGTGGCGCCGCGCCGTCCTGCAGCCCGACCGCCACGTCGATACGCTCACCTGCGGGAAGGCCGATTTCGGTGGCCCGCACGCCACGTCCGTCGCCGAGTTCGGCGGTCGTGCACGGCTTGGCCGTACCGGGCGTGCCGGCCAGGCAGTTCACCGACTTGGGGGCATCCGGCGTGATGACCGAGACCTTCACCGAGTCCAGCGCGGTGTCCCAGCCGCTCGCCGGCTGCCACCGCAGCTCCAGGGAGTCGCCGATCTGGGCGACCGCGCCCACCACGGAGTACGTGACGGTGGAAGTGCCCGCCTCCAACGCGATGGTGAGGTCGTCAGCAGTCGTCGTCGCGGCGCCCTTGCCGTTGACGGCCGCGCCTTCGACCTCGAACACCCGGTCACGCGTGTCGCTGACCGCGATCCGCAGTGGGACCACCCGTTTGGCGGTCCTGCCTTCGGGGACGGTGACGACCTCCGTCACGGACAGCTTGCCGTCGCGCTCCAACTTGAGGCGCACGTCGGCGCCGACCGTGCCGGGCAGCCCCACCTGGCTGCCCGGCTGCGCCGTCGCCGTGCCGGTGACCGTGCACAGCGCGGCGGCGCAGATGACCGCCGCTCCCCAGTTTTTCAACACGGCCGCGGAGAATAGCGGAGTCCGCCTATGCTTCAGTGCTGATTCGGGCATCCGCGATATGGGGGACGACCAGCGATGACGCAACCACCGCCGCCGGGTGGCTGGCCGCCGCCACGACCGGTCGGGCCGCCGCCCATGCCCGCTCCGCTGACCCCCCAACCGACTCGTCCGTGGCCGACCCAGCAGCCGCAGCAGCCCCCGCCCCAGCAGCCGCAGCAGATGCCCCCGCCGCAGCAGGTGCCGCCCACCCAGCAGTGGCCGCAACAACCACCCCATCAGGTGATGCCACCGCCGATGGCCGCGCCGCAGCCGCCGCCGGTGAACTGGGGCCCGCAGCCCGGCTGGGGCCCCGGCGGGCCATACATGCCGCCGCCGCGGAAGAAGAGCAAAGGACCGCTCGTCGCGGGCGTGGTGATCGCGGTCGTCGTGCTGGGTATTGCGGCGGTCGGGATCGCCATCGCGACCAGCAAACGCAAAAGCGTGAACGACTCTGCCTATTCGGGTTACTCCAGCTACTCGTACACGTACGAAACGACCACAACGACCGAGACCACCACGACGACCACTACGACGTCGTCCACCAAGTCGACGTCGACCAGTTCCACCAAAGCCGGCCCCAAAGCCGTGATCGCACTGGGCGACAACCCGATTCACGCCGGCGGCCTGGGCGCGTTCAACATCGACGGTTGCGCGCTGCCGGGGATGAACTACTCGCCCGCCGGCCAGGACCAGTTCCTGCGCGCCGCGCTGCCGTGCATCGAGGCGATGTGGAAGCCGTCGTTCCAGAAGGCGAACCTGCCCTACCAGCCGGTCGAACTGGTCATGGTGACCTCGCAGATCACGAACACGTGCGGCTCGATGGGTCCGGATCGCACCGCGATGTACTGCGACGGCACGATCTATTGGACGCCTAACCACTACGCGAGCGAGCAGGGTTCTTCGAACCCGAACCACCCCGGTAAGTACCTCGGGCAATTGGCGCACGAGTACGGGCACCACATCCAGTGGTTGTCCGGCATCCTGCGCGCCTCCAGTCAGGCGCAGTACGAGAAGGGCGGGTGGGACACCGATGCCGGCCTCGACCTCAACCGGCGCAAGGAGCTCCAAGCGACCTGCTTCGGCGGTATGACGCTGGCTCCGCTCTCGCACGGCGCGGTGCCCGGTGACGTGATCTCAGTGGCGCTGACGGACGCGGGCAACCGCGGCGACTACCCCATCTACCCCAACCGTGATCACGGCGCGCCGGAACGTAACGCCGCTTGGGTCAACCACGGGTTCGAGAACAACGAAACGAGCGCGTGCAACACTTGGCTCGCGAGCGCGGCGGACGTCAGCTGACCCGACTGGAGGACCGTGCACACGCCCGAGGAGCCCAAGAACAACCCGATCGTCCTCATCGGCGTGTTCTCGTTGATCGTTTCGTGTGTGCTCGGCCTCGGCCTGCTCACCCAGGTGGACACCAACCGGCGGATCAGCGGCAGGCCGGTCGCGGCACCCCAGGCGCCGGGCTCGCCGACCACGACCGAGCAGCCGCGGCCCCGTGCGGTGCACCGACTCGCCGACCACCCGTTCCTGACCACTCCGGTGCGCGTGGCGGGCGCGACGTGCGCGATGCCCGCGTTCGGGGTGTCGGACGCGGAACTCTCCGCCTACTACACGGCCGGTGTGGCGTGTCTGGACCTGGCATGGCGGCCCGCGTTGGAGCAGGGGAACCTGCCGTTCGACACACCGAAGCTGGACGCCTCGCCGGACCTTAAGGACGGTCCATGCGGTTCCGCTCCGGCGGAGACCGAGGCGGTCGCGTACTACTGCGGACGCAACCGGACCATCTACATGCCCACGTCACGGCTGCGTGACAACGGCGGCGGTGACCATCCGGCGACGCACCTCGCGACGTTGGCTCACGAGTACGGGCACCACGTACAGGCGCTGACCGGCATGCTGCGCGCTGCGGACAGCAAGATCGTCGACGCGGGCGAGGAGACTCCGGCCGGGCTGGAGATGTCCCGCCGGATCGAGTTGCAGGCCAACTGCTTCGCCGGGATGTTCCTGACCGCGGTGTCCGGGTCGATCGGCGCGGAACTGGCGCAGGAGGCGACGGACGATTTCCAGTACGCCGTCGAGGAGCCGGCGGACAAGAACGCGCACGGCAGTCCGGCCAACCAGGCGGAGTGGGCGTCTTACGGCTTCACCGGGGGCGTCACGACGTCGTGCAACACGTTCACGGCTTCGCCGGAGGCTGTCGCCTGACCGGGCGCCTGACCGGGCGCCTGACCGGGTCTGCCGAGCAGGTAGGAGTACAGGCCGCCGGCGAGGCCGCTGAGGCAGACGAGCATCGCGGCCAATCTCGAGTCGAACGGCGCTGAGACCGGGGCGCTGCCGGCCATCTGGACGGTGAAGTCGCCGTTGGTGTCCTCGGGGAGCACGACCTCGACCACTTCTCCTTGGCGGTGGCCGCAGCCGTCGAGCTTGGCGGTGCGGTTCTGGTCGCCGACCTCGACCTCGATGCGGTCGTAGGTGTCGGAGCCGCCGCAGGGTGCCGGTGTCACCACGGTCGCCTGGGCTCGCCGGACCTCGGCCGATGCGCCACCCGGCCACCAGAGCGCGACCGCCGTCGCGACCCCCGCCAGTCCGATGACCAGCAGGATCAGCGCCCCTCTGACTGGGCCGAGCCGAACCGCCACAGGGTGGATGGTCGCAGACCGGGTGTCGTCTTGTCGTGGGGCCGGGCCGGTGTTCCACCGCCCGCCACATCACCCGAAAGTGATCTTGACCATTGTCGAACACTTGTTCGAAGATGAATCCATGCACAAATCGACACCCGACCACGCGATCGGTCGCCGGCCGCCTGCCTCGATCGCGCCCACCGTCCACACCAGACGCAGCTCCGACCCGGCCGCCGACCCATGACCGCACGCCTGGGTGCCCCTCTCGTTCGGGGCGCTCGGCGGTCCGGGTCCTGCCCGGCCCGGTCCGCACACCGCGCGTGCCGTTCCCACTTCTCCAGACCGACTGTCCGGCCATTTGCCTGAACGCAGGCTGAAGACGCGGGCGGGGCCCTGCTCCCACCGCGCAGAATGAGGAGGTGTCGACTGCTGCCAGGGTGTTGGTGATCGAAGACGCGGAGGCCATCGGCGCCGCGGTGAGCTCGGCCCTGCGCGATGCGGGCTACCAGGTCCAGGTCCGTCCGGACGGCCGGGACTTGGAGGGCGAGCTCACCCGGTTCCGGCCCGACCTGGTGGTGCTGGACGTGATGCTGCCGGGCCGGGACGGGTTCATGCTGCTGGAGGTCATCCGGCGCACCAGCGGGGCGGGCGTGGTCATGCTGACGGCCCGGGACGGTGTGGTGGACCGGTTGCGCGGGCTCGACCGGGGCGCGGACGACTACGTGGTGAAGCCGTTCGTGCTGGCCGAACTGGTGGCCAGGGTCAGTGCGGTGCTGCGGAGGCTGGGCCGCACGCCGTCGACCGTGCAGATCGGCGACCTGGTGGTGGACGCCGACTCGGCCGTGGTGCTGCGCGGGGGCGCCCCCGTGGAGCTGACAGCGACCGAGCTGCGGCTGCTGCGCTACCTGGCCGCCCAGCGCGGGCGGGTGGTCGGCAAGACGCAGATCCTGACCGCGGTGTGGGGTTACGAGGACTACGACCCCAACCTGGTCGAGGTGCACGTCAGCGCGCTGCGACGGAAGCTGGAGGAGCACGGGCCCCGCTTGCTGCACACCGTGCGGGGGTTGGGGTACGTGTTGCGAGCGGAAGACTCGTGAACCTCCGCACGGTGTCGCTGCGGCGTCGGGTCACGGTCTCGGCGATCGCCGTGCTGGGCATCGTCCTGGTCGCGCTGGTGCTGGTGGTGGACGCCATGTTCATGTCGCAGTCGGTGCAGGACGTGGAGACCACTCTGCTGGACAAGTCCCGCAACGCGCAGACGCTGGTGAAGCAGCAGCGGGTGCGCGGGGCGGAGCTGGTGAACCGGCTGGAAGGTCGGGGCGTGCAGGCTCGGCTGGTGATGCCGGACGGCACGGAGCACGGCCACCTGCCGGCCGACGAGGTGACCAACAAGGTCACCCGTGACCTGCCGGACGGGTCGACCATCACGCTCTACGTCGAGTCGTCGGTGATCACCGTCGCACAGACCCGCCTGCGCCGGTTGCTGCTGCTGGTCGGCTTCGGCTCGCTGGCGGTGACGGCGGTGGCGCTGGTGTGGGTGGTGCGGCGGGCGTTGGCTCCGTTGGACTCGATGACCACGCTGGCCCGGTCGATCGCGCGAGGCGACCGGGGGCACCGGCTGAACCCCGCACGAACGGACAACGAGCTCGGTCGGACGGCGGCCGCGTTCGACGACATGCTCGACTCACTGGAGGGATCAGAGGAACGAACCAAGAGATTCGTCGCGGACGCGGCGCATGAACTGAGGACACCGATCGCGGGCGTGCAGGCCGTGTCCGAGGCGTTGATGCAGACCGGCAGCGCCGAGGAGCGCGAACGCCTCAACCTGCTCCTGGTGCGGGAGTCCCGCCGGGCCGGACGCCTGGTGGACGACCTGCTGGCGTTGGCCCGCATCGACGCCGGCCTGGAACTGCACCGGGAACGGGTGGACCTGTTGGCGTTGGCGGAAGCCGAGGTCGGACGTGCCCGGCTCCTGGCTCCCGAGTTCGACATCGCGGCCGAGGGCGAGTCGGCCTACGTGTCAGGCGATCCGCAGCGCCTGGCGCAGGTCCTGGCGAACCTGGCCGACAACGCCCGACAGGCCACCGGGCCGTCCGGTCGGGTGCGGGTGCGCGTGTCGACCGTGGGCAGCTACGCGTGGCTGGTGGTGTCCGACAACGGGCCGGGCGTTCCCCCGGACGAACGCGACCGCATCTTCGACCGCCTGGTCCGCTTGGACGAGGCCCGCGACCGCCGCTCCGGTGGTTCCGGCCTCGGCCTCTCCATCGCTCGCGGCGTGGTCCGAGCCCACGGCGGCGAACTGTCCTGCATCGACCCGGACGGCCCCGGCGCAGCCTTCCAGGTCCGCATCCCGCTGGCCGACTAGCCACACCCCGCCGCCAGGCGCGGCCTACCGAATCCCGCCGCCGAACCCACGCCGCCGAAGCGCCGGCTGCCGAACCTCTGCCTGCCACGACAGTCCGCCACCACGGTCCTGCCGGACCGCGCCAACCTCGCCCGCACCGGCCAGGCCCTGCCCTGCCGCTGATCCTGCCCTGCCGCTCATCCAGCCCTGCCGTTGACCCGGCCGCCCCAGCTGGATCAGGCCCCGGCAGCGCCCGCCGGGTGGACCCGACTTGCTGGACCGCGCCTGCTGGACCGCGCCAGTCGGGCTCGGACGGCGCCTGCCGGGCTCAGGCCGGCGGACAGGGCCCGCAGGCGGGGTCTGGCCGTCGCGCCGGGGGTGCGACGGCTTGGGGCGGGTGGGGGGCTAGCGGGGGTCTGCTTCCTTGGGTGGGGTGACCTTCTTGACGTACAGGAGGCGGTCGCCGGCTTCTACGGCGTCGGCTTCCGGGGCGTCTACGCGGTACAGGGTTCCGGCGCGCACGACGCCCAGCACGATGTCGGGCAGGTGGCGGGGTGAGCCGCCGATCTCGGACGGTTCGACGTCGCGTTCCGCGATCGCCAGGCCCGCGTCCGGGGTGAGCAGGTCCTCGACCATGTCGACCACGGACGGGGTGGCGGTGGCCATGCCCAGCAGGCGGCCGGCCGTCTCGCTGGAGACGACCACCGAGTCGGCACCGGACTGGCGCAGGAGGTGTTCGTTCTCGCGTTCCCGGACCGAGGCGACCACCTGCGCCTTCGGGGCGAGTTCGCGGGCGGTGAGGGTGACCAGGACCGACGTGTCGTCGCGGTTCGCGGCCACGACCACCGCCCGCGCCTTGGGCACGCCGGCGACCCGCAGGACGTCGTTGCTGGTACCCGTGCCGTGCACGGTGACCAGGCCGATGGCGGAGGCCGCGTCGAGGGCTTCCTGCGACGTGTCCACCACGACGATGGAGCCCGGCTCCATGCCGTCGCCCATCAACGCGCTGACGGCGGAACGTCCCTTCGTCCCGTACCCGACGACGACCACGTGGTCCCGCACCTTCGTCCTCCACTTCTGGATCCGCAGCGCCTGCCGCGAACGTTCGGTGAGCACTTCGAGTGTGGTGCCGACCAGGACGATCAGGAACAACACACGGAGAGGGGTGATGACCAGGACGTTGACCAACCGCGCCGACGAACTCGCGGGCGTGATGTCGCCGTAGCCGGTGGTGGAGAGCGACACCGTCGCGTAGTACACCGCGTCGAGGAACGACAGGCCGTCGTCGTTGACGTCGCGGTAGCCGTCGCGGTCGAAGTACACGATCAGCACTGCGGCCATGAGCGCGGCCAGCGCGCCGATGACGCGTTTCGCGATCGCCTGGACCGGGCTCTGCACCGTGTCCGGCATGCGGACCACACCCACCAGGGTGTGTCCGGGCCGTTCGCTGAGCGGCTCGCCCTGGTGGAACCGGCGGATCATGACAGCCTCTCCGGGAGTAGCCGCCAGAGGCGGGCTGCTGCTTCCGCGCCGCGAAGCAGCAGCGGCACGACGACGCGCTCGTTGGGCGCGTGGATGCGATCATCCGGCAACGTCGCGCCCAGGTACACGACCGGCACGCCGATCCGTTGCCGCAGCAGTGCCGCGGGGCCGCTGCCGCCGGTGCGGCTGAACCGGACCGGCTGCTCGAACGCGGCTTCCAGCGCCTCCTTGACCGCGCGCACGGCCGGGTGGTCGACGGGCATCGCGTACGGCGGTGTGCCGTCGCCGCGCGGGATGATCTCGGCGCTCAGGCCGGGCGGGGTGTGGGCGTCGACGAACTCGCGGAGTGCGTCGGCGATGCGCTCCGGCCGCTGGTCGGGCACCAGGCGGAACGACAGCTTCACCGCGGCCCGGGACGGGACGATGGTCTTGAGGCCCGGTCCGGCGTAGCCGCCGAGGATGCCGTTGACCTCGGCGGTCGGGCGCACCCACACGCGTTCGAGGGTCGACCAGCCTTCCTCGCCCGCTTCGGCCTGGGCGCCGCCGGAGTTGGCGAGCCACACGTCCTGGTCGAACGGGAGGGTGGCGTAGTCGGCGCGTTCGGCGGCGGTCGGCTCGATGACGTCCGCGTAGAAGCCGGGCAGTCGCACCCTGCCCTGGTCGTCGTGCAGTGCGGCGACCAGGCGGGCGATGGCGGTGGCCGGGTTCGGCACGCTGCCGCCCGCGCGGCCGGAGTGGACGTCCGCGGTGCCGCCGGTGAACACGACCTCTGCTCCGTAGAGGCCGCGCTGGCCGGTGCAGATCGTCGGTGCGTCACGCGCGTAGAGCGGTGTGTCGGTGAAGACGACGAGGTCGCACGCGAGGTCGTCGACGTGGTCGTCGAGCAGGCGGGTCAGGTTCGGGGACCCTGACTCCTCTTCGCCTTCCACGAACAGCTTGATCGTCACCGACGGGTGGTCGGCGCGCAGGGCGGCGAGGTGCGCTTTGACGCCGAGCAGGTGCATGGCGACCTGGCCCTTGTCGTCGCTGGCGCCGCGGCCGAACAGCTCCTCGCCGACCAGGGTTCCCTCGAACGGCGGGTAGTGCCACTGCTCGACCGGGTCGACGGGCTGCACGTCGTGGTGGCCGTAGACCAGCACGACCGGCGCGTCGGGGTCGGCGGCGGGCAGGCACGCGTACACGGCGGGCAGCGCGCCGGAGCCGGACCACACCTGGACGTCGGGCCAGCCGTCGCGGCGCAGCGCGTCGGCGAGCCACCGGGCGGAGCGCGCCACGTCCTCGTGGTGCGCCGGGTCGGTGCCGATCGACGGGATGGACAGCCACTCCCGCAGGTCCGCGACGAAGTCGTCGGCGAAAGCGGCCACCGCGGCGCGCTCGGGATGTTCGGGATTTTCCGGATCACCACTCACGGTGCCGGAGGATAACCCTGGGCGGGCCGGCCGGCGGGTGGCATGACAGGGTGAGCCTCATGGAACCCACTCGTTCCCGTTCCTGGTCGGCGATCGCGCTGGCCGGGTTGCTCGGCGCGGCCGGCGTCACGCACTTCACCCGGCCGAGGCCGTACGACGCGATCGTGCCGCGATCGCTCCCGGGCAAGCCCTGGACCTGGACTTATGTCTCGGGGGTTACGGAGGTGGCGTTGGCCGCCGCAGTGGCCGTGCCCCGCACGCGCGGCCTCGGTGGCCTGCTGACGGCGGGGTTCTTCGCCGCGGTGTTCCCGGCGAACGTGAAGATGGCCTACGACTACCGGACGAAGTCGCCCAGGGCAAAGGCCATCGCCTTCGGCCGGCTACCGCTCCAGGTGCCGTTGATCCTGTGGGCGCTGCGCGTCCGCCGTTCAGCGCACTGATCACTCTCGGCGCTGGGTGCGATACTCAGCGCGGCCGAGATCTGTCATCGAACCCGCAACCAGCCCTAGGATGCCCGAGTGCAACCGCTCCTCCACCATGCCGCGTCGGCACTCGGTTGGCGCGGCATCGTCGTTCCCGACGTCGCCGTGCTGGGTCACCAGGTGTCGGCCGTCGTGCGGGTTCGTGCCGATGTGCACGAGTGGCGCAGCGCGAACGGCTGGCCGCCTCAGGCGGACCCGTCGTGGTTCCGCTCCTGGTTCGAGCCCACCGCGCACGACCAGTTGCCGGTGCCCGCGGTGGAGCTGGTCGGTGTCCTGGTCGGTGAGTCCACGGTGGATCGCGCGTTGCAGTCGTGCGGCACGTTGATGACGCTCGCGCCGTGTTCCGTGGTGCTGCCCGCGCCGCAGGGCGAGCGGTCGTGGCCGTTGATGGAGCTGGACTACTACGGGATCGGCGTGGTGGCCGTGGACGAGGCCGGCACGGCCGAGCTGCTGGTGCCGCCGGAGGACCGGTCGACCGAGTTCGGGCCGTCGCTGTTCGGCCGTTGGCTGCTCGAAGTGCTCTACGACCGGGTGCTGAAGGAAGTCCCGGCGAACGCCCGCGTGAACAGCTGATCGACCACCGGAGTGACCAGCCGAGCGGCCAGGGCCGGTCGGGCTGGTCAGGTCGGTACCGAGCGGATCAGGGCGCGCAGGCCGGCGGCGTCGAGCAGGTCGGCAGGGCGGAGCGTGTGGTCGTGCCGGACGTAGTGGAACGCCGCCCGCACCCGCTCGACCGGGGTGTCCGACAGCGCGGCCCAGGCCAGCCGGTAGGCCGCCAGCTGCACTGACAGCGCCGGCAGCCGTTCCTCCTCGGGCACCGCGCCGGTCTTCCAGTCCACGACGGTCCAGCCGCCGTCCGGGTCGGCGAACACCGCGTCCATCCGCCCGCGCACCGACATCCCGTCGATCTCGGCCTCGAACGGCACCTCCACGTCGTGCGGGGTGCGGTCGGCCCAGGCGCTGGTCAGGAACGCCTCTTGGAGCCGGCCCAGGTCGGAGTCGGGGGACGCGCCCTCGTCCGCCGCGCCGGGCAGCTCGTCCAGGTCGAGCAGCCGGGTCGCGCCGAACCGCTGTTCCAACCAGGTGTGGAAGGCCGTGCCGCGCCGGGCCAGCGGGTTCGGCGGGAACGGCAGCGGGCGGCGCAGCCGGCGGGCCAGCTGGTCCGGGTCGGCGGCGAGTTCGACCAGCTGGCTCACCGAGAGGTGGTCGGGCAGCACGACCCGTTCGCGGCGGTCCGCGGCGGCGGCGCGTTCGGCCAGCAGCACGTCGACGTCCCGCGCCCAGCCTTCCGGGTCGTCGGCCGATTCGCCGAGCTGCTCCGGTGCACCGGGTTCCCGCGACTCTTCGAGGTCCGTCGGGGCTTCGAGGTCGGGGGTGGGGTCTGCGGGTAGGTCGAACTCGCCGCCGGGGTCGTGGTCGTCCGGTTCGGGGGGGAGGTCGTAGTCGTCCGGGGGTTCTGGCGGGAGGCCGTCCGGGGGCTCTGGCGGGAGGTCGTCCGGGGGGAGGTCGTCGGGGGGCTGAGCGGCAGGTGTGACGGGGTGGGGCGGGGTGGGCGTCGGGGTGGGCGGGGGTGGGGCTGACAGGTGGCGGTCCAGGGCGGCGCGGACCAGGGCGGCGCCTTCGGCCACGGCGGCGCGGCGCTTGCCCAGCGGGTCGGCGGGCCAGTCGGCCGACTTCACCTGGGACGCGAGGGGGTTGGGCTCGTCCTCGGCCGGCGGGGGTGCCCAGTGGGCGATGTCGGCGGGCGGGTGGTCGGCGGCCAGGACGGACTCGCGCAGTTCGGCGAGGAACGTGGAGGGGCCCTTGGGCTTGTCGCCGGTCTCGGCCCACCAGTGGCCGGACACCAGCAGGCTGTGCTCGGACCGGGTCAGTGCGACGTAGAGCAGCCGGCGCTCCTCGACCAGGCGGCGGTCCTCGAAGTCGTCGGCGTGGCGGTCCAGCGCTTCCTCGACCTCCTTGCGGTTGCTGCCGCCGGGGATGCGCAGCTTCGGCAGGTCGGCGGCGTCACCGCGCAGTTCGGCGGGCAGTTCGGCGACCGCCTTCAGCCAGCACGACGTCTTCTTCCGGCCCGGGAACACGTCCTTCACCACGTGCGGCACGGCGACGATGTGCCATTCGAGGCCCTTCGCCGAGTGCATGGTGAGCACCTGCACCCGGTTCTCGGCCACCTCGACCTCGCCCGGTTCCAGGCCGTCCTCGGCGTGCTCGGCGGTGTACAGGTAGTCCAGCAGCGCGGGCAGGGTGGCCGACGGGCTGGCCGCCGCGAAGTCGGCGACGACGTCGGCGAACGCGTCCAGGTGTGACCGGCCCACGCCGCCCGGCCGGGCCATCGCCTCGATGTCGAGCAGCAGGGTCCGCTCGACGTCGGCGACGAGTTCGGGCAGCGGCTGCTCCAGCCGCCGGCGCAGGGACGACAGTTCCGCGCCGAGCCGGCGGACCCGGCGGTAGCCCTCGGCGGAGTACGCGGTCGGGTCGCCCGGGTCGTCCAGGGCGTCGGCCAGGCCGGCTTGTTCGGCGTGTTCGCCCGGCAGCGCGTCGGCGAGGACGGCCAGCGGGTCGTCCACCACCGACTGCCGGCTGGGTGCCCCGGCGAGTTCGCGGGCGCGCTGCCACAGCGCGGCCAGGTCGACGGCCGCCACCCGCCAGCGGGAGCCGGTGAGCAGGCGGGCGGCGGCGGTGCCGGCCAGCGGGTCGACCAGGACGCGCAGGGCGCTGGTCAGGTCGCGGACCTCGGGCTCGTCCAGCAGGCCACCGAGCCCGACCACTTCGACCGGCAGGTCGCGTTCGCGCAGGGCGGCGGCGATGGCGGCCATGTCGGCGCGGCGGCGGACCAGCACGGCGGCGGTGGGCGGCTCGTCGCTGGAGTCCAGGTGCGCGGCCCACTGGGCGGCGACGGTGTCCGCCATCCACCCGAGTTCGGCGCGGACGTCGGGGAACAGGCCGATGCGGACGTCACCGGGGCCCGCGCCGGGACGGGCCCGCAGCTCCTCCACGTCCAGGCCGGACGCGCGCAGCGGCTCGGACACGGCGTTGGCCAGCGCGAGCACCTCCGGCGGGTTGCGGAAGCTGGTCAGCAAACCGTACTTGCGGGCGGGCGGAAAGTCGTGGACGAAGCGCGGCAGGTTGGCCGCCGACGCGCCGCGCCAGCCGTAGATGGCCTGGGCCGGGTCGCCGACGGACGTGACGGCCATCGGCTCGCCCTGGCCGAACAGGGACCGCAGCAGCACGCGCTGGGCGTGGCCGGTGTCCTGGTACTCGTCGAGCAGGACCGCGCCGTAGCGCTCCCGCTCGCCGCGCACGACCTCCGGGTACTCGCTGGCCAGCCGGGCGGCCAGGGACATCTGGTCGGCGAAGTCCATCGCCGCCTCACGCCGTTTGCGGGCCTGGTATGCCTCCAGCAGCGGCAGCAGGTTCACCCGCAGGCGCTGGGCGTTGACGATGTCCTTCAGCTTCTCGGGCAGGGCGTCGCGCTGGCGCGCGGTCTTGGGGGCGGACTCGATCACGGTGGTCAGCCACTCGGCGTTCTTGCGCAGGTCGGTGGGTTCGACGAGGTGCTCGCCGAGTTCGCCGGCCAGTGCCAGCAGGTAGCCGGTGACGGTGGCCGGGACCTTGTCGGTGTCGATGTCCTCCGCCCACGTCGAGACGACCCGGTGCGCGAGCTGCCAGGACGCGGTCTCGGTGAGCAGCCGGACGCCCGGCTCGACCGGCAGGCGCAGGCCGTGCTCGCCGACCAGGCGGCCCGCGTAGGCGTGGTAGGTCAGGATGACCGGCTCGGTGGTGAGGACGGCGGCGCGGCGTTCACCGCTCGGGTCGAGGCGGTCGAGCAGCGGCGACCCGCCGAGCCGGCGGAGCCGGGTCCGGACGCGTTCGGAGAGCTGGCGGGCGGCTTTGCGGGTGAACGTCAGGCCCAGGACGCGGTCGGGGGTGACGAAGCCGTTCGCGACCAGGTAGACGACGCGGGCGGCCATGGTCTCGGTCTTGCCGGCGCCCGCACCGGCCACCACCAGCGCCGGGGCGGTCGGGGCGGCGACGACGGCGGCCTGCTCGGGCGTCGGTTTGGGCAGGCCGAGGGCTTCGGCGACTTCGAACGGGCCGGCCAGGTGCTCCGCCTCGCCCGCTCGTTCCCGATCACCACCCGGCACTGCCACGACTCGCATTCTCCGATTCCGGCCGCGCGAAGCTTCGGCGACCCGCAGCAGCGCGGCCGGATCGGTCGAGGACGCGGTGCGGGCAGCGGCGCTGCCCTGGTCTCAGCGGCCCACGACTGTGTCAGACGCGAGCGGGCATCTCCAAACGCCACGTCGGTAACGCCCACCGTGCGCCACCGCCGGGTGACGCGGTGCTGCCCGAACCGGCCTCCGGACCACGTTCGCGGTCCGACACGAGACGACGGACACAGTGCGGCCGGGCGCCGAGGCGCGGGATCACGGCCCGACACGACGTCTCGGGAACACGCGGGTACGCGGCCAGGTACGGGTGTTCGGCCAGGCAGGGGCGCGCGACCAATCGCGGGCACTCGGCCAAGCTCGGGCGGCACACGAACGGGCGCGCAACCAGGGACGCGGCTAAGCGCGGGTGCGCGACCACGCACGCGGCCAAGCGTGGGCGCGTGGACAGGCGCAGGTGCGTGGCCGGGTGTGGGTGGCGCGGTGCGGTGGCTGCCGGGTGGGTGGCGGGCACGGGCGCGGGAGGGGGCGGGGTTATTGGCTCACCTGCCGGCCGGAGGCGTGGACGGGGCACGAGGTGCGGGCCGGGCAGCGGTCGCAGTCCGGGGTTTCGGTGGCGGTGTAGGTCGGGCCCACGCTGGAGTTCGCGGCGGCCTGGACGGCTTCCAGCCACGCCCGGACGCCCTGCTCGTCCAGCGGGGCCTGTTCGAGTTCGGTCGCGCCGGTCTTCTTGTTCTCCTTGGCCACGTACAGCAGCCGCGCGCCGCCCGGGTCGGTGCCCAGGCCCAGGTGGGTGAAGCCGCCGAGCGCGGACGCCAGCTGGTAGACCGCGAGCTGCGGGTGTTGGCGGGCCTCTTCCTTGGTCACCGGGGACTTGCCGGTCTTGAGGTCGATCACGACCGGGCGGCCGTCGCGGTCGGTCTCCAGCCGGTCGACGCGGCCCTTGACCCGCAGCCAGGGGCCGCCCTCCTGCTTGGGCACCTCGACCGAGATCTCCTCCTCGACCGCGACCTGGGTGAGCTGGTCGCGGCTGGCGGTCAGCCAGTTCAGGAACGTGTCGAGCATCCGCTCCACCCGGATCCGCTCGCGGCGGGAGAACCACGGCGCGCCGGCGTCGACGGCGGACCACGCCTCGGCGAGCTTGGTGCGCAGTTCCTTCTCGTCGGCGCCGGACGCGGCGGCCTGGGCGAGGGCGTGCACGAGGGTGCCGGTGATGGAGGCGAGTTCGGCCGGGTCCTGGCCGCCGTGCCGCTCGACCACCCAGCGCACCGGGCACTTGGCCAGCACCTCGACCGTGGACGGCGACACGCTGACCGTGTGCTCCTCGGTCCACAGCGGGTCCTGCGAGGTCACGTCGGCCAGGCCGTACCAGGAGTCGGGGTGCGCCCCCGGCACGCCCTGGGCGGCGAGCCGGGCGAGCTGGGCGGCGGCCCTGTTCCGGCGGTCCTCGGTCTCCTCCCCGTCGCACACCACCCGGCGCAGCTCGCCGACCAGCTCGGCCAGCACCAGGCCGCGTTCGGGGGTGTAGGTGGGGCGCTCGGGCTGGTCGGTGGCGAGTTCCTCCAGCTCGTCGAGGAACCGGGACGGCTGCTCGTCCTCGCCGCGCACCGCGCTGACCAGCAGGGAGCGCCGGGCCCGGCTGGCCGCGACCAAGAGCAGCCGGCGTTCCTCGGCGAGCAGCGGGGCGATGGCCGAGACCTGCTCGCCGACGCCGGCCACCACGTCGACCAGCCGCTCCACGCCCAGCAGCGACCCGCGCAGCCGCAGGTCGGGCCAGCTGCCCTCCTGCACGCCGGGCACGGCCACCACGGTCCACTCGCGGCCGGCCGCGGAGTGCGCGGTCAGCACCGCCACGGCCTCGCCGACCGGGGCGGACGCGGCGAGCGTGTCGCCGACGATCTGCTGGGCGGCCAGGTAGTCGGCGAAGCCGTCCGCGCCCGCGCCGGGCAGCCGGTCGACGTACTTCGCCGCCGACTCGAACAGCCCGACGATCGCGTCCAGGTCGCGGTCGGCCTGCATCCCGGACGTGCCGTGCCGCGACGACTGGGCGACCCAGCGGTTCTGCAGCCCGGTGCTCTGCCACAGCTCCCACAGCACCTGCTCGACGCTGTGCCCGTCGGTGATGCCGCGCCGGGCCTTGCGCAGCAGGCCGGCGATCCGCCGGGCGGGTTGGGCCTCGGCGTCCTCCAGCGCGGCCAGCCGGTCGTCCGACTCGATCACCTCGACCAGCAGCTCGCCGCTGGGCCGGTCGCCGCCGGCGGCCATCTCCAGCCGGCGCAGGCCGCGCCGCAGCCGGCGCAGCGCCAGCGGGTCGGCGCCGCCCAGCGGGGACGCCAACAGCATCGCGGCGGTGTCCTCGTCCAGGCTGCCGGGGGTGGCGGCGCAGCGCAGCAGGGCCAGGAACGGGGCCACGGCGGGTTGTCGGGCCAGCGGCAGCTCGTCACGCGGGACGGCGACCGGCACGCCCGCCGCGAGCAGCGCCCGTTGCAGCACGGGCAGCGAGCGGCTGGCCGAGCGGGCGACCACGGCCATCTCCGACCAGGGCACCTCGTCGATCAGGTGGGCGCGGCGCAGCTGGTCGGCGACCCAGCTCGCCTCCTGCGCGCCCGATGCGAACAGCCGGACCTGCACGGAGCCGGTGCCGTCGGCCGGGGTGGGTTCACGGGTCGGCGACGCGCCGGGCAGCCGACCGGCCAGCCGGGCGACCGCGGCCCGGATCTCCGGTGTCATCCGGTGGCCCTCGCGCAGCACGACCGTCGGCCCTTCGGTGTCCGACAGCAGGACCGGGTCCGCGCCGCGGAAGGAGAACACGGCCTGGTCCGGGTCGCCCGCCAGGACGAACTCCTGCGCCGCGCTCCCGAGGACGGACAGCAGCGCGTGCTGCAACGGGTCGAGGTGCTGGGCGTCGTCCACGAGCAGGTGGCGGACCCGGACGCGTTCGGCGTGCAGCAGGTCGGCCTCGGTCTCGAACGCCAGCAGCGCGCTGCCGACCAGTTCGGCCGCGTCGTAGGACGAGGCCGCGCCCTGGCCCGCCGCGGACAGCAGGTTGACCTGCTCGTACTGGGTGCCGAACAGGCCCGCCGCCACCCACTCGTCACGGCCGTGCGCGCGGCCGAGCTCGACCAGGTCTTCGGGGGCCAGGCCGCGTTCGGTGGCGCGCAGCAGCAGGTCGCGCAGCTCTTGGGCGAACCCGGGCAGCGGGAGGGCCGGGCGCAGCCGCTGCGGCCACTTCGGCGCGCCCATGGCCACGTCGCCCAGGAGCAGTTCGCGGACCATCGCGTCCTGCTCGGGGCCGGCCAGCAGCCGGGGTGTCGGCTCGCCCTCCCGCACGGCGCGGGTGCGCAGCACGGCGAACGCGTACGAGTGCACGGTGCGGACCAGCGGCTCCTGGGTGGTGGGCAGCACCTCGCCCTCGGCCTCGTCGGTCAGCAGGCGGGTGATGTGGGCGCGCATGGCGACCGCGGCCCGCCGGTTCGCGGTGAGCACGAGCACGCTCTCCGGGTCGGCCCCGCCGCGTCGGATGCGGTCGGCCGCGACCTCGGCCAGCAGGGTGGTCTTGCCGGTGCCGGGGCCGCCGAGCACGCGCAGCGGCCCGCCCGGGTGGTCGAACACCGCCCGCGCGGGCGCGCTCCAGTCACGCCGGGGGCGCTCCTGCCGCACCCGGCGCACCAGCAACGGTGCCCTGTTCACTGCCATGCCCCGATGGAACCACGGGGGTACGACAGAGCCGGGGAGGGCCCGGGTGACCGGCCGTTTCGTATGGGCTCTTGACAAATCCGAGTGGTCCAGGCCACGTTGGGGACGACCCGCGCACGCGTCACCCCGCCGCCGCAGCGTGCTCCCCTGCGTCCCGGAGGAACGATGAAACCCCTGCGGCGGTTGATGATCACCCTCACGGCCGGCCTCGCGGCGATGTCCCTGACGCCCGCCGCCCAGGCCGCGCCGGACCCCGTCCTGGCGTCCCCGTACCTGTACCAGTGGGGCGCGAAACCCAACCCGGTGACCGTGATGAACCAGACGGGCGTGAAGGCGTTCACGCTCGCCTTCATCCTCTCGGATGGCGGGTGCAACCCGGCCTGGGACGGCCAACGTCCCCTGACCGGCGCGGACGCCACCCTGATCCGCAACATCCGTGCGGCCGGCGGCGACGTCATCCCGTCGTTCGGCGGCTGGTCGGGCACCAAGCTCGGCCCGCGCTGTTCGTCGGCGACGGCGCTCGCGGCGGCCTACCAGAAGGTGATCGACGCCTACCAGCTCAAGGCGATCGACATCGACATCGAGAACACCGACGAGTTCGAGAACGCGACCGTGCAGGACCGGATCCTCGGCGCGCTGAAGATCGTGAAGCAGCGCAACCCGGCGATCAGGACCGTGGTCACGATGCCGACCAACCGGGCCGGGCTGAACTCGTGGGGCACCCGGCTGGTCACCAAGTCCAAGGAGCTCGCGGTCCCGGTCGACGTGTGGGCGGTGATGCCGTTCAACTTCGGCGGGCCCAGCGACCTGGTCGCGGGCACGAAGTCCGCTGTGGACGGGCTGAAGAACCACGTGAAGGCCACGTTCGGGCTCACCGACGACGCCGCGTACCGGCGCAGCGGGCTGTCCTCGATGAACGGGATCACCGACACCGGCGAGACGGTGACCACCGCCCAGTTCCGCGCGATCCGCGACTGGGCGACGAGCAAGCACCTGTCCCGCTTCACGTTCTGGGCCACCAACCGCGACAAGGGCAACTGCGGCGCGTCCGGCAGCGATTGCAGCGGCACCAACCAGGGCACGTACGACTTCACCAAGCTCGTGGCCGGCTACACCGGCTGATCGGGACGCGCACCGACCGTGGAAAACTGGTTCGGTGGATGAAGAGTTGCACGAAATGATCCGCGAGGTCGTGCGGTCCATCCCGCGCGGCCGGGTCGCCACCTACGGCGACGTCGCCGACCTGTCGCGCGCCCCGTCGCCGCGGCTGGTCGGCCACGTCCTGAACCAGGACGGGCACGACCTGCCGTGGCACCGGGTGCTGCGCGCCAACGGCACGTGCGCGCCGCACATCGCCGACACGCAGCACCAGCTGCTGCGCGAGGAAGGCGTGGCGGTGGCCGACGGGAAGATCGACCTGCGCACGTACCGCTGGGAGGACGCGGTCACGGAGAAGGCGGAGGAGCCGCCCGGTCTGTGGTGACCCGCTTCTCCACGCGGGCCAGCTCGGCCTCGACGTCCGGGTCGCGGGTGAGCGCGACGGCGAGTCGCAACTGCGGCAACGCCTCCGCGTACCGGCTCTGCCGGCTGAGCGTGCGGCCCAGCAGCAGCCGGGTGTAGCCGTCGGCCGGGTCGAGTTCGACCAGGTCGCGCAGCACGCCCTCGGCCCGGCCCAGCGCCGCCGACTGGAAGTGCGCCAGCGCCAGCTCGGTGAGCACGGTGCGGTCGCCCGGGGCGTGCGTCGCGGCCTCCGCCAGGAACCGCGCGGCGCTGCTCGGGTCACCCGCGGCGCGGAACTCCCGGCCGCGGTCCAGCAGTTCGCGGATGTCGGTCACTTCTCCAGCTCCTCGTCCGCCGGGCCGACGTGCGGGACGTGCGTCCCGCCGAGTCGCCCGGCCTGGAAGTCCTCGATCGCGTCGAGGATCTCTTGGCGGGTGTTCATCACGAACGGCCCGTAGCGCGCGACGGGCTCGTCGAGCGGCAGCCCACCGAGCACCAGCACGTCCCACTCGGTGGCCGCCCGCAGGGTGAGCGCCTCGCCGTTGCCGAGGACGGCCAGCTCGCCCTCCTCCAGCGGGCGGCGCTCGTGGCCCACGAAACCCTTGCCGGACAACACGTAGACCATCGCGTTGAAGTCCGCCGGCCACGGGAAGGCCAGCCGGGCTCCGGGCGCGGCGGTCGCGTGCAGGTAGGTGATCGGGGTGTGGGTCGTCCCGGGTCCCCGGTGGCCCGCGAGGTCGCCGGCGATCACCCGGACCAGCGCGCCTCCGTCGTCACTGGCCAGCAGGCGGATGTCGTGCGCCTTGATGTCCTGGTAGCGGGGCGGGGTCCACTTCGCGGCCCTGGGCAGGTTCACCCAGAGCTGCACGCCGTGGAACAGCCCGCCCTTGGCGACCATGTCCGGCGGCGGCAGTTCGCTGTGCAGGACACCGCTGCCGGCGGTCATCCACTGGGTCGCGCCGTCCTTGATCAGGCCGCCGCCACCGGTGGAGTCGAGGTGCTCGAAAGCGCCGTCGATCATGTAGGTGACGGTTTCGAAGCCCCGGTGCGGGTGCCACGGCGCGCCCTTCGCCTCGCCCGGCCCGTACTCCACCGCGCCCATGTGGTCGAGCAGGAGGAACGGGTCGGCCGATGGCAGGTCGACGCCGGGGAACGGGCGGCGCACCTGGAAGCCCTCACCCTCGTAGGACTTGCGCGCCGCGACGACCTTGCGGACCGGACGCCAGTCGGTCGTGGTCTCCGGGAGGTCGGGCAGCCTCGGCAGGGTCAGGGTGTCCGCGGTCACGGCGGGCATGGCTGCCTCCTTCTCCGCTCGGACGTTCGGTCTCACCCCGTCCAACCTAGTTGAGACTTCAACTATTCCGCCCGAACAGGAGGACTTCGCGGTTCAGCGCCGCGTCGCACGACATCGGTCACGGACATCGCGCACTGCCACGCGCGGTACGGGCGGTGGGTGTCGGTCAGGGACGACCGCAGGAACGTGCTGTCGACTCCACGCCGCGCGGTGTTCCGGCCAGGCGAACTTGCCCGCCCACCGCCGCCGGGACGGGAGGAGGTCAGAGGAGTTCGAGCACCTTGGTGGCCGTGCGCTCCAGCCCCACCAGCGACTTCGGGCCGGACAGCGGGTGCAGGGCGTGCACCGCGAGGCGGAACAGGGTCGCCCTCAGCAGGATCTGCGGCCACTCCGCGAGGTGCGCCCACCGCTGGATCAGCCCATGATCCGCGCCACCCCACGACGTCGCGTCCACCACGACGATCGCCGCGCCGTACTCGGCGGGCCGCCAGAACGCCTTGAAGTCGATGACGGCCGGTGCCGCGTCGCCCGCGAACAGCACGTTGCCGAACAGGTCGCCGTGCACGACCTGCGGCTTGAGCGTCAACGGCTTGCGGTAGGCGGTGAGCAGCTCGTACAGCCGGCCGCCGAGCGCGGCGTCCAGCTCGGCGGGGCCTTCTTCCCACGCGCACCGGTCGGCGACCGCGAACACGTCCGCGCGGGCGTCGAGGAAGCGGGGCTTGGTGAGGTCCTTGGTCGCCTCGTGCAGCTTGACGGCGACTTCCACGATCTCGTCGTGCCGCGGCTCGGCCCGGCCGGACAGGTACTTGGTGGCGGCCCACCCGCCGACGACGTACCGGCCGTCGGTCGACCGCAGGGGTCTGCCGACGCGCAGCTTGTCCACGGTCAGCGTGTCGAGCGTCCTGGCGACCCACGTCGCCTCGGCGGGGTTGCCCGCCGGCCGGATCGCCGCGTCGCCACAGCGCCACACCGGACCGGCGTCGATCAGCTCCGGCTCGGCGTCGCGCGCGCCGAACGCGGCGCGCACGTGCGACGGTGGCGGCTCCGGGGATGGGGTCACGCCGGCACGCTACCCGTCAAACCCTCACGTGTGGTGGACCTCGCGCCGCTAGTCGCGCGCCACACACCCATCCGGCCCAACCGCACTAATGCGGGTTGAGGCCATCGCGAACGTCACACCACGCGAGGCCGCGTCGGCCTGTCGCGTCGCCTTTCACCCGATCACGCTTTTCGATCGGGGTGAAAGACGACGCGATGGGCCGACTTGCCGGCGGCCTCACCGCGATCGCCGGAGGCGGGGCCGTCAGTACGTGGGCAGACTGGGGTCCACTTCGCGGGCCCAGGCGAGCACGCCGCCGCCCACGTGCACGGCGTCCCTGAAGCCGGCGCGGTGCAGTGCGGCCAGAGCTTCGGCCGAGCGGGCGCCCGACTTGCAGTGCAGGACGACCTGCTTGTCCTGCGGCAGTTCGGCGAACGCCTCGCCGGACAGGATGCGGTCCTTGGGGATCAGCACCGAGCCCGGGATGCGCACGATCTCGAACTCGTGCGGCTCGCGGACGTCGACCAGCAGGAAGTCCTCGCCGCCGTCCTGCTTCTGCTTGAGCTCCAGCGGGGTGATCGTGTTGCCCGCCGCGGCCTGCTGCGCGTCGTCGGAGACCACGCCGCAGAACGCCTCGTAGTCGATCAGCTCGGTGATCTTGATGCTCTCCGGGTCCTTGCGGATCTTGATCGTCCGGTAGGACATCTCCAGGGCGTCGTAGACCATGAGCCGGCCGAGCAGCGGGTCGCCGATGCCGGTCAGCAGCTTGATCGCCTCGGTCACCATGATCGAGCCGATCGACGCGCACAGCACGCCCAGCACGCCGCCCTCGGCGCACGACGGGACCATGCCGGGCGGCGGCGGCTCCGGGTAGAGGTCGCGGTAGTTGAGGCCCTGGCCGTCCGGCGCGTCCTCCCAGAAGACGCTGACCTGGCCCTCGAACCGGAAGATCGAGCCCCACACGTACGGCTTGCCCAGCAGCACGGCGGCGTCGTTGACCAGGTACCGGGTGGCGAAGTTGTCCGTGCCGTCCAGGATCAGGTCGTAGTCCCGGAAGATGTCGAGCACGTTCTCCGAGTTCAGGTGCACCTGGTGCAGGATCACCTTCACGAACGGGTTGATCTCGGCCACCGAGTCCCGCGCGGACTCCGCCTTGGGCTTGCCGACGTCGGACTGGCCGTGGATGACCTGGCGCTGGAGGTTCGACTCGTCGACGATGTCGAAGTCCACGACGCCCAGCGTGCCGACCCCGGCCGCGGCCAGGTAGAGCAGCGCCGGCGAACCCAGCCCGCCCGCCCCCACGACCAGGACCTTCGCGTTCTTCAGCCGCTTCTGCCCGGCAACCCCGACGTCCGGGATGATCAGGTGCCGGCTGTACCGCGCGACTTCTTCCTTGGTCAGCTCCGCTGCGGGCTCCACGAGCGGCGGAAGCGCCATCTGATCCTCCTCGACGAAACATGTCCTCTACCGACGGACAACACCAGCCTGGCCCACCGTCTTCCCGGATGGGAAGCCGTCCCAGCGCGTGGACACGTGTCGGACCGCTCGTCCCAGGATGCCCGACCGCTGCGCCGAAGGGGCTAGCGAGGTGCCACCGGGAACGCGTTGGGCGTGCAGACCTTGCCGTCCGCCGGCACGACGCCGCGGTTGGAGTAGTCCACCTCGTTCAACTGGGCCACGTAGTCGTTGGCGACCCCGAAGGACTGCTGCATCATCACCGGCGCGGCGTGCCCGTTCTCCTGGCAGCCCTCGTGGCCGTTGCCCAGCGCGTGGCCGACCTCGTGGTTGATCGCGTACGCGCGATAAGTCGACAAGTCGTTGCTGTACGCCTTCGCGCCGCGCACCCACCGGGCCACGTTGATGACCACGCGCTTCGTCGGCGGGTGCCAGCACGACGACTCGTACTGGATCTGGAAGCCGCACATGCTGTGCGTGGTCCCCGTGGTGCTGAGGCTCACGGTGAAGTCCACCGGCTGGTTCGGCTCGACGCGCTGCATCGAGACCTCGCCGGTGCCGATCCAGCTCCGGCTGTCGGCTAGGATGCCGTCGATCGTCCGCGCGAACGCCTCGCGGTCGCCGCCGTAGTCGGCCGCGTCCACGCCGTCCTCCACGGCGATCGTGTACCTGTAGAGCTTGCCCTGCCCCACCTGCGGTGCCGAGCCCGCGATGACCTGCCAGGTGCCCGCGCCCTGCTCGGAGAACTTGGGGCCGTCGGGCAGCACCGCGGTCGGGATGGTCACCAGGTCGACCTTCGCGGGCGGCGTCTCGCTGGCCGCGGGCGGGCCGGGCGTGGTCGTCGTGGCCGACGCGGCGGCGGACGTCTCGCCGGCCGAACCGATCCCGGTGGGCGTGGCCGTGTCCAGCACCACCAGCGCGGTCAGCACCAACAGCACGGGCACCGCGTAGATCCGCCAGCCGTAGTTCGCGACCAGGCCCTTGAGCCCGCGCCGGCGCGGGCCGGGCCGGGAGCCGGCGGGCTCCCAGGAGGCGGTCAGCGGCTCGGCCCCGGTCCGCCGGGAACCCCGGCGGTAGCGGTCGTCCGGAGGGGACGGCCGGGCATCCGAGGCAGGCGCGGTGTCGCGCCCGTCCTGCGATGTCCGGTTCACGGCGACCAGGGTGCCACAGCGGCGCCCGCCCAGCGGACTCCGGTGCCCGAGCCGGGCGGACGGCCCAGGTCACCGCGCTGGACCGGGCTACCAGGCCGCACCGGACTCCCACATCCCGAGCACGGCCCGCGCCACCGACTCCGGCCGCTCCATCTGGGCGACGTGCCCGGTGCGCGGCAGCACCAGCAGCCGGCCGCGCGGCAGCAGCCGGGCCACCCGGGGCGCCTTGCGGGCGCTGACCAGCCGGTCCTCGGTGCCCCAGACGACCAGCGAGGGCGCGGTGATCCGGGGCGGCAGCAGCCACATCGACCGCGAGCGCGGCACCAGCCACGTCCTGATCAGCTCCACCGTGCTGCGGCCGAGCGCGGTGCCCGACCACGGCTGCGCGGTCCGCTCCGCGTACTCCGCCGCGGACTGCTCGATCCGCACTTCCGGGACCTGCGACGGGTCGGCGAAGCACAGCCGCAGCATCTGCTGGGTCCGCTGCTCGGGCGTGACCAGGGCGAGCTGCCGGCGCATCCGCGAGCCCAGGACCGGCAGGAACGCCAGCGGCAGCCGCGGGTCGGACACCCGGCGCAGGCTGGGACGCAGGTCCGGCACGGCGGGCGAGATCAGGGTCAGCGTGCGCACCAGGTCGGGCCGGGCGGCCGCGGCGATCAGCGAGATCGCGCCGCCCATTGAGTTGCCGAACAGGTGCACCGGGCCGACGCCGAGCGACTCGATGTAGGCGACGACCACCTCGGCGTGGGTGGCCATGCTGAACGTGTAGCCGGGGATCGGCTCGGAGCGGCCGAACCCGGGCAGGTCCAGCGCGTGCCCGTCGACGTGGCCGGAGAGCTGCCCGGCCAGGTCGGTCCAGTTCGTGGCCGAACCGCCCAGGCCGTGCACGTAGACGGCGGTCGAGTCGGCCGGGCCGGGGGTGCGCCGGACGTGCACGGTGTGGCCGTCGATGTCGAGGTAGTCACCTGGCCACGGCGCGCTCGTTGAGTCCAGCGGGGGTAGCGGCGCGGCGGACAGGGGCACGTGGGTGAGGGCGGGTCTGCTCGCCTCCAGGGCCTCGGTCATTCCTCCAGGATGCCTGCTCGGGCGTCCTACGAAACGAGAAGCTTTCCCGCAACGCTGCTACCAGCGAGTAAGGTTGCCGACGAGCCGGCAGGGCCACCCCTTGCCGGTTTCGCGATGGACAGGTTGGCTGGAGGCACCATGACGGAGACGGCCCAGACCACGGTCGGGCACAACGGCGGCGCGGGACGAGGGGTCCGACTCCCACGCACCGCCCGGCGTGCCCAGTTGCTGGCCGCGGCGCAGGACGTGTTCGTGTCCAACGGCTACCACGCCGCCGCGATGGACGAGATCGCCGAGCGCGCGGGCGTCAGCAAGCCGGTGCTGTACCAGCACTTCCCCGGCAAGCTGGAGCTGTACATGGCGCTGCTGGAATCCCACGTGGACGAGCTGGTGAACCGCGTGCGCGGTGCGCTGGAGTCCACCACGGACAACAAGCAGCGGGTGAAGGCGACGGTCGGCGCGTTCTACGACTTCGTGGACGGCGAGGGCCAGGCGTTCCGCATGGTCTTCGAGTCCGACCTGCGCAGCGAGCCGGCCGTGGCGCAGGCCGTGGAGCGGGCGACGACGGAGAGCGTGAAGGCGATCACCGGCACCATCACCGCCGACACCGGCCTGGACGAGCACCGCGCCCGGCTGCTCGCGGTCGGCCTTGTCGGCTTGTCGCAGGTCACGGCACGTGCGTGGCTGGCCGACGACCGCCAGGTCCCGAAGGAAGACGCGGTCGCCCTGATCTCCAACCTCGCGTGGCGCGGCATCGGCGGCGGCTTCCCCCTCCAGCACTGAGTTGGATTGCCGCGACTCCGTCGCGGCGGGCTCGGCCGCCGGGAAGTCGGTAGGTCGAGCCTGATTTCCCGACGATCGAAAAGCGTGATCGCCGGGAAATGAGTCTCGACCTACCGACGCGGCCTCGCGTGGTGGTCCGGCGGGTCGTCACAGCAGCGCGGTGATGTGTGCTGTGACCTCTCGTGATCGCTCCATCGGGAGCATGTGACCCGCTCCTGGGTAGATCACCAACTCGGCGTGCGTCACCTCGTCCGCGATGATCCGTGCGTGCCGGGCCGGGGTGAGGCGGTCCGCGCCGCCGGCGAGGACTACTGCCGGGATGCCGCCGAACTGCTTGAGCGATTTCACCCGGTCGTGTGCGTCCAGGGAGCTCCGGAACGCCACCATGGCCACCGGGTTGCACCGGCCCACCATGACCGCCGACGACGCCACGTCCCGCCACAGCGGCTGCTTGCCGAACAGCAGCCACCGCAGACCGGGGCGCAGGACCCGGGTCCGCTGGAGCAGCTGCGGCCGGCGCAGCCGGGCGATCTGCCGGTTCGAGGCGCGCTCGCCGGCCACGAACGCCCGGCCCCACACGCCCGGCAGGCCGAGCCTCGTGCCGGACAGGCCGCCCGACGACGTGTTCACCAGGACGATCCCGGCGACGCGGTCGAGCAGCGCGGGGTGCTGCTCGGCCAGCGCCATGATCGTCATTCCGCCCATCGAGTGACCCGCGAGCACGATGCGCCCGGTGGGCACCCGTGCCGCGATCAACTCGGCCAGGTCGTCCGCGCACCGCTCGATCGTGGCCGCCTCCGCCGACGACGCCGCGGACCCGCCATGGCCGCGGTGGTCGTAGCGGAGCACCCGACCGGGCAGTGCCGGAGCCACGTGGTCCCACGACGTGTGGTCCAGCGTCCAGCCGTGCACCAGCACGGTGGTCACGTCCGCGTCCCGCGGCCCGTTGTCCACGACGTGCAGCGCGGTCCCGTCCGAGGTCACGAACCGGTGGTCCGGTTCCCAGGGGGCGCTCATCCGAGCAGGAACGACCGGCGCCATGCCCGCATCCCCGGCTTCCCGACCAGGCCCTGCTCGTCGAGGAACTTCATGATCCGCTCGCCGGACCACTGGATCGTCTCGTGCCACTTCGGGTTGCCCAGCGCGGCCTTGTGCGCCTCGTCCCTGTCCAGGCCGACGGCCGCGTACACCTCGGGGTTGATGATCGACCGGGTGATGAACATCGACGTGGTCGCGATCAGCCAGCGCTGGTAGGGCAGTTCCTTCTTGGTGATGGTCGCCATGCCGCGCACGACCTCCTCGCGGGCGAACCGGACGTGCCGCGCCTCCTCCAGCACGTGGATCCGGTTGACCATGCGGACCAGCGGCTGCACGCTCTCGTCGGCCATGGTCTCGCGCTGCATCCGGTCGAGGATCTCCTCCGCGACCAGGATCGAGCCGTACAGGGCCGGGCCGTAGCCGATCACCGGGAGCAGCTTGCCCAGGTGGTAGACGTGCCTGCGGGGTCCGTAGGGCGGGCAGCCGATGCGCTCGACCATGCGCGCGAACATCGTGGAGTGCCGGCACTCGTCGGCGACCTCGGTCAGCGCGTACTGCGCGTGCTTGGTCGTCGGATCGGACCGGTAGACCTCCTTGAGCAGCATCTGCATCAGCAGGATCTCGAACCAGAGGCCGACGCTGGCCACGCTGGCGACCTCGTGCCGGGACAGGTCGATCCGCTGCTCGGGCGTCATCCGGTCCCACAGCTCGGTGCCGTAGAGGGAGCACCGGTGCTCCGGGGTGTACCGCAGGCCCTCGACCAGCGGCGCGGACCAGTCGATGTCCACCTCCGGGTCGTAGAACTTGTCAGCCGAGGAGTTGAGCAGCCGCTCGGCGGTCTTCTCGCGATCGGCGACCTTCAAGGCCCTCGTCATCGGGTCCCTCCCGGTTGGGTGTTCCTGGCGAGCGGGGTTATCTGCGACTTGAGGTAACAGTTACTTCTGGTAGCGTGCGTCACATGGCTCGAACTGTCAAGGGCGGAACGGACGCACGCCGGGAGCGCTGGAAGGGGCACCGGGAGGCGCGCCGGGCGGAGTTCGTCGAAGCGACGATCCGCGCCGTGGCCGCGCACGGCCCCGAGGTCGGCATGGACGAGATCGCGGCCGCGGCGGGCGTCAGCAAACCCGTGCTGTACCGGCACTTCACCGACAAGTCGGACCTGTACCTGGCGGTCGGGCAGCGCGGCACCGAGATGCTGATGGACAAGATGGTCCCGGCGATCAGCCACGAGGGCCCGATCCGCGCCCGGATCCGCGGCATCGTCGACGCCTACCTGTCGGTGATCGAGGAGAACCCGAACCTCTACCGGTTCGTGGTGCGCAAGTCGTTCACCGACCGCCCCGTCGAGCAGGACGTGGTGCAGGAGGACAAGCAGCTCATCGCCGCCGCGCTGGCCCGCCTGCTGGGCGACTACCTGCGCGCGTTCGACATGGACTCCGGCGGGGCCGAGCCGTGGGCGCACGCCCTGGTCGGCATGGTGCAGAACGCCGGCGACTGGTGGCTGGACCGCCAGTCGATGACCCGGGCGAGCCTGAGCGACTACCTGGCCACCATCATCTGGCACGCCATCGACGGCCTGCTCCGGTCCGCGGGCGTCGCGCTCGACCCGGACGCGCCGCTGGTCACCGATTTCACCGAGGAGCCCGCCCGGCTGCGGCTCGTCAACGGCGAGGAGACCTGATGTCCGAAGAGCACGACCACGACGAGGACGGCTACACCGGCGCGGCGGTGCTGGTGTTCGACCAGCGCGAGGTGGCCGTGGACGTCGAGCTGCGCGGGTACTTCCAGCCGATCGACGGCCGCTACCACTGGTACGGCCGCGTCGCGGCGAACGACCAGGTCACCGAGCTGGTGGAGGCCGGCGCGCGGACCGCGCTGCTGCGCACCCCGGACGGCTCGGCGACCGGCGCGCTGACCGACCCCGACCCGTGGCGGCGCTACCGGGTCGCCGGGACGAGCACGCCGCCGTTCGTGATCCCGCCCGCGCCGGAGCCCTCCGCCGACATCTGACGGCGACATCCGACGGCGGGTTTTGGCGGCGGGTTTTGGCGCCCGCGGACCGGGCACGACGAAGGAGCGTCCCGAACGGGACGCCCCTTCGTCAGCTCTGCCGATCCCTCGACGGGACCCGAGGTCCTTACGCCGTGAAGCCGACCTTGCGCGAGTCGCTCGGACCGATCTCCACGTACGCGATGCGGCTCGCGGGCACCACGTAGCGGGCACCCTTCTGGTCGACCAGCGTCAGGTGGCCGCTGCCCGCCCTCAGCGCGTCCGCGACCTGCGATTCGACCTCATCGGGGGACAGAGAGCTCGACACCACGAGCTCACGCGGACTGTCCGCGACGCCGACCCTGACCTCCACGCTGACCTCCGTACACGCGTTGACCGCCCAACTCGGCGGTCAGACAACTGTCGAAATCAACCCTAGCCGAGCCCGAGCGCCGTCATGCGCCGCGTGTGGCTCTGCTGGAGCCGCCGGAACAGCGCGGCGATGCCGGCGAGGTCGCCGGAGCCCCGCACGATCAGCTCGGCGAGCGGGTCCCGCTCCGCCACCACGTACTGGGCCTGCGTCAACGCCTCGCCGAGCAGCCGGCGACCCCACAGCGTGAGCCGGTCCTTGATCTTCGGGTCCGCGCCGCAGGCCGCCCGGACTTCGCGCTCGGCGAACGCCGAGTGGCCCGTGTCGGCCAGCACCGCGAGCACCAGCTCCTTGGTCGGCTGGTCGAGCCACTGGGCGACCTCGCGGTAGAAGTCCGCCGCCAGGCCGTCGCCGACGTAGGCCTTGACCAGCGACTCGTGCCACGACTTGGGCGCCGTCGAGGCGTGGAACGCGTCGAAACCCGCCACGAACGGGCTCATCGCGTCCTCCAGGACGTGCCCGTGGTCGGCCAGGTACCGCTCGATCAGGGTGAAGTGCCCGATCTCGGCCGCCGCCATCGCGGACAGGTCGGCGCGCCCGGCCAGCGTCGGCGCGGTCCGCGCGTCCTCCGCCATCCGGTCGAACGCCGACAGCTCGCCGTAGGCCAGTGCGCCGAGCAGGTCGACCACACCTTCGGCCACCTGGCCGGACACCACCGCTGCGTCACCCATGGCCGCGAGCCTAGTCGGGTGGTCTTCACAACACCCCAGGCACGCGACTCCGCAGCCACCACGGGCGTTCCACCCCGAACGGCCTAGTCGGCAGGTAGAGTGACTACCCGACGCCCGGCGCGGCGCGGCCCAGCAGGGGCTCGCAGCGGTGCCGAGAGCCGACTACGGCGGCACCGTGCCGCCAGGAGAGGGTGCGCGCATACCTCGCAGGCCCTCCCGCGCCACACGCCCGGCCGCTTCGCGCGGCCGCGAGGCGGTAGGCGCGGTCGAGTGGCCCGTACAGGCCGTGCGCGCTGGTACGAGAGAGGCGATCATCCTGACCGCGACAAACGAACAGACCCAGCTGGACCCGGTGGCCTTGGAGCACAGCGAGCTGGGAGTCCCCGACGTGGACACCTCCCACCCGCTGGTCGCCAACGCCCCGGTCCGGACCGACTCCCCCACGTTCGCCGAGCTGGGCGTGCACGCCGAGATCGTCCGCGCGCTGGCCGAGGCCGGCATCGAGCGGGCGTTCGCCATCCAGGAGCTGACGCTGCCGCTGGCGCTGGCCGGCGACGACGTCATCGGGCAGGCCCGCACGGGCACCGGCAAGACCCTGGGTTTCGGCATCCCGCTGCTCCAGCGGATCACCGTGCCGGGTGACGGCACGCCGCAGGCGCTGGTCGTGGTGCCGACCCGCGAGCTGTGCCTGCAGGTCACCCACGACCTCACCGACGCCGCCAAGCACCTGGGCGTGCGGGTGATGGCCATCTACGGCGGCCGGCCGTACGAGCCGCAGATCAACGCCCTGCGCAAGGGCGTGGACCTGGTCGTGGGCACCCCGGGCCGGCTGCTCGACCTGGCCGAGCAGCGCCACCTGGTGCTGGGCAAGGTCCGCGGGCTGGTGCTGGACGAGGCCGACGAGATGCTCGACCTGGGCTTCCTGCCCGACATCGAGCGCATCCTGCGCATGGTGCCCGACGAGCGGCAGACCATGCTGTTCTCGGCGACCATGCCGGGGCCGATCATCACGCTGGCCCGCACGTTCCTCAACCAGCCCACGCACGTGCGCGCCGAGGAGAACGACGCGGGCGCGATCCACGAGCGCACCGAGCAGTTCGTCTACCGGGCGCACGCGCTGGACAAGACCGAGCTGCTAGCGCGCGCGTTGCAGGCCCGCGACCGCGGCCTGTGCATGATCTTCACCCGCACCAAGCGCACGGCGCAGAAGGTCGCGGACGAGATGGTCGAGCGCGGGTTCGCCGCGGCGGCCGTGCACGGCGACCTGGGCCAGGGCGCGCGCGAGCAGGCGCTGCGGGCGTTCCGCAGCGGCAAGATCGACGTGCTGGTGGCGACGGACGTGGCCGCGCGCGGCATCGACGTCGAGGGCGTCACGCACGTCATCAACTACCAGTGCCCGGAGGACGAGAAGACCTACGTGCACCGCATCGGCCGGACGGGCCGCGCGGGCCGCACGGGCGTCGCCGTCACGCTGGTCGACTGGGACGAGATGCCGCGCTGGAAGTCGATCAGCGACGCGCTCAACCTGGGCAAGCCGGAGCCGGTGGAGACGTACTCGACGTCGGACCACCTGTTCGCCGAGCTGCACATCCCGGCGGGCTCGACCGGCCGGCTGCCGCTGGGCCTGCGCACCCGCGCGGGCCTGGACGCCGAGCCGGAGGAGAACCTCAAGGGCGAGCGCAAGCCCCGCAAGCGCGGTCGCAAGCGCGGCGCGCCCGGTTCGCCGGGGTCGCCGACCACGAGCGGCGAGCCGGCGGCCACCGAGGACGGCACCGAGAACGGCGGCGGCCGGACCCGGCGTCGCCGGCGCAGCCGGGGCGGTGTCCCGGCGGAGGGCGTCACGGCCGAGGGCGGGTCGCCGAACGGCCAGGCCGAGGGCGGGTCGCCGAACGGCGAGGCGGGCTCCACCGAGCACACCCGGTCGCGCCGCCGCCGTCGTCGTGGCAGTTCGGCCGGCGAGGCCGCCGCGGTGGCCGACGGCTCCGCGCCCGAGGCCGTCGCGGTCAACGGCACGGCCGTCGAGCACGCGCCGGTCGAGGCCGCCACCCCGGCCGAAGCGGTCGCGATCCCGGACGCGCCGAAGGCCGAAGCACCGGCCGACGCCGCGCCCACCCGCAGCCGTCGGCGCAGCCGGGCTGGAGCGTCGACCGACGCCCCCGCCGACGCCGCGCCGCAGGCACCCGCCGCCGACGCGGTTGCCGCGCCGGTAGCGGAGCCGGTGGCCGCGCCGGTCGCCGAAGCGCCCGCAGAGGCCCCGGCCGAAGCGGTCACGCCCAGGCGCACCCGCACCCGCAAGAAGGCCGAGCCCGCGCCCGCCGAGGCCGTCACCGAGCCGGCCGCGGAGCCGGTCGCAGAGCCGGTCGCAGAGCCGGTCGCAGAGCCGGTCGCAGAGGCCGCGCCCAAGCGCACCCGGACGCGGAAGAAGGCCGTCGAAGCCCCGGCGGAGGCCACCCCGGCCGACGCCGAGCCCGCGGTCGAGACGGCGGTCGAACCGGCGGCCCCGAAGCGGGCCCGTACCCGCAAGGCCGCGGCACCCGCCGAGGTCGCGGAGACGTCCGACCAGCCGGCCGAGGCCGCGCCCAAGCGGACGCGGACCCGCAAGACGGCCGAGGCCACCGCCGAAGCGCAGCCCGAGGAAGCGGACACCCGCTCCCGGACCAGGCGCAAGGCGGAACCGGCGGACGCGGAGGAGACCGAGCGCCCCCGCACCCGTCGCCGCGCCACGCGAACCGAGACGGAAGGTTCCGCGGACGCCCCGCCGTCGGCAGACTGACTCCTCACACGGATCTCCGGCCACGTGCGGCAGCATGTGGCCGGACAGATCACCGAACCATCGGGAGCCGGGCAGTGGGCCAGCCGGAACAGGCGGAGTCGAACGGGCAGGTCGTGGTGGACGCGAACGCGGAGCGTTCAACGGGTGCTGTCGCGGAGCAGTCGACGGGTGCTGTCGCGGAGCGTTCAACGGACGCCGTGGCCGAGCAGTCGACGGGCACGGCCGCCGAGCAGTCGACGGGCGCGAGCGCCGGGCGTTCGACGGGCGCGCAGCGCTCCGCCGACGACGACGCCGACCAGCCGACCACCGAGGACGTCTTGGCGGACCCCTCCCCCGGCAGCACCGACGACGGGCCGGTGGGTCCCGTGCGGACGTGGCGGACCAGGGGCGACTACGTGGCCCTGGCCCTGGTCGTGGTCGGGATCCTGGTCGCGGCCGGGCTGGTGTGGGTGTTCAGCGATGCCCGCAACACCACCTCGCAGACCGGACCCAGCCAGATCACGCCGCTCGAACCGGTGACGGTGCTGCCGCCGTCACTGGGTGAGCTGTGGCGGGCCCCGAGCGCCGCCACCCAGGTGCCGGTGCACCTGGACTCGGTGGTGGCGACCGGGGACAACGGCGAGGTCGTCGGCCGGGACGCGCTGACCGGCGAGGTCCGCTGGCGCTACAGCCGGGACCTGCCGCTGTGCACGGTGAGCACCGCCTGGGGCAAGGTGTTCGCGCTCTACCGCAAGGACACCAACTGCTCCGAGCTGACCACGTTGGACGCCGCGTCGGGCAAGCGCGGCCCGCAGCGCAACGGCGACGCCGCGCTGGACACCCGCCTGCTCAACGAGGGCTCGCACGTGCTGGCCACCGGCGGGACGTACTTCGAGGTGTACCGGCGCGACGACCTGGTGCGGTCGCTGGAGTACGGCACGCTGCGCGCGATCGTGAACGCGGGGAAGCAACCCCGGCCGGGCTGCGAGTACGGCTCGTTCGCGGTCAGCGGCGGCAAGGCCGCGGTGATCGAGCGGTGCTACAACCAGGACCCGTCCGACCGGATCACGGTGCTCAAGCCCAACCCGGAGAAGTCCGACGAGCCGCAGGTGCTCAGCACCGCGCTGGTCGGCGTCAAGGGCGCGCGGGTGGTCGCGGTGACCGCCAACCGGGTCGCGGTGGCCGTGCCGGGCAAGCTGATCGTGTTCGACGCGGAGACCGGCGGGCTGATCCAGGAGTACCCGGTCGAGGTGTCCGAGCAGGAGCTGGCGGGCGACCCCCCGGGCCGGGTGGTGTCCACGATGACCAGCACCGCGAACGTCTACTGGTTCACCGGGTCGCGCACGATCGCGCTGACCCTGGCCGACCTGAACCCGCTGTGGACGACCCCGTCGCAGGGCCCCGGCACGACGCTGGCGGGCCGCGCGCTGATCCCGGTGCCGGACGGGTTGAAGGTGGTCGACCAGGTCTCCGGCCAGGAGATCGGCCGCGTGCCGGTCGACCGGGGCGGCTACACCGGCCCGGTCCTGATGGGCACCGAGGGGCCGGTCGTGCTGGAGCAGCGCGGCGACACGCTGGTCGCCCTGCGGTAGCGCCGCGCTCGTTCACCCACGCGCGCACGGGCGGAGTGCGGCACACTTCGAGACGTGCACTCGCAGCTCAGCCCGCACCGCGCGCACCGCGTCGACCTGCCCGGCCGGTACGGTCCGGTCGCCGCCCTGCGCGCGCCCGCGGCCGGTGTCGACATCGGCGCGACGGCGTTGCTGGTGCCCGGCTACACCGGGTCCAAAGAGGACTTCGCGCCGCTGCTCGACCCGATCGCGGACGCCGGTCTGGAGGTCGTGGCGATCGACCTGCCCGGCCAGTACGAGTCGGCGGGCCCGGTCGCCGAGGCCGACTACCACCCCGGTCCGCTGGGCGCGGCGGTGGCCGAGCTGGTCGGCAAGCTCACCGCGGACGGCCGGCGGGTGCTGCTGCTCGGCCACTCCTACGGCGGGCTGGTGTGCCGGGGCGCGGTGCTCGCGCAGGCCCCGATCACCGGGTTGACGCTGCTGTCGTCGGGGCCCTCGGAGCTGCCGCCGGGCGAGCGCCGGCTCGCGCTGGAGCAGGGCGAACCGCTGCTGCGCGAGCAGGGCGTCGCGGCGTTGTACGAGTTCACCCTCGTCCGCGCCGCGCTGAACCCGCAGTGGGCGCTGCTCCCGGAGGGGCTCAAGGACTTCTACCGGTCCCGGTTCGGCCGCTCCACGGCCGCGGGCCTGCTCGGCATGGGCGACGCGCTGCGCACCGAGCCGGACCTGGTGGCGAAGCTGGCGCGGTCGCTGCGCTCGTCGGGCACGCCGTGCCTGGTGGTCTGCGGCGAGCTGGACGACGCCTGGTCGGCGGCCGCGCAGCGGGACATGGCCGAACGCCTCGACGCCGACTTCGCCGTCCTCAAGGGCGTCCTGCACTCGCCGAACACCGAGGCCCCCGAGGCGCTGCTGGCCACCCTCCTGCCGACCTGGCGGGCCTGGCTCAGCGCCTGACCACCCGGGCCTGGCTCACGCCCACCAGAACACCCACAGCGTCGTAGCGCCGGCCACCAGCACCGCCAGGCCGCACAGCCCGGCGACCCAGCCGGTGCGCCGGTCGGCGACGACCTGCGCCACCACGGCCACCGCGGCGGCCAGCAAGTGGCCCAGCACCACGCCCACGCCCGGTCCGGGCAGGTCGTGCAGGCCCGCGTAGACCTGCACGCCGATCAGCGCCAGCGCCAGCAGCACGAGGCCCACGGCCACGCTGCCGCCGACCCCGCGCCACGTCCGCAGCACGCGCGGCTCGGTCTCCACCATCGTCACGGCTCTCCCTACGGCGCGAGCAGAGCCCACGGGTCGAGTGTCGGTGCCGCCTGCTGCCCCTCCGGGCAGCTCCGGCGGAAGTCGCACCAGGTGCACTGGTTGCCGGTGCGGGGCGGGTAGAGGATCTCCGGGTCGCCGCCGGCGGCGAGGGTGTCGGCGGCCAAGCCGATCTCGTCGGCGGCCTCCTCGGCCCGCGAGACGTGCCGCGCGAGGCTCTCGTCGGTGTGCTCCCACACCGCGACCGCCCCGGTGGGCAGGTGGTGCAGCTCCACCCGCCGGCACGGCTTGCGCAGGGTCCGCCGGGCCGCCAGGGCGTACAGCGCCAGCGCCTGGGAGCCGCGCGCGTCGTCCGCGCTCAGCGCGTGCCGCCCGGTCTTGTAGTCGACGATGACCAGCTCGCCCTCGCGCAGGTCGATCCGGTCGACCCGGCCCTCCGCGACGATCCGGGCGGTCGGCGTGGACACCCAGCGCTCGATGCCCAGCGGCTCGATCGACGTGTCGAGCCCGCCGACGTAGTCGCGCACCCAGCCCTCGGCGCGGCCCCGGTACACGGCGGCCTGCTCGGCGTCGCGGAACCCGTCGTTCTTCCACTGGCGGTGCAGCTGGGCCACCGCCTGCTCCGGGGTGCGGCGCTCGGCCGGCAGGTCGAACAGCGCCTTGAGCGCGTTGTGCACGACCGCGCCGAGCGTGTTGTGCGCCCACGCGCCGCCGCGCGGCGGTGTCGGCCGGTCCACGTAGGCCATGCGGAACCGGCGCGGGCAGTCCGCCCACGTCGAGAGCTTCGACGGGGTGACCCGCACGAGCTTCTTCGGCATCGCGCCGAAATCGAACCCCAGCTGTTCCTGCACGACACCAAACTACCGAGGTGGACCGACAGTCCCGGCACTGCCCGCGCACGGCGCAGCGGCCCTTCACACGGTCGGCGCAGCGCTCCGGCACGGTCGGCCTAACCGACCAGCACCTTGCACCCGGTCGCCCGGTCGGCGATCGCGTCCAGCACGTCGGGTGATGTGGTCTCGGCACCGATCCGCACGGTTTTGTTGGTGCCGTGGTAGTCCGAGGAGCCCGTCGTGAGCAGTCCCAGCTCGCCCGCGAGCCCGCGCAGCCGCGCCCGGGTCGCCGGGTCGTGGTCGGGGTGGTCGACCTCGACGCCGGCCAGCCCGAGGTCCGCGAGGTCGGCCACCACCCCGTCGGACACGATCGGTCCGCGCGAGGAGGCGAACGGGTGGGCGAGCACGGTGACCCCGCCCGCCTCGGTGATCATCTCGATGGCCCGCGCGACCGGGGTGTCGGTGCGCGGCACGTAGTACCGCCCGCCGGTCAGGTACCGGGCGAACGCCTCGTCCACGCTGGTCACCACACCGGCCCTGATCAGCGCCATGGCCAGGTGCGGGCGGCCGGCGGGCGCGTCGGCGGGCATCGCCGCCATCAGCTCGTCGGGGTCGATGGGGAAGCCGTCCTCGACCATCCGCACCGCCATCCGGCGCAGCCGGTGCCGTCGTTCGGAGCGCAGCCGCAGCTGCTCCTCGACCAGGGCGGGCGAGGTGGGGTCGTAGAGGTAGGCGAGCAGGTGGACGGTGATGACCCTGCCTCGACCGTCGTCCGACGCGCAGGACAGCTCCGCGCCGCGCACCAGCCGCAGGCCCGGGGGCAGCGCGTCGGCCGCCTCCGCCCAGCCGGCGGCGGTGTCGTGGTCGGTCAGCGCGACGGCGGACAGACCGGTGGCCGCCGCGGCGGCCACCAGTTCCGCGGGCGTGTCCGTGCCGTCGGACTCGGTCGAGTGGGTGTGCAGGTCGATGCGCACCCGCCCAGTCTGACCTACGGCACCATCTTCTTCCCGCGCGCCGCCCGCTGCGCCTTGATCATCGAGAACCGCTCGGCCTGCGCCTTCTTGTCGCCGAAGGTCAACTCCGAGATGGCGTCGTACACCTCTTCGGGGTTCGGCAGGAACTCGATCCGGTTGAGCGCCTGGATCTGCCCCGCCGACTCCACGACCAGGGTGCCGAAGCCGAACATGCGCCCCAGCACCGTCCGCTCGTAGGTGAGGTCGGTGACCTTGCTGATCGGCATCATGGCCACCTTGGTCTCGAAGACCCCCGACGAGATCATGAACCTCTTGTCGGTGACGACGATCCGCTCCACCCACCACTCCATGACGAAGTACGCCAGCCTGAGCAGCACGAACAGCGCCGCGTACCAGAGGATGTTCTGGACCACGCCGGCGTTGTCGGGCAGCAGGTAGGAGATCATCATGGCGCCGGCCAGCAGGGCCGCCGCCTCCAGGAGATCCCAGAGCAGACTGCTCCAGTGCCTGCGGACCCGGATGACCCGACGCTCCGTGGGGAGCAGGTACTCGTCGGGGTCTCGTGGTGCGAACATGCCTCAGACCTGACCCTTCGCCGGGGGAGAGGAGCCGGGCGACTCAGAACAATTGTTTCACGAAGGTGATGAGCGCCTCAGCGGCTCCCTTCAGCGTGTTCAGCACGTTCTGGACGAGCTGAGCCGCCTGCTGGGGTTCCGCGATCAGGAAGAACAGGACCAAGCCGACCCCGGCGAAAGTGAGAATCTTCTTCAGATTCACGGTGATCAACCCCGTTCGCTACCCGCACCCTTGTGGCGCCAGTGAAAACCGTTGTACCGCACGGCGCGGCACCTTGGGAGTTTTGTACCGCACCTGGGGTAGCGACCAGCACCGCCGTTCCGGTGTGACTACAGCGGGTGACTGTGACGGCCGAACGTGACCGCTTGATCCGCTGTGTTGGCGGTGTCGCCCCTGACTCGATCGGGCGACTACTACTCGTGCGGAGGACGAATCCCCCAGGTGAGGGACGGTGCCTGGTACCGGGTGGACGAGTCGGGCCCGGAGCGGGGGAGGTCCGGGCCGGCGGCCGCCGATTTCGGGCCGGAACCCGACTCTCCGTGACCATCGCTACGTCGATAGGGAACGTCACCCAACCGGCGGCACAGGGGGTCCGCGACCAGGCCTGCCTGGTGCGATCGGGTGCGCTCCGAGCGGGGGACGGCACCGCGGGACCCCACTTGGAGCGGGCTGCGATCTTGGACACACTTCCGCTCGTCCGCGGCCCCGGATGGCCTTCCGGGGCCCGGAACAGCACCCGCGCACGCGCTCGACTTCGTCCGATCGGGGCAGGTGACGCCGCGTGCGACCGGTCCGCCGGCGGCAGCCCCGACCGGGCGCTCCCCGAACGTGCGGGCCGCCCCGGAACGATCACCCACCGCCATGCCGCACCGGCCGCCCGGACTCCCCGCCCCACGGCGCGGAACCGCATTCAAGCGGAGAGATCACCCGTCCGGGCCACGGCCGGCCCGCCCGTCGCGGTCCGGGGTCAGGGCAGCCAGACCAGCCGCTGGCCGTGCAGGGCGGTCTTGGCGAGGGCCTTGGCCGACACCACCTCGCCGCCCTCGAACCGGACCAGCCCGAGCACGCCGAACGCGGTGTCGCCCTGCTCGAGGTCCTCCCGGCCGGGCAGCACGTGCTCCAGCCCGGCCGCGTAGCTCTCGTGGCTGACCCACCAGGCCGGCCGGTCCAGCGCCCGCAGCGCGCGCACGAACTCCCCGCCCGGCACGTACGGCAGCACGTTGCTGGTCACGACCACCAGCGGCAGGTCGGCGGGCACCTGCGCGGCGGCCGCGGCGAGGTCGTCCACGGCGTCGCCGGCCACGAACGTCGGCGGCGACTTGCGCTGCACGGTGGCGGCCACGCCGAACAGCCGGAGCCGTTCGGGCTGGTCGGCCCACACGCACGCCTCCAGCCACGCGTAGCTGTCCTCGTCGGTGAGGTCGGCGGGCGCGCGGTCCAACCCGACCTTCGCCGCCACCTTGACCGCCTTGGGGATCTTGGGCAGTTCCGCGCCGGGCGCGAGTTCGAGCGCGCAGTGCAGCCCGAGCGCGGCCTTCGCCGGGCCCGCGGCCACCTGCCCGGCCTGCTCGGTCTGGTACCGGTAGCCGTACTGGTCGAGCCCGAGCAGCAGGCCCGCGGAGCAGCCGACCTCCAGCAGCCCGACCGGGCCCTTCACCATGGCCACCGCCGGGTACAGCAGCGCCGCCCGGCGCACCTCGTTGGTCTGGGTCGACCGGGCCGCGATCAGCGCCCGCATCCGGTCGGCCCGCTCCAGCACGAACTCCCGGAACAACGGCCAGGTGCGCTCGTCCGCGCCGAAGGTGCCGCCCAGCGACGGGTAGTAGTTCGACAGCTCGTGGAACGGCTCGGCCTGCACCAGCCGGTGCGCCGCCGCCAGGAACAGCGTCGCGTGCGCGAAGCGCTCCGGGGCGGCGGTCAGCAGCCCGGCGACCTCCGGGTCGGCGGCGGCGTGCCCGGCCAGGTGTTCGTAGAGCGGCGAGACGCCCGGCGCCTCCAGCTCGGCGAACCGGGACAGTCGCCGCCGCACCAGGTCCAGGGCAGTCACGTCACTCCTTCGTCCTTCGTCGGACCCCCGGCGGCCGTTCGCGCGGACCGGTCGACCGCCATCCTCCCCCGGCTCAGCCGGTGACCGGCTCGGGTCGGCCCGGCTGCTCGCCGCCGCGGCTGTCGCCGTACGAGCGCTTGGGCACCATCACCTTGCGGCGGAACACGCAGACGACCGTGCCGTCCTGCTTGTACCCGCGGGTCTCGACGTAGACCACACCCCGGTCGTCCTTCGACTTCGACGGGGTCTTGTCGAGCACCTCGGTCTCACCGTAGATGGTGTCGCCGTGGAAGGTGGGCTTGATGTGCTTGAGCGACTCCACCTCCAGGTTCGCGATGGCCTTGCCCGACACGTCCGGCACCGACATGCCCAGCAGCAGCGAGTAGACGTAGTTGCCGACCACCACGTTCTTGCCGAAGTCGGTGGTCTCCGCCGCGTAGTGCGCGTCCAGGTGCAGCGGGTGGTGGTTCATCGTCAGCAGGCAGAACAGGTGGTCGTCGTACTCGGTGACCGTCTTCCCGGGCCAGTGCTTGTAGACCGCGCCGACCTCGAACTCCTCGTAATAACGCCCGAACTGCACCGCACGCCTCCGTTGGCTCGTGGTGGGGGTCTGTGATCGAGCACCCCACGACCGGGACGACAGTGTGAACTCGGGAGGAGTACCCTCGGCAACTGGTCTGTGAGCGACTCCACCGCCGCGGACGACCGACCCGAGGAGGTGAGGGCTGCCGATGAGCAACGATCCCCATCCTGCGAGTACCTCGCGCGTCCTCCGCGGAGGGTCGGCTTCCCACAGCTAGGCCCAGTGCTGTCCGGTCGGGGACGTGCCGTCGTCATCTTGTTCCGCGAGTCGACGCTCCCTGTCTGGAGGACCCGTGCCCAGCTTGCCCTCGCTCGGCGGCCGGAGAGCCCGCGTGCCCGACCGCGACCGCCCTTCGGTCCCGATCCCGGTGCCGCTGTCGGCGTACGTGGTGGACTGCGGCGTCTACGTCGACGGCGAGCGCCTGTCCGGCCGGTGGTCGCACACCGACGCCGTGGACGAGGTGCGCCGGCGTGGCGACGGGTTCGTCTGGATCGGCCTGCACGAGCCGGACGAGGAGCAGATCCAGGGCGTCGCGGAGACGTTCGGGCTGCACGAGCTGGCCGTCGAGGACGCGGTGCACGCCCACCAGCGGCCGAAGCTGGAGCGGTACGACAACACGCTGTTCATGGTGCTCAAGACCGTGCGGTACGTGCAGAACGCGTCCCCCGACACGGCCAACGAGATCGTGGAGAGCGGCGAGATCATGGTCTTCCTGGGCCGCGACTTCGTGGTCACGGTCCGGCACGGCAACCACTCCGGGCTCGCCGCGGTGCGCCGCGAACTGGAGTCGGACGCCGAGAAGCTGCGGGTCGGCCCGGCCGCGGTGCTGTACTCGATCGCCGACCACGTCGTGGACAACTACCTCGAGGTGACCGACCACATCGAGGACGACATCGACCAGATGGAAGCGCTGGTGTTCGCGCCGCGCAGCCGGATCAGCGCCGACCAGATCTACCTGATGAAGCGCGAGGTGCTGGAGCTGCGCCGGGCGGTGATGCCGCTGGCCGTGCCGCTGCGCCGGCTCGCCGAGGGCTACACGCCGCTGATCCCGGAGCAGGTCCGGTCGTACTTCCGCGACGTCGACGACCACCTCACCGAGGTCTCCGAGCGGGTGATGAACTTCGACGAGCTGCTGACCACGCTGGTCGACGCGACGCTCGCCAAGATCACGCTCCAGCAGAACTCGGACATGCGCAAGATCTCGTCCTGGGTGGCGATCATCTCCGTGCCGACCATGGTCGTCGGCGTGTACGGGATGAACTTCGACTTCATGCCGGAGCTGCACTGGCGCTACGGCTACCCCATGGTGATCACCATAATCCTGGTCGCCTGCCTCACCCTGTACCGAATATTCCGTCGGAACCGCTGGCTGTAGCCCCCAGTCCACCCCGACCCGACGGGACGTCCCGACCATGACCAGAATGCTGACCAACCTCCGGTTCTGGATCCTCGCCTTCCTGATCGGCTGGCTGACCACGGTCACCCTGCTGATCGCCACCGGGAACTAGGGGAGATCACTCCCCCGCGCCCCACCTCCAGTGCGGAGGTGGGGACCGATGAACACCAGACTGGCGCCGAGCCGTCCGCTGCACCGGACGGTCGTCGTGTTCGACATCGCCGGCTACGGCAGACGTGACAACCGCGCGCAGGTACGGGCGCGGGCGGCGCTGCACACCGTGGTGCGACGGGCTTTCCGGGCCGCCGGGGTGCCCCGGCGGCGGCTCGTCACCGAGGACCGGGGCGACGGGCTCATCGTGCTCGTGCCGCCCACAGTGTCCAAAGTAGACGTTCTGGAGCCGCTGGTCCCGTTGCTGGGCGCGGAACTGCTCGGCGTCGCGGAGCGGATCCGGCTGCGGATGGCGGTGCACGCGGGCGAGCTCGTGCGCGACCCGTACGGCTGGGTGGGCGCGGACCTCAACACCGCGTGCCGCCTGGTGGACAGCGCTCCCCTGTACGAGGCGCAGCACGCGACCCCGGAAGCGGACCTGGTGGTGATGGTGTCCGACGTGGTGCACCGGGCGGTCGTGCGCCACGGCTACCGGGGAATCCGAACGACCGACTACCGCCCGGTGCGCGTGGTGTGCAAGGAAGTCGATGAACCCGCGTGGGTTCACGTCCCGCCCACTGCCCTGCGCCCGAGCCGCACCACCTGACCCCTCAGCTCCAGGGCCGGGTCTGCCAGACGAACGGGATGCCGTGCCCCGCGCCCGCGCCCAACCGCAGCGAGATCCCGCTGGGCCACAGCTTCAGCAGCAGCTGGAAGTCGTACCGGGTCCGCTCGTGCGTGCGCCTGGGCTCGAACACCAGCAGGGCCAGCGGTGCCATCGGGGTCGCGCGGGCCGCCGCGTCGGCCAGGATCGACCGCCCCATGGCGCGGTCCGCCGGCGACACGTACTGCCACACCACCGAGTGCCACACCACGGTGAGCACGTCCCGCTCCGGCCGCGCCAACTGCTCGGCCAGCCACTCCGGCCCGGTCGCCCGCCGCACCGGCACCGGGTCGAGCTGGGCCAGGCCGACGGCGGCTTGCAGGCGTTCCCACCGCCACCGCTGGTCCGCCCACACGAACGACGACAGGTGCAGCCGGCCGTCGTCGGTGCACACGTCGACCGGGTTCAGGTCGCAGCCCGCCCGGCGCACCACCCGCAGGTTGTGCGACAGGTCCACCTCGGGGCGGCCGGTCCACCCGGTGTCGAGCACGAACGGGCTGCCGACGTCGCCGAAGACCTCCTCGCCCACCCGGTAGGCGATCCGGTGCGGGCGCAGGTTCAGGCCGCCGGACGCGCCCACCTCCAGCAGCCGCACCGGGAACGTGGTGCGCCGGCCGACCGCGTCGGCGACCAGGTGCGTCGCGGTCTGCAGGCCGCCGAACAACGGAGCGTTGCGGCCGGGTTCGTTGGTCTGCACGACGGTCGCGTTGACCAGCGCGCGCAGCTCGTCCACGTGCTCGTGCAGCACCGGCAGGGCGTCGTCCCACAGCGTGTCCAGGTGCGGCTCGCCGCCCGCGGTCGGGTAGTGCTTGGCCAGGCACGGCGCGCGGCCCTCCAGCACCGTCCGGTGCAGGGCGCTCGCGAACCTCAGCCCGGGGACGGTGCCCTTGCGGTCGCACTCCGCACCCGCCATCACCTGCGCGGTGATGCCGCCGCGCGCCAGATCGTCCGCCGCCGACACCAGCAGGGTGTGGGTGAGCGGACTGTGGTCCCGACAGCCGCGAGCCGCGTCGAGGAACATCTCGGCGAGCACACCCCGGACGCTAGTCCGAATCGCGCCGGGCGGCAGCAGGCGAAACGTGCATTTCACCCTTTCACCGACGAGGTGTCGCGCGCGGTCACCGGCCTTAGGCTCGACGGATGCCGAAGGTGCTCGCGGTGGCGGACGAGGTGGTCGAGCAGCTGTGGACCGAACAGGTGCGCCGGCACGACGTCGACCTGGTCGTCGCGGCGGGCGACCTGCCGTTCGACTACCTGGAGTTCCTCACCTCGGCGCTGGACCGGCCGTGCGTGTTCGTCCCCGGCAACCACGACGTCGACCTGAGCGGCTACTCGAACGTGCGCGGCCTGTGGACGCGGGCCGGCCTCCCGTCCCGCTGGCCCGGCCCGGCGGGCGCGGTGAACGCGGACGGCCGGGTGGTCGACGTGGCCGGGCTGCGGATCGCCGGCCTGGGCGGCTCGATCCGCTACAACGACGGCCCCAACCAGTGGACCGAGCGGCAGCAGGCCCGGCGGGTGCGCCGGGTGGCCCGGCTGGCGGCGTGGCGCGGCCTGCGCGACGGACGGGCCGTGGACGTCCTGCTCACCCACTCGCCGCCGCTGGGCTGCGGCGACGAGCCGGACCCGCCGCACCGTGGCTTCGCCTGCCTGCACGACGCCGTGCACCGGCTGCACCCGCCGCTGATGCTGCACGGCCACATCCACCCGCACGGCACACCCCGGCCGGACCGCTTGCTCGACCGCACGCGCGTGGTCAACGTGGTGGGGTACAAGGTGCTGGACGTGCCCGTGAGCGGGCCGGCCGGAGAGGAGGGCGGCTGATGCGCCGCGACACCGGGTTCCCCGCCGCCGACGCGGAGAACGACTTCCTGCGCGCCCGGCGCGGCCAGGTGATGTCCCGCCTGGCGGCGTGGCTGCGGCGCGAGCCCGACGACGTCAACATCATGCTGCCGTTCCACGAGGTGGTGGAGGCGCTCGGGATGCTCGGCGAGCGCCGGCTCGGCCTGCGGACCATCCGGCTGGACTCGATCGTGGGCAGCGTCGACCGCACCCGCGACTTCGACCGCCGGTTCCGGCCGACCTCCGCGCGGGTGCGGGAGCGCTGGCAGCGCCTGGCGCTGGCCGCCCGCCGGGGCGAGGCGGTGCCGCCGATCGAGGTCTACCGGGTGGGTGACCTGCACTTCGTCCAGGACGGCCACCACCGGGTGTCGGTCGCGCACGCGCTCGGCCTGACCGTGATCGACGCGTACGTGACGGAGGTCGTGACCCGGGTGGCGGCCCACGGCATCCGGCACCGGGGCGACCTGATCGTCAAGGACTACCGCCGGCTGTTCCTGGAACGCGTGCCGCTGGCCGGGCAGGCCCGCACGGCCGTGCTGCTGTCCGACCCGTGGGAGTACGCCGAGCTCGGCGAGCACGTCGAGGCCTGGGGCTTCCGCCTGATGCAGGACGAGGGCGCGTTCCTGGACCGCCCGACCATCGCCCTGCGCTGGTACACCGAGGAGTACGTGCCGGTGGTCGGGATGCTGCGCCAGGCCGGCCTGGTCGGCGACCGCACGGAGACCGAGGCCTACATGTGGGTGGCCGCCGAGCGCTACCGCCTCATCCGCACCCACCGCTGGGACCAGGACGTCATCGACACCATCCGGTCCAGCCGCCACCGCCCCTGACCTACCTCGGCCCCTCCAGCCGGGGCAGCGGGCGGGCCTGGTCCATCACCCGGTCGGCGTAGCTGTCCAGCAGGCGGGTCGCCACCTGCTGCGAGTACCCCAGGATCACCGCCCACAGCAGCAGCGCCGCCTGCGAGGCCACGCCGATCAGCCCCGTCGTCACGCCCGCGCCCAGCGCCAGGATCCCGATCACCGCCAGCGCCGACCCGAGCAGGATCTTGATGGTGGCCTGGTAGCCGATCATCACGTACGGCGACAAGCTCGGCCGCCGGCGCAGCAGCAGCACCACCGCCGACAGGATCGCCCCGAACGCGCCCAGCACCTGGATCAGCCACACGTCGACGCCGGCCGCGTTCTTCCCCGACGGGCACACCGTCGGCAGCCGCTCGGACCCCACGCACATCGGGATCATCCCCGGGCTCACCAGCCCGATGACGCCCAGCAGCGTGTTCACCGCGAGCAGCACCACCGACGCGGCGATCAGCTTGTTGCGCAGCGCCCGCGACCCGACGTGCGCGAAATCCGACTTGTCGAACGACGCCCGCAACGCGTCGACCACCAGCTCCCGCTCCACCACCAGCGGGAACTCGCCCGGCCGCAGCTCCTCCAGCGCGATCCGCCGCGGGTCGTCGTCCTCCAGGTTCTCCGCGACCCGCGCCCGCAACCCCGGTAACCGCCCCAGGAACCCGCTGCCGGCCGCGACGACCGCGATCTCCGCCTCGTGCAGCGACCGCCAGGCCCGCTCGATGTGCCACCCCGACCACCACGAGGCCACCGTCCGCCAGCGCGGCTCGTGCCGGGTGACCATGTCCTCCACGACGGCCGCCTCCTGCTCGGCGACCAGCCGCCACTGCGCGCTCTCCGGGTCGAGCGGGTCCGGCGGCCCCAGCGCGGCCAGGTCGGCCCGGACGCGGTCCAACCGCGACTGGACCACCAGCCGCCAATCGGTGACCCTCGGCCTGCGCGCGGGCATGACCCGATGGTGGCACCGGAGTACGGCCCCGCCAGAATCACCTGACCGGGTGATCGAGCACGATTTCCCGCCCCACGGCCGAATTTCACCCGACTGCCCGGCCCGCCTCCTCCCCACCGGCGACCAGTCCCGCGGACGTGGACGGCCGGCACCCGCTCCACTCCTCGGCGGAACCCTGGTCGGCGAACCCGTCGGGGCCCGGCATCCGTGCCGGTAGATGGTCGTGGACGCGCACGCCCCAACGCCTCTCGGACGACGTCGGCGCGGCATGCGTCAGGTTCCGACCGCACCCCTCAGGCGGTCGGCACCGGACGCACGCCGCTCCTCCTGGGAAGTGCCACCGCGCGGGGGCGGCACTTCCACGCCTCGGACGGGCCGCCCGAGGCCCCGCCCCTCACACCGCTGTCTGGCCGGGCTGCTCCACCAGCTCGCGCAGTCGCGGCGGCATCCGCTTCTCCAGCCCGAACGGTTCCAGGTGGGCCTGGAGCACGCCGTCGAACGCCCGTTTCACCGACGAGGTGTCCCAGGTGTCGCTCTCCAGGATCGGCTGCTTGAAGAACGGGTGCCCCACGAGGTGGAGCTGCCGGCCGTTGCACCGGACGATCTGGCCGGTGATCCCCTCGGCGGCGTCGCTGAGCAGGAACAGCACCAGCGGCGCGACCTTGCCGGGGGTGCGGTCGGCGGGGATCGCCCGCAGTGACCGTTCGGACCGCCAGACCATGCGGGTGTGGGCGACCGGGCACACCGCGTTGACGCGGATCCCCTCGCCCTCCAGGTCCAGCGCCCAGGACGTGCTCAAGGACGCCACCGCGCCCTTGGTCGCCGCATAGGTGGACAGTTTGCGCTGCCCGAAGAACGCCCCCGACGAAATGTTGACGATGGAACCACCGCCCTGTTCGCGCATCACGCGCATCGCGGCCATTCCGGTGTATATGACACCCAGCAGGTTGACCTCGACCGTGCGACGCACCGATTCGGGGTCGTCCTCCCACGGCAGGGTCTCGTAGTTCAGCCCGGCGTTGTTCACCAAGCCGTCCAGCCGGCCGAACTCGGTCAGGCACATTCCGACGATCTTCTCCGCCTCGGTCGGATCGGCCACCGTGTGCGTGCTGGCGACCGCCCGCCCGCCGTACCCCCGGATGTGCTCCGCCACCTGTTCGGCGAGGTCAGCATCGACATCGTTGACCACGACCGCGGCGCCCGACTGCGCCGCGTGCATCGCGTAGGCCTCACCCAGCCCGCGCCCCGCACCGGTGATCACGACCGCTTTTCCGTCAAGAATCCCCATCGCGCGCTCTCTTCTGTGCTCGGCGGTCTCCCCTGCCCCGACGCCGTTGATCGGGGTTATCCCCGCCTTCGACCAGCGTGCGGACGGACAGCAGCGAATGCGCCACGAAAGCGGCGAGATGTGCGTTTGCTGCGCTGAATGGCCTATGGAGTTCGTCCCTGCCGATGGTCCCGGCTGGTCAGTAACTCCCCGTGACCTGTGACAAATGGGGGCCACCCGAGCGAGTCGGATGGCCCCCGGAGCCGATCAATCGCCGGAATAGGTCAGGTTGCGGCCGGTGCCGGGGTCGAACAGCTGCACCTTGTCGGCGTCGAACCAGATGTCGGCCTGCTCACCCTCGGTGGCCGTCGACGCGGCGGAGAGCCGGGTGACCAGCGAGACGCCGCCACCGGGCACGTCCGACGAGCCCGCGTCGGCGGCCAGCTCGGCCAGCTCCGCCGACGTGGCCTGTTCACCCGACAGGCTGAAATAGGCGTACTTGTCGGAGCCCATCGATTCCAGCACGTCCACGTGACTGGTGAACGTCACGCCGTGCGCGCGCACCGCGTCGTCCACCAGCCGGGAGTCCTCGAAGTGCTCGGGCCGCAGCCCCATGATCACCTCGCGCGGCGCGTCGGCGGCGGAGAGCAGCCCGTGCACCCGGTCGGTCAGCGGCACGTCGCCCAGCGGCGAGCGGACCGTCCCGCCCTCCAGCGCGGCGGGCACGAAGTTCATCGACGGCGAGCCGATGAACCCCGCCACGAACAGGTTGGCCGGGTGGTCGTAGAGGTACTGCGGCGCGCCGATCTGCTGCACCGAGCCGCCCCGCATCACCACCACCCGGTCGCCGAGGGTCATCGCCTCGGTCTGGTCGTGCGTCACGTAGACCATCGTGGTGCCGAGCTGCTTCTGCAGGCGCGACACCGAGGTCCGCATCTGCACCCGCAGCTTGGCGTCCAGGTTGGACAGCGGCTCGTCCATCAGGAACGCCTTGGGGCTGCGCACGATCGCCCGCCCCATCGCCACCCGCTGGCGCTGGCCGCCGGAGAGGTTGGACGGTTTGCGGTCCAGGTGCTGGGTGAGGTCGAGGATCTCGGCCGCGTCCTTGACCTTCTTCTCCACGGTGGCGTTGTCGACCTTCGCCAGCCGCAGCGGGAAGGCCATGTTCTCCTTCACCGTCATGTGCGGGTACAGCGCGTAGGACTGGAACACCATCGCGATGTCACGGTCCTTGGGCGCGCGCTCGTTGACCCGCTCGCCGCCGATGCGCAGCTCGCCGGAGGTGATGTCCTCCAGCCCCGCGATCATGTTCAGGGTCGTGGACTTCCCGCACCCGGACGGGCCCACCAGGATGATGAACTCGCCGTCGGCGATCTCGATGTCCACGTCCCGCACGGCCACTGCGCCGTCGGGGTACTGCTTGCTCACCTTGTCCAGCACGATCTCGGCCATTGCTTCACCCCTTGACGGCGCCGGAGGTCAACCCGGCGACGATCCGACGCTGGAAGAACAACACGAACAGGATGATCGGGATCGTGATCACCACGGCGGCCGCCGCGATCGACCCGGTCGGGTCCTCGAACTGGGAACTGCCGGTGAAGAACGACAGCGCCACCGGGACCGTGCGCGAGTTCTCGGTGGAGGTCAGCGAGATCGCGAACAGGAAGTCGTTCCAGCAGAAGATGAACACCAGGATGGCCGTGGTGAACACGCCCGGCGCGGCCAGCGGCGCGATCACCCGGCGGAACGCCTGACCGGGCGTGGCGCCGTCCATCTTGGCCGCTTTTTCCAGCTCCCACGGGATCTCCCGGAAGAACGCCGACAGCGTGTAGATCGCCAGCGGCAGCCCGAACGTGATGTAGGGCAGGATCAGGCCCGGCCAGGTGTCGAACAGCCCGAGCGTCCGCTCGATCTCGAACAGCGGCGAGATCAGCGAGATCTGCGGGAACATCGACACCAGCAGGGAGATCCCGACCAGCACCCGCTTGCCGGGGAAGTCCAGCCGGGCGATCGCGTACGCGGCCATCGTGCCGAACACCACCGCGACGGCGGTGGCGATGATCGCGATGCCGATCGAGTTCACCAGCGCCCGCACGAACTCCGTGGTGGCGAAGATGGACGTGTAGTTCTCCAGCGTCCACTCGCGCGGGATGAAGTTGCCGTCCGCCAACGTCTCCTTCGTCTTGAAGGACAACGAGACGATCCACAGCACGGGGAACAGCGCGTACGCCACGACCAGGACGTTGAGGACCGCCCACCGAGCCTTGCGCCCGGAGGTCTCGGCACCACCGATACCCGCCATCAGCGCCTCCCCCCGCCGTCACTGCCCGGTGCCGCCGTACCGAACAACTTGATGAAGATGAACGCGATCAACGCCACCATCAGGAAGATCAGCACCGACATCGTCGAGCCGATGCCCAGGTTCAGGCCCTTGATCAGGTTGTTGTAGGCGATCATCGAGACCGATGTCGTGCCCTGCGACCCTCCGGTCAGCACGAACAGGTTGTCGAACACCCGGAACGCGTCGAGCGTGCGGAACAGCAGCGCCACCAGGATCGCCGGTTTCATCACCGGCACCATCACCTTGGTGAACCGCTGCCACGCGTTCGCGCCGTCCATCGCCGCCGCCTTGAGCAGGTCGTCGGGCACCAGGGCCAGGCCCGCCATCAGCAGCAGCGCCATGAACGGCGTGGTCTTCCAGATCTCGGCCAGGATGACCACCATCAGCGCCGGGATCTTCTGCGTCAGCACGGGTTCGCCGCCCGCCACCAACTCCGACAGGTAGCCGGTGCCCGGCGTCCACGCGTAGCGCCACGAGAACGCGGCCACCACCGTCACGATGCCGTACGGGATCAGCGTCGACGTGCGCACGATGCCCCGCCCGACCAGCGTGCGGTGCATGATCAGCGCCAGCACCATGCCCAGCACCAACTCGATGATCACGGACACGACGGTGATCACGACCGTGATCCACACCGCGTTCCACCAGTACGAGTTGGACAGCACGGTGACGTAGTTGTCGAACCAGACGAACTCCTGGCGGTCCGGGAACTTCAGGTCGTACCGCTGGAGGGACAGCCACAGCGAGTAGAGGATCGGCCAGCCCGCGACCGCCGCCATCACCAGCACGGCCGGCGCGCACAGCAGCAGCCCCAGCCGCCGCTCGGCCTTCTTCCCCTCGCTCAGCGCGGCTCTGCCCGGCTTGCGCCCCTCGACGGGCGCCCGCTCGCCCTTCTCCTCGGACAACGCGTGGCTCATGGCAGCACCCCCTTGGAGTCGAGCGCGTTCTGCAACTCGGTGCGCAACCGCTCCGCGGTGGCCTCCGGGTCGATCGACCCGGGCGGCGACAAGATCGTGGAGATCACCGTCGAGACGTTCTGGTACGCCGGGGTGCGCGGGCGGACGCTCGCGTTCTTCAGCGTCTCCAGGATGGCTTCCTTCATCGGGTAGGGCTTGGCCATCTCCGGGTCGTCGTAGACCGATTCGATGGTCGGCGGCACACCGTCGTTGATGGCCGCGAACTTCTGGCTCTCCGCGCCCCGCAGGCACGACACCGCGTCGAACGACTTCTCGGACTGCCGGGTGAACGCGCTGACGGCGTAGTTGATCCCGCCGACCGTGACCTTGGCGCCGGAACCGTCGATCGACGGGTAGGGCGCCCACTTGAAGTTCGCCGCGAACTCGGGCTTCTTCTGCGCGGCGGCGTAGACGAAGGGCCAGTTCAGCATGAACGCGGCCTTGCCGCCCTCCATCGCCAGCCGCGCGTCGTCCTCGGCGAAGTTCGAGAACGACGGGTCCACCACGTCCGAGGTGGCGAACTTCTTGAGCACTTCGAGCGCCTTGACGGCACCGTCGTCCACGACGGCCTTGGTGCCGTTGTCGTCCAGGATCTCGCCGCCCGCGGAGTTGACCAGCGTGTTGAACAGGACGACCAGGCCCTCGTACTGCTTGCCCTGCGCCTCGACCAGGCCGGGCTTGCCCTCGGCCTTGAGCCGGGAGCCCATCTCGATCATCTCGTCCCAGGTCTTGGGCGGAGTGGGGACGAGGTCACTGCGGTACCAGAGGAGCTGGACATTCGTGTTGTCCGGAGCGCCGTACAGCTTGCCCTCGTAGCGGGCGGTCTCCAGCGGGGTGGACAGCGTGCCGTCCTCCACCGCGGACTTGGCCGAGCCGGTGAACTCCTTGATCCAACCGGCCTTGGCCAGCTCGGCGGTCCAGGTCACGTCGAGCGCGAGGACGTCCATCCCGTCGTCCTCGGCGGCGAGCCGGCGGACCAGCTGCTCCCGCTGCCCGTCGGCCTCGCGAGGCAGCTTGTGGTAGACGATCCGGTAGCCGTCCGCGGCCTCGTTGCACCGGTCGACGATCTTCTGGAAGTTCTCCTGCGGGTACTTGTAGACGTTGATGGTGATCCCGCCGTCACCCGAGCCACACCCCGCCAGCCCGGACGCCGCGACCAGCGCGGCACACCCGACGGCGGCCAACCGATGAGGTGTCATCGGCCCAGCCTCCTTCCCGACAGCGGAGGAGCCAGACCGCAGCGCCCGGCACCTCGTCGTGCCCCACCGAGCGGCCGCGAGGCCGACCGGTGGAACGAACGTAGGCCCGGTGATCAGGTGCCGCAACCACCGGAGCCCGGAAGGGCTCTACCCGGTGATCACCATCGTGAAACCCTCAGTCCTTCGGCGCGTCGACTGGCCGCATCGCGAGCTTGGCCAGCAGGTCGCGCCCGCGCTCGGCGTTGCGCGGCTGGCACAGCACGTCGTAGCGCCCGGCGACGAGCTGGCTGGCGGACTGGAAGTCCCGCTTGCCGCGAGCCGACCCGTACCCGACCGCCGCGAAGATCAACCCGAACCCGATGCCGACGATCAACCCGACGAGGATCGGCCCGAAACTGGCGCCGGCGTTCGTGTTGAACAAGGACAACAGCACACCGACGAACAACCCGAACCAAGCCCCGGAAGCAGCACCGGTCCCCAGCACCCGCCCCCACGTGAGGCGGCCGGTGACCCGTTCGACGAGCATCAGGTCGACACCCACGATGGTCACCTCCTGAACGGGAAAATCACCATCGGCAAGATGGTCGACCGCCCGCTGGGCCTCCTCGTAGGTGCCGTAGGAGCCGATCGGCCACCCGGTAGGTGGCGTGGGCAGTCGCGGCGGCACACCTGGCCGGCTCTGACCGGAGAAGGAACTCGTCACGGAGACCACCTCTTCTGCTGATCACCCCCATCCTGCCAAGGGCGGGCGAACAGCGCGAAACGGGTGACCCGGAACTCAACGCTTCCGTGACCTGAAGCCCCCGCCGCATATCACGACCCACCCACCGTGACCAGCCCGAACACCCAAGTCCACCCCACCCGAGCGCGGACCACCCCGGCCATCCCCACAGCCGAACACACACGACCGTTTGCGCAACGACCAGCAGCAGGGACCACCCGAAGTCAGCCCGACGGCAAAACTTCGGACCCAGACCCTCCCACCCCTTCGCCCATTCAGCCGAACCACACACACGCACCCACCAGTGCGCGCAGCGCACAATCCACCTGCCGCGTCGTGTCATCCCCGTATGGCCCGCGCGCCAGCGAACCGCGCTTGGGCAGTGAGGGCAAGCACGCCCTTCGCTTGCCCTCACTGCCCAAGGGTGGTTGTCTCCGACCGGGCCATACGGGGATGACACGACGCCCACCGCACTGCCCGTCATCCTTGGCGGCTCGCCCGTCCGGCGAGGACTCTTTTAGCTTGTTCCCCCAGGTCAACCCACCCGCAACGCCACCCAGGCGCGGCCGCCGGCCCCCGATCACCATTATCCCACGCCCCACCGACAATCCAGCCGACGCGACTCCCGCGCTCGCGCCTCGCACGACCTGCGAAACGCCCCACGCCGTACAACCCGCGAAACGCCCCCACGCCGTACAACCCGCGCAACGCCCCAAGCCGAGCACGACCTACGGAACATCCCAAGCCGCACGCCCTGCGAAACGCCCTCAGCCGTACGACCTGCGAAACGCCCTCAGCCGTACGACCTGGCGGAACGCGCCGAACCGAGCGCAACCCGCAGGGCCAGTCGCACGCGACCGAGCCAGGTCAGCCTCGGGACCGGTAGTCGCGCAGCAGGCCGCGGCTGATGATGGTCTTCTGGATCTCGCTAGTACCCTCGCCGATCAACAGGAACGGTGCTTCGCGCATCAGGCGCTCGATCTCGTACTCCTTCGAGTACCCGTACCCGCCGTGAATGCGGAACGCTTCCTGCGTCACTTCGGCGCAGTACTCCGAGGCGATCAACTTCGCCATGCCCGCTTCGACGTCGTTCCGCGCTCCGGAGTCCTTCAAGCGTGCCGCGTTGACCATCATCAAATGGGCCGCTTCGACCTTCGTGGCCATTTCGGCGAGCTTGAACGCGATCGCCTGGTGCTCCACGATCGGCTTCCCGAACGTCTTGCGCTGCTGGGCGTACTCGATCGCCAGCTCGAACGACCGCAGCGCGATCCCGCACGCCCGCGCCGCCACGTTGACCCGGCCGACCTCGACGCCGTCCATCATGTGCCGGAAGCCTTGGCCCGGCGTCCCGCCCAGCACCTGGTCGGCACCGATGGCGAAGCCGTCGAACACCATCTCCGTGGTGTCGACGCCCTTGTACCCCATCTTGTCGATCTTCCCCGGGATGGTCAGGCCGGGCAGGACCTCCCCGTACCCCTCGGGCTTCTCGACCAGGAACGCCGTCAGGTTCTGGTGGGCCTTCTCCGCGCCTTCGTCCGTCTTCACCAGCACCGCGGTCAGGTTCGACGTGCCGCCGTTCGTCAGCCACATCTTCTGACCGTCGATCACGTACGAACCCGCGCCGGCTTCACCCCCGGCCCGAGTCGCGCGCGTCCGGATGGCCGCCACGTCGGACCCCAGTTCCGGCTCGGACATCGAGAACGAGCCGCGCACCTCGCCGGTGGCCATGCGCGGCAGGTACTTCTGCTTCTGCTCGGGGGTCCCGTGCTGCTTGAGCATGTGCGCGACGATGAAGTGCGTGTTGATCACGCCTGACACCGACATCCAGCCGCGGGCGATCTGCTCGACCACCAGCGCGTAGGTCAGCAGCGACTCGCCGAGGCCGCCGAACTCCTCCGGGATGGTGAGCCCGAACAGGCCCATCTCCTTCATGCCCTCGACGATGTCCGCCGGGTACGTGTCGCCGTGTTCGAGCGCCTGCGCGTGCGGGATGATCTCCTTGTCCACGAACGTGCGGACCGTGGAGAGGATCTCCTCCTGGATGTCGGTGAGTCCAGCGGTCTGGGCCAGGCGCGCCATCGCAGGTATCCCTTCGTAGCTCCCGAGGTTACCGGCGAGTATGGCCGGGTTAACGCCCGTTCGCGTCACGAAGGTGCTCCGCGCCACCCGCTGAACCGAAACAGCGGGTTACCTTGTGCCCCCACCGCCTAGAGGGGAAGCTCCATGGCCTACTACCCGCAGGGTGGCTACTACCCGCCGCCCAAGCGCACCAACGGGATGGCGATCGCCGCGCTGATCTGCGCATTCGTCTTCGCCCCCGCCGGGATCGTGCTCGGGATCATCGCCCGCAACCAGATCAAGCGCACCGGCGAGGACGGGCGGGGGCTGGCCACCGCGGGACTGGTCCTCGGGGTCGTGTTCACGCTGCTCGGTCTGATCGCGGTGATCCTGTGGATCGTGGCCGTCTACTGGATCGTGAAGAACGGCAACGACATCTACACGACCTACACGTTCACCACCTGATCCAGACAGGCTCTCCGCCACCGCCCGCGAGGCCCGTGGCGAGGGTCGTGGCGAGGGTTCGAACGCGCGGAGATCTACGCGCCGAGTTCCAGCGCTCCACCGCAGTGCCGGCAGACGTCCGCGAACACGTGGACGTCCGTCGAGCACCTGGGACAGGTGCGGAAACTGCGCTCCAGCAGGTCGTCAGCGGGCCGCCGGCGGAACAGCCGTATCCGGGGCCTCGCATTACGGGAACGTGACATGGGAATCACCATGCACAGGCCCCACCCCTTGATCGCCAATTTCTCCGGCGATTTGTGGGAATGCTCACCGGGGAGGCCACTTTGTGTCGGCCTCCCCGGCACCTACCGTCACTCTTTCCCGGCTCGCCTTCCCGGCTTTCCCACTTCTCGTCTTCCCCGACCTGCTCCACCTACTCCGCTCACTCCGCTTCCCCGGCCTACTCCGCCTGCTCCACCTACTCCGCCGGAGGAGCCCACACGTCGGTCCGGGACATGCCCGCCGCACGGCCCTTGGACGAGATCACCAGCGCCATCTTCCGCGACGCCTCGTCGATCATCTCGTCACCGAGCATGACCGCGCCGCGCCGACCGCCGGCCTCCGACGTGTAGTAGTCGTACGCGTCGAGGATGTTCTCGGCGTGGTCGTAGTCCTCCTGCTTCGGGCTGAACACCTCGTTCGCCGCGTCGATCTGGCCGGGGTGCAGCACCCACTTGCCGTCGAAGCCCAGCGCGGCCGACCGGCCGGCGACCCGCTTGAAGCCGTCGACGTCGCGGATCTGCAGGTACGGCCCGTCGATGGCCTGCTTGTCGTGGGCGCGCGCCGCCATCAGGATCTGCATCAGGATGTAGTGGTAGGCGTCGCCGACGTCGTAGCCCGGCGGCTGCTCACCGACCACCAGGGACTTCATGTTGATCGACGCCATGAAGTCGGCCGGGCCGAAGATGATCGTCTCGACCCGCGGTGACGCGGTGGCGATCGCGTTGACGTTGATCAGGCCCAGCGCGTTCTCGATCTGCGCCTCGATGCCGATCCGGCCGACCTCGTAGCCCATGGTCTTCTCGATCTGGGTGAGCAGCAGGTCCAGCGCGTGCACCTGCTCCGCGGTCTGCACCTTGGGCAGCATGATGCAGTCCAGGTTCGCGCCCGCGCCCTCCACGACCTCGGTCACGTCCCGGTAGGTCCACTCGGTGGTCCAGTCGTTGACCCGGACGACCCTGGCCCGCGAACCCCAGTCGCCCTCGTTCAGCGACGCGACGATCGTCTTGCGGGCACCGGGCTTGGCCAGTGGCGCGCAGGCGTCCTCCAAGTCGAGGAACACCTGGTCCGCGGGCAGCGTGCGGGCCTTGTCGATCATCTTCTGGCTCGATCCGGGCACGGCCAGACACGAGCGACGGGGACGCTGCTGGTCGACCACTGGGGTACCTCCTCGTACCGGCCGGTAACTCTCGTTCTGCGAAGGGTGGCACGCGGGGTGGTCGGCCGCTATTTCGTGAGTCCCGGCTCACAGGCCGTGGCAGGCTGAACCGGTGGAGATCACCCGAGTGCTGGACAACGCCCTCCGCAAGGCCGCTGCGGTGTGGGTCGCACCCGCCGGGCACGACGCGCGCCTGGTGTGGGCGCTGTGGCGGGACGACACCGTCCTGGTCGCGGTCGGTGGGTCCGAGCAACGGGTGCCCGGACTGTCAGACGGCGTGACGTGCACGCTCACCGTGCGCTCGCCGTCGACGCACTCCCACCTGGTCACCGTTTCCGCTACCGCGCGTCTGATCACCCCCGACGACGAGACCTCGACCGCTCTGCGGACCGCGCGGCTGAACACCACTCCCGTGTGGGATTCCGTCTACCGCTTGGAACTCTGACCCTTTACCTCCACCCCCACAGCCGCACGCGCCCAAGAATCCGCACGCCTACGGAACACAGAGGAGGCCGCGTGATCATCGTTCCGCCGGACTTCGCCATCGACCACGGCGACGACGTACTGGCGTGGCGGGACACCCTGCCCGCACTGGCCACCGAGTTCTGCGCCCGCTGGGAGCTGACCCCGGACGGCGACCTGATGAACGGCTACGTCGCCGTGGTGCTCCCGGTGCGACGTGCGGACGGCACCGCAGCCGTGCTCAAGCTGACCTGGCTGGACAAGGAGACGCGGCAGGAACCGTTGGCGCTCAGGGCGTGGAACGGCGACGGCGTCGTGCGCCTGCTGGACAGCGACGACGAGCGCGGCGCGCTGCTGCTGGAACGCCTCGACCACACCCAGACGCTGCTCGACACGTCCATCGAGGAAGCCCTGGAGGTCACCGGCGGCCTGCTGCGCCGGTTGCGCCTGCCCGCCGGGCCGCAGTTCCGCCGCGTCTCGGTCGACGGGCTGGCGGAGGAGAACGCGAACCTGGGCGGGATCGTGCCCGACCGGTTCGTCGGGCTGGCCGACGAACTGGGCCGCGAGCTGACCGCCACCGCCGGGAACACGCTGGTCAACCAGGACCTGCACTACGAGAACGTGCTGCGCGCCGACCGCGAGCCGTGGCTGATGATCGACCCGAAGCCGGTCGCCGGGGACCGGGAGTTCGGCGTGGTCCCGTTGCTGTGGAACCGGGCCGACGAGGTGGCGGGCGAGCGCGGCGTGCTGGACCGGATGGCCGCGCTGTGCGACCTCGGCGAGCTGGACGCCGAACGCACCCGGTTGTGGACGCTGTACCGGGCCGTCGACAACTGGTTGTGGTGCACGGAAGCCGGTGAGCACGAGCTGGCCGGGCTCAGCGAAGTGATCGCGCGGGCTCTGATCCAGCAGACCTCTTGATCAGGAGGGCTCAAGGCACCCTGATCTGCCCGTGCGCCACCGGAACGACCCGGCCACCGACCGCCACGTGCGTCGCGACGCCGCCGACCGTCGTCACCGTGCAGTCCAAAGTGGAGGGACGTCTCAGCTCTTCGCCTTGGCGCACCGTGATGTTGTGCTCGCCGTCGCCGTGCAGGAGCCCACGGTCGGCCAACCACACGCCGAGCGCGAGGGCGGCGGACCCGGTGGCCGGGTCTTCTCCCCCGGTCCGCCGGAACATCCGGACGTGCGCCGCGCCGTCGACGAACGACACCGCCACCAGGCCACGTCCGACGACGTGCTCGGCGAGGTCGGCGCGCGGCACGGCCCGGGTCACGGCGTCGGCGCGGACCGGGAGGAACGTGAAGTCCAGGCCCGCGCCCGCCACCCCGGCCTCGGCGTGCGGATAGACGTCCGACCGGAACAGGCCGAGCGCGCCGGCCAGCGGCCCCGCGTCGAGGTAGTCGCCGACGACCGGGGCGTCCCCGGTCAGCGTCGCCCGTTCCGCGTCGAGCACCACGCGGTGCAGGCCGCGCGCGGTCTGCTGGGTCGCCGGGCCGTGCGGCAGGCCGCCGGTGGACCCCAGCAGCCAGGCCGTGCCGATGCTGGGGTGGCCCGCGAACGGGAGTTCGGTGATCGGCGTGAAGATGCGCAGCCGGTAGTCGGCGGCGGGATCGGTGGGCGGCAGCGGGAACGCCGTCTCGGAGTAGCCGAACTCCTGCGCGACGGCCTGCATCTGGCGGTCGGACAGTTCCTCGGCGTTGTGCACGACCGCGAGCTGGTTGCCGGCGAAGGGGCGGTCGGTGAACACGTCCAAGACGTCGTAGTTCAGCACGGGTTCGACCCTAGACCTGGTTCGCCGGGATCATCGGGTTCGTGGATTCCGTCGAGATCGTGACTGCCGGGCCGGATCGGATGAGCGCCGTGGCCGAACTGCGGTGGCGCTGGGCGGAGGAGGTGCACGGGACGCCTTCGACGGGGTTGGCCGAGTTCGTGACGAGCTTCACGGCGTGGGCCGCGGAGCACCTTGGATCGCACCGGTGCTGGGTGGCTTTGCGGGGCGGAGGGGTGCGGGGGATGGCCTGGTTGGCGCTGACTCCGCGGGTGCCGTACCCCGGTGCGGTGGAGCGGGTGTCGGCGGACGTGCAGTGCGTGTACGTGGTGCCGGAGGAGAGGTCCAACGGGATCGGGGGGCAGTTGATCGACGCGGTGCTGGTGGCCGCGTCGGAGTCCGGGGCCGAGCGGGTGACCGTGCACTCCAGCGTGCGGGCGGTGTCGGTTTACGAACGGCACGGCTTCTCCTCGTCGCCGCTCCTGCTCCAGGCCGTGCCCGGCACCGGGTGATCTACGCCGCGGTCAGGCCACGGTCCGAGCGCGGTCCGAGCGCGGTGCAAGCCGCGGTCCGAGCGGTGATCCGAGCTGCGGCGCGAGCGAGGCGTGGAGCGGCCGGGCGCGACCTTGGTTAGCCTGGCCCGGTGGTCGCCGTGAACAGGGTTTTCGCCGCTCAGCTCGCCGGACTGCCCGTGTTCGGGCCCGACGGGGAATCCATCGGCAAGGTTCGCGACTTGGTGATCGGGTTGCGCGTCGACCGGCAGCCGCCGCGCGTGCTGGGTCTGGTGCTGGAACTGGCCACCCGGCGGCGGATCTTCGTGCCGATGCTGCGCGTCACCTCGATCGAGCCGAACGCCGTGACGCTCGCCACCGGGTCGGTCAACCTGCGGCACTTCCACCAGCGCACCAACGAGGTCCTCGTCGTCGGCGAACTGCTCGACGCCCGCGTGCGCGTGGACAGCGCGGTGGGCGGCGGGGCCGGTGGGGCAGGTGGGGCAGGTGGGGTTGACGGCGGGAAGGACGCGGTGCTGGTCGACGCGGCCATGGAACCGACCCGGACCAGGGACTGGCGGATGACGCGGGTCGCGGTGCGGGAGCGCACCGGCCGGCTCGCGCGGCGCGGTCCGGTGCAGGTGCTGCGGTGGGAGGAGCTGACCGGGCTGTCGGTGACCGAGATCGCCGGGCAGCCCCAGGGCGCGCAGCACCTGGTGGCGATCTTCGAGACCATGCGCGCGGCGGACGTGGCGCTGGCGCTGCACAGCCTGCCGGTGAAGCGGCGGTACGAGGTGGCCGAGGCGCTGGACGACGAGCGGCTGGCCGACGTCATCGAGGAACTGCCCGAGGACGACCAGAAGGACCTGCTGGCGCACCTGGACGAGGAGCGCGCCGCGGACGTGCTGGAGGCGATGAACCCCGACGACGCCGCCGACCTGCTGGCCGAACTGCCCGAGCGGGACAAGGACCGGCTGCTGGACCTGATGGAACCGGAGGAGTCGGCCCCGGTGAAACGCCTGCTGGAGTACAACTTCGACACCGCGGGCGGGTTGATGACCCCGGAACCGGTGGTGCTGGCGCCGGACGCGACGGTGGCCGAGGCGCTGGCGCACGTGCGCAACCCGGACCTCACGCCGGCGTTGGCCAGCATGGTGTTCGTGTGCCGACCGCCGACCGCCACGCCCACCGGGCGGTACCTCGGGTGCGTGCACATCCAACGGCTGCTCCGCGAACCGCCGTCCGACCTGGTGGCCGGAGTGCTGGACACCGACCTGGCGACGTTGACGCCGGACGCGTCGCTCAGTGACGTGACCAGGTACTTCGCCGCGTACAACCTGGTGTGCGGGCCGGTCTTGGACGAGTCGGACCACCTGGTGGGCGCGGTCACCGTCGACGACGTGCTGGACCACCTGCTGCCGGACAACTGGCGGGAAACGGGGCTGACCCATGCCTGAGCTGCCACGCCGCCGACTGGACCAACCGCGTCAGCCGGGGCGGTTCCGGTTCGAGCTCGACCCGGAGGCGTTCGGCAGGTTCTCCGAGCGCCTCGCCCGGTTCCTCGGCACCGGGAAGTTCCTGTTCTGGCAGACGCTGCTCGTCATCGTGTGGATCACGCTGAACCTGGTCGCGGTGTCCCTCCAGTGGGACCCGTACCCGTTCATCCTGCTCAACCTGGCGTTCTCCACGCAGGCCGCGTACGCCGCGCCGCTGATCCTGCTGGCCCAGAACCGGCAGGACGACCGGGACCGGGTGTCGTTGGAGGAGGACCGGGCGCGGGCCGCCCAGACCAAGGCCGACACCGAGTACATGGCGCGGGAACTCGCCGCGTTGCGACTGGCCCTGGGGGAGGTCGCGACGCGCGACTTCCTGCGCGGCGAGTTGGACCGGGTGTTCCGGGAGCAGCGGCGCAAGGCGTTGAAGGACGATCCGCGGTGGGACGACGTGCCGTCCTAGCTGGTCTGTCCGTCTGTCGGTCTGTCCGTCTGTCGGTCGGTTGTTGGTCGGTGGTCGGTGGTCGGTTCGTCGGTTGGGTCGGTGGTCGGGTCGGTGGTTGGAGGGCGTGGGTCCAGATCAGGGGTCTTCCGAGGCAAGCCGGTCGCAGGACCGGCCGAAGCCCTCCAGTTCGGCCCGGCTGAACACCTCGGCGAAGTGCCGCGCCACACCGGTCAGGTGGGTGCCTGACGCGATGCGCAGCCGGTCCAGGCCCAGCGGTGTCAGCACAGCGACCACGCCCCGGCCGTCGCCGTCGGCACGTTCCCGGAGCACGAGGCCGGCGCGCTCCAGCCGGTCGACCAATCGGGTCACGCCGGAGCGCGACAGCAGGACGGCATCCGCCAGTTCGGTCATCCGCAGTCGGTACTGCGGAGCCTCGGCGAGCTGCACGAGGACGTCGTAGGCCGCGAGCGACAGGCGCTGCTCGGCGATCAGTTCGGCTTCCAGGATCCGAGTGAGCCGCGCATGGGCCCGGAGGAAGGATCGCCACACACCGAGCTCGGTTCGGGTGGGCAACCGGGCACTTCCGGTTTCCGGCACGGATAGCAATGTTACGGAAAGCACGCGACCGGCTTCGCGCTGGCCCCGAAATCGAAGTGACCTACCGGTAGCTTGGAGGTGCGCCGCGCCGCCGTAGCATGGCGTTCTCCTCTGAAGGCGATCGAAGGCGATCCAGTGACGCAGACCCTTCCCACCGTTGACGACGTGCACAAGGCGCTGGCAGCGGTGCAGGACCCCGAAATCCGGCGACCCATCACGGACCTCGGCATGGTCAAGTCGGTGTCGGTGGCCGACGGGGTCGTGGACGTCGAGGTGTACCTGACCGTCGCCGGCTGCCCGATGCGCGACAAGATCACCGCCGACGTGACGAGCGCGGTGTCGGCGCTGGAGGGCGTGTCGTCGGTCCGGGTGGCGCTGGACGTGATGAGCGACGCCCAGCGGACCGAGCTCCGCAAGTCGCTGCGCGGCGGCGTGGAGGAGCCGGTCATCCCGTTCGCCCAGCCGGGATCGCTGACGCGGGTGTTCTGCGTCGCGTCCGGCAAGGGCGGGGTGGGCAAGTCGAGCGTGACGGTCAACCTGGCCGTGGCGATGGCGGCTCGCGGCCTGTCGGTCGGCGTGGTGGACGCGGACATCTACGGGCACTCGATCCCCCGAATGCTGGGCACTGACGCGCGTCCCACCCAGGTCGAGAAAATGATCATGCCGCCCCAGTCGCACGGGGTGAAGCTGATCTCGATCGGGATGTTCACCTCGGGCAACACCCCGGTGGTGTGGCGCGGCCCGATGCTGCACCGCGCGTTGCAGCAGTTCCTGGCGGACGTGTTCTGGGGCGACCTGGACGTGCTGCTGATGGACCTGCCGCCGGGGACCGGCGACGTGGCGATCTCGGTGGCCCAGCTGGTGCCGAACGCGGAGATCCTGGTCGTGACCACGCCCCAGCAGGCGGCGGCGGAAGTGGCCGAGCGCGCCGGGTCGATCGCGTTGCAGACGCGCCAGCGGGTGGCCGGCGTGATCGAGAACATGTCGTGGCTCGAACTGCCGGACGGCTCGCGGATGGACGTGTTCGGCAGCGGAGGCGGAGAGGCGGTAGCGGCCTCGCTCACCAAGGCCGTGGGTGCCGATGTGCCTTTGCTGGGACAGGTGCCGCTGGATCCGCGGGTACGCGAACAGGGCGACGAGGGAACGCCGATCGTGCTGGCTTCACCGACGTCGACTGCGGCACAGGTACTGACTTCGGTGGCCGCCAAGTTGTCGGTCCGATCGCGCGGACTGGCCGGACGCCTGCTGAACGTTTCTCCTGCCGGACGTTGATTCTTTTCCCGTCGGCACTTCCGATCGGCTCTGGTGGCGCCGATTACCAGACTGAGGCAAGTCGGACGTGCAGGCGGGATCTCTGATCACGTGACCGAACGTGGTGGGCGATTGCTCACGGGATCGAAGCACGAACTGCAGGTGCTTGCTTGAGCGCGCTCAGGCGAAGTGGCGAGGCAGGCACGGCGAGGCAGGCACGGCGTGACGGGGCGAACCGTCACTGCGGGCTGATTGTCGGTGCCTCGTGCGATAATGGTGTCGGGGGCCGGCGGCCGCGCCTGAGCTTTCTGCGGCGCTCTGACCAGTGCTTTTGCCTTGGACTCGCCAATGAGCGGTCGTTACCGGGCGCGCTGGTCGAGCCGAGTGCACGGTCGAGCCGGGCGGCGAGAAGAAGAGCGTCCTCGCCGGACGGGCGAGCCGCCAAGGATGACTAAGAGCGTGGGACGTCGTGTCATCCCCGTATGGCCCGGTCAAAGACAACCACCCTTGAGTAGGTAGTGCAAGCGAAGGGCGTGCTTGCACTACCTACTCAAGCGCGGTTCGCTGGCGCGCGGGCCATACGGGGATGACACGACTCTTTGGGTGGTCTGTGCTGGCGCACAGAAAAGGCGCGCACCTGGGTGGGTGCGCGCCTTTTCTGTTTACGTGGCGTCCGGGTCGTATGGGGGGCGTTCGCCTTGTTGCAGCGGGCGTTCGCGTTCCCGTTCCCGGGCTCCTGTCGGGCCTTGTGGAGTTGTGGTGTGGGGTGCTGAGAAGCCGTTCGGCTTCGTGCTGTTCCCGTTTGTCGGGACGTCGTCCCACAGGTGTTTGGTGATGGCCCGTTTCGGGTCGAAGTTGCGTAGTTCCCTGAGGTCTTCGAGGGGCTTGCGCAACTGGTCGAACTCGGGACCCATCTCCTGCTTCAGTTGATCACGTGCGCCCGTCGCGTACTCGCGTACCTGGCGGATGGTCTTGCCCACCCACGCGGCGGCTGAGGGTAGGCGCTCCGGGCCCAGGATGAACAGGCCCGCGACCACGATGATGAGGATCTCTATCCAGCCGATGCTGTCGAACACTCGCCTGTCACCTCCGCCGACTGCCGCCCAGAGCCAGAGTAGCCGTCAGTCCGACCTGAGCGTCACCTGCACGGTGAGCTCCCGGCCCTGCCTGGCCAGTACGACCGGGATCGTTTCCCCGATTTCACGGTTCCGCACCGCTACCGTCAGCTCTGCGGCGTTGCGGACCATGCGGTCGCCGACCTTGGTGATCACGTCCTCCTCCTGGATGCCGGCGGCGGCTGCCGCTCCGCCTTCCAGGACGTTCTGGACCTTCGCACCCTCCGCCGTCTCCGCCGAGACGGAGCGGACGTTGAGGTTCATGTCCGCGTGCTTCACCTGGCCGTCGCGGATGAGGGCCTGGGAGACCTTGCGGGCGTAGTTGCCGGAGATCGCGAAGCCGAGACCCACCGAGCCACCGGTTTCGGTGCGGATGGACGAGTTGATGCCGACCAGCGTGCCGGACGAGTCGACCAGCGCGCCGCCCGAGTTGCCCGGGTTGATGGCGGCGTCGGTCTGGATCGCGTCGTAGGTGACCTGGGGCCCGCCGTTCTCCCCCGCCGCCGTGACGGGGCGGTGCAGGGCGCTCACGATGCCCTCGGTGACGGTGTTCGACAGCGACAGCGGGGAGCCGATGGCCAGTACCGCGTCGCCGACCGCCAGGTCGTCGGAGTTGCCGAACTGGAGGACCGTGGGGTTCTCGACCTGGACCTTGATCACGGCCAGGTCGGTCTTCGGGTCACGGCCGACCACCTGGGCGACCGCGCGCTTGCCGTCGGTGAACACGACGGTGAGCTTCGCGGACGTGTCCTGCACGGCCGGGGCGACGACGTGGTCGTTGGTGAGGATGTAGCCGCCGCCCTCGATGACCACGCCCGAGCCGACGCCGGCCACGTTCGCACCCTTGAACTCGATGGACACGACGCTCGGCGTCACCCGCTTGGCGATGTCGGAGACCGAGCCGACCGGCCGCTCCTTGCCGGGCTGCACGTCGGCGAGCGTGACGCCGCCGTCGGTCAGGGGGTTGCCGACCTTGCCGACCAGCCAGCCGACGAAACCGCCCGCCGCGCCGACGACCAGGGCCGCGACCATCAGCAGGATCAGGGCGGTGGGCTTGACCCGCCGGCCGAAGAGGAGTTCGGGGACGCTCAGTTGCGGGCCCGGGGTGGTGGAGGCGGCCGTCGAGACCTTTTCCGGCTCCTCGGTCACCGCCGGGGGGCCGATGACGGCGCTGGCGCTCGGGTCCCGCCACGAGTCGCCCGCCGGCTTGCCCTCCCAGAAGACCGGCTCGACCTCGGGTTCGCCGTTGAGGTCCAGCGGCGGGCGCTGGAGCAGTTCGGAGGTGCCCTGCGGACGGCCGAACGCCGTGGTCAGGGCCTCGGGCGGCGGCGGCGCGAGGTGGGTCGCGGGCGCTGCGCCATTGCCGTTCGGGGACGGGGGGTGGCGGTCGGCGAACGCGCCCGGCACGCCGTGCGGTCGGCCGAAGACGGCCGTCTGGCCCGGGTCCACGGCGGGACGGTTGAGGGGGCGCGGAGCCAGCCTGCGGTGGGCCCCGTCGTCCACGCCGGACCTGGGGGTTCCGTTGCCCTGCTGTGGCTCGCTCATCGCTCCCCGCACGTCGGTGTTGCCCGGTTCTGGCACGGAGTGTGGACCGGTCGGCCGAAGAAGTGTCGCCTGCCCTGCCGGTTCAACAGCACCCGCACCCGTGATGCCGGGTCAATCGTGCCCGGTGATCGGTGAAGTTGTCGTCAGCGGGAATGGCGGCGTGGTGGTGGGGGCGGCTACGACATAGACCTGGCTACGCCACCGGCCGGGCCACGCCACGGACCTGGCGATGGCGGCCGAGAGGGCAGTGGCGGCAGAGGTGCCGGTGGCGGCCGAGGTGAGGGTGGCGGCCGAGGTGGGGCGTAGCGCCCGGTTTTGGGGGGCGGGGTTGTGCATTTGGGCGCGCGGGGTGGGGCCGGGTTTCGGGGGGCGCCGGGGGGCTGTTGCCGGGTGGTGGCCGGGGCTGGGGCTTGGTCAGCGGTCCAGTAGGGCGTTGCCGGCGGGCCTGGGGGTGTGGGCTCGGGGGCCCGTGTCTGTGGAGACGGGGCGCAGGACGTCGCCTCGGCGTGCGCCGTCGCCGACCAGGGCAGGCGCTACTGCCGGGTTCGGGGGCAGGGTGGTGCCTTGGGCCGGGGTGGTGGCCGGGTCTTCACTGCCGGGCACGACCAGGGCCAGGGCGCCGAGCATGAGGCCCGACACGACTACGCCCGCTCCTTGGCGGGCTCGGCTGCCGAAGCGGCTGCCGGTGCCGAAGGGGCGGCTCTGGCCCAGTACCGGGCCGGTGCCGAAGGTCACCCGGTCCGGGCGTTGGACGGTGACCAGCTGGCCGTCCTCGGTGACCGCCAGGCCGTCGGGCGCGCTGGGCAGGTCGACCTCTTGCGGGATCGCGCCCAGTTTGGCCAGCAGGCCCGCCGGGGCGCACGGGGTCTCGGCGGTGCGGACCGCCGACCTCGCCTGTTGCTGCGAGTAGGCCTCCGCCGCGCAGAACGGGCAGCGCGCCAGGTGCGCCGACGCCCGGCCGTGCGCCGACGCCGACAGCTCGCCGTCGACGAAGGCGACGACCGCGTCGGGCAGCAGGTGCTGCTCGCTCAGTCCCCAACCTCGCAGATCGGTCATGCAGAGTCCTCCCGAACAAGACCCCGTCGGCGTTCCAGTGAGGCGCGCAGGGCCTGGCGGCCCCGGTGGATCCTGCTCCTCACGGTACCCAGCTTCACACCGAGGGTGGCGCCGATCTCTTCGTACGACAGCCCTTCGACGTCACACAACACTACTGCGGCGCGGAAGTCCGGGGGCAACTCGTCGAGCGCCGCCTGGAGATCCGGGTCCAAGTGGGTGTCGGTGTATACCTGTTCGGGTGACGGGTCGTCGCCCGCGACGCGGTCGGCGTCGTCCGGCAGGCCCTCCATGCGGAACTTGGAGCGCCGGCGGACCATGTCGAGGAACAGGTTCGTGGTGATGCGGTGCAGCCAGCCTTCGAACGTGCCCGGCTGGTAGGACGCGAGGGAGCGGAACACCCGGATGAAGGTTTCCTGGGTGAGGTCCTCGGCGTCGTGCTGGTTGCCGGTCAGGCGGTAGGCCAGCCGGTACACCCGGTCGGCGTGGTCGCGGACGACCTGGTCCCACGTCGGCACGATCCATTCCGTGTCGTCGATGGGAGCGGTGGCGGTATACGGCTGCGTTGGCATCGGGCGGTGAAGCACCTCCAGTGGGCTGGCTGCCCTGCTGCACGGATCAACGTTCGCTGCGGCTCACGTGTTCCCCGTGGGTCCTGCGCCGGAACCTGTTCCCCTCGGTCCCGTGCTGGGACCAGCCTGACCGGCTCTCTTATAACCATGGTGAGAGTCGGCTGAGAGCACGCTGAGAATTCCGGTGCCCGGGAGGTTCACCCGATTCGCCGCGTCCGGCGTTAACCTCTCGCTGTGGATGCGCCGCTGCGCGAGTACGTGGAGGGCTACCTGCCCGAGGACGCCGTGATCACGGCCGCTCGGGCACGGGGAGCCGACTTGGGCTGCGTGCCGATCGGGTCCGGTGGTGGCGCGGCCCTGCGGTTCCTCACCGCCGCGTTGCAGGCCAAAGCCGTGGTGGAGGTGGGCACGGGCGCGGGCGTCGGCTCGCTGTACCTGCTCGGTGGGATGCCCGCGGCGGGGGTGCTGACCTCTATCGACGCCGAGCCGGAGCACCAGCGGGCGGCCCGGGTGGCGTTCGCCGAGGCGGGCGTCGCGGTGTCCCGGACGCGGTTGATCATGGGCCAGGCGCTGGACGTACTGCCCCGGCTGACCGACGGCGCGTACGACCTGGTGTTCGTGGACGCGGCCAAGACGGAGTACCCCAAGTACCTGGAAGAAGGCGTGCGGCTGCTGCGGCCGGGCGGCGTGATCGCCTTCGACAACGTGCTGTGGGAGGGGCGGGTCGTGGACGCCTCGCACCGGGATCCGGAGACCTCGGCGTTGCGCGAGGTGGCCCGGTCGGTGCGCGAGGACGAGCGCCTCGCGCCGGTCATCCTGCCCCTGGGGGACGGACTGCTGGTCGCCGCCAAGTTGGACTGAGCCGCGGACCTCGGGCGAATGGCGTGATCCCTCGCGTTGAGGAGGGAGCCCGTGGGTGGTCGGGGAGGTGTCGTTGGTGGGGCTGGGGCGTCGGAGCTAGGCGGCTGGGCCGAAGCGTTGGCGGTAGGCGGTGGGGGTCAGGCCGGTTCGGCGGCGTAGTTGGGACCTGAGGTTGGACGGGGAGCCCAGGCCGGAGCGGCGGGCCACGACGTCCAGGCGGTTCTCGCCGCGTTCGATCAGGGAACGGGCCAGGTCTACTCGTTCGGCGGTCAGCCAGGCGAGTGGAGTCGTTCCCAGCTCGCGCTGGAAGCGGCGGTGCAGGGTGGCGGGGCTCAGGGCCGACCTGGTCGCGATCGCGGTGATGGTCAGCGGGTCGGCCAGGTGGTCGCGGATCCAGGTCAGCAGCGGGGCCAGGGTGTCGTCCCGGACCGGGGGCACGGGGCGTTTCACGAACTGGCGCTGGCCGCCGTCGCGGTGGGCGGCGAAGACCAGCCGGCGGGAGACGGTGTTGGCGACCTCCGAGCCGTGGTCCTGGCGGATCAGGTGCAGGCCCAGGTCCAGGGCGGCGGCGCTGCCCGCAGCGGTGTGGATGTCGTCGTCGTCCACGTAGAGGACGTCCGGGACGAGGTCCACGGCGGGGAAGAGGGCGTGGAACGTGTCGGCCCACTGCCAGTGGGTGGTGGCCTGCCGGCCGTCCAGCACGCCCGCGTGGGCGAGGGTGAAGGCGCCGGTGCAGAAGCTGACCAGGCGGGCGCCCCGGGCGCGGGCCCGGCGGATGGCGGCCAGCAGGTCTTCGGGCGGGCGGGTCGGGGCGTCCGGGCGGTTGGACACGATCAGCGTGTCGGCGTCGTCGGTGGCCGACAGGTCCGGCACGCCGGAGAGCGTGAAGAAACCGCTGTTCATGGTGATCGGACCGGGCGCGCAGAGCGTGAAGTCGTACCACGGGCGGTCGCCGAGCTCCGGGCGGCGCAGGCCGAACAGCTCGGTCGCCACGCCCATCTCGAACGGGTTCGAGCCGTTGTCGACGATCATGACGACCCGGTGCGAGGAATCAGGCGGCATGTGCGATTCATAGCACGGGCGTTGCGGCGAGCATGGTGGCATGGAACCGGTGAACATCACCAAGGCGCTGGCGAGCTTCGACGCGTTGTGGAGCCCGCGGATCGTGGCGACGGTCAACGACTACGACATCCGCGTGACGAAGGTGAAGGGCGAGCACCTGTGGCACTCGCACCCGGAGACCGACGAGTTCTTCATGGTCGTCGAGGGCGAGCTGGACATCGCGCTGCGCGACCGGACGGTCCACCTCGGGCCGGGTGACGTGTTCGTGGTGCCGCGCGGGGTCGAGCACAAGCCGTCCTCCGCGCACGGCGCGCAGATCCTGCTGGTCGAGCCGTCCGGCACGTCGACCGTCGGGGACCCCCTCGAAGAGGTCCCCGACCACGTCGACGCGACCACCGGCCACGCCCTCAGGCTGCCGTGACGCCCTTGCCCAGCACGGTCACGCCGGCGGCCGAGACGGTGTAGCGCTGCCGGTCGGTGGCCGGGTCGACGCCGATCAGCGCGCCGTCCGGGACCACCACGTTCTTGTCCAGGATGGCCCGCCGGACGACGGCGCCCCGGCCGATCCGGACGCCGGGCAGCAGGACGCTGCCCTGCACCACCGAGCCGGACTCGACCACGACGTCGGAGGAGACCACCGAGCCGTGGACGGTGCCGGAGATGATCGAGCCCGGCCCGACCATGGAGTCCTCGGCGCTGCCGCCCGCGATGAACTTCGCCGGCGGCAGCGGCGGGGTGGCGGTGCGGATCGGCCAGGTCTGGTTGTAGAGGTTGAACACCGGGTTCACCGAGACCAGGTCCATGTGCGCCTCGTAGTAGGCGTCGATGGTCCCCACGTCGCGCCAGTAGCCGCGGTCGCGGTCGGTCTCCCCCGGCACGGCGTTGTCGGCGAAGTCGTAGACGTGCGCCCGGCCCTGGCCGACCAGCATGGGGATGATGTCGCCGCCCATGTCGTGGTCCGAGTCGGGGTTGCCGGCGTCCGCGCGCAACGCCTCGATGAGGGCCTCCGTGGTGAACACGTAGTTGCCCATCGAGGCGAAGGTGACTTCGGGGTCGCCCGGCACGTGCGGCGGGTCCGAAGGCTTTTCCAGGAACCCGGTGATCCGACCGGTCTCGTCGGAATCGATGCACCCGAACGCCTTGGCCTCCGCGCGCGGCACCCGGATGCCCGCCACGGTCACGCCGGCGCCGGTCTCGATGTGCCGGTCGACCATCATTCCCGGGTCCATCCGGTAGACGTGGTCCGCGCCGAAGATGACCACGTGGTCCGGTTTCTCGTCGTTGACGAGGTTGAGGCTCTGGAAGATCGCGTCCGCGCTGCCGGTGTACCAGCGCGGGCCGAGTCGTTGCTGGGCGGGCACCGGGGTGACGTACTGCCCGAGCACGTTGGACAGCCGCCAGGTGGTGGAGATGTGGCGGTCGAGCGAATGCGACTTGTACTGGGTCAGCACGCAGAGCCGGACGAAGCCGGCGTTGACGAGGTTGGACAGCACGAAGTCGACGAGCCGGTAGTTACCGCCGAAGGGCACCGCGGGCTTTGCCCGGTCGGCGGTCAACGGCCACAACCGTTTGCCCTCGCCACCGGCGAGGACAATTCCTAGTACGTGCGGTTGCCCTTTCACGACAACGACCCTAACCGTGCGGGCACCGGCCCACCAACGGCGGAGGAACGGCAACCCGAGTTGTTCACCCGGTCGTCCCGCCACCCGGGGTTACGGTGGGCGACGTGCGAATTGGACTGCTGACACGGGAGTACCCGCCGGAGGTCTACGGCGGGGCGGGGGTGCACGTCGGTTTCCTGGTGCCCAGACTGCGCGAGCTGGTCGACGTGGACGTGCACGCGTTCGGCGGACCGCGCCCGGATGCCGTTGCCCACCAACCGGTCGCGGCGCTGGCGGCGGCGAACCCGGCGTTGGGCGTGCTGTCCGCCGACCTGGAGATCGCCGCCGCGCTGGGCGGCGTGGACCTGGCCCACTCGCACACCTGGTACGCCAACCTGGCGGGCCACCTGGCCAAGCTGCTGCACGGCGTGCCGCACGTGGTCACGGCGCACTCGCTGGAGCCGCGCCGGCCGTGGAAGGCCGAGCAGCTGGGCGGCGGGTACCGGATCTCGTCGTGGGTGGAGCGCTCGGCGTACGAGGCGGCGGACGCGATCATCGCGGTGAGCGAGGGGATGCGGTCCGACGTGCTGGCCTGCTACCCGGCGCTGGACCCGGCGCGGGTGCACGTGGTGCGCAACGGCATCGACACCGAGCAGTACCGGCCGGTGGCGGAGGTGGACGCGCTGGAGCGGCACGGGATCGACCCGGGCCGGCCGATCGTGACCTTCGTCGGGCGGATCACCCGGCAGAAGGGCGTCGGGCACCTGGTCGCCGCGGCGCACCGGATCTCGCACGACGCCCAGGTGGTGCTGTGCGCGGGCGCGCCGGACACGCCGGAGATCGCCGAGGAGACCCGGCTGGCGGTGGCGGAGCTCGCGGCGGCCCGGCCGGGGGTGGTGTGGATCCGGGAGATGCTGCCGACCCCGGAGGTCCGGCAGATCCTGAGCCACTCGGCGGTGTTCGTGTGCCCGTCGGTGTACGAGCCGCTGGGCATCGTGAACCTGGAGGCGATGGCGTGCGGGACGGCCGTCGTGGCGTCGGACGTGGGCGGCATCCCGGAGGTCGTGGAGCACGGCCGGACCGGGCTGCTGGTGCACTACGACGAGGAGGACGTCCCGGCGTTCCGCAGCGGGTTGGCGGACGCGGTGAACGAGGTGCTGGGCGATCCGGCGCGGGCGCGGGCGTTCGGGGCGGCCGGGCGGGAGCGCGCGGTGCGGGAGTTCTCGTGGGCGAACATGGCGGCGCAGACCGTGGAGGTCTACCGGGCGACCCTTGAACGCCGTTGAGTGATCCACCAACAGTGACATCGCGACGGCGGATGATCGTGTTGTGATGCCCGTCACATGTGCTCGTGACAACCGGACGGCGTGGTGACCGCCTTTAACCAGTAGGGGATCAACTACTGGGGGCTACATGCGTTGGGTGCTCGCCTTGGTCGTCGTGCTCGCGGCCGGGTGCGGCGCGGCTGTGCCGGAGCGGGCCGAGACTCCGGCGCTCACCATCGGGGGTAGTCCGGTGGTGGATCCGCAGGGGCTGCAGATGGAGGCGGAGGCGGAGCTCAGCTACACGCTGAGCTTCGGCTACGTGGCGCGCGCCGGGCAGGAGGCGGTGAGCTGCTGGTTCGCCCGCGCCGGCGAGGCGGCCGAGGTCGACACCCGGCTGTGGTGCGGGCCGGTGCAGGTGCCGGGCACCGCCGCGACCACCGACTGGGTGCCGGTGCCGCTCAAGGAGGTGGAGCGGGGCGACGGCGGGATCCGGCTGGAGGTCCAGCCGCCGCAGGTGCCCGCGCCCGGCAACCGCAGCACGCCGCTGGGCAAGCTGGTGCGCACGGACGGCCGCGAGGCCGAGGCGGACCAGGGCGTCGGCGAGGCGGGGCCGGACTTCCTGGCCGTCCTGCCGGACGACGGCCGGCCGCTGGCGGAGGCGTCCGGGCTGCTCCGCGACGACCAGCTCGCGACCGGGGTGACCGGCTACGCCACCCCGGAGTCGTGGCGGACCGACGAGGGCGAGCTGCGCGCGGAGCACGGCGTGCGGCTGCGCGTGCTGCGGCTGTCGGTGGACCGACTGACCAAGACCGACACCGCGTTCGGGCGAGCGACGTGGCAGGGCTGGGCGCCCCAGCCGCCGGAGCTGTTCCTGCAACTGCCCGGCCGGCGGCACCGGCTCGCGGTGGACCGCTTACCGGAGACGGGGTCGGTGTTCGTCGTCTACACCGTGCCGGAGGAGGGCGGGCCGGAGGAACTGGTGCTGGAGACGGTGGGCGCGCAGTCGTTGGAGCAGCGGCTGGAGATCCCGGGCGGCAAGCCGGTCGGCGAGGGTCCCGCCGTGCTGCGGCGGGCGGCGGGGCCCGCCTCGCCGACACCGGCCTCGCTGCCGGTCAAGGTGGGCGACCAGGCGGGGGCGTTGGAGGTGCCGAGGGTGCGCCTGGGCCGGCAACGGCCGGTGAGCGTCGAGGACCGCTACGTGCTGGCGACCGCGTCCGCGCCGGACAAGGCGCTGCTGGAACTTCGGTTGCAGGGGCAGGGGTTGCCGCAGGCGGCGGGGGCGACGATCACCAAGGACCTGGTCGTGGTGACCCTCCCGGACGGGACCAGGGCACCGCAGGTCGGGGCGCGGCTGGGCGGCGACACGTTCCCGGTGGCGGTGGTGGTGGAGGTACCGGCCGACGTCCGGTCGGTGACCGTGGCGGTGACCTCGGGACCGGTCCGGTTACCGGTGTCGGGCGAGACGACCCTCGACGCACCCACCCCGGCCACCATCCCCCTCGACTTCTGAACCGGGGATGGGGATGGGGCAAGGGGCGGGGAGGCGGGGAGCGGGCTCAGGGGCGCAGCCGGTTCGGATCTGGGGACAGGGCCTGGGTTCGGGGTCGCGGGTCAGGTGGTGTGCGGGCGTGATCCGGTGGCGGCCGGTGTGGTGGCGAGGGCGGTCGGGGTGGTGGCGGGTGGTTCGGTGGTTTCGGGCGTGGGTGGCCCGGGTTGGCGTTTGGTGGCGTGAGCGGCGGTGGTCACGGCCAGGGCGGCCAGGACCAGCCACGCCAGGACCAGCAGGATCAGGCCCGACCAGCCCCACGCCTGGTAGGCGGTGCTGCCCGCCGTGCCGCCGGCACTGGAGCCCAGGTAGAACGCGAACAGGTACACGCCCGACGCCGGGCCTTTGGCCTTCGCCCGAGCGCCCACCCACGAACTCGCCACCGCGTGCACCGCGAAGAACCCGCCGGTGAACACCACCAGGCCCGCGGCGATCACGGCCAGGTTGTCCGGCACGGTCGCGATCGCGCCCAGCGCGGTGACGGCCAGCGCCGCCAGCGCGATCCGGGCCCGGCCGTGCCGGTCGGCCAGCCGGCCCGCCAGCGCGGAGCACGCCCCGCCCGCCGCGTAGGCCAGGAACACCAACGACGCCACGCCGGGCGGCAGGGCGAGCCGGAACGCGATGACGTTGAACAGGGAGATGAACGCTGCCACGCCCAACGTCGCCACGGCGTACTGCGCGAGCAGCACCCGGTCGGTGAACGCCGAGCGCAGGCCGCGCTCCCGTCGCGCGGTGGGCTTGCCGGTCGGCAGGTAGACCGCCGTGACCGCCGCGCACGCCAGGCTGAACACCGCCACCAGCGCGAGCGCCCCGCGCCAGCCGGCCCAGTCGGTGGCGATCCCGGCCAGCAGCCGGCCGATCATGCCGCCCGCGCTGTTGCCGGCGATCAGCGCGCCGATCGCCGCACCCACCGCCTTGGCCTCGTCGGCCAGGAACGCCATCGCCACGGCCGGGATGCCCGCCGTCGCCAAGCCCTGGAGGACGCGCAGCGCCAGGAACGCCGGGTAGGTCGGCGCGAGCGGCAGCAGGAGGCCGAAGACGGCGGCCGCGAGCACGGACCACACGATCACCCGGCGCCTGCCGATGCGTTCGGCGAGCACCGCGCACGGGATCACGGCCACGGCGAGCGCGCCGGTCGCGGCGCTCACCGCGAGCGACGCCGAGCCGGGCTGGAGGTCGAACTCGGCGGCGATCTGCGGCAGGACGGGCTGCGGCGCGTAGAGGAGTGCGAAGGTCGCCAAGCCGGTGGCGACGGTGGCCGTGGTGAGGCGACTGGGCATGTTTCCGACGCTAACTTATGCGTCCAATACCCGAATCAGCCATTATCAATGCTGTGATGGATGAATTGGCGCCCAAACTCGCGGTGCTTCGCGCGCTTGGGCGCGACGAGCACGTCACGCACGCCGCCGAGGCCGTCGGGGTGCCGCAGCCCACGGTGAGCCGCTGGCTGTCCGCCATGGGCGACGCGCTCGGCGCGCCCGTCGTGGTCCGGACCGGCCGCCGGGTGCGGCTGACCCGGGCGGGCCGGCTGCTGGCCGACGCCGCCGACCGGGCGCTGGGCGTGCTGGAGGCCGGGCACCGGGCCGCCGCGGAGGAGGTCGACCCGTCCCGCGGCCTGGTGGCCGTGGGCTTCCTGCACCTGCTGGGCCGCTCGCTGGTCCCCGAGCTGGTGCGGGGGTTCCGGGCCGAGCACCCGCACGTGCGGTTCCGGCTGGTCCAGGGCTCACGCCAGGCGGTGTTGGCGCAGCTGGCGGACGGCGTGGTCGACGTGGCGCTGGTCGCGCCGCCGCCGGAGCTGCCCGGCTTCGCCCACACCGTGGTCCGCGAGCAGGAGCTGGTGCTCGTGCTGCCGCCCGGCCACCGGCTCGCCGACCGGGACGCGGTGCGCGTCGCGGAGCTGGCCGACGAGGACTTCGTGGGTCTGGAACCCGGCTACGGGCTGCGCCGGATCACCGACGACCTGTGCGCGGCGGCCGGGTTCACGCCCCGGCTGGCGTTCGAGGGCCAGGAGACCGAGACCGTGCGCGGGCTGGTCACGGCCGGGTTGGGGGTCGCGCTGCTCCCGCACGCGGAGGGGTCGACCGGGCTGGTCGAACTCCCGCTGAGCCCCCGGGCCGCGCGGGAGGTCGCCCTGGTGTGGCTGGCCGACGCCCCGGTGCCGCCGGTCGCGCGGGCGTTCCGGGAGTACGCCGCCGATCAGTCCCGGTAGTGCGCCGCGAACTCGACCAGCGTGCGCGCGGCGAACCCGGACGCCCCGGCCACGACCTCGGCGTAGTTCTTGTCCGCGCGGGCCGGGCCGGCGATGTCCAGGTGCGCCCACGGCAGCCCGGCGGTGAACTCGCGCAGGAACAGGGCCGCGGTGATCGCGCCCGGCCCCGGCGGGATCTGCCGCACGTCGGCGATGTCGCTCTTCACCGCGTCCGCGAGCTCCTCCAGCAGCGGCATCCGCCACCACGCCTCGCCGGTGCGCTCGCCCGCCGCCGCGACCCGCGCGGCGATCTCGTCGTCACTGGCGAACAGGCCGCCGATCCGGGTGCCGAGGGTGACCTTCATCGCGCCGGTCAGCGTCGCCACGTCGACCAGCGCGTCCGGCTGGAGCTGGTGGACCGCGTAGGCCAGGGCGTCGGCCAGCACCATCCGGCCCTCGGCGTCGGTGTTGGTGACCTCGGTGGTGGTGCCGCCGTAGTGCCGGACCACGTCACCGGGCCGGTAGGCGGAGCCGGACACGTGGTTCTCCGCGCACGGCACCAGGCCGGTGACCCGGACCGGCAGGCCGAGCCGGGCGATGGCGATCAGCGCGCCGATCACCGCGCCGCCGCCCGCCATGTCGGTGCGCATCAGGTGCATCCCGTCGGCCGGCTTCACCGAGATGCCGCCGGTGTCGAAGGTGATGCCCTTGCCGACCAGCACCAGGTGCGGCGCGTCGGCCGGGCCGTTCCAGGTCATGTGGATCAGCCGGGGCGGGCGGGCCGAGCCGCCGCCGACCGCGAGCACGCCGCCGAAACCCTCCCGGGCCAGCCACTTCTCGTCCCGGACCACGACGTCCAGGCCGGGCACGCCGGCCGCCGCCTTGACCGCGGTGGCCGCGAGCCAGTCCGGGTCCTTCACGTTGGACGGCGCGTTGGCCAGGTCGCGGGCCAGCGACGTGGCGCGGGCCAGGTCGACGGCGTGACGAACCTCATCCGCCGACACGTCCGGGCCGACCAGCCGCAGCGACTTCACGCGCTTGGGCGCGGGCTCGCCGGTCACCTTGAACCGGTAGCCGCCCAGCGCCAGACCGAGCACGAACGAGCGCACGTCGGCGTCCGGGGTCAGCTGCACGTCGAACGTGAGGGCGCCGTCCCGGTCGGCGTCCGCGTCCAGCGCACGGGCCAGGGACGCACCCGCCGTGCGCCAGTCGGACGGGGTCGCGTCGCCGATGCCGAGCACCCAGCGGCCGTCCTGCCGGTGCGTGGCGCCCGCCGCGCCGCTGACCTCGGCGGACGCCTCGACGTCCGCGCCACCCGGTCCGAGCAGCGGCGGCTCGCCCGGCGCGGCCAGCACCACCCGGCCCGCGCCGCGCCGGAGGGAGCCGGCGGCCTCGACGGCGACGAGCGGGGCGGGCACGGGCAGGCGCACGGGGACTCCTCGGGGGACTCGGGTGTTTCAGGACGAAGCGCAGCCCCGGTTCCACAGTGGAAACCGGGGCCTGACGTTTCTCGCTCCGGCTCAGCCAGCGGCTGCCTTGAGGGCGTCGCCCAGGGCGTTGGCCTCGTCCGCCGACATCTCGACGACTAGACGTCCCCCGCCCTCAAGCGGAACGCGCATCACGATGCCACGCCCCTCCTTGGTGACCTCAAGGGGACCGTCGCCGGTCCGGGGCTTCATGGCCGCCATCGCGTGCTCCCTCCGTCAACATCTTCCCCGTCCGACCAGGGCCGGATACTCGCCCCATTCTCCCCTATGCGGACTCACCGGCGAAACCGAACCGATCTTTCCAACCGATCCGTGACTTGCCGACGATCTTCACCTCCGCGCAGTTCAGGGCCAGGATCGCCGTGCGCCAACGATTTCCGGCCGCGCATTCGCCGTCATCCGGTCGTGACCAATTCCGCGGTCTGTGGCGTGTCGCGGGGTCGCCCTGACAGACTCCGATCTCGTGCGAGCCCGTTCCGCGCTCTTCGACGTCTACGGCGGCCACCTCCGCGAGCGGGGTGGTGCCGCGACGATCGCCGCCCTGGTCCGATTGCTCGAACCGCTCGACTTCGCCGCGCCGGCGGTGCGCACCGCGGTGTCCCGGACGGTGCGGCAGGGCTGGCTGGAGCCGGTGCGGCTGGCGTCGGGCCCCGGCTACGCGATGACGCCCCGGGCGGAGCGCCGGCTGGACGAGGCCGCCGCCCGGATCTACCGGACCCGGCCCTCCACCTGGGACGGTCGCTGGCACGTGGTCGTGCTGGAGGAGCTGCCCGCGCGGGAGGCCCGCGACCGGTTGGCCTCCTCGCTGCAACTGCTCGGCTACGGCGCGCTCGGGCCGGTGACCTGGATCGCACCGCGCCCGTCGTCGGAGCTGGCCGACGTGCTGGCGGTCGAGGGTGTGGCGGCGAGCACGTTCCACGGCGAGCACGAGGGTCCGCCCGCCGAGCTGGCCGCGCGGGCCTGGGACCTGGACACGCTGGGCGCGGACTACGCCCGGTTCGTCGCCGAGTGGGAGCCCGTGGTGTCCGCTGTGGACGGTTCGGACCCGGCCGGCGCGTTCGCGGCCTCCCAGCGGTTCCTGCACGCGTGGCGGAAGTTCCTGTTCCGCGACCCCGGCCTGCCCCGCGAGCTGCTGCCGGCCGGCTGGCCGGGACGGGCCGCGGCGGAGTTCTTCGACCGGCACACCGCGCGGCTCGCGCCCGCCGTGCGCCGGTTCGTGGACGACAGCCTGGGAATCGACAACACCGGAGGTCCTTGACGTGTCCGAACTCCTCATCGACGACGCTGACGGTGTTCGCACCTTCACCCTGAACCGGCCGGAGTCGTTCAACGCGTTCACCGTGGCGCTGAAGGAACAGCTCCTGACCGCGGTCGGCGAGACCGCCCGCGACGGGTCCGTGCGGGCGGTCGTGCTGACCGGGGCGGGGCGGGCGTTCTGCGCGGGGCAGGACCTCAAGGAGCACATCGGGCTGCTCGACGCGGGCGACCCGGCGCCGCTGCGCACCGTGGAGCAGCACTACAACCCGCTGGTCAAGGCGATCGTGGCGATGCCCAAGCCGGTGATCGCGGCGGTCAACGGCACGGCGGCGGGCGCGGGCGCGTCCCTGGCCTACGCCTGCGACCTGCGGATCGCGGCGACGTCGGCGAAGTTCCTGATGGCGTTCGCCAACGTGGGGCTGACCGCGGACTCGGGCGCGTCCTGGACGCTGCCCCGGCTGATCGGGCACGGCCGGGCGATGGAGATGATGCTGCTGGCGCAGCCGGTCGGGGCCGAGGAGGCGCTGCGGATCGGCATGGTCAACCAGGTCGTGCCGGACGGCGAGGCGCTGTCCACCGCACTGGAGCTGGCCCGCAGGCTCGCCGCCGGGCCGACCGTCGCCTACGCCAAGATCAAGGAGGCGATGGCGTTCTCCGGCGAGTTGGCGGCGGCGCTGGAGGTCGAGGCGCGCACCCAGGCCGAGGCCGGGGCGACCGCCGACCACAAGGAGGCCGTGGCGGCGTTCGTGGCCAAGCGCCCGGCGGAGTTCACCGGGCGCTGACGGCCTCGTGAGCGCGGAAGCAGGCCGCGATGTGGTCGTCGACCATGCCCGTGGCCTGCATCAGCGCGTAGCACGTGGTGGGGCCCAGGAACACGAAGCCGCGGCGCTTGAGCTCCTTGGCCATCGCCTTGGACTCGGCGGTGACGGCCGGCACGTCGGCGAAGGTCGCCGGGCGTTCGTGGGTCTCCGGCGCGAACGACCAGAGCAGGTCGTCCAGCGGGACGTCGAGCTCGCCGACGGCGCGGGCGTTGTTGATGGTCGCGTTGATCTTGGCCCGGTTGCGGACGATGCCCGCGTCGGCCATCAGCCGGTCGAAGTCGTCCTGGCCGTACTCGGCGACGACGGCCGGCACGAACCCGTCGAACGCCGTCCGGAAGTTCTCCCGCTTGCGCAGGATGGTGATCCAGGACAGCCCGGACTGGAAGGACTCCAGGCACATCCGCTCGAACAGGGCCACGTCGCCGTGCAGCTCCACGCCCCACTCGGTGTCGTGGTAGTCGTGGTAGTCCGGCGTGCTGTCGCCCCACGGGCAGCGGATCATCGGTGGTACTCCCGGGCGAACTCGGCGAAGCGGCGCAGGGACCAGCGCACGCCGGGGGCGAACGCCAGGCCCAGCAGCGCGGGGATGTCCTCGGACCAGACGAACTCGCTGCGCTCGCCGTGCGGCACGACGCGGAACTCCGCGGTGCCGCGCACGAACCGCCCGGTGTGCTGAACGGCGCAGCGGTACGGCGGGTCCCACTCGGTGACCCGCATGGTGTCGGTGAAGCCGATCGGGCCCAGGCCGGTGAACGCGGACAGCTCGGTGCCCACGCCGCGGCCGTCGCCGGCGGTCACCCGGACCCGGGTGCCGAGCATCCACTCGCCCTGCCGGGCCCAGTCGGTCACCGCCGCCCAGGTGGTCTCGGCCGGGGCGTCGACCGGGACGGTCAGCTCAAGCCGGGTCACGGGCGGTCTCCAGCTCGTCGACGCGGGCCTGGAGGCGTTCCACCTCCGCGGCCAGGCGCTCCAGGGCCCAGTCGACCTCGGTCATCTTGTAGCCCCGGAAGACCTGCTGGAACTGCAGGCCGCGCACGTCGTCCGGGGACACCGAGTCGGCGGGCAGCCGGGTCGGCGACGCGCCGGGGGGCAGCGGGGCGAGTTCCTCGCCGCGCCCGAAGACGAGTGAGGCCAGCAGGAACACCACGGCCGCCACGAGGACCATGACGACGAGGTAGATGAGCGCGGTGGTCACGGGACGATCGTGGCACACGCCGGGTGGGGTGGGCGCGGGGAAACGGCGGAACCGCTCTCAGACCGGCGCGAAGACCAGGCAGCGCCGGGCCAGCACGGCCAGCCGGCCCATGATCAGCAGCGACACCGCGGTGGCCGCCACGACCGGCGGGGACATCGGCAGCCGGCCCACGTCCAGGTGCGCGGTGGCGACCGTGATGGCCACCGTGGCCAGCACGTTCACCCCGACCGCCGCTGCGGCGACCGCGCCCGCCAGCCGGGCCAGCGTCACGGTGCCGGTCCCGCGCCGGGCCAGCAGCCGGCCGACCGGCAAAGCACCCAGCGCCGCGCCGGCCACGACCCAGCCGGTTGAGTCGTTGGCGCGGGCGATCACCAGGTACCAGTCCGGGGGTGGGCCGGAGGGCCCGAACCCGGGCCAGGCGCCGATCCAGAAGGTCCGGTTGAGCTCCCACAGCACGTGCGCGAGCGGGAGGACCAGGGCCACCGTCCACAGGGTGCGCACGCCGTGCGCGAGGGCGAGCAGGCCCTGGTAGTCGCGGGCGACCCGGTGGACCGGCCCGAACTCGGCCACCGCGCGGCGCTGGGCCTGCTCGACGTCCAGCCCGCCGGCGGCGTGGGCCTCGGCGGCGTCGACGAGGCTGTCCTGGGCTTCGGCGAGCAGGTCGCGCTTGACCGGCGCCGGCCCGCGCAGCCGGCGGTCCAGCCCGGCCAGGTACTCGTCGATCACGCCTGCGCCGGCCACGGGCCCCCTCCCAGCACGCCTTCGATCGCGGTGGTGAACTCGCGCCACGCGGTGCGCTCGGCGGCCAGCGCCCGCTGCCCGGCCTTGGTCAGCCGGTAGGTGCGCCGCCGCCGCCCGCCGACCGTGCTCCACTCGCCGGCCACCAGCCCGGCCGTCTCCAGCCGGCGCAGGGCCGGGTAGACGGTGCCGGTGGGCAGGGTCAGCGCGCCGCCGCTGCGCAGTTGCAGCGCCTCGATGATCGCGTAGCCGTGCAGGTGCCCGCCGTCCAACGTGGCCAGCAGCAAGGCGTCGAGGTGGCCGCGCAACGCGTCCGACTTCACAGGTAGCCACTCTACCGGTCGGGGATCGGGAGCACGGGGGACTTCGGCTGGGACGCCCCACCTCGGCCACCACCGCGACCGGCCCGGTCAGGCCAGCGCGCGCAGCACCTTCGCCGGCGGCCGGGTGCCCGCGATGCCGGCCACCATGTCGACCACCTGGCGGGTCCGGCGGACCTCGTGGGCGCGGAACACCTTCGCGCCCTGCCACGCCGCCACCGACGTCGCGGCGAGCGTCCCGTCCACCCGGTCGGCCAGGTCCGCGCCCAGGGTCTCGCCGATGAAGTCCTTGTTGGACAACGCCATCAGCACCGGCCACCCGGTGTCGACCAGTTCACCCAGCCGGCGCAGCAGCTCCAGGCCGTGCCAGGTGTTCTTGCCGAAGTCGTGCGTCGGGTCGATCAGCACGCCCGCGCGCGGCACGCCCAGGGCGACCATCCGCTCCGCGCGCGCCACCAGCTCCGACACGACGGCCGCCACCACGTCCTCGTACCGGACCCGGTGCGGGTCGGTGCGCGGCGGCAGGCCGCCGGTGTGCGAGCAGACGATGCCCACGCCGAACTCGGCCGCGACCTCGGCCAGCCGGGGGTCCGCGCCCGCCCACGTGTCGTTGATCAGGTCCGCGCCGGCCGCGCACACCGCGCGCCCCACCTCGTGCCGCCAGGTGTCGACGCTGATCACCAGCGACGGGTGGCGCTCGCGCACGGCGGCCACGAACGGCACCACCCGGCGGGCCTCCTCGACCGCGTCGACCGGTTCGCCCTTGGCGCCGGCCTTCACGCCGCCGATGTCGACGATGTCCGCGCCCTCGGCCACCACCCGGTCGACGGCCGCCATCGCGGCGTCGTCGCTGAAGGTGGCTCCCTTGTCGTAGAAGGAATCCCGCGTCCGGTTGACGATCGCCATCACCAAGGCTCGATCCTGGGGCACGTCCCGCTCGCCGAACCTCATGCCGCCCATCGTGCCACGTCCCCCAACCGGGTGAACTGCGTCACAGCTCGTTGCTACTCACGAGTACAACTCTGCTTTACTCCCCGGTAACAACCACGTGATCCAGGTCACGATTGCAGGAGGACTGCGTGCGCCGGACGCTCACCGTGCTGCTCATCGCGCTAACCGGCCTGGTCCTGGCCCCACCGGCCCAGGCGGCCCCCGGTTCCACCGTCTCCTACGAGACCATCCCCGGCCAGGGCGGCACGCCGCTCAAGGCGTTCGTCGTCGAGCCGACCGGACGCGGCAGCGGGCCGTTCCCGCTGCTCGTGCTGCCGTCGAGCTGGGGCGTGAACAACATCGAGTACGTCGGCGCGGCGGCGAAGCTCGCCTACCAGTCCGGCTACTCGGTGATCAGCTACACCAGCCGGGGCTTCCACGACTCCGCCGGCGAGATCGACGTGGCCGGCCCCGACACCGTGGCCGACGTGAGCCGGGTGATCGACTGGGGCGTCGCCCACGCGGCCGGCGATGCGACCAGGGTCGGCGTCGGCGGCATCTCCTACGGCGCGGGCCAGTCGCTGCTCGCCGCCGCGGCCGACCCTCGGGTCAAGGCGGTGGCGGCGCTGAGCACGTGGACCGACCTGGCCCGCTCGCTCTACCCGAACGAGACCGTCAGCGCGCAGGCCGTCGAACTGCTGCTCGCCGCCGGCCACCTGACCGGCCGGCCCGGCCCGGTGCTGCGCGAGGCCGAGGCCGCCTACCGGCAGGACCGGTTCGAGGACGTGCTGCCGATCTCGCCGCCGCGCTCCCCCGCCGCCAAGGTCGACGGCATCAAGGCCGCCGTGCTGATCGGCAACGCCTGGAACGACGGCCTGTTCCCGCCCGGCCAGGTCACCGACTTCTTCCAGCGGCTGAGCGGCCCCAAGCGGCTGATGCTCTCGCCCGGCGACCACGCCACCGCCGAGGCGTTCGGCGCGGCCGGCCTGCCCAACGAGATCTGGGACTCCGTCGGCCGCTGGTTCGACCGCCACCTCAAGGGCCTCGACAACGGCATCGACCGCGAAGCCCCCGTGCAGCTCAAGCCCAACAACGGCGGTACCTGGCGCTCTTACGCCTCCTGGCCGGCCGTGACCCGCAAGACCGACACCGTCGCCCTCGCCGCCGACCGCATCGGCACCGGGTGGCCGACCATCGCGGAGAGCGGCACGGTCCTGGTGACCGGCGCGTTGCAGGGCTTCCTGACCATCCCGACCGGCGTCGCCACCCCGCTGATCGACCGGGGCGCGGCCGCCGTGTGGCGCGGCCCCGTCCAGTACAGCCGCACGACCGTCGCCGGCACCCCCCGCGCGCACCTCACCGTCACCACGACAGCACCCAGGACCAGCCTGTTCGCCTACCTGTACGAGGTGAACCCGCTGGGCCTGGGCGCACTGGTCACCCACAAGCCGATCACCCTGACCCCGGGCACCCGCACGCTCGACCTCGACCTCGAACCGACCGTGTGGGACGTCGCGGCCGGCAACCGCCTGGTCCTCGTCGTGGACACCGTCGACCTGCGCTACGGCGGCAAGAGCACGATCGGCTCCACCGTCACCTTCGGCGCGGACTCCGCCCTGAGAATCCCGCAGAGCTGACAGCACCCGACAGGCATCCATGCCAGTCTCACCGGCATGGAATCGAAGTTCACCATCACCCGCTGGGACGAGACGGCCACCGGCGAGTTCGACCGCGTCCAGGTCGGCAAGGCGTTCACGGGTGTGCTGGAGGGCACGAGCACGGCCGAACTCACCACCTGCCAACCGGTGGAGGGTTCGGCCGGCTACGTGGCCATCGAGAAGTTCGAGGGCCGCCTCGACGGCCGCGAGGGCACGTTCGTGTTCCAGCACGCCGCCACCATCTCGCCCGCCGGCCCCGCCTTCTACGGCGTGATCATCCCCGACTCGGGCACCGGCGAGCTGACCGGCATCTCAGGCACGGTCAAGATGGAGCACGAGCTGATCACCCTCGACTACACGTTGGACTGACACGCGTCCAACGCCGCTTGCACGTCGTCCGCCACCACCAGCGAGTCAAGCGCGAACTGCGACACGAACCCACGCTCGCGCAGCTCGGCGAGCCACGCCAACAACCCCGCGTAGTGGCCGTCCACGTCGAGCAGCACGACGGGCTTCGTGTGCATCGCCAACACCCGCGCCGTCCAGACCTCGAACAGCTCCTCAGCGGTGCCGATACCGCCCGGCAACGCCAGGAACGCGTCGCCGTGCGCCTCCATCAACGCCTTGCGGTCGCGCATGGTCTCCACGCGCAGCAGGTCGTCCGCGTCCTCGTCGGCCCACTCACGGTCCACCAGCGCGTGCGGAATGACGCCCACGGTCCGTGCGCCACCCTTGCGCGCCGCCTCCGCGACCGCGCCCATCATCGACGTACGACCGCCGCCCCACACCAGCGACCAGCCACGACGGGCGATCTCCGCGCCCACCTCCGACGCCAGCGCCAGGTACGACTCCGGCACCCCGCGCCGCGACCCGCAGTAGACGGTGACGGCCGTCAATGCGAGTCCGCCCACGCCTGGTGCGCCTCTTGGACGACCCGCACCGCGTCGTCGATGTCGTCGGTCAGGTGCAGCAGCCCGAGGTCCTTGTCCCCGACCTTGCCGCCGGCCATCACCGAGTCCTTCACCCAGTCGTACAGGCCCTGCCAGTAGGACTTGCCGAACAGCACCACCGGGAACTTGGTGACCTTCTTGGTCTGCACCAGGGTGAGCGCCTCGAACAGCTCGTCCAGCGTGCCGAACCCGCCCGGCAGGCAGATGAACGCCTGCGAGTACTTGATGAACATGGTCTTGCGGACGAAGAAGTAGCGGAAGTTCACCCCGAGGTCGACCCACGGGTTCAGGCCCTGCTCGAACGGGAGCTCGATCCCCAGCCCGACGGAGAACCCGCCCGCCTCCGAACAGCCCCGGTTGACCGCCTCCATCGCACCCGGACCGCCGCCGGTGATCACCGCGAAGCCGGCCTCGGCCAGCGCGCCGCCGAGCTTGCGCCCGGTCTCGTACTCGGGGTGGTCGCGGCCGGTCCGGGCGGAGCCGAACACGGTCACCGCGCTGGGCACCTCGGCCAGCGCGCCGAAGCCCTCCACGAACTCGGCCTGGATCCGCAGCACCCGCCACGGGTCGGTGTGCACCCAGTCCGTCGGGCCGCGCGAGTCGAGCAGCCGCTGGTCGGTCGTGGTCAGCTCGTCGCGGCGCCCACGCCGCAGCACGACGGGTCCGCGCTGCTTTTCCCTCGGGTGCTCGTCGACGCCGTTCTGGTCGCTCATTGGCGCGAGTCTATCCCCGGGTTCAGTCCTCGTTGAGGAAGCGGTGCAACACTTCCCGGCACTGTCGGATCTGGTTCACCGGGACGTTCTCCTGCTGCGTGTGGGCCAGCGTCGGGTCACCCGGCCCGAAGTTCACCGCCGGCATCCCCAACGCCGCGAACCGCGCCACGTCCGTCCACCCGAGCTTCGCCACCGGCGTCCCGCCGGCGGCCCGCACCAGCTCCTGCGCCGCCTCCGTGCCCAACCCCGGCAACGCCCCGGCGGCGGAGTCGGTCACCGTGAGCTCGAACCCGGCGAACACCTCGCGCAGGTGCGCCTCGGCCTGCTCCGGCGTCCGATCCGGCGCGAACCGGTGGTTGACCGACAGGACGCACAAGTCCGGCACCACGTTCCCCGCGACCCCACCGGAGATGCTCACGGCCTGAAGGCCCTCGCGGTACACGCACCCGTCGATGTCCACGGTCCGCGCGGAATACGACTCCAGCCGCCGCAACGCCTCGCCCACCCCGTGGATCGCGTTGACGCCCATCCACCCCCGCGCGGTGTGCGCCCGGACACCGGAAGTCCGCAACTCGACCCGCATGGTCCCCTGGCACCCCGCCTCGACCGAGGCGTTCGACGGCTCGCACACGATCGCCAGGTCCGCGTCCAGCCAGGACCGCAGCTCCCGCTCGATGCGCCCCAGGCCGTTGCGCGCCGCCTCGACCTCCTCGCAGTCGTAGAACACGAACGTGAGGTCGTGGCGGGGCCGGTCGACGGTCGCGGCGAGGTTGAGCATCACCGCGTCACCGCCCTTCATGTCGCACGTGCCGAGCCCGTGCAGCACGCCGTCCTCCAGCCGTGACGGCAGGTTGTCGTTCACCGGGACGGTGTCCAGGTGGCCGGCCAGGATCACCCGCTTGGGCAACCCCAGGTTCGTGCGCGCCAGCACCGAGTTGCCAGACCGGATCACCTCCAGCCCCGTCTGCGCGCGCAACGAGCGCTCCACCAGGTCCGCCAGCTCGGCCTCCGCACCGGAGACGCTGGGCACGTCCACCAGCTCGGCGGTCAACTCGACGGGATCGGCAGCGAGGTGCAAGGTGTCGGCCACGTCCGGCACGTTACCGTTTGGTCCCGTGAGCACCGCAAACCCCATCGGCGCATACGGCGTCGGCCTGGCCACCGTCACGTCCACCGGCACTGTGCTGGACACCTGGTTCCCGTCGCCGAAGCTCGGCGAGGCGGAAGCGGGCACGGTCCGCCTGTCCGCCGCCGAGGTCGCCGCCGAACTGGGCGAAGCCGCCGCCAAGCAACTCGGCCAGGACACCGACCGCGACGTGGAGGTGGTCGGCGTCCGGGTGGGCATCGCCGAGCTGACCGACGCCCCGTCGGACACCTACGACGTCTTCCTGCGCCTGCACCTGCTGTCGGCGCGCCTGGTCCGCCCGCACGGCCAGAGCCTGGACGGCGTGTTCGGCCTGCTGAACAACGTCGTGTGGACCAACCACGGCCCGTGCGCCGTGGAAGGCTTCGAGGAGACCCGCCTCAAGCTGCGCGCCCGTGGCCCGGTGACCGTCTACGCGGTCGACAAGTTCCCCCGCATGGTGGACTACGTCATCCCGTCCGGCGTCCGCATCGGCGACGCGGACCGCGTGCGCCTGGGCGCCCACCTGGCGCCGGGCACGACCGTCATGCACGAGGGCTTCGTGAACTTCAACGCCGGCACGCTGGGCGCGTCCATGGTCGAAGGCCGCATCTCGGCCGGCGTGGTCGTCGGCGACGGCTCGGACATCGGCGGCGGAGCCTCCGTGATGGGCACCCTGTCCGGCGGCGGCAAGCAGGTCATCGAGATCGGCGAACGCTGCCTGATCGGCGCGAACGGCGGCGTGGGCATCTCCCTGGGCGACGACACGGTCGTGGAGGCGGGCCTCTACATCACCGCCGGCACCAAGATCACCGCAGAAGACGGCACGGTGGTGAAGGCCGCCACCCTCTCCGGCGTCCCCAACCTGCTCTTCATCCGCGACTCGACCACCGGCACCATCAAGGTCAAGCCCCGCAAGGGCACCGGCGTAGAACTGAACGCCGCCCTACACGCCAACGACTAACCACACACCCCACACACCAGCCACCCCCAGCTCCCACCCCACCCACCGCGTGGTCTCCCCGTATGGCCTGCCCGCAGGGCAACCGCGCTTGGTCAGGGAGCGCAAGCACGCTCTTCGCTTGCGCTCCCTGACCAAGGGTGGTGGTCTTTGACAGGCCATACGGGGAGACCACGCGGCCCCTCCCCCGGAGGCCTGCCCAGCGGCGAGCGTCGCTTTTAGCTCTTCCGCTTTTCGCTCTTCCGCTCTTCGCTCTTCCGCTCTCTCAGCCCCAAGCCCAAGCTCAACGACCTCAGGAGAGCCGTTCAACCGCAGCCGCGACCCGCTCATCCGACGCCGTCAACGCGATCCGCACGTGCCGATCCCCTGTGGGCCCGTAGAACGTCCCAGGAGCGACCAGGATGCCGCGCGACGCGAACCACCCCACCGTGTCCCACGCGTCCTCGTCCCGCGTAGACCACAGGTACAGCCCTGCCTCCGAGTGGTCCACCGCGAAGCCCGCCGCCTTCAACGCCGGCAGCAGCACTTCGCGCCGACGCCCGTAGCGGGCCCGCTGTGCCGCCACGTGCTCGTCATCGCCCAGCGCCGTCGTGATCGCCGCCTGCACCGGCCGGGGCACGATCATCCCCGCGTGCTTGCGGACCTCCAGCAACGTCGCCACCAACCGCGGGTCTCCGGTCAGGAACCCGGCCCGGTAACCGGCCAGGCTGGACGACTTCGACAGCGAGTGGACCGCCAGCAGCCCGTCCCACGAGCCGCCGCACACCTCGTCCCGCAGCACCGACACCGGTGCCGCGTCCCACGGCAGGGCCAGGTAGCACTCGTCCGACGCGACCACCGCGCCGACCGCGCGCGCGTCCGTCACGGCCTGGGCCAGCGCCGCGGCCGACTGGACGCGCCCGGTCGGGTTGGACGGCGAGTTCAGCCAGACCAGCTTCGTCCCGTCCGGCGGCGGCTCGCCGTCGGCCAACCGCGCCACGGTCGCCCCGGCCAGCCGCGCGCCGACCTCGTAGGTCGGGTAGGCCAGGGCCGGGATCGCCACCACGTCACCCGGACCGAGTCCGAGCAGGCTGGGCAGCCAGGCGACGAGCTCCTTGGAGCCGATGGTGGGCAGCACGGCCTTCGGGTCGAGCCCGGTCACGCCGTGCCGGCGGGCGAGCGCGCCCACGACGGCTTCGCGGAGTTCCGGCGTGCCGTGCGTGGTGGGGTAGCCCGGTTCGGCGGCCACCGACGACAGGGCCGCCTGGATGACCTCCGGCACCGGGTCGACCGGGGTCCCCACGGACAGGTCGACCACGCCACCGGGGTGCGTGCGCGCCTTGGCGGCGTGGTCGGCCAGGGAGTCCCAGGGGAAGTCCGGGAGCCGCTTGGTCACTCGTGGGACGCCTGCGGCGGGAGAGCCTTCACGAAGGCCGGGTCCGCGCTGACCTTGCCCACCTTGGACGCGCCACCGGGGGAGCCGAGCTCGTCGAAGAAGTCCACGTTCGCCTTCGTGTAGTCCTTCCACTCGTCCGGGACGTCGTCCTCGTAGTAGATGGCCTCGACGGGACACACCGGCTCACAAGCACCGCAGTCGACGCACTCATCCGGGTGGATGTAGAGCATCCGGTCGCCTTCGTAGATGCAGTCGACGGGGCACTCTTCGATGCAGGCCTTGTCGAGCACGTCCACGCACGGCTGGGCGATCACATAGGTCACTGCTGCTCTCCTGCTCTTGTTCTGGTCCACACCGCGCAAGCCGGAGAGTACGCGGCGAGTCCGATTGTCCAACGCTCAGGCTTGCCTTATCAGCACCGTGCTCCACCTCACACAACACCGTCTACCAGGGCGGAGGACGATGCGGGGGTGGATCGGGTGACCGAGTTGGAGCAGCGCTGCGCGGACGCCTGGCCCGCACTGCGCGACGTGCCCCTCGGCGAGTGGCGACTGCGCGCCGCCGGCGGCTTCACCGGACGTGCGAACAGCGCCCTGACCACCGGTTCCCCGGGCTGCCCGGTGCCCGAGGCGCTGGCCGCGGTCGGTGACTTCGCGGCCCGCAACGCCATCGCCCCGACCGCCCACGTGGTCGTCGGCTCCCGCTCGGAGGCGGCGATCGCGGCCGCCGGTTGGCGGATCGACGTGGACCACCCAGGTGGTGCGGAATCGCTGGTCCTGACCGGCCGGCCGGATTCCTTCGCCACCCCGAAGGGCGCCGGCGTGGACGTCTCACCGACCCCGACGTCCGCATGGTGGGAACTCACAGCCCAGGACAACCCCACACCCGCCCAGAAGCATGTACTGGGTAGCGGCCCCGAAGTCGGCTTCGGAACGGTGGTGCGCGACGGTCGGACCGTGGCGGCGGTGCGCGGGGCGGTGGTGGGCGACCTGCTGCACATCGCACGCTTGGCGGTCCGGCCCGAGGCACGCCGTGCCGGGGTCGCGCGCGCCCTCATGGGCGGGCTGGCGGCGTGGGGCGTGGCGCACGGGGCGACGCGCTGCGCGCTCCAGGTCGCCGAGCACAACACCGCTGCCCTCAAGCTCTACGCCACGCTCTCCTGCACCGAACACCACCGCTACCGCTACTGGATCCCCGCCTGACTAGGACTCACCCGGCAGGTCAGGCACCTCACCCGGCACACCCGGCTCACCGGGCACACCCGGCACGTCAGGCACCTCACCCGGCCCGCCCGCCCCCTCGGTCGCAGCAGCACGCGAGGGCTGGGCGTCGAACCACTCGTAGGCCGCCGTCCGCACCCGGCGCAGCGCCGACCTCTCCCCCAGGTAGTCCCCCACCACTCCCACCAGCGGCAACATCCCCAGTGCCTGGTGGTAGAACCGCCCCTGAGGCCGCTTGTCCAGCTCGTTCTCCAGCCGCCACAGCACCTTCGCGAGCTTCCACACCGTCCGCCCGATAGCCCGGAACGTGGCCCCCACCCGAGCCCCAGCACCAACTCCAGCCCCAGCACCGCCGGCACCGGCACCGGCCAGATCAGACGTCAGCTCCTCGGTGGCCAGGTCCTCCGCCCGGACGTCGCCGTCCGCCGCCAGCCCGTCCACCTCCCGCTGGAACAGCACCCAGGCCAGCAGTCGCACCCGGTCCTCGACCGAGGTGAACCCGTGCTCGCCCGCCATCGCCGAGAGCAGCAGGCCCTGCCCGGCCGCGCCCAGCGTCGACTGGATCGGCAACCGGTCGGCCAGCGCCCCGCCCACTCCCGGCAACGCCGCGAGCAGGGACAACAACCGCCCCACCCGGTTGAGCCACCAGGAATCGCGCTGCTCGACGGTCATCCCGGCCCAGGCCGCCGTCCCCGGCACCTTCACCTTCGCGAGCTGGTCCCACAGCCGTTCCACGAGCTGCCGGTCCGCCCCGACCTCCGCCGTCCGGTCGCGCAGCCCGAGCAGGTTGGTCTCGCGCAGGGTGTCCAGCAGCGGCCCGGTCGCCCGCACGAACGGGCGCAGGGCGCGCACGACGTCCCGATCAGTGATCGCCGGCACGGGCCATCCTCCCCAGGAACGCCCCGAGCGCCACCGCTCCGGGCAGCGCACCCGCCGCGAACAGCAGCAACGTCCGCCAGTCGTTCAGCATGACCACGTCACCGCCCGGCCCGAACAGGGCGAAGAACAACAACGTCGCGAACCACACCAGCAACGGTGCCGAGGCGGTCAGCGCGCGGTCCGCGTACCGGGACGCGAGCACCACCAGCAGCGGTGTCGTCACCAGCGCCAGCAGCACCGTCACCGGGAACTCGTAGTCGGAGAACCGGGGCAGCAGCGTGCCGTCGAGGCGCATCGGCAGGAAGAACAGCTCCAGCACCGCCAGCACGAACGCCTCGACCATCAGCACCCCGACCGCCAGCCGCTCCCTCAATCGAGACCCCCGAACAGGTCCGCCCCGGCCCCGTCGGCCGAGCCTCGGGCCAGCACGTAGTACTCGGCCTGCACGACCGGCTGCGCGATGCCGTTCGACAGCGCATACGCGGCACGTGCGCCGTCCTGCCACACGCTGACCTGAGTCGAGTGTGCGCGCAACGCCCGCAACTTCGCGACCAGGTGCTCGGAGACGTCGATCGCGGTGGTGATCTCCGCGTCGTCGGTGACCGGCAGCTCGCCGGGCTCGGGCAGCCGCCACGGCAGGTCGTCCCACGTCGCCAGGGCCGCCGCGCCGGTCTCCGTCGCCGACCGTGAGGTGACCGCGTGGAACACCCGGTCGACGTCGCCGGCAGCCGCCGTGGTGATCTCGTGCGCCCGGATGTGGTCCGGGTGGCCGTAGCCGCCGAACGCGTCGTACGTGACCACCACCTGCGGTTTCACCGAAGCGATGATCGCCGACAGTTCCGCGGCCTGCTCGTCGAGCGACCCCCGGGCGAACGCGCGCGGGTGGTCGTTCGCCGGCACTCCGGCCATGCCCGAGTCCCGCCAGCGGCCGATGCCGCCGAGGAACCGGTGGTCGGTCACGCCCAGGGCGGCGCACGCGGATCTGAGCTCGGCGACCCGGTAGCCACCCAGCTGGTCGGCCGCGCCGGCGGCCAGTTCGCTCAGTGCGGGCGGGATGATCTCGCCCTCCTCGCCGAGGGTGCAGGTGACCACGGTGACGTGCACGCCGCTCGCCGCGTACCGGGCGATGGTGCCGCCGGTCCACAGGCTCTCGTCGTCGGGGTGTGCGTGTACCAGCAGCAGCCGTGGTGGAGCAGTCAGCGTCACCGGATCAGCGTAGAGACCTGGTCCGACAACGACGTCGGGGCCACCGCCAAAAGCGGTGACCCCGACGCTCGCCCAGCCGAACGCAGATCAACTGGCAAAACGACTCGACCCACAACGCGAACCGACCCACTCCGCAGACCGGCCCACACCACGGACCGGCCCACACCACGGACCGGCCCACATCGCGGATCAGCCCACCAGCGAGCGAGCCTCCGCGAAGTGGCACGCCGACAGCGTGCCCAGCCCATCGCCCCGCGCCTCCAGCTTCGGCTCCTCGACGGCGCAGATGTCCTGCGCCTTCCAGCAGCGGGTGCGGAAGCGGCAGCCCGAGGGCGGGTTCACCGGGGACGGCACGTCACCGGTGAGCACGATCCGCTGCCGGCGGCGCTCCAGCTTGGGGTCCGGCACCGGCACCGCGGACAGCAGGGCCTGCGTGTACGGGTGCATCGGCCGGGCGTAGATGTCCTCGCGCTCGCCCAGCTCGATGATCTTGCCGAGGTACATCACGGCCACCCGGTCGGAGATGTGCCGCACCACGGACAGGTCGTGCGCCACGAACAGGTAGGCCAGGCCCAGCCGCTCCTGGAGCTCTTCGAGCAGGTTGACCACGCCGGCCTGGACGGACACGTCCAGCGCCGACACCGGCTCGTCCAGCACGATGAGCTTCGGGTTGAGCGCCAGCGCGCGGGCGATGCCGATGCGCTGCCGCTGGCCGCCGGAGAACTCGTGGGCGTAGCGGTTGCGGTGCTCGGGGTTGAGGCCCACGAGCTCCATCAGCTCGTTCACCCGGTGCTGGACGTTCTGGCCGGCCTCGGTGCCGTGGATCTTGAACGGCTCCGAGATCAGCTCGTTGATCTGCCAGCGCGGGTTGAGCGAGGCGTACGGGTCCTGGAACACGATCTGCATGTCCCGGCGCACGCCGCGCAGGCTCCGGCCGCCGAGCGTGGTCAGCTCCTTGCCCTCGAACTTGACCGAGCCCGAGGTGGGCTTGTGCAGCTGGAGGATGGCCCGGCCGGTCGTGGACTTGCCGCAACCGGACTCGCCGACCAGGCCCAGGGTCTCGCCCTCGCGCAGGTCGAACGACACGCCGGACACCGCCTGCACCTGGCCCACGGTGCGCGGGATGATCCCGCCGCCGCGCACCGGGAACGACTTGACCAGGTCCTTGACCTCCAGCAGCGGCGCGCCGCCGCCCCCGGCCGGAGTACCGCCGGGCCGCGGGTCGGACTGTGTGGTGGTGGTCATGAGCTCGGGTTCTCCCCTTCGTGCAGCCGCGCCTCCACGACACCGAGGTCCTCGGCGACGGGGATGTCCGGGTTGGCCATGGTGAGCGACGCGGGGTTCTCCACCACGCCGATCTCCTCGGTCGCGAACAGCCGCTGCGGGTGCTCGATGGTGGCCAGGTGCGCCGACCGGTGGCAGCGCGCGAAGTGGCCGTGCCGGTCGGTCTCCAGCAGCAGCGGCTCGGACTCGCGGCACTCGTCGATCACGAGCGGGCACCGCGGCGAGAACGAGCACCCCTTGGGCAGGTTCATCAGCGAGGGCGGCGCACCCTTGATCGGGGTGAGCCGCTTGCCGAGCAGCTGCGGGTTCGGGATGGAGCCGAGCAGACCGACGGTGTAGGGCATCCGCTGGGCTTCGAAGACCTCGTCCACGCCGCCCTGCTCGACGACCGTGCCGCCGTACATGACCTGCACGCGGTCCACCATGCCCGCCACGACGCCGAGGTCGTGGGTGATGATCATGATGCCCGCGCGCGTCTCGTCCCGGATGCGCAGCAGCGTGTCCAGGATCTGCGCCTGCACGGTCACGTCCAGCGCCGTGGTCGGCTCGTCCGCGATGATCACGTCCGGGTCGTTGATGATCGCCATGGCGATCATCGCGCGCTGCCGCATGCCGCCGGAGAACTCGTGCGGGTACTGCGCCGCACGGCGGTCCGGCTGCGGGATGCCGACCAGTTCGAGCGACTCGATCGCCTTCGCGAACGCCGCCTTCTTCGACACGTCGTGGTGCGCCAGGTACGCCTCGGCCAGCTGCCACCCCACCGTGTAGACGGGGTTCAGCGACGTCATCGGGTCCTGGAAGATCATCGAGATGCCGTTGCCGCGCACCGGCTGCATCTGCTTGTAGCTCAGGCCCACCAGCTCGCGGCCCTTGAACCGGATCGAGCCGCCGACCTGCGCGGTCTTGGGCAGCAGGCCCATGATCGCCATCGAGGACACGGACTTGCCGGAGCCGGACTCGCCGACGATGCCCAGCACCTCGCCCGCGCCGAGCGAGAACGACACGTCGCGCACCGCGTGCACCACGCCGTCGTCGGTGGGGAAGTCCACCGACAGGTTCTCGACCTTGATCAGCTTGTCGCCGCTGCCGCTGCCGCTGCCGCCGTCGGTGGCGGACTCGGGCTCGTTCATGACATCAACCCCACTCATGCCTTCACCCTCTTCTGCCGCGGGTCGAAGGCGTCCCGCAGACCGTCGCCGATGAAGTTGACCGACAGCGAGATCAGCACGATGAACACGAACGTGGCCAGGAACAGCCACGGGTGCAGCGTGAGCTCGTTCTTGTTCTGGCTGATCATGAGGCCGAGCGAGGTGTCCGGCGACTGCACGCCGAGGCCGATGAACGACAGCGCGGCCTCCAGCAGCACCGCCTGGGCGATGGCCAGCGTCGCGTTGACGATGATCACGTCGACGGTGTTGGGCAGGATGTGCCGGAACACGATCCGGAAGGTGGACGCGCCCAGTGCGCGGGCGGCCTCCACGAACTCCTTCTCGCGCAGCGAGAGCACCATGCCGCGGATGACCCGGGCGATCGACAGCCACCCGATGAGGCCCAGGTAGAGGGCCACGATCATCCAGTTCGAGCTGCCGCCGTTGCCGGCGACCGAGACCACGAAGCTGTTGCGGACCAGCACGGCCGCGATGACCAGGCTGGGGATCACCAGCAGCAGGTCGATGAACCGGCTGATGACGGTGTCGACCCAGCCCTTGAGGTAACCGGCCAGCGCGCCGAGCACCACGCCGATCACGGTGGACAGCACCGCGACCACAAGGGCGATCTGCAACGAGAACTGGGTGCCGCGGATCAGCTGGGCGACCATGTCGCCGCCGAGCCGGTCGGTGCCGAACGGGTGGTCCAGGCTGGGCGGCAGGTAGCGGCGGAAGCTCAGGTCCGTGTAGGAGTACTTCCAGATCGCGCCACCGAGGAACGCGAACAGCGCCAGGATGACGAACAGCACGAGCCCGAACACCGCGGCCTTGTGCCGCAGGAACCGGCGCATGATGACCGTGGACTGCTTGCGGGCGGCGGTGCTGTCGAACTGGCTCGCCTCGCCCGAGGTGGGCGCGGGTGCCTGCGCCACGGGGGAACCGATCTCAGTCAAGGCGGATCCTCGGGTCCAGGACCGCGTACATGATGTCCGCGATCAGGTTGAACACGATGATGAACACGGCGGTGACCATCATGAATCCGAGCACCTGGTAGGGCTCGATCTTGGTGATGGCCTCGATCAGGAACTTGCCCATTCCCGACCAGCCGAAGACCGTTTCGGTGATCACCGCGCCACCGAACTGGGCCCCGATGTTCAACGAGGAGACCGTGACGATCGGGATGAGCGCGTTGCGGAAGGCGTGCCGGAAGATCGCGCGCCCCTCGGAGACGCCCTTCGCCTGTGCGGTGCGCACGTAGTCGGCGTTCAGGGTGTCCAGCATCGAGGCCCGCTGGAAGCGGCTGTACAGCGCGAACTGAATGGCCACCAGGCAGATCGTCGGGAGGATGAACGCGCCGGTGTACTGGTAGATCTGCTCGCCGATGTTGCCCTTGAACCCGTCACCCGGCGGCCCGGCCATGGTAAGCCATCGCCCGGCCCCGATCGACTCCAGCCAGTCGTTGAACTTGATACCGCCGGCCTTGATGATGAGCGCCACGCAGAACAACGGCATGGAGAACATCGCGAAGGCTATGCCGGTGGCTGTGTAGTCGAATATCGAATACTGTCTGACCGCGCCGATGACGCCGACGGCCATGCCCAGCACCAGCGCCACGATCTCGGCGATCAAGATCAGTCGCAGGGTGATGCCGAAGGCCGTGATCAGCTCTTCCTTGACCGGCTTGCCCGCGTTGCCGGGGACGACCGACTCGCCCCAGTCGCCGGTCACGAAGTCGCCCGCCCAGTTGACGTAGCGCTCGAAGAACGGCTTGTTGTAGCCCGTCCGCTCGTAGGCGGCGGTGATCTCCGCCGGCGTCCGGGGCTTCTGCAGCTTCCACTCGCCCAGGGGGTCACCCATGGCGTTGACGAGTCCGAAGCAAAGGAATGAAGCGACGATCAGCAGCGGGATCGAGATCAACAACCGCCGGATTATGTAACGGAACATGACAAGTCTCTAGTCTCCCTAGGCGCCCCCGCCGTCGAGCGGGCCAGCCTACCCGACGCGGACACCGGCCGGGGGGCCGGTGCTTGTGGCACCGGCCCCCCGGTCGGATCAATCAGTTTTGCGTCGCGAGCTGGTGGCAGCTCGACTTACTTCTTGATCTGCCAGGCGTACAGGTTCCAGGTGACGCCACCACCAACACCGATGTAGGAGATCGGGCTGATGTCCGCCGTGTGCGCGGCGAAGTCGGTCAGCTGGAACAGCGGGACGCTGTGCAGGTCGTTGCGCATCTCCTTGTCGATGTCGTTCATCATCTTGGTGCGCTTCTGGTAGTCCAGCTCGCCGTTGGCGGCCTTCCACTTCTCGGTCACGACGGCCGAGTCGTAGTTGTTGTAGTTGGCCGTGCCGCCCTTGTCCTTCTGGGCGTAGTTGCCGTAGGCACCGGCCTTCAGCGGCTGGCCGACCCACGCGAACAGCGCGGCGTCGAACTCGGACGCCGGGAGGCGCTTGTCGTTGAAGTCGGCGGCCTGGTCGTCGACGACCTCGATACCGGCCTGGCGGCACTTGTCCTGCAGGATCCGGACGGTGTCCGCACGGCGCTGGACGATCTTGTGGCCGAGCTTGAACGAAGCCCGGTACTCGCCCTTGGTGTAGATGCCGTCGCCGCCCTGCTTCCAGCCGGCGTCGTCCAGGGTCTTCTTGGCCGCGGCCACGTCACCCTTGCCGACGTCGCCGTAGTGGTCCTCGTAGCCGACCTCGGTGGGCATGAAGGTGAACGAGCCGAGCGGCTTGGCGTTCTGGTCCACGTCCTTGACCAGCTTCTCGACCAGGTCCTCGCGGTCGAAGCACTGGGCGATGGCCAGGCGCAGTTCCTTGTTGTTCTTGAACAGCGGCCGGTCCATGTTGAAGTCGACGTGCTCGTAGGTCTGGCCACCGGCCGCGTAGACCTTGAACGCGCTGTCGCCACGCAGCTGCTGGGCCACGGCCGGGTCGGCCTGCGGCGCGATGACCACGACTTCCTTGTTCTGGAGCTGCTGCGCCGACGACTGGGCGTCGGTGTTGGTCTTGAGCACGACCTTGGAGGCGGAGGGCTTCTCGCCCCACCACTTCGGGTTGCGCACGAGGACCGTCTGGTCCTTCAGGTCCGAGGACTCGATCAGGTACGGGCCGCCGGAGAGCGCGACCGAGGCGTCGAAGCCCAGCCAGCCCTTCGTGTAGAACTCGGCGACCTTCTTGACCGTCTCGTCGTTCTGCGCCGGCAGCACCTTGGTGACGTCCGGCACGCCGGACTTCTCCTCGAGGACGTGCGCCGGGAGCAGGCTGTCGCTACCGACCTGGGAGAACAGCGCGCGGTAGTCCGCGAACGGCTTGTCCTTGAAGAACGAGGTCGTGATCGTCTTGTCCTCGTTCGAGCACTCGAGCTTCTCGATGTTCTCGTAGCCCGTGGGCGAGGTGTCGAAGATCGAGGCCTCGGAGCCGTCCTCGCCCTTGGTGGTGGCCTTGCTCGTCGCGGACAGCCACTTGAGGTGGAAGTCGTCGCAGTCGATCGGCTTCCCGTCCGACCAGACCGCCGCCTTGTTGACCTTCCACTCGATGACCTGGGGGTCGTTCGAGGTGACCTTGATCGACTCCATCAGGTCGCCGTCGATCTTGATGACGAACTTGCCGTCGACCAAGTCGGTGATGTACGGCGAGGGCTGCACGTTGGACAGCGCGATGGTGCTGGAGAAGTTGTTCGTCGCGCCGAGGTTGTTGTTGTAGTTGTGGAAGCCTTCTTCGATGGCGACCGAGATCTCGCCGATGTCGTCCACCTTCGGACGCTTGAACAGCTCGTCCTGACCACCGATCTTGCCGGGGTCGGCGTCATGCTGGCTACCCTGGTCGCCCTCACCGGCACCGCCGCCACCGCACGCACTCAGCAAGAGTGCGGCTCCGGTCAGCAGCGCAAGCGCCGAGACAGCCTTTGATCTCCTCATCGACACGTGCCCTCCTAGCACTGGGTTGGAGCGACCCGTTCGGGTAACTCCACCCATAACCGAGATGTGCCAAACGCGCCCCGAACCGACACACCGTTGCAGCACGATAAGAACCTGTCCCGATCAGGGTCACGACCCATCGGCCGATCGTGACCAAAGGGTGACACGCTGGTAGCAGCAAGCTACTCCGTCGTTACCGGGCGGGAGCGTTCGTTAACCGGACGACGAGAATACTGTCAATATTGCCCGGGGAACGCATCCGGAGTCCGGGTGAACTCACCCAATTAGCCGAGTCAACGGTCAACGGCCTTCCCGCCGCCACGTCGCGGCGTCGCTCAGCGGCCCCGCGAAGGGGGCCCCGGCGGTCACGTTCTGAGCCTGCTGCAGGACCACCAACAGGTCCGCTACCTGGAACAACGGCAGTGCGACGGCCTGCTGCCAGAGCACCGGCTCGACCCGGGCCAGCACGTCGGACAGCAGGGCCCGGCCGGCCAGCGCCTCGTCGATCGAGGTCTGGACGGACTGATCACAGAAACCGGAGGGATTCGCCGGAATGGGTGTACTCGAGTCCCCCGACGAGGTGCGGCAGCCGAACGCGGAAGCGAGCGCGGTAGCCGAATCACCGGTGTCGACACGCGGCACGACCGCAATGTCGACCACCTCGGCGTTGTTTGTCGGCAGTCCGGAGAGATCGCGCCCGAACAACTGATTGGGGGGCGTTGTCAGGAGGCGTCCGGCGATTCCGGACAATGACAGTTGACGCTGCACCTGGTTCGCGACGGTCACATACGGCTCCACCCCGGCGGGCGCGGCGATGGTCAGCGAGAGTTCTTTGCCGTCCCGCACCCACTGCCCGTTCTGCTGGGTGTAGCCGGCCTCGGTCAGCAACTGCCCGACCGGGGTCGTGCCGGCCTGGTAGGTGGCCTGGTAACCGGCCTTCGTGGGCGCCACGACCTGCGAATCCGCCCGCAGCTTGGCCCCCGGGCCGTTGCGGCTGCCGATGGCGATCAGCTCGTCCCGGTTCAGCGCGTTGAGCACGGCCTGGCGGACCCGGACGTCGGCCATCTGCGGCGCGGCCGGCCGGGCCAGCACCTGCACGACCTCGGAGCGCGGGGCCACCGACGTCGTCAGCGGCGTTGTCCGGCCGAGTTCCTCGATTTCTTTCAACGCGATGGCCTCGGCGCGGACCAGCGCGGCCTGGTCGTCACCCGACTTGAGGGCCTCGATCGTGTCGTGCTGGCTCGCCCGGCGCAGGACCACCCGGTCCAGCGCCGCCGGCCGCTCCCAGAACCGGTCGTTGCGCTCCAGGATGATCTCGCCGCGCGGCTGGTCGAGGGTGCGGACCGCGAACGGGCCGGCGCTGGCCGGGAAGCTGTCGGTCAGCGCGGAGGCCCACCCGCCGGGCGCGTCCTTGAGCAGGTGCGCCGGCAGCAGGTTCGCGAACAGGCTCCGCCAGCCCGGGTAGGGGGAGCCGAAGACGACCTCGACGACCTTGCCGCCCTCGCGCGAGGCGATGTCGGTGATCAGCCGGTAGCCGGCCGGGTCGAGCACGCCGGGCTCCTCGCGCATCCGCTCCCAGAGGTAGACGAAGTCCTCGGCGGCGATCGGCGCGCTGTCCGACCAGGAGGCGTCCCGGCGGATCGTGTAGGTGACCGTGTACGGCTCGGCCTTGGTCACCTCGGCGCTCGCCAGCAGGTCGAGGTCCATCCGCGGGCTGCCGTCGGTGTTCGCCCGGAAGGCGCTGGGGAGCAGCAGCGACGACAGCGCCGTGGTGATCGTGGACTGGCCGGCGAACGTGTGCGGGTTGTAGCTGCCCTTGATCTCGTCGACCCCGACGACGACCTCGTTCAGCCTCTCCTTCGGCACGACCGTCATCCCCGGCGTGGACGGCACCAGCGGCGGAGGCGGCGTCACCGAGCACGCGGACAGCACGAAGAGCACCACCACCGCGACGGCCGCGCGCCCGCGCGTCCCCCCAGACCGAGTCATGGCCACGAGAGTGCCAGAACGTGTCGACAGTTGACCGAGGACCCCGGGCTTCACACCACCAGGACGCACCCGCGTCCGCTCCGGTTGACCGCTGTGCGCTGACGCACGCATACCTTATTAATGGGGTGTGCTGCGGGCCTCGCCCGGCGCACCTGCCCTGAACAGCGAAAACGCCCCCGGCACCGAGGTGCGGGGGCGTTCGCGGAAGGTCGGTCAGCCGCGCAGCTTGTTGCGGTTGCGCTCGCGACCGCGCAGGTTGGCGTCCAGGGTGACCTTGCGCACCCGGACGACCTCCGGCGCGACCTCGACGCACTCGTCGGCGGCGCAGAACTCCAGCGCCTCCTCCAGCGACAGCTTGCGCGGGCGGGCCAGCGTCTCCATGACGTCGGCGGTGGACGTGCGCATGTTCGTCAGCTTCTTCTCGCGGCAGACGTTCACGTCGAGGTCCTCGGCGCGCGGGTTCTCGCCCACGACCATGCCCTCGTACGCGTCCGCGCCCGGCTCCACGAAGAACGTGCCGCGGTCGGCGAGCTGGATCATCGCGTAGGCGGTGATCGAGCCCGACCGGTCGGCCACCAGCGAGCCGTTGTGCCTGGTCCGGATCTCGCCGGCCCACGGGCCGTAGCCCTCGGACACGGCGTTGGCGATGCCGGTGCCGCGCGTCTCGGTGAGGAACTCGGTGCGGAAGCCGATCAGGCCGCGCGACGGCACGACGTAGTCCAGCTTGATCCGGCCGCTGCCGTGGCCGGACATGTTCTCCATCCGGCCCTTGCGGTTGGCCAGCAGCTGGGTGATCGCGCCCAGGTGCTCCTCGGGCGCGTCGATGGTCAGCCGCTCGAACGGCTCGTGCAGCTTGCCGTCGACGGTCTTGGTGACCACCTGCGGCTTGCCGACGGTCAGCTCGAAGCCCTCGCGGCGCATCTGCTCGACCAGGATGGCCAGCGCCAGCTCGCCGCGGCCCTGCACCTCCCAGGTGTCCGGGCGCTCGGTCGGCAGCACCCGCACCGACACGTTGCCGACCAGCTCGGAGTCCAGCCGGGCCTTGAGCACGCGCGCGGTCAGCTTGTTGCCGCCGCCCCGACCGGCCAGCGGCGAGGTGTTCACGCCGATGGTCATCGAGATGGCGGGCTCGTCGACGGTGATCCGGGGCAGCGGCTCCGGGTTGTCCACGTCGGCCAGCGTGTCGCCGATGGTGATCTCCGGGATGCCGGCGATGGCGACCAGGTCGCCCGCCCGCGCTTCCTCGGCCGCGACGCGCTCCAGCGCCTCGGTGATCAGCAGCTCGGTGATGCGCACCTTCTGCACCGAGCCGTCCTCGCGGCACCACGAGACCGTCTCGCCCTTGCGGATGCGCCCGGCCTCGATCCGGCACAGCGCGATCCGGCCCAGGAACGAGGACGCGTCGAGGTTGGTGACCAGCGCGCGCAGCGGCGCGTCGGCGTCACCGGTCGGCGCGGGGATGTGCTTGAACAGGACCTCGAACAGGACGTCGAGGTTCTCCTCGTCCGGCAGGCCGCCGTCGGCGGGCTGGGTGAGGCTCGCCCGGCCGGCCCGCGCGGAGGCGTAGACCACCGGCAGGTCCAGCACGGAGTCGTCCGCGCCGACCTCGGTGGCCAGGTCCAGCAGCAGGTCGTGGGCCTCGTCGACGACCTCGGAGATCCGGGCGTCGGGGCGGTCGACCTTGTTCACCACCAGGATCACCGGCAGGCCGGCGGCCAGCGTCTTGCGCAGCACGAACCGGGTCTGCGGCAGGGGGCCCTCGGAGGCGTCGACCAGCAGCACGACGCCGTCGACCATGGACAGGCCGCGCTCGACCTCGCCGCCGAAGTCGGCGTGGCCGGGGGTGTCCACCACGTTGATGGTCACCGCACCGTCCGCCGTCCGACGGCGCACGGCGGTGTTCTTGGCGAGGATCGTGATCCCCTTCTCGCGCTCCAGCTCGCCCGAGTCCATGACCCGGTCGACGAGCTCGGCCCGTTCCGAGAAGGCACCGGACTGGCGGAGCATGGCGTCCACCAGGGTGGTCTTGCCGTGGTCAACGTGCGCGACGATCGCGACGTTGCGCAGGTCGTTGCGGACCAGCGTTTCCTTGATCGACGCGGTGGCCGTGGGCACGCGGAACTCCTAGAGCTGTCTGTCGAGGATTGGCAGGCGCCGGACAGAGAACGCGCGAGCCTCCGGACAGCCTACCGGTCCGGTAGCCAATACCACACACGAGAGCGGGGTGAGGTCAGCCTCACCTAGTGTCAAGTCACCCGGATGAGGGGGAGACGTCACTTGGGCAAGACCAAGGTGAAGAAGAAGTGCTGCCGGTCCAAGCCCCGCTGCAAGCGGTGCCCGGTGACCGCCCTGCTCGACGCCCGCGCGAAGGCGGCCCGGAAAACGGCCCGGAAAGCGGCCGAGGCGGAGGGCGAAGCCGCAGGTCGGACGGGGAGCAAGGCCGACCGGAAAGCGGCCCGGAAAGCTGCTCGGAAGGCGGAGCGGGAGGCCGGCTGATCGCCACGCCACCCGGCGGGCCGGGTGGCGGGTCGGTGGCGCACGTCAGGTCAGCGCGGCTTCGTTGACCTTGGCCAGCTCCGGGGCGGTCTTGGTGGCGCGGAACTCCACCACCCGGTGGCGGGCCAGCTTCTGCACCGCGAAGGGATCGGTGGCGAGCAGGGCGTCGAGCTTGCCGCGCGGCATGGGCCGGGTGATGATCACCCCGCCGACGCGGGGGGTCTGCCGGCCGGACGCGAGGAAGTAACCGGCTTCATACTGCTTGTTCAGCCAGTCCACGTGATCCGGCAGGGTGTAGTCGACTTCGGCCAGTGGCTTGATGTACTCCAGCAGCACGATGTACATAGAAGAAATGTAGACCCGTGACACACAGGTAAAACACGCTATGATCGCGGCTATGCGCACTCTTTACCCGTTCTGGTGGACCGCCTCGCGGCGGCCGTGAGAACTGTGCGTTGACGAAACGCTGGCCGCCCGCCCAGGGCGGCCTTCGTGCGTTCGGGGGTCGGTCGGGCGGGCAGACCTCGAAGGGAAGCCACCATGATCCGGCTGTCCGCGATCACCCCGTCCGGCCCGGTGCAGTTGGGCAACTACCTGGGTGCCATCCGCCGGTGGGCGGCCGAGGGCACCGATGAGGACGTCTACTTCATCAGCGACCTGCACGCCATGACCTCGTCGCACAACCCGACCCGGTTGCGCGCCCTGACCAGGGAACAGCTCGCGGTGCTGATCGCCGCCGGGGTCGACCCGCGCTCGGTGTCGGTGCAGTCCGACCTGGTCCGCGAGCTGGGCGCGCTGACCTGGGTGCTGGAGTGCACCTGCACGTACGGCGAGGCCGCGCGGATGATCCAGTTCAAGGAGAAGTCCGCGGGCCGCTCGTCGGTCCGGCTGAGCCTGCTCACCTACCCGGTGCTGATGGCGGCCGACATCCTGCTCCAGGGCGCGCACGAGGTCCCGGTGGGCGACGACCAGGCCCAGCACGTCGAACTCGCCCGCGTGCTGGCCCGCCGGTTCAACGGGACTTACGGCGAGGTGTTCGTGATGCCGAAGTCGGTGATCCCGCCGACCGCCGCCCGCGTCCGCGATTTGGCGGACCCGTCCCGCAAAATGGCGAAAACCGCAAAAGACGCGGCCGGCACGGTATTCGTGCTCGACTCGCCCGATCTCGTCCGGCGGAAGATCAAGCGGGCGGTGACCGACGACATCGGGATCGTCCAGTACGCGCCGGAGACCCAGCCGGGCGTGGCGAACCTGCTGGAGATCCTCGCCGCGTGCACCGCGAAGGACCCGGACGAGATCGCGGCCTCGCTGTCCGGCTACGCCGAGCTGAAGGAGACGGCGGCCGAGGCCGTGGTCGAGGAGCTGCGCGACGTGCGGGAGCGGACGCAGGCCCTGCTCGACGACCCGGCCGAGCTCGACCGGGTGCGCGCGCACGGCGCGGAGCGGTCGCTGGAGCGCTGCCGGCACCGCCTGGACGCCGCGCTGCGGATGTCCGGCCTGGGGTGACCACCGGTCCCGGGGCGTCCGCGCGGGCGCCCCGGGGGCCAGGCCGTCCCGGAGTCGGGCCGTCCCGCAGTCAGGCCATTCCGGAGTCGGGCCGTCCCGCAGTCAGGCCATTCCGAAGTCGGAACTGTCCCGGAGCCTGGCCGACCCAAGGTCAGGCGGGCGGGTCCAGCAGGTCGTGCAGCGCCGGCAGCACGACCCGGTCCGCGGCCAGCCAGTTCAGGTTGTCCAGCTCGTCCGACCCGATCCAGCGCACCTCGGGGTGGTCCAGCGCCCGGGGCTCGCCGGCGACCAGCTCGGCGCGGTAGACCCGCAGCAGGTGGTCGGCCCGCAACGGGATGTCCGGCCCGATCTGCTCCCCCGCCACGACCTCGGCCCCGAGCTCCTCGACGCACTCGCGCGCCACGGCGGCCCGGTCGTCCTCCCCCGGCTCGACCCGCCCGCCGGGCAGCTCCCAGCCGCCGGCCAGCCGTTCCGGGTGGCCGCGCCGCTGCGCGAGCAGCAGCCCGTCGCGCACGATCGCCGCCGCGACCACGACCTTGGCGCCCACCAGCTCACGGCTGCGCGCCGACACCGCCTCGGCCCGCGCCTGGAGCACCTTCAGCGCCAACCCCCGGCCCACGATCACGTCCGCCAGCCGGCCGAACGGCCCGCCGGGGCTGGTCCACTCCACCGAGTCCACCACCATCGTGCCGCCGCCGGTGTGCAGCAGGTCGGTGATCAGCACGAACCTCGGCAGCGGCCCGCCGACCAGCTCCGCCGACACCCCGGTGGTGTCCGCCCTGGTGACCAGCAGCGTCCCGGCCACCGGGCCGACCGAGCCGGCCAGCTCGGCGCCCACGTACAGCACCGGGCCGGCGGTGATCCGCACGCCGAGGCCGCGGATCGACCGGGCCAGCAGCCGGGCGTCCAGCAGGGCCGCGGCGACCGTGCGCAGCGGGGCGTCTACCAGCGTGGTCGCTCGGAGCTCGGGCACGGGACAAGATCCTGCCATCACCGGTAGGCGGGCCAGCGCACCTCCAGGCGCGCGCCACCCTCCGGCGACTCCATCGCCCGGACCGTGCCCTTGCGCCGGGTCACCAGGTGCGCCACCAGGGCCAGGCCCAGGCCGAACCCGCCGGTCGCCCGGCCCCGGTCGGACTCGACCCGGTAGAACCGGTCGAACACCTTCTCCCGGTGCTCGGGCGGGATGCCGTGGCCGTCGTCGTCGACCACCAGCCGGATCTCGCCGGGCGCGGGCAGCACCGAGATCCGGATGAACGTCTCGGCGTACCGGCCGGCGTTGCGGATCAGGTTGTCCAGCACCAGCTCGACCTCGGACCGCGCGACCTGGATCAGGCACGCGGTCATCGGCGCGTGCACGGTGACCAGCAGCTCGCTCTTGGGCACCCGCATGACCGCGGCCTGGGCCTGCAGGACCACGTCCACCGGCTCGGCGCGCGGCAGGTCGCCGGTGTCCGCGCGGGCCAGCATGAGCAGCGCGTCGACCAGGTTCGACAGCCGCTCGGACTCCTCGACCACGGACTCCAGCACCTCGATGGAGAAGTCCGGGTCCGGGTGCGCCACGGCGACCTCGGCCTGCGCGCGCACCGACGTGACCGGGGAGCGCAGCTCGTGCGCGGCGTCGCCGGTGAACCGGCGCAGCCGCTCGCTGGCCTCGTCCCGCCGGGCCAGCAGGGCGTTGAGGGCTTCGGCGAGCGCCTGCAGCTCGTCCCGGGTGGGCGGCACCGGCAGGCGTTCGCCGGCGGGCAGCTCGCCGGCGGCGATCCGCATCCGCTCGACCGGGCGCAGCGAGGACCGGACCGACAGCCAGGTGGCGATCCCGACCAGGCCCGCGACCAGCACCGCGGCCACCGCGAGCCACTTGGTGCCCAGGTCGTTGGCCCGCCCGTAGCCGACCAGGGTGTCCCCGGCGACGTGCAGCCGCGGCGTGCCGTCGGGGGCGAACACCACCCGGCCGATCCAGCGGTGGGCGCTCGCGCCGTCCAGCCGGAGCACCTTCTGGCCCGCCTTGAGCTGCCGGATGTCCTGCGCGGTGAGCTCCGGGCGCGGGCCGCCGTCCAGCGGGGTGCCCGCGATGTCGAGCACCCGCACGGCCGAGGCCCGGTCCAGTTCCGCGTCCACCGCGTGGACCTGCACCATCCCGATCAGGCTCGGGGCGAGCAGGGTCAGCGCCAGCAGGCACAGCAGGGCCACGCCGGTCGCGACGACGGTGATCCGGAACCGCAGCGTGCGCCGCAGCCACCAGCGGCGGGGGCTCACTTGCGGCGGGCGGCCGTCGAGTCCAGCGCCGCGTCCAGGTCGGGTGTCGAGGCCAGGTAGCCGTGACCGCGCACGGTGCGCACCACCTCCCCCGCGCCCATCGCGTCCAGCTTGCGCCGCAGGTAGCCGACGTACACCTCGACCGCGTTGCGGGTCGCCGCCTGCTCGTCGCCCCAGACCGTGCGCAGCAGCTCGTCCTTGGTGACCACCGAGCCCGCGCGACTGGCCAGCACGTCCAGCACGGCGTACTCCCGGGGCGACAGGCTGACCGGCGCGCCCGCCCAGCTCACCTCGCGCACCGCGCGGTCCACCACCAGCTCGCCGAGCTTGAGCTTGCGCCGGGCCAGGTCCGCCTGGTTGCGCCGCAGCAGCGCCCGGACCTGCGCGACCAGCACCACGAAGCTGAACGGCTTGACCAGGTAGCCGTCCGCCCCCAGGTCCAGCCCGTCGGCCTGGTCGACCTCGCCGTCCTTGGCCGAGACCATCAGCACCGGGGTGCGCACGCCCTCCGCGCGCATCCGCTGGAGCACCCGGTAGCCGCTGAGCCCCGGCAGCATGATGTCCAGCAGCACCACGTCGAACGCCCCGGTCAGCGCCACGCGCAGGGCGTTCGGCCCGTCCGCGGCGGTGACCACCTCCATGCCCTCGGCGGACAGGCCGCGTTCGAGCGCGCGCCGCACGCCCACCTCGTCGTCAACTACCAGCACCCGTGGCCTCACGCAGCACAGGATGCCCGCAAAGGAGGACAATCGGCGCGGGATCCTCAGTCCGTTCTCAGCGTCGGGGCGACTCTCAGCGTGATCTCAGCCCAGCCGGAGGAACGTCTGTGGTGTCGGACCGGCACCCGGTCGGCCGACGCCCGAGGAGGAGGGGACATGAACCGGAAGAGGGTGACGGTGGTCGCCGCGGCGTTCGGCGTCGTCGCCGGAGCCGCGGGCCTGGGGGTGCTCGCGCTGCCCGCCGGTGCGGGTCCCGCTCCCGTCCTGCCGGACGTGAGCGCGGAGTCCCTGGTCGAGTCCGTCCTGACCGCGAAACCGGCGGCGTTCGGCGGCGCGGTCGAGGTGAACAACGACCTCGGCATTCCCGCGCTGGCCGGGCTGCCGCAGCTGTCCGACGGCGAGTCGAAGCTGCGCATGTGGACCGACGGCGAGGGCCGCGTGCGGGTGCAGCTGCCCGCCGGCGACTCCGAGCGCACGTTCGTGGACGACGGGCAGACCGGTTGGCTGTGGAACTCGGCCGACCAGACCGTGACGAAGCTCCCGCACGGCTCGGTGCAGGAACCGAAGATCGACCTCGACCCGGGCGAGGGGCAGCAGCTCCCGCCGGACCCGGTGTCGCTCTCGCGCGAGGTCGTCGCGAAGGTCAAGGAGTTCAGCGACGTCACGGTGGACGGCACCGCCCGCGTGGCCGGCCGGCCGACCTACGAGCTGGTGCTGACCCCGAAGCCGACCGAGCGCACCGTGCTGCGCGAGGTCCGGGTCGCGATCGACTCCGAGCTGCGGATCCCGCTGCGGGTGGCCGTGCTGACCAACGGCACGAACAACCCGGCGGTGCAGGTCGGCTTCGCGGACCTGACCGTGGGCCCGCAGGACGCCGCGCTGTTCTCCTTCACCCCGCCCGCGGGCGCGAAGGTCGAGCAGCCGGAGGTCAAGGGGCCGAACGACGAGGAGAAGAAGCTGGCCGAGGGCCTGCTCGCGGAGGCCGCTCCGCAGGTCCACGGCGAGGGCTGGGACGTGGTGCTGACCGCGAAGGTCCCGGCGGCGGCGCTGAGCGCGCTGGCCAACGGGCAGCCGTCCGGTGACCGGCCTGGTCACGGCGAGCGGCCGGAGGGCGTCGACGTCCAGAGCCTGCTCAAGCAGCTGGGCAAGCAGGTCAGCGGTCCGTGGGGGAGCGGGACGCTGATCACCACCCGGGTCGGCGGCGTGCTGCTGGCCGACGACGGCCGGGTGGCGCTCGGCCCGGTGCCCGAGCAGGTGCTGACCGAGGCCATCGCCCAGGTCAAGTGAGAACCGGGGTCGACGCCCGGCCGCCCGGCCGGGCGTCGGCCCCACCCACCGCGGGACCTAGTTCAGGGGAGACGAACCGCATGACCACCTCGACCAGCGTGCGGGCGGAGCCGGCCGACACCGGACCCGCCCCGGTCCTCGTCGCCCGGACCCGGGGGCTGCGCAAGGTGTACGGCAGCACCGTGGCGGTGGACCGGGTCGACCTCGACGTGCCCAAGGGCGCGGTGCTCGGGATGCTCGGCCCGAACGGGTCGGGCAAGACCACCACCATCCGGATGATGCTCGGGCTCGTGCGGCCGACCGAGGGGGAGGTCGAGCTGCTGGGGCAGCCGCTGCCCGACGGCGCGGCCGCCGCGCTGCCGCACGTCGGCGCGCTGGTCGAGGGGCCGGGGTTCCACCCGTTCCTGTCCGGGCGGGAGAACCTGCGCCGGGTCGCGGCGTTCGAGCCGCTGCTGGCCACCGGCTCGCTCAAGCAGGCCGTGGAGGACGCGCTGGAGCGCGTCGGCCTGGCCTCCGCCGCCCACCGGCGGTACCGGGGGTACTCGCTGGGCATGAAGCAGCGGCTGGGCCTGGCGTCGGCGCTGCTGGTCGAACGCCGGCTGATCGTGCTGGACGAGCCGACCAACGGCCTCGACCCGGCGGGCACCCGCGAGGTCCGCAACGTCATCGCGGAGCTGAAGAACAACAGCACGTCCGTGGTGGTGTCGTCGCACCTGTTGAGCGAGATCGAGGCGACGTGCACCCACGTGGCCGTGCTGCACCGGGGCACCGTGGTCGCGCAGGGCAGCCTGGCCGAGCTGCTGCAGGCCGAGACCAGCGCCCTGATGATCACCACCCCGGACTGGTTGCAGGCGCTCAACGTGCTGCGCTCCGCCCGGATCTCGGCCCGCGCCTCGACCGAGGGGCTGCGCGTCGAGCTGATCGGGACCACACCGCCGGCCGTGCTGGAGGCGCTGGTCAAGGGCGGCATCAACGTGTGGGAGGCGCGTCGGCAGCGCACCGGTCTGGAGGAGCTGTTCGCCCGGCTCACCGAGGCCGAGGAAGCCGAAGAGGGGTTGTCCGCGGTGGACACCATCGAGGAGGGGGCGTGATGACCACCCTGGTCGCGACTCGGGCTCCGCTGAGCCGTCAACTGCGGTCGGAGCTGCGCTGGATCGTGCGCCGGCCGCGGACGGTGATCGGCCTGTCCGCGCTGTGCCTGGTGCCGATCCTGGCGGGCGTGGGCCTGTGGTTCGCCCTCGACGGCGACGGCCGCGCGGGGCCCGGCCTGGCCGCGATCATCGCCGGCAACGGCCTGGTGCTCCCGATCTTCACCCTGTTCCTGGCACTGCCGCTGCTGCTGCCGCTGGTCGGTGCGATCTGGGCGGCGGACGGCCTGGCCGGCGAGGCGCAGCACGGCACGTTGCGCGGGCTGCTGCTGTCCCCCGTGGGCAGGCTGCGGCTGCTGGCGATCAAGACGTTCGGCGTGGCCACGATGACGTTGCTCGCGGTGGCGCTGCTCGCGGTGGTCGGCACCCTCACCGGCGTCGTGCTGTTCGGCGGCGGCGGGCTGCTGACGCTGTCCGGCAACACCCTGCCGCTGGGTGCGGCGCTGGCCCGGATCGCGCTGACCGTCCTGCTGGTGACCGTGCAGGTGTGGGGCGTGGCGGCGATCGCGCTGGCGATATCCGCGTGCACCGAGCACCCCCTGGTCGTGATGGCCGCGACCCTGGCGGGCGTGATCGTCTCCGGCGTCCTGGGCCTGTTCAGCGCGCTGGACTGGCTGCACCCCTACCTGATCACCTCGGGGTGGGAGGGCCTGACCGACATCATGCGCGACCCGCTGCCCACCGGCGAGCTGTGGAACAGCACCGCCCTGGCCGGCTGCTACATCCTGATCGGCCTCTCCCTGGCCGCGATGCGCATCGCCACCAAGGACAACTGACCACCACCCCACCAGCCCGCCCGGTGGCGCGGCAGGACCCAGTCGACACCCGACCAGGCCCCACCGCGCCACCACCCTCGGTGCCCCCGCCCCCACACGCCACCCCGCATCCCGCCCCGCACTCACCCACCGCGCCGCACCATCCCGCGCACCGCACCGCGCCGCCACCGCACCACCCCGCGCCGCGTCCGCGCGCCGAAAATCCCCGGCGATTTCGGGGTGCGTAGGGCATCGTGTACCCGTGTTCCTGGAGACCGAACGGCTGGCGTTGCGCGACTTCGCACCGTCCGATGTGGACGCCCTGGTCGACCTGCACGCCGATCCGGCCGTCATGCGCTACCTGGAGGGCGGCCGGCCGCTGGACCGCGCCGCCGTCGAGCACGACCTGCTGCCGCGCTACCTGCGGGCGTCGGGCTGGTGGGCGGGCGTGGTGAAGGCGACCGGGGAGCTGGTGGGCGCGTTCGAGTTCCGCGAGGTCGAGCCGGGCGTGCGCGAACTCGGCTACCGGCTGCACAGCCGCCACTGGGGCGTCGGCTACGCGACCGAGGTGTCCCGGGCCTTGGTGGACAAGGGTTTCCGCGACTTGGGCGTGCTCCGCGTGGTCGCCACCACGATGTCGGTGAACCACAACTCCCGCCGCGTGATGGAGAAGACCGGCCTCCGCTTCCGCCGCACGTTCTTCGAGGACTGGCCGGAACCCATCCCCGGTTCCGACCAGGGCGAGGTCGAGTACAGCCTGACCCACGCCGAGTGGTCCGCCGCCCGACCCGACTCCACCTGAGCAACCGACCACGCCCGGCACCTCCAGACCACGCCCGACCCGATCGGACCACGCCCGACCCAGCCGGACCCAGCCAGACCCCGACCCAGCCGGACGACGCCGACCGCCGGACAACTCCCGCGCACCAACGGCCGCCGCGCGCCAACTCCCCCGCGCCAACGGCCGGCCGCCGAAGCGCACCGCCGCTGCCAACCGAGTCGTGCCGGCTAGCCGATGACGGCCACGCCGTCCGGGTCGATCGACAACCGCACGCGCGCCCCGACTTCCGGCGGGTCCGCGATGGCCGCCACCGCTTCGAACTCCTCGCCGAGCAAGCCCCCGGCACCGGATTCACCGCCCGTTCCGGCGGGCTCGGTGGTGAGGCGGACGAGCAGGCGGACGTGGTCGCGGCGGTGGGCTCGTTCCACGACTTCGGCTTCCAGCGGGCCGTCCGAACTCACGTGCAGCGCCGTCGCGCGCAGGCCCACCCGGGCCGGCACGCCGACCAGGCGGTCCGCCTCGCCGGCGGCCAGCACCTTCCCGCACCCCAGGAACCGGGCGACCTCGACGTCCGCCGGCGAGCGCCACACCTGCGCGGGCGGTCCCACCTGGCGGATCCGGCCGGCCCTCATCACGGCCACCCGGTCGGCCAGGGTGAACGCCTCGTCGTGGTCGTGCGTGACCACCAGCGCGGTCGCGCCCGCCTCCCGCAGCACCCTGGCCAGGTCGACCGCCAGCGACTCGCGCAACGCCCGGTCCAGCGCCGACAGCGGCTCGTCGAGCAGCAGGAGCCGGGGCCGGGGTGCCAGCGCCCGCGCCAGCGCCACCCGCTGCTGCTCGCCGCCGGACAGCTCGGTCACCTTCCGCCGCTGGTACCCGCCCAGCCCGACCAGTTCCAGCAGCTCGGCGACCCGCTTGCGGCGTGCCTCGCGCTCGACCCGGCGCATCCGCAGCCCGAAGGCGACGTTCCCGGCCACGTCCCGGTGCGGGAACAGCTGCCCGTCCTGGAACACCAGCCCGAAACCGCGCCGGTGCACGGGCGTTCCGGCGAGGTCCGCGCCGTCCCACGTCACGGTCCCGGCGGAGGGCACCTCCAGGCCCGCGACCGCCCGCAGCAGCGTGGACTTGCCGCACCCGGACGGCCCGAGCAGCGCCACCACCTCGCCGTCGCCCACCGCGAGGTCGACCTCCGACACCGCGGCCACGTCCCCGTACCGGACGCTGATCCCGTTCAGCCCCAACGACATCTAGAACTCCCCGCCGGCCGGCACCCGCAGCCGCTCGATCAGCAGCACCGCCGCCGTGGTCACCACCATCAGCAGCGCGCACGCCGCGTACGCCATCTGGCTGTTCAACTCCCCCGGCCGCGCCATCAGCCGGGCGATCACCACCGGCAGCGTCGGCGCGTCCGGCCGGGCCAGGAAGCTGGTCGCCCCGAACTCCCCGAGCGCCACCACGAACCCGAACCCGGCCGCGGCGACCAGCGACCGCGACGCCAGCGGCAGGTCGACCTCGCGCCACACCTTCCACGGGCTCGCGCCCAGCGACGACGCCGCCTGCCGCAGCCGTTCGTCCACCGCCCGCAGCACCGGCAGCACGATCCGCACGATCAGCGGCGTCACCACCAGCGCCTGCGCCAGCGGCACGAGCAGCGGCGAGGTCCGGAAGTCACCGGGCAGCGCGTCCATGGTGATCAGGTAGCCGAACCCGACCGTCACCGCGGACACCCCCAGCGGCAGCATCAACGCGGTGTCCAGCGCCTCGGCGAACCACGACCGGTGCCGGCGCAAGCCGACCAGCACCACCGCCGACACGACACCGACCAGCAGCGCCACCAGGGTCGCGTCGGTGGCGACCCGCACCGAGTTCACCGCCGCCTGCCACCCGGACACCGCGAGCGTCCCGCGCTCCCCCGTCCCGGCCAGCGCCCGGTACCCGGCCAGGCTCCACCCGTCCCCGGTTGACAGCGAGCGGACCAGCAGGCCCACGACGGGCAACAGCAGCGCGCACACCACGAGCCACGCCGCCGCGACGACGCCCCACTCACCGCCGACCGGCCGCCGGGTGCTCTCGACCCGCAGCGCCAGCGACTTCTCCCGCCGCCGACGGGCCGCACCGCCCAGCAGCAGCACCGCCAGCACCGCCGCGAACTGCAACAACGACAGCGCCGCCGCGCCCGACAGGTCGAACAGCTCGACCGTGCGCAGGTAGATCTCGGTCTCCAACGTCCGGTAGCGCGCGCCGCCCAGCACCAGCACCACGCCGAAGCTGGTGGCGCAGAACAGGAACACCACCGACGCCGCCGACCCGATCGCGGGGGCCAGCGCGGGCAGCACCACGGAGGTGAAGGCGCGCAGCCGGGACGCGCCCAGCGCCCGCGCCGCGTCCTCGGCCCGCCGGTCGACCTTCGCCCACAGCCCGCCGACGGTCCGCGCGACCACGGCGACGTTGAAGAACGCGTTGGCCAGCACGATCGGCAGCACGCCGCCATCGGGCCACAGCGCCCGGAACGCCAACCCGACCACGACGGTCGGCAGCACGAACGGCACCATCACCGCCGCCCGCACCACCCCCGAACCACGCACCCGGCAACGAGCCAGCAGGAACGCCACCGGCAGCCCCGTGAGCAGCGCCAGCGCCGTGGCGGCCGCGGCCTGCCCGAGGGTGAACCCGATCAGCCCCCACGTGCGCGGGTCGACCAGCGCGGGCCACACCCCGCCGTCACCGAGCCCGAGACCGATGATCGCGGCCACCGGCCAGGCGAAGAACACCCCGAGGAACGCCAGCGGCAGCAAGGCCGCCGCCGTCCACCCCAGCCGCGCACCCGTCCACCGCGCCCCGGACGCCCGCGCCCCGGACCGCCGAACCCCGAAGGACCACCGACCCGCGGGCCCACGCCTGCCAGGCCCACGTCTTCCGGGCCCACGACCTCCTGGCCCGCGCCCCGCGGACCCACGACCTGCGGACCACCGACCACTTGGCCGCTGATCTTCGGGCTGCGGGCCGTCGGGCCGCTGATCTTCAGGCCGCTGGGTCCCGGACGTGCGAGGTGCCGCGGAGCCGTCGGGAGAGCTCAGCCCTGGACCAGGGTGCGCCACTGCTGGACCCACTGCTCGCGGTTCGCGTCGACCTGGCTCGCGGGCAGGGTGCGCGCCTTCGCCGGCAGGGGTGCGGCCTTGGTCCACGCCTCGGGCAGCGCCACGCCCTCGCGGGACGGGTAGACGTACATCTTCCCGGGCACGTCCGCCTGGAACTTGTCCGACAGCAGGAAGTCGACGACCTTGCGCGCGTCGTCGGTGTTCTTCGCGCCGTCCAGCACGCCCGCGTACTCCACCTGCCGGTAGCAGGTGTCGAGCAGCGCCTTGGTGCGCGGGGTGCCGTCGTCGCCGATCTCGGCGGACGGCGAGGACGCGTAGGACACCACGACCGGGCGCGGGCCCTTGCCGCTGGAGCCGGAGAAGTCCTGGGTGTAGGCCTCCTCCCAGCCGCTGACGACCTTCACGCCGTTGCCCTTGAGCTTGGACCAGTAGTCCTGCCAGCCGGACTCGCCGAACTCGGCGATCGTGCCGAGCAGGAACGCCAGGCCCGGCGACGAGGTCGCCGGGTCCTCGACGACCAGCTTGTCCTTGTACTTCGGGTCGGCCAGGTCGGCGTACGACGCCGGCGCGCCCGAGTCCTTGAACGCGACGACGTCGATGTTCACGCACACGTCGCCGACGTCGACCGCGTGCAGCCGGTTCGGCGGGTCGAGCTGGTAGCGCTGCGCGCCCTTGCCCGCCTCGGGCGAGGCGTACTCGGCGAACACGCCCTCCTTGAGCGCCCGGGACGCGAACGTCGAGTCGACGCCGAACGCCACGTCACCCAGCGGGTTGGCCTTGGTCAGCACCAGCTTGTTGGTCAGCTCGCCGGCGTCGCCCGACGCCAGCGGCTTGACCGTGATCCCGGTCTCGGCCTTGAAGGCGTCGAGGACCTCCGGCGAGACCCCGAACGAATCGTGGGTGACGAGGGTCACCACCCGCTCGCCCGCAGGCGGCGGGTCGTTGGCGGTGACGGAGCACGAGGTCAGCGCGACCCCGGCGATGGCGGCGGTCAGCACGCGTCGAAGCATCATCTCTCCCTACACCGGCATGACCCGGATCAGGTGTGGACGGTCGAGGGCTTGCGAGCCCTCCTCTCAGCCCGGCGCAGCACCGGACTCCCGTGGTGACCTCGCACCCTACGCGACGTGGTGGGACGATCGAGGACATGGCCGAGCTGCTGACCGACGACCAGGTGACCGCTGCCCTGTCCGCACTGCCCGACTGGACCGCCCAGGACGCCGCGCTCGTGCGCACGGCGGAGCTGCCGAGCTTCGCGCGGGCGATCCAGGTGGTGAACCGGGTGGCCGAGATCGCCGAGAACGACGACCACCACCCGGACATCGACATCCGCTGGCGCACGCTGGTCTTCCGGTGCAGCACGCACTCCAGCGGCGGGATCACCGCGCTGGACGTGTCACTGGCGGGCGAGATCGACGGCGTGCTCGACGCGCTCGGGTGACCTCCGCCGCAGCGCCACGGCGATCGTGACCAGCGTGAGCAGGCCGACCGCCGGGTAGACCCAGCCCAGCAGCGAGAGGTACCACGGGCGCGGGATGATCCAGATCGACTCCTGCAGGATGAGCAGGATCGAGATCAGGTAGCTGCCGATCGCGAGCAGCCACGCCCACGCCGTCGCGGTCACCAGCGGGCCGCGCGCCTTGCCGTGGACCAGCCACAGCAGGGCCGGGATCGCCCACACCCAGTGGTGGCTCCACGAGATCGGCGACACCAGCAGCCCGAGGAACTGCACGGCGACCAGCATCGCCAGCGTGTCCTTGGCGCGCACCGCCGAGTGCAGCGCCCACGCCGCGAGCCCGACCGCCACCAGCGCGCCGACCAGGAAGATCGGGCCGGTCTGCACGTCGTAGCCGACGGTCCGGGACAGCGCGCCGCGCAGCGACTGGTTGATCGCCGAGCCGACCGGCCCGACCCGGGTGGCGTCGCCCAGCAGCTCGAACCAGAACTGGTTCGACTGGCGGGCGGAGAGCAGGTAGCCCAGGCCGACCGTGCCGCCGAACGCGGCGATGGACCAGGCGGCGGCCTTGAAGTTGCGGGTGACCAGGAAGTAGAGGCCGGTGATGGCCGGGGTGAGCTTGATCCCGGCCGCGATGCCGACGCCCGCGCCGCCCACCCACGGCCGGGCGCTGACCACCGTGCCGACCAGCAGGGCGGCCAGGACGAGGTTGATCTGGCCGTAGTTGAGCGTGGTGCGGACGGGCTCGACCCAGACGAACAGCCCGGTCCACAGCATCGCGCGGCGCGGGTCGTTGCTGCCGACCAGGGTCAGCGACTTGCGCACCAGGAACCACAGGCAGAACAGGCACAGGAGCTGCCAGACCCAGCGCGATGCCTCCCACGAGATCCACGACAGCGGCAGGAACGCGAACGCGGCGAACGGCGGGTAGGTGAACGGCAGGGCGAACTTGTCGGAGAACTCGCTGAGCCGCCACTGGTACAGCTCACCGGTGAACAGCTCCGGCGAGCCGTTGCGGTAGACCATCAGGTCGATCATGGTCATCTGGGTCTGGAACGCCACCATCACCAGGTGGCCGGCCAGCGAGAGCCCGAACAGCCACGGCGCGACGGCGAGGACCCGAGCCTCCACAGCCCGCAGGTTCACAGCCACTACCTCCACGATCGTGTGAATTGCACGACTGCCGGGCCACGAAACGGGGTACCCGGACGTCAAGACGAGTGGGAGATCAACGCAAGGGGATTCGCATGACCGCCGACATCGTCGTGTTCACCGTCGCAGCACTCGGGATGCTGGCCACCGCCGGGGGCGTGTTCGCGCTCGCCCGGCACAGCCGCAACCACGTGCGTTGACGCCGTGATCAACTGACATGGCAACCAGGGGCCTCCCGACACACCGTCGGGGGGCCCGTTCGTCACCACGGGTCGTCATCGGGACAGGACGGCACTGGCCGTCGGTCGCACAGCGGATCAGTAGTGGTAGCGAGCGGCCAGCACGATGATCTCCTCGTCGGTGACGAGGTAGACGAGGCGGTGCTCGTCGTCGATGCGCCGCGACCAAGCCCCGGGCAGGTGGAACTTCAACGGCTCCGGCTTGCCGATCCCCGTGAACGGATCCCGCAGGACGTCCTCGATGAGCTTGTTGATCCGGACGAGCATCTTCCGGTCGTTCTTCAACCAGGACGTGTAGTCCTCCCAGCCCTGGTTCTCGAAAACGAGCCTCACGCGCCGCCGCGCTCCGCATCCGCCTGATCGGGGTTGATCAGCTCGCGCTCGGACACGTCGGCGCGACCGAGCGCGTTCTCGTAGGACTTGAGCAGACGGCGGGCGTTCGCCGGCGAGCGGAGGAGGTACGACCCCTCGCGCAAGGACGCGTAGTCCTCGGCCGAGACGAGCACCGCGTTCCCGTGCTTCGAGACGATCTCGATCGCGTCGTGATCCTCGTTGACCTTCTTGATCAGTGGGAACAGGTCCTTGCGCGCTTTACTCGCGGTGACGGACACGGCTCTACCCCCTTCAGCGAGTGGTACCACATACCGTACCACTCACCGAAGGGCGTGGACACCGCTCCCGCCCGGCCGGGCACCGCGGCGCGGTCGTACGCCTAGTCAGACGTTGAAGCGGAACTCGACCACGTCGCCGTCCACCATCACGTAGTCCTTGCCCTCCATGCGGACCTTGCCGGCGGCCTTCGCGGCAGCCATCGAGCCCGCTTCCACGAGGTCGGCGAAGGACACGACCTCGGCCTTGATGAAGCCGCGCTCGAAGTCGGTGTGGATCACGCCGGCCGCCTGCGGGGCGGTCGCGCCCTTCGGGATGGTCCACGCGCGGGACTCCTTCGGGCCCGCCGTGAGGTAGGTCTGCAGGCCCAGGGTGTGGAAGCCGGCGCGGGCCAGGCCGTACAGGCCCGGTTCGTGCTGGCCGATGGACTCCAGCAGCTCGCGCGCCGACTCCTCGTCCAGCTCCAGCAGCTCCGCCTCGACCTTGGCGTCGAGGAACACCGCGTCCGCCGGCGCGACCAGTTCGCGCAGCTCCTTGACCTTCGCGTCGTCGGTCAGGATGCTCTCGTCGGCGTTGAACACGTAGAGGAACGGCTTGGTGGTCAGCAGGCTCAGCTCGCGCAGCAGCTCACCGTCCACCTCGGACTGGGCGTGGAACAGGGTGCGGCCGGAGTCGAGGATCTCGCGGGCCTTGACCGCGGCGTCCAGCGCGGGCCTGCGGTCCTTCTGGGTCCGGGCCTCCTTCTCCAGCCGGGGCACGACCTTCTCCAGCGTCTGGAGGTCGGCGAGGATCAACTCGGTGTTGATCGTCTCGATGTCGGCCGCCGGGTCGACGCGGCCGTCCACGTGCACCACGTCCGAGTCGTCGAAGACCCGGATGACCTGGCAGATGGCGTTGGCCTCGCGGATGTTGGCGAGGAACTTGTTGCCCAGCCCGGCGCCTTCGGACGCCCCCTTCACGATGCCCGCGATGTCGACGAACGACACCACGGCGGGCACCTCGCGCTCGGAGCCGAAGATCTCCGCCAACTTGGCCAGGCGGGAGTCCGGCAGCGGCACCACGCCGACGTTCGGCTCGATGGTCGCAAACGGGTAGTTCGCGGCCAGCACGTCGTTGCGCGTGAGGGCGTTGAACAGGGTGGACTTGCCGACGTTGGGCAGGCCGACGATGCCGAGGGTCAAACTCACGGTGGGTGAGTCTACGCGCCCGGACGCCGTGTCCGATTCCCGCGAGACCGCTGGTGCCGGCGGTGGCAGAGTGAACGCCATGTTGGTCGACGCCGAACGTGCCTACCGGGCCGTCGCCGCCCGTGACGCCCGCTTCGACGGGTGCTTCATCCTCGCGGTGCGGACCACCCGGATCTACTGCCGGCCGTCCTGCCCGGCGGTCACCCCCAAGCAGCGCAACGCCGAGTTCTACCCGACCGCCGCCGCCGCGCAGTCGGCCGGCTACCGGGCGTGCCGGCGCTGCCTGCCCGACGCCGTGCCCGGCTCGCCGGAGTGGAACCTGCGCGCCGACCTCGCCGCCCGCGCGATGCGGCTGATCTCCGACGGCGTCGTGGAACGCGACGGCGTACCGGGCCTGGCGCAGCGGCTCGGCTACTCCGAACGCCACCTGACCAGGGTGCTGACCGCCGAGCTGGGCGCCGGACCGCTGGCGCTGGCCCGCGCGCACCGGGCGCACTCGGCCCGGCTGCTGATCGAGACGACAGACCTGTCGTTCACCGACATCGCGTTCGCAGCCGGGTTCGCCAGCGTCCGCCAGTTCAACGACACCATCCGCACGGTGTTCGCCTCGACGCCGTCGGACCTGCGCTCGGCGCGGTCGGTGGTGGGCGCGGCGGGCCGGATCACGCTGCGCCTGCCCTACCGGCCGCCGTTCGACGCGCCGGGCCTGCTGGCGTTCTTCCGGGCGTCGGCCATCCCGGGCGTGGAGCACGTGACCGACACCACCTACGCCCGGTCGCTGCGCCTGCCGCACGGCCAGGCCACGGTGATCCTGCGGCCCGCCGACGGGTACGTCTCGTGCTCGCTGCGGCTGACCGACCTGCGCGACCTGGGCAGCGCGGTGAGCCGGGTGCGCCGGCTGCTCGACCTCGACGCCGACCCGCAGGCCGTGGACGAGTTCCTCGGCGGCGACCCGGTGCTGCGCCCGCTGGTGCTGTCCCGGCCGGGCGTGCGGGTGCCGGGCAGCGTGGACGGGGCGGAGACCCTGCTGCGCGCGCTGGGCCACGAGTCGCCCGGCGAGCCGCTGGACGTGCCGGACGGCGAGGTCACCCACCTTTTCCCGGCGCCCTCGGCGATCGACTCGCCGGTGGCCGCGGCGCTGGCGGACGGGAGCCTGGTGGTCGACGTCGGCCGGGACGCCGAGGAGCTGCTCGCCGAGCTCGCCGCGTTCCCCGGCGTCGGCCCGGACATCGCCCGGTACGTCGTGATGCGCGTGCTCGGCGCGCCGGACGTGCCCCTGAACACCGACAACGCGGCGTGGCGCCCTTGGCGCTCGTACGCCGCCATGCACTTGAGGAGGACAGCTTGAGCACCGCACACACGTCCACCGTGCAGACCCCGATCGGCCCGTTCACCGCCGTGGTCGCGGCCGACGGGGCCGTCCTGGCCAGCGGCTGGACCGCGTCCCCGGACGACCTGCTGCCGCAGGTGTCGCCGTCGCTGCGGCCGGCCGCGCTGACCGAGCGCCGTGACCTGGGGCAGGTGACCAGGGCGGTCCGCGAGTACCACGCGGGCGCGCTGGACGTGATCGCCGACGTCCCGGTGCGCCAGCGTTCGGGCGAGTTCCTGGAGCGGGCCTGGGAGGCGCTGCGCGGCGTGCCGGCGGGCAAGCCGGTCAGCTACGCGGACTACGCGCTGCTGGCGGGCCGGCCGGCGGCCGTCCGCGCGGCGGCCACGGCCTGCGCCCGCAACGCGGCCACCCTGTTCGTGCCCTGCCACCGGGTGATCCGGACCGGCGGCGCGATCGGCAACTTCCGCTGGGGCGCGGACGTCAAGCGCTGGCTGCTCGACCACGAGCAGCGCGCGGCCTAGCGGTCGGCGGCGCACCCGGCGGGCGGCACGGGCGGCGGGCGGCGTGGTGATTCCCTCGCAGCCTGCCACAGGGGTACGACAGTGAGCGCCGCGCCGAAGCCCGACCTGCGATGACCCGGTTATCGGGTTGGCGCGGGCCGGGTTTGCGGGTTCCCTGGGAAGCATGAGTCCGGTGTTGATCGGGGTGGAGAACATCGCCACCCCCAAGTGGGCCAGGATGGGGCGGCGGGCCGCTTCGGTGAGCCTGGGCAAGGCGTTGCGCAGCCTGCCCGCCGCCGTCCGGGTGGTCCTGCGGCTGGCGTGGCGGACCTCGCCTCGGTTGACGCTGCTGGCGGGGGTCGTGCACGTGCTGTCCGGGTGCGTCACGGCGTTCGGCCTGCTCGCCACGGCGGACGTGTTCTCCGCACTGCTGCGCGACGGCCCGACGCCGGAACGGGTCGCGGCGTCGCTGCCCGCGTTGGCGGTCGTGGTGGGGTCTTACGTCGCGCGTGCGCTGCTCGACACCGCCGTGGCAGCCGTGGAGAGTTCGCTGCGCCCACGGGTCACGCGGGCCGCCAACGACGAGGTGACGGCCGTGCTGGTGCGGGCCGAGCTGCTCGCGTTCGAGGACGCCGACTTCCGCGAACTGGCCCGGCAGGGCGGCCGGCACGGGGTGCGCAGCCTGGAGAACAGCCTGCGGTACCTGGCCGACCTGACGTCCTCGTGCATCACGATGGTCGCGGCGGTCATCACGGTCGGGCTGCTCAACCCGTGGCTCGCGCCCGCGCTGCTGCTCGCGGCGGCGGCGAACGCCTGGGCGTCGGCCCGGGTGTCGAAGCTGCGCTACGAGCACTTCCTCGACTCGGTGACGCGCAACATCCGCAAGAGCGTCGTGGAGGAGGTGGCCACGCACCGCGAGTTCGCGCTGGAACGGCACGCGCTGACGTTGCAGGAACAGCTGCTGGCCGAGCACCGCCGGATCGCGGACTCGCTCGTGGACGACGAGATCCGGGTGGCACACCGGACGAACCTGGTGCGGCTGGCGGGCCGCGCGCTGGCCGGGCTGGGCACCGGGATCGCGTACGGCGTGCTGGTCTTCCTGCTGCACACCGGCGGCATGGAACTGGCGCTGGCGGGCACCGCGCTGCTCGCGATGCGGACCGGGTTCTCGTCGCTGTCGACCACCACCCGCGCGGTGAACTCGCTCTACGAGGACTCGTTCTACATCGACTTCTACCGCAAGCTGCTGGCCGAGGGCGCGGAGCGGGCGCAGACCTCGTCGGACGTGCTGCCGCCGCCGGACCCGGAGCTGATCACGCTCACCGACGTCACCTTCACCTACCCCGGCAAGGAAACCCCGGCGCTGGACCGGGTGAGCCTGACCGTGCGGCGCGGCGAGGTGATCGCGCTGGTCGGCGAGAACGGCTCCGGCAAGACCACCCTGGGCAAGGTGCTCACCGGTCTGTACCCGGCAAGCGGGGGCACCGTGCGCTGGGACGGCGTGGACATCGCCGAAGCCGACCAGACGTCCGTGCACTCGGCCATCGCGGTCATCGCGCAGGACCCGGCGCAGTGGCCGATGACCGCGCGCCGCAACGTGACCGTGGGCCGGCTGGACCGCGAGGACGAGCAGGCGTGGCGGGACGCGGTGACCAAGTCCGGCGCGGACGAGGTGCTCGACTCGCTGCCCGCCGGCGCGGACACCGTGCTGTCACGCCGGTTCAACGACGGGCAGGACCTGTCCGGCGGGCAGTGGCAGCGGATGGGCATCGCGCGCGGCATGTACCGGGACGCGGCGGTGCTCATCGCCGACGAGCCCACGGCGTCGCTGGACGCCAAGGCCGAGGCGCGGGTGTTCGAGGGCCTGCGGCAGGCGACCGCGCGGCGCACCACGATCCTGGTCACGCACCGGCTGGCGAACATCCGCAACGCCGACCGGATCGTCCTGCTGGACAAGGGCCGGATCGTCGAGCAGGGCACGCACGAGGAGCTGATGGCGTTGCGCGGCCACTACTTCGAGCTGTTCGAGCTCCAGGCGTCGGCGTACCGGGGCGACCTGCTGGCCCAGCCCGCCCAACCGTGACCGGCGCACCCCGGGGAGTGCGCCGGTCGGAGCTGTCCTAGCCCTGGCAGGTGACGTCACGTGCCGGCAGCGTGCCGGTCGCGAGGTAGGTGTTCACCTGGTCCTCGACGCACTTGTTGGGGTAGAGGCCGAAGATGGCGTGCGCCGGCACATCCTTCAAGGTGACCAGGCGGGAGCCGGTGAGCGCCTTGCGCAGATTGACTCCGTGCTCGTACGGGGTGCGGGTGTCGCCGGTCGCCTGCACGATCAGCGCCGGCCGGTTGTTGGTGACGACGGTCGGCTTCTCCTTCGGCTTGGGCCAGAACGCGCACGGCGAGACGTTGCGGACCATCGCCGCGTACACGGGTTCCTTGGCGCGGTTGCGCTGGATGTCGTTCCAGTACTTGTCCGGGTTGCCCGGGTAGGCCACGTCACCGCACGTCACGGCGGTCTGCCCGTCGGCATCCGGGGCGGCCTGGCCCGACGTCAGCGCGAGCAGCGAGCCTTCCACGAGCGGGTCGATGGCGACTTGCCTGCCCGCGGCGGCCTCCAGGAGGTTCCGGGTCGCCGCGGCGGTCGGGCCGTAGCGGTCGGGCCGGTCGAGCAAGATGAAGTACAGCACCGGCAGGAGCTTCGCGTCGACGGTGTGCCCGCCGATCCGGATGGGCTGCTTCGCGGAGCCGGCGATCAGCCCCTCGACCGCCGCCCGGACCTGCTTGGCGGTGGTGCCCAGGTGGTGTTCGCCGTCGCGCCGCGCGGTCCACTCGGCCCACCGGTCCAGCGCCGCCTCGTTGACCTTGCCGGTGTCCGCGAGCAGGCTCGGCCCGTAGCGGGCCGGGTCGATCGCGCTGTCGAGCACGAACCGGTCGGTGCGCTGCGGGAACATCTGGGTGTAGACCGCGCCCAGGTACGTGCCGTACGACCAGCTGAAGTAGCTGATCTTCCGCTCCCCCAACACCTCCCGCACCAGGTCCAGGTCACGCGCCGTGTTGCGGGTGGTGAAGTGCCGGATGCGGTCGCCCTCCTTCGCCGCGCACTGCTCGGCGAGCCCGGCCTGCGCCGCGTGGTTCTGGTCGAACGACTTCCGGTCCGGTCCCGCCGCCCGCAGCGCGAACCCGGTCGACCAGCCGCAGTCGACCGGCGAGCTGCGCCCGATCCCGCGCGGGTCCATGCCGATCAGGTCGTACTGCGCCGTCACCTCGGCGCTCATCGCCGGCCGGACCAGGAGCAGCTGGTCCAGCCCCGGGTTGCCCGGCCCGCCGGGGTTGGACAGCATGATCCCGCGCCGCTTGGCCGGATCGGCCGCCTTCAACCGCGAGATCGCCACGGTGATCGTGCGCCCGCGCGGCCGCTCGTAGTCCAGCGGCACGGTCACGTCCGCGCACTGCGCGCCCGCCGCGTCCAGCGCCTCGGTGTCGCACTTCGCCCAGTCCAAGCGCTGGTCGTGGAAGCGGGACAACCCGCCCCGCTGCGCGGATTCCGCCTCGACGGGAGCCGCCGCGGCCGAGCCGACACCTCCCGCCATTCCTGCCGTGACGGCCATCGTCACCAGCGTGGTCCTCCATCGCGTCATCGCGTTTCCCCCGCAGTCTCGGTGTGTGAACCGAACCTACGAACACGCCACCGCGCCGGACATCCCTCACGCGCCCGGACACCACGGGGGACAGCCCTACCGTCCCCCGTGGTGCGGTCTACCTCCCGCCGAGTCAGCGGGCCTGGTACGGCGTGCGGGTGTTCCCGGTGGCGAGCGGGCCGGAGCTGCCGGACATCCCCTCGCACGCCCGTGCCGACGGGGCCTTGCCCCCGACCGGGTGGCCCCCGAACCGCAGGTCAGCCGGGCTGGGCGGTGACCATCACCGGGTTGCCGTCCGGGTCGGCGACGAACGCCATCCGCTCGCCCCACGGGGTGTCGGCCGGCGGGAGCAGGACCGGGTGGCCGAGGCCCGCGAGTTCGGCGACGGCCGCGTCCACGTCGTCGTGGTAGACGCACAGCTCGAACCCGTGCCCGGACACCGGACGCTGTGGCCGGCCGTGCACGCCCTTGCCGTCCGGGGCGACCTGGCCGAGCCCCAGCTTCGACCCGTCGGGGAGCTCGACGGCCACGTACGCCGCGTCGCCTTCGGCCGGGAACCGGTACGTGACAACGAATCCGAGGGCGTCGCGGTAGAACGCGAGCGAGCGCGCCAGGTCGTCGCAGACCAACATCGGGAACGCGGATCGGTAAGCCATGGAGCACTCTAGGACACAGGCGCGGCGCACCGGAACGATCCCGGTGCGCCGCAGGGAGTTCCGGTCACTTGCCGGCGTGACAGGTGATGTTCTGAGCGGGCAGCCGACCGTCCGCGAGGTAGGTGTTCACGGCGTCCTCGGCGCACTTGTCGGGGTACCGGCCGAAGACGCCGTGCACGGCGACGTCCTTGAGGGTGACCAGCCGCGAGCCGGTCATGGCCTTGTGCAGGCCGACGCCCTGCCCGTACGCCGTGCGGAAGTCGCCGGTGGCCTGCACGATCAGCGCCGGCCGGTCGTTGCGGACGACCGTCCGCTCCTCCCGGGGCTTCGCCCAGAACGCGCACGCGGTGATGTTGTTCACGAACGCCCCGAACACGGGCTGCGCGGCGCGGGACCGCTGGACCTTCTTCCAGTACCACTCGGGGTCGCGCGGGTAGGACACGTCACCGCAGAACACGGCGGCCTGCGCGTCGTCGTCGGTCGCCGCGCCGGGCCGGAACACGGCCGTCAGGCTCGCTTCGAGCTCACCGCCCGGGACGACCGGCGCGCCGGCGGCCGCGTCGAGCAGTTGCCGCACGTACTGGGTGTACCCGGCGTACTGGCCCGGCGAGGGCAGGGGGCCGGCCAGCAGGAACGGCAGCACGTGCGCGTCCACGGCGTAGTCGCCGACCTTGATCGGCGCCTTGGCCGCCTGCCGGACCAAGCCCTCCACCGCGCCGCGCACCTGCTTCCCGGTGGTGCCCAGGTGGTACTCGGCGTCACGCCGCGCGGTCCACGCCGCCCAGTCGTCGAGCACGGCCTCGCTCGGCGCGCCCATGGCCCGCGTGACCTCCGTGCCGTACTCGGCCGGGTCGATGGCGCTGTCCAGCACGAACCGGTCGGTGCGCTGCGGGAACATCTGCGTGTACACGGCGCCGAGGTACGTGCCGTAGGACCACCCGAGGTAGCTGATCCGCTTCTCCCCCATGGCACCGCGCACGACGTCCATGTCACGTGCGGTGTTGCGGGTGGTGATGTGCGGCAGCCGGCCGCCTTCCTTCTCGGCGCACCGCCGCGCCCGGTCGGCCGCGAAGGCGACGCTCCGGTCGAACGCGGCCCGGTCGTACCCGGCCGACCGCTGCATGAACGCCTCCGGCCACCCGCAGTCGATCGGCGTGCTCCGGCCGACGCCGCGCGGATCCATCCCGACCAGGTCGTACCGCGCCTGCACGGCCGGGCTCATCGTGCCCTTGATCCGCGCCATCATCGCCAGCCCCGGACCGCCGGGCCCGCCAGGGTTGGACAGCATGATCCCCCGCCGCTGAGCCGGGTCGGTCGCCTTCAACCGCGAGATCGCCACCGTGATCGTGCGCCCGCGCGGCTGCTGGTAGTCCAGCGGCACGGTCACGTCCGCGCACTGCGCACCCGACGCGTCGAGCAGTCCGTCGTCGCACGACTTCCAGTCGAGGCGCTGGTCGTAGAACCGGGACAGCCCGCCACGCGCGGACTCCCCGGCCGGTGCCGCCACGGCCGAACCGACGCCGGCCAGCAACCCGGTCGCGACCGCCAGCGCGGCGAGCGTGGTGTGCAGCCTTGCCATGAGAACCCCTCTTCATGCCCGTCGGTGGTCACCGGAGGACCCCCTGGGACCAACGCTACGAGCGGCGGGGCCTGCGGAGCAGCCCGCCCACGCCCGGAACCCGTTGGTGCGGAGCCCATCCACGACGGTGGTGCAGGCACTACCCCGGGATCAGGCCACGACTTCCAGCGACGAGCCGCCGCGCGCCTTGCGCACCCGCAACCGGGTCGGGATGCGCTGGCGCAGCTCTTCCACGTGCGACACCAGGCCGACCACGCGCCCGCCCGCGCGCAGTTCGTCCAAAGTGGACATGACGAGTTCGAGCGCGCCCGCGTCGAGGGTGCCGAACCCCTCGTCGATGAACAGCGTGTCCAGCACCGCACCGGCCGACACCACGTCGGACAGGCCGAGCGCGAGCGCCAGCGAGGCCAGGAACGACTCGCCGCCGGAGAGCGTCTTGGCCGGGCGCTGCTGTCCCGAGTAGTCGTCCAGCACGTCCAGGCCGAGGCCGCCGCGGGTGCCGCGCGGGCCGGCCTCGACCGAGTGCACGAACCGGTAGCGCCCCTGGCTCATCCGCTCCAACCGGGCGCTGGCGGCGACCGCGACCTCCTCCAGCCGGGCGGCCAGGACGTAGGTGCGCAACGTCATCCGGTTGGCGTTCTGGCCCTGGCCGTTGATCACGTCGGTCAGCGCGTCCAGCTCCGCGTACGCCGTCGCGACCGGCTCCAACCGCACCCACGCGGCGGAGAGCCGCTCGGCCAGCTCGCTGGTCCGGGCCAGCCGCCGACCGGCGTCGGCCCGCCCGTTCGCGGCCTGTTCAGCCTGGTCACGGGCGGCGCGGTAGCGGGTCTCGGCGGCCGGCAGGTCGATCTCGGCCGCCGGGTCCACGTCGGGCAGCTCGGCCAGCACCGCCTCGGCGGCCACCCGCACGTCCTCGACCTGGCGGATCCGGACGTCCAGCTCGGCCACGGCGGACTCCGGCCGGGCGGCGGCCAGCGCCTCGGCCACGTCGGCGAAGCCCGCCCCGGCGGCCAGCCCGGACACCTCCACCTGCTGCTCGGCGAGCCGTTCCCGGTGCTCGGCGACGGCGGCGCGGCGCTCGGCGAGCGCGGCCAGCGCGTCGGACAGGTCGAGCAGGTGGGCCCGCCGGGCGGTCACGTCGGCGAACTCGCCGCGCGCCTCCTCCAGGCGGTCGGCGCGCTCCCGGACGGCCTCGGCCAGCTCCCGCCGGCTCGCGGCGAGCTCGGCGGTCTCGCGTTCGAGCGCCGCGCGGTCCCGGGTCGCCGCCTCCACCTTGCGCTCCAGCGCGGCCAGCGCGCCGGAACGCGCATCCCGTTGGGAGGCAACAGTGTCCAGCGACCGGTGTTCGGCGATCAGGGCCGCCGGGTCGTGCTCGCCGACCACCTCGCGCAGGGTCGTCACGCGGCTCGCCGCGTCCTGGAACGCCTTTTCGGCGGCGGTGCGGCGGTCCAGCGCGGTCTGTTCGACGGCGGTGGCGCGCTCCTCGTCCGCGGCGGTCACCGCGTCGAGCATCGGCTCCGCCGGGCGGGGGTGCTCGGCCGAGCCGCACACCGGGCACGACCGGCCCGCGCGCAGCTCCGCCGCGAGTTCCACGGCCATGCCGTCCAGCCGCTGCTGCCGCACCTGCAACAGGACGTCCTTGGCCTTCTGGTGGGCGTCGACGGCCACCCGCCGGGCGTCGTCGGCCGTGCGCAGCAGCCGCTCGGCACCCGGCAGGTCACGGGCGGCGGCGGCCCGTGCGGCCACCGACTCCAGCCGGGCGACGGCCAGCGCGGACTCCTCGGCGGCGGCCCGTGCGGCGGCCAGCCGGTCCGGCACCTCGGCCAACGCGGTGACCAGCGTGGTCAGCCGCCCGGCGGCCTGCTCCTCGCGCCGGGCCAGCTCGTCCAGCCGGCGCCGGTCCTCCTGCTGCCGGCGGGCCTCGTCGGCCAGCGCGGTCAGCCCGCCCGCCTCCTCGCGCAACCGCTCGCCGTCCGCGCGCAGGTCCGTGCCCGACACCGGGTGGCCGAACGCCTCCACGGCGTCCGCCGCCGCCCGCGCCTGCGCCAGCACCCGGTCCGCGGCCTGCTCCAGCCGCCGCACGCGCTCCTGCGCGGGCACCACGACCGCCGCCCGGCGCGCCGCGTCGCGCTCCCGCTCCCAGGCCGCCCGGCGCGGCTCGGCCTCGGCGCAGCGCGCCAGGTCGGCTCGCGCGCGACGCACCCGCCGCACCCGGTCGGCCAGCTCCTGGGTCTGCCGCCACGCCGTCTCGGCCCGCCCCAGCGACCCGGCGGCCAGCGCGGCCCGCGCCTGCGCCTCCAGGTTCACCTCGTCCAGCCGCTTGAGCAGCGAGCTGAGCCACTCCGGGTCGCCGCCGTCGGCCGGCGGGTCCTCGCCCGCGACCTCGGCCACCCGCTGCACCAGGTCGCGGTTGGCCCGGCCGAGCTCGTCCAGCTCGCGCCCCTTGGCCTTGCGCCGCTCCCGGAACCACTTCTCCACGTCCAGGAACCGCTCGGTGCCGAACAGCTTCTCCAGCAGCTTCTCCCGCTCGGCGGTCTCCGCCCGCAGGAAGTTCGCGAACTCGCCCTGCGGCAGCAGCACCACCTGGAAGAACTGCTCGGCGGTCATCCCGAGCAGCGACTCGACCTCGCGGGCCACGTCGTCGATGCGGGTGTGCCCCTCGCCGTGCCAGCCCGCCAACCAGGTCAGCGACACCTTCGCCTGCTGCCGGGTCACGCCGTCGCCGCGCTTCTTCGGCCGGTCGTACTCCGGGCTGCGCACCACCCGGAACCGCCGGCCGCGCACGGTCAGCTCCAGCTCCACCTCGGTCGGCGTGTCCCGGTCGGCGTAGTCGCAGCGCAGCCGCTTCACCTGGCCGCGCGCGCCCGGCACCTTGCCGAACAGCGCGAACGCCACCGCGTCGAGCAGCGTCGTCTTGCCCGCGCCGGTGTCGCCGTGCAGCAGGAACAGCCCGTCCGCGCCGAGCAGGTCGAAATCGACCTCCTCACGTCCCGGGTACGGGCCGAACGCGCTCACCGACAGCCGGTGCAGCTTCACGAATCCCCCTCGCGCGCGGCGGCCGAGATCGCTTCCCGCAACAACTCCAGCTCACGTCCGGCGGGCGGCTCGCCGCGCACGTCCTCCAGGAAGCAGCAGGCGATCTCCTCGTCGCTGCGCCCGCGCACCCGTTCGGCGAACCGCAGCTCGGTGTCGCGCCCGCCCTCCGGACGCCACTCCACGCGCACCGCGTGCGGGAACCGGACCTGCAAGCGCCGCAACGCGTCCAGCGGCCGCACCCGGTCGGTCAGCACGACGGACAGGAAGTGCTCCTCCACCGGCGTGTGCGCCGGGTCCAGCACCAGGTCCTCCAGCTCGCCGGACAGCGCGGACAGCTCGCGCGGCACCGGCAGCAGCCGGCGCTCCACCCCGGACAGCCCGGAGGCGTCCAACTCCGCCAGCCACACCGACTTCACGTGCCGCGCCTCGGAGAACGAGTACGCCACCGGGCTGCCCGAGTAGCGCAGGTGCTCGGCCAGCGTCTGCTGCCCGTGCAGGTGCCCCAGGGCCACGTAGTCGATGCCGTCGAACACCGCGCCCGGCACGTCCTGCACGCCGCCCACCGCGATGGTCCGCTCCGACTCGCACGGCTCGCCGCCGGTCACGAACGCGTGCGCCAGCACCACCGAACGCCCGCCGCGCGCCGCCAGGTCGGCCCGCACCCGCCGCATCGCCTCGGTCAGCACGGCCGCGTGCCCGCGCGCCTCGACGCCCAGCGCGTGCCGCGCCGTGTCCGGCTCCAGGAACGGGATGCCGTACACCGCGACCGGCCCGTGCGCGTCGGCCAGCAGCACCGGCTGGTGCAGCTCGGCGACCTTGGTCCTCAGGTGCAGCCCGCCGGCTGCGGCGAACCCGCCGAACAGGCCCAGCCGGGCCGCCGAGTCGTGGTTGCCGGGCGTGATCACCACCCGCGCGCCGGCCGAGCGGACGCGCTCCAGCACCCGCGCGCACACCGCGACCGCCTCCGGGTTGGGCACCGCCCGGTCGAACAGGTCGCCGGAGACCGCCACCACGTCGACCTTCTCGTCGGACACGAGGTCGGCCAGCCCGCCCAGCACCGCTTCCTGCTCCACGAGCAGGTCACGGCCGTGGAACGTGCGTCCCACGTGCCAGTCGGACGTGTGCAGCAACCTCATGACCGACCACGCTAGGGGCGATCACCGACCAAACCCCGCCATCCGACTCGGCGTGTCGCTCGAACGTGTGATCGGGTCGACGTGCGCGATGATCGGGACATGACGGAGGTCCTCAGCACGGCGGCGGTGGTCGTCGCGCTCCTGCTCGCCGGTGCCCTGGTGTTCCTGTGGCGGCTCTACCAGGACGGGGTCCGGCGGGTCGACGCCGCGCTCGCGGCCGTGCAGCGGGAACGGGAGCGCGGCGACGCGACCCGGGTCGCGCTGCAACGCTACGAGGTGGCGTTCTCGTCGGTCAGCGGGCGCGGTGAGCTGGGCGAACAGGTGCTGGTGGAGACCGCGCGGGCGCTCGGGCTGCGCGAAGGCGTGCACTTCCGGCTCCAGGTCGACGTCGCCGGCGGCGGCTCGGTGCGGCCCGACCTGGTGCTCGACGTCGGCGGCGGCCGCCAGGTGCCCGTGGACGCGAAGATGAGCATGGCGACCTGGGCGGAGGCCGTGGAGACCGACGACCCCACCGAGCGGGCCGACGCGCTGCGCGTGCACGTGCGCAACATCCGGTCAAGGGCCGCCGAACTCGCGGGCAAGGGCTACCAGCGCTGGGCGGACGCGATCTACGGGACGATCATGTTCGTGCCCAACGACGGCGCGGTCGTCGCCGCGCTGGACACCGACCCCGAGCTGCTGCGGTGGCTGCTCGACCGCCGGGTGTTCCTGTGCGGGCCGACCGGGTTCGCGGTGATCGCGTCGGCCGCGATGTTCGCGGTGACCGACCGCGCGCTGGCCGACGACGTGGAGCAGGTGCGCGCACAGGCGTCCCGTGCGCACCGTGCGGCGGACAGCGCCATCGACGCCGTGAACCTGTCCAGCACGCACCTCCAGCGGTTCCTGTCGGCGCGTCGACGTGAGCTGGACGCGTTGGAGGGCTTCCGCGCGGCGGTGGAGCCGTTGACGGCTGCGTCGTCCAGCCCGACGCCCATCGCGTTCGTCCGGCGAACCGATGAGGGCGTCAGTGCACCCTTGGACGCCCGCGAGGCGTAATAGAGTGTGTGGCCGGAGTCGAAGCCGAACGAGGAGTGGGCGTGACCGCTGCAACGCGCGAGCCGGAGGACGAGGAACTCGACCCCGTCCGCTGGAACGACCGCGCCCTCTTCGGCACCTTCCGCGGCCTGCCCTGGTGGGCGGCCGTGCTCGGCACGTTCGTGCTGGCCATCGTGGGTACGTACATCGACGTGAGCTCGACCGAGAAGACCGTGGGCTGGGTGTTCGCCATCACGTTCTTCCTGGGCGCGGTGGGCGCGGTGGTGTTCGTGGAGCGCCGGTCGATGTTCGGGCCGGTCGTGCAGCCGCCGCTGGTCCTGGCCCTCGTGGTGCCGCTGGTGGTGGTGCTCACCCAGGGCTTCCCGTCCGGCGGGCTGGCGGCCATCGGCCTGAACCTGGGCAAACCGCTGATCGACGGTTTCCCGGCGATGGCGATCACCACGGCGTGCACGGTGATCCTCGGGATCGTGCGGGTGACCACCCAGAAGGACCCGAACCGGCCCACCAAGGACGAGATCCGCGAGGCGAAGGTCGAGGGCCGAGCGGCCAAGCGCAAGCCTGCGCCCGCCGAGGAGCGCCCCAAGCGACCCCGTGAGAGCGCCGCCCGCGACCGCGAGCCCGCCCCGCGCGACGAGGACGCCCGCCCGCGCCGCAAGCCCGCACCGGCCGGCGAGGACCGCCCCAAGCGCCCCCGCCCGCAGTCCGGCGACCGCCCGCGCCGCCCCCGCGAAGCCGGCGAGCCCGGCCGCCCCCCGCAGCGCCGGCCCCGCCCCCGCGACGAGAGCTGACTCGAGCCACACCGTTGCGACCGCACCCGACCACGCGCCGAAGACCACCCTCACGGCGAGCCGTGCAGCGCCGCCTGCGAGCGTGTCAGCCCTCCTGCGACACCAACCACAGCCACGCGCCGGAGACCACCCTCGCGGCGAGCCGTCTCCCGCAGCACCGCCTACCGACCCCCTGCGAGTGAACCAGGCCCTGCTGCGGCACGGACCACGTCACCCCAGGCGGCAGCGGGACAGCCGGGACAGTGCGAAAGGCCCCCGCCTCGACGGGGGCCTTTCACGTTCGGCGCGTCAGCGCACCATGTCCTTGCGGAGTTCGCGGGGCAGGGCGAAGGCGATCTTCTCGTTCGCCGTGGTGATCTCCTCGACGTCGCCGTAGCCGTGCCCGGCCAGGAACTCCAGCAGCTCCATCACCAGGATGTCCGGCACCGACGCGCCCGAGGTCACGCCGACCGTCGTCACGCCCTCCAGCCACGCCGGGTCGACCTCGTTCGCGTAGTCGACCAGGTAGGACGCCCGCGCGCCCGCCTGCAACGCGACCTCGACCAGGCGCACCGAGTTCGACGAGTTCTTCGAGCCGACCACGAGCACCAGGTCGCACTCCGGGGCCATCGTCTTCACCGCGGTCTGCCGGTTGGACGTGGCGTAGCAGATGTCGTCGGACGGCGGCTCCTGCAAGTCCGGGAACCGCTCCTGGAGCTGCCGGACCCGGATCATGGTCTCGTCCACCGACAGCGTCGTCTGGGAGAGCCAGACCACCTTGGACGGATCGCGCACGACGACCTTGTCCACGTCCTGCGCGGTGTCCACGAGCTGGATGTGCTCGGGGGCCTCGCCGGCGGTGCCCTCGACCTCTTCGTGTCCTTCGTGGCCGATCAGCAGGATGTCGTAGTCCTCGCGCGCGAAGCGCTTGGCCTCGTTGTGGACCTTGGTCACCAGCGGGCACGTCGCGTCGATGGTGCGCAGCTGACGGTCTGCCGCCTCCTGGTGCACCATCGGCGACACGCCGTGCGCGGAGAACACCACGAGCGCGCCCTCGGGCACCTCGTCGGTCTCGTTGACGAAGATCGCGCCACGCCGGGACAAGGTCTCCACCACGTGCTTGTTGTGGACGATCTCCTTGCGCACGTACACCGGGGCGCCGTACTGCTCGAGCGCCTTCTCGACGGTGACGACCGCACGGTCCACACCGGCGCAGTAGCCGCGCGGCTTGGCCAGGAGCACTCGCTTGTCCATGTCACCAGGGTACGGGCGCGCCGGAGGTAGGCATCCGCCGCCCGACTGCGGCAGGCTAGAGGGCATGAAGCCACTTCCGCTGCCCGTCCGCCTCGCCGCGGGACTGGCGGTCACCGCCGTCGAGCAGGCCAGGAAGCTACCGCAGCAGCTCGCGGGGCTGCCGGTGACCGTGGTCAGCGAGGCGCTGCAACTGTCGATGCGCATCCAGCAGCAGGTGACGGAACTCGCAATCAAGGGCGACGACGCGCTGTCCGGGCTGCGGCCGGCCGAGGAGGAACCCGAGTGGGCCACGTTCGACGAGGACGGCGACCCCGACGAGGAAACCCCTGGTGAGGGCGACGAGGACCCGTGGGAGGCGGAGGAGCACGCGCTGGCCGCCGACGAGCAGACCGCGCCGCCCGCCGTGCTGCCGGACTACGACGAGCTGACCCTGCCGCAGTTGCGGGCCCGCCTGCGCACGCTGTCCGCCGAGGACCTGGAGCAGCTGCTCGCGCACGAGCGCACCCACGCGGCCCGGCCCGAGTTCACCGGCATGCTGGCCCGGCGCATCGCGAACCTCGACGTCCACCCGTGATCGAAGAAGCGAGCACCGACACCCCGTGACTGACGAGAAGTCCAGCCCCGAGAACCCCTGGCCGGTCCGCACGGTCGCGCGCAAGATCTTCGACTGGATCAACCGCCTGGGCGACGTGTGGGTGGAGGGCCAGGTCACGCAGCTCAGCGCGCGCCCCGGCACGGCCACCGCGTTCCTGACCCTGCGCGACCCGTCGGTGGACATGTCCATGACGCTGACCGCTCCGGTGAACCTGGTCCGCGACCTCCAGCTCACCGAGGGCAGCCGGGTCGTGGTGCACGGCAAGCCCAACTTCTTCCCGAACCGGGGCACGTTGAGCCTGCGCGTGGACGAGATCCGCGCGGTCGGCATCGGCGAGCTGCTGGCCCGCATCGAGCGGCTGAAGAAGCTGCTGGCCGCCGAGGGCCTGTTCGACCCGCGGCGCAAGCGCCGGCCGCCGTTCCTGCCGAACAAGATCGGGCTGATCACCGGGCGCGCGTCGGCGGCCGAGCGGGACGTGCTGACCAACGCCCGCAACCGCTGGCCGGGCGCGCGGTTCCGGGTGATCACCGTTGCGGTGCAAGGGCCGCCGGCGGTGCCGCAGATCCTCACCGCACTGTCGACACTGGACCGCGACCCCGAGGTGGACGTGATCGTGCTGGCCCGCGGCGGCGGCAGCGTGGAGGACCTGCTGCCGTTCTCCGACGAGGCGCTGTGCCGGGCGGTGTCGCAGGCCCGCACGCCGGTGCTCTCGGCGATCGGGCACGAGCCGGACAGCCCGCTGGTGGACCACGTGGCCGACCTGCGCTGCTCGACGCCGACCGACGCGGGCAAGCGGGTCGTGCCCGATGTGGCGGAGGAAACGCAGAAGGTCCGGCAGTTGCGCGACCGCAGCCGGCGCGCGCTGCACGGCTGGGTGGACCGGGAGCGCAAGCTGCTCACCGCGTTGCGCACCCGACCTGCGCTTTCCGACCCGCACGGCCCGCTGGAGCGGCGGGCGCAGGACGTGGACCAGTGGCGCGAGCGGGGTCGGCGGGCGATCCGGAACAGACTCGATTCAGAGCGGTCCGGGTTGATCGCGACCACCGCCCGCTTGACGACCCTCGGACCGGCCGCCACGCTGGCCCGTGGGTACGCCGTGGTGCAGCTCGTCACCCCCGACGGGGTGGACGGGGTGCTCCGGTCGGTCTCCGACGCGCCGGCCGGCTCCCACCTGCGGGTGCGGGTCGCGGACGGCGCGGTGCACGCGGTCGTCCGGGAAGCCGAGGAAGGAGGCGGTGGTGCCGAATCCGGCACGTGAACCCACGTTCCTGCCCTTGACGATGGTCGCCGCCGGCAACGCGGACGACGACGGCGCGCGCACGGTGCGTGACCGGGCGGAGGCCGCGGACCGCGCCGCGGCGGACTGCTGGCTGTCCCTGGTGGCGGGCTGCACGTCCGGCGGCCAGGTGCTGCTCGACCGGCTGCACGCCCTGTCCGAGGCGACCTCCGCCTACGCCGGGGTGCGCTGGTGGCTGTCGCACGGCTCGGTGCACCGGCGGCGCGTCGTGGCGGCCGAGCGCCGCATCGACGACGCGGTGCGGGAAGGTGACGGTGCCGAGTTCGCGGAGGCGTTCGTCGGCTACGACCAGGCCGTGGCGACCGTCGTGGTGCACGTCCAGAACCGATTGGGGAAGCTGTCCAGGTGAGCGAGCCGGGCTACGAGGAGGCCAGGGACGAACTGGTGGAGGTGGTCCGCAGGCTGGAGGCGGGCGGCCTGTCGCTGGAGGAGTCGCTGGCGTTGTGGGAACGCGGCGAAGCGCTCGCGAAGACCTGTGAGCGGCAGCTCGCGGGGGCCCGGGAACGGATCGATCAAGCACTCGCTGTGACCGAGGAGGACGTGGCCGACGCCTGACACCGTGCGAGGATTGGTCTACCGGCCGGTAATCGCAGGAGGAACGTCATGGTGTCCAGCAGCAGCCCGTCCGAGCGTCGTCGCGAAGCCCCCGACCGGAACCTCGCGCTCGAACTCGTCCGGGTCACCGAGGCCGCGTCGATGGCCGCGGGCCGGTGGGTGGGGCGCGGCGACAAGAACGGCGGCGACGGCGCGGCCGTCGACGCGATGCGCAAGCTGATCGGCACGGTGTCGATGCGCGGTGTGGTCGTGATCGGCGAGGGCGAGAAGGACGAGGCGCCCATGCTGTACAACGGCGAGGAGGTCGGCAACGGCGACGGTCCGGACTGCGACGTCGCGGTGGACCCGATCGACGGCACGACGCTGATGGCCAAGGGCATGCCCAACGCGCTGGCAGTGCTCGCGGTGGCCGAGCGGGGCGCGATGTTCGACCCGTCGGCGGTCTTCTACATGGAGAAGCTGGCCGTGGGACCGGAGGCGGCCGACGTCATCGACATCACGGTGCCGATCGGCGAGAACATCCGCCGGGTGGCCAAGGCCAAGCACAGCGACGTCTCCGACGTGACGGTGTGCATCCTCGACCGGCCGCGGCACGAGTCCCTGGTGGCGGATGTCCGGAAATCGGGCGCTCGTATCCACTTCATCTCCGACGGCGACGTGGCCGGCGCGATCTCGGCGGCCCGCCCGAACACCGGCATCGACCTGCTCGTCGGGATCGGCGGCACGCCCGAGGGCATCATCGCGGCGGCGGCGCTCAAGTGCATGGGCGGCGCGATCCAGGGCCGGCTGTGGCCCAAGGACGACGACGAGCGCCAGAAGGCGATCGACGCCGGTCACGATCTGGAGCGAGTGCTCCTCACAAATGACCTGGTCAGGGGAGACAACGTGTTCTTCTGCGCGACCGGCGTCACCGACGGTGACCTGGTGCGCGGGGTGCACTACCGGGCGGGCGGGTGCACCACCCAGTCCATCGTCATGCGGTCCAAGTCGGGCACGGTCCGGATGATCGACGGCTTCCACCGGCTGACCAAACTGCGCGAGTACTCCTCGGTCGACTTCGACCCGCACCCCACCGACGAGCCCGTGCTGCCCCCACTCCCGTAACCATCTGTTAACAGTCAAGGGGTCGTTACCGGCCGAACGGCTGTAGTCACCGAGCGCCATACGTCCCTAGTTTCCGATTCGTGCCCTGGCCTCCCTGCTCCGGGCACGGAGAGGAAATGATGAAGGTTCGTACCCTGCTCACCGCCTTCGCGGTCGCGGCCGGTGCCGCGCTCGCCACCGTCGGTAGCGCGGCGGCGGCCCCGACGACGGACGGCGGCGTGACGCCGTACATCGTCGGTGGCGGCAACGCGACCCAGGTCTACTCGTTCATGGTCTCCCTGCAGAGCACCTCGGGCAGCCACTTCTGCGGCGGCTCGCTGATCAAGGCGAACTGGGTCGTGACGGCCAAGCACTGCGTGCAGGGCCGTTCGGCCTCCTCGATCCGCGCCCGGATCGGCACGACCAACCGCTCCAGCGGTGGCTCGGTCGCCACCGGTGCGCAGGTCGTGACGCACCCGAGCTACGACATCGCGCTGGTGCGCCTGGCCACCAACGTGACCCAGGCCCCGATCGTGGTGGCGTCGGCCTCCGGTGCGACCGGCACCGCCACCCGCATCATCGGCTGGGGCCAGACCTGCGCCCCGCGCGGTTGCGGTGGCGCTCCGGTCACCCTCCAGGAGCTGAACACGTCGATCGTGGCGGACGGCAGCTGCCAGGGCATCAGCGGCTCCTACGAGATCTGCACCAGCAACCCCGGCGGCCGCGCGGGTGCCTGCTACGGCGACTCCGGTGGCCCGCAGATCAAGCAGGTCGGCGGTGCGTGGCAGCTGATCGGCGCCACCAGCCGCGCCGGCAACAGCAGCTCCACCTGCGCGACCGGTCCGTCGATCTACATGGACGTCCCGGCCTTCCGCTCGTGGATCAGCCAGTACGCGGGCGCTGTGTAAGCACGCCCCGGGTGCACGGGTTCCGTGCGCGCACGCTCGTGAGCTAGACCAACCGGTGTCCTGACGAGAGGGCCGTCCCGTTCACGCGGGGCGGCCCTCTCGGCGTTTCCGGACCACCCCGGCGGCCAAACCGTTACCAGTGCACGGCAACCGGGATCCAGCCGCCGGCGTCTCCAGGGCAGAACAGCAACAACCTTGGGGGTGCGCGTAATGCGTAAGGCAGCGTTGGTGGCAATCGCTTTCCTGGGACTCACGGCCTGTGGCACGACCCAGCCGGCTTCGCCGGGTCCGTCGTCGGCACCACCCCCGTCGTCCGACGTCCCCGCGTCCAGCTACCCGTCGGCCCCCGGTTCCTCGGTCCCGGGCACACCGTCGTCCGTGACCTACCCGTCGGCGCCCTATTCGTCCGCGCCCTATTCGTCCGCGCCCTACCCGTCCGCGCCCGCTTCCTCCACGCCCGTCCCGCCGGCACCTTCGTCGCCCACGCCCCAGCCCGCGCCGCCGCCTCCGCCGGTGACCGTGGAGGGGACGCCGTGCGACATCACCGAAGGCGCGTGCATCCGGTTGTCGACCGACGAGTCGTGGCTGATCAGCGGCGGCAAGGTCGAGTACGGCCCGGTGCCCATCACGTCCGGCCGGCCCGGTTACGAGACGCCCACGGGCTACTTCCCGGTGCTCTACAAGGTGAAGGACGAGTGGAGCCGGCCCTACAACGCGCCGATGCCGTACTCGACCTACTTCACCGACTACGGCATCGCGTTCCACGAAGGCAGCCTGACGGACCCCTCGCACGGGTGCATCCACCTGTCGATGGAGGCGGCCATCACCTACTTCGAGAACCTCCAGGTGGGTGAACAGGTCCAGGTGGTCGCGTAGACCGGAGGTTGGATCACGCCGTCGAAGGGGTACTCGACCCCCGAGGGGTGATTCGGATGAGGAAGCTCGGCACTGTCATCGCCGCGCTGGCCCTGGTCTTCGGCTTCGCGGCACCCGCTCAAGCAGCACCAGGCACGCCCTGCTCGATCCACAACGGGGCGTGCCTGAAGCTGTCCACCAACGAGGCTTGGCTGATCTACAACGGCACGGCCAGCTACGGTCCGGTCCCGGTCACGCACGGCCGACCGGGTTACGAGACGCCCACCGGCACGTTCTCGGTGTTGCGCAAGGTGAAGGACGACTGGAGCGTGCCGTTCAACGCGCCGATGCCGTACTCGGTGTACTTCACCGACAACGGCATCGCGTTCCACGAGGGGAGCTTGTCGGACCTGTCGCACGGCTGCGTGCACCTGTCGCACGAGGCGGCGGTGACGTTCTTCGACAACCTGTTCGTGGGCGAGCAGGTCCAGGTGGTCTGGTAGCCGGCGCGGCCGGTCAGCTCGCGTTGCTGGAGTGCCCCGGGAACAGGTGGGCTTCGGGGTTGAGCGCCACGGCGATGTTGTTGACCGCCGTGGCGGCCTCCCCGAAGCCGGTCGCGATGAGCTTGACCTTCCCGGGGTACTGCGCGACGTCGCCGGCGGCGTAGACCCGGTCGCGGGCGGTCCGCATGGTGGAGTCCACCACGATCGCCCGGTGGTCCAGTTCCACGCCCCACGCCTCGATCGGCCCGAGGTCGGCGGTGAACCCGAGCGCGGCCACGACGGCCTGCGCGGGCAGCACCTTGCGGTCGCCGCCCTTGAGGCCCAGTTCGACCTCGGCCACCCGGTCGTCGCCGCGCAGGGCGAGCACCTCGGCGTCGGTGATGATCTCCACGCCCAGTTCGCGCACCTGCCGCACGGTCGGCGGGTGCGCGCGGAAGGTCGCCCGGCGGTGCACGATCGTGACGCTGGCGGCGATCGGGTGCAGCGCGAGCGCCCAGTCGAACGCCGAGTCACCGCCGCCGACCACGACCACGTGCTGTCCGGTGTGGACGTTCAAAGCCGGGACGAAGTGCACGACACCGCGGTCCAGCCAGCCGTCGCCGGCGGGCAGCGGCCGGGGTGTGAACTCGCCGATCCCGGCCGTGATGAGCACCGACCGGGTGTGCACCACACCGCCGTCGGCGAGCCCGACCGTGAGCCGCTCGTCCACAGTGGACAGCGTCCGCGCCTGCCGGCCGAGCAGGTAGGCGGGACTCCACTGGTCGGCCTGCTCGACCAGGGCGGTGACCAGCTCACGTCCGCGCACGGCGGGGAACCCGGCCACGTCGAAGATCATCTTTTCCGGGTACATGGCGGTGATCTGGCCGCCGGCCTCGGGCAGCGAGTCGACCAGCGCGACGGACAGGTCTCGGAATCCGGCGTAATAAGCCGCGAACAGCCCCGTGGGTCCGGCTCCGACGATGAGCAGGTCGACCTCTAGGTCCATGACTTCGACCATAGGTGTCCCAGCCCACTCTTCCCAGCTTTTTCGGGCCGAGCGCAAGAACCGGGTACAAACTCGTGGTATGGCTGAACAGGAGTACCGCGTCGAGCACGACACCATGGGCGAGGTGCGGGTGCCCGTCGACGCGCTGTGGCGCGCGCAGACGCAGCGCGCGGTGGAGAACTTCCCGGTGTCCGGGCGTGGTCTGGAGAGGTCCCAGATCAGGGCCCTCGGCCTGCTCAAGGCCGCCGCGGCGCGGGTGAACCAGCGCCTGGGCGTGCTGGACGCGGACGTGGCCGGCGCGATCGCGACCGCCGCCGACGAGGTCGCCGCGGGCGAGCACGACGCGCACTTCCCGGTGGACGTGTTCCAGACCGGGTCCGGCACGTCCTCGAACATGAACGCCAACGAGGTCATCGCGACCTTGGCGACCAGCGCGCTCGGGCGTGACGTGCACCCGAACGACCACGTCAACGCGTCGCAGTCGTCCAACGACACCTTCCCGACGACCCTGCGGGTGGCCGCCACCGAAGCCGTGGCCACGGACGTGATCCCGGCTCTGGAGCACCTGGCGGGCGTCTTGGAGGCCCGTGCCGCCGAGTGGTCCGACCTGGTCAAGTCCGGTCGCACGCACCTGATGGACGCGGTCCCGATCACGCTCGGCCAGGAGGCGGGCGCGTGGGCGGCGCAGGTGCGGTACGGGGCCGAGCGGCTCACCTCCAGCCTGCCCCGGCTGGCCGAGCTGCCGATCGGCGGCACCGCCGTGGGCAGCGGCCTGAACGCGCCCGAGGGCTTCGGCGCGGCCGTGTCGGCGGAGCTGGCGGCGGTGACCGGCCTGCCGCTGACCGAGGCCCGCGACCACTTCGAGGCGCAGGCCACCCAGGACGGCGTGGTGGAGATCTCCGGCCAGCTCAGGGCCACCGCGGTGGGCCTGTTCAAGATCGCGAACGACCTGCGCTGGCTGGGCTCGGGCCCGCGCACGGGGCTGGGCGAGCTGGCGCTGCCGGACCTCCAGCCGGGCTCGTCGATCATGCCGGGCAAGGTCAACCCGGTGATCTCCGAGGCCACGATGATGGTGGTGGCGCAGGTCATCGGCAACGACGCCGCGGTGGCGTTCGCGGGCACGCAGGGCAACTTCCAGCTCAACGTGATGCTCCCGGTGATCGCCCGCAACGTGCTGGAGTCGGCCCGCCTGCTGGCCGCGGTGTCCCGGCTGCTGGCCGACAAGGTGCTGGCCGGGACGGAGCCGCAGGTGGACCGGCTGCGCGAGTACGCCGAGTCGTCGCCGTCGATCGTGACCCCGCTCAACCGCCACCTCGGCTACGAGGAGGCGGCGTCGATCGCGAAGCAGTCCCTCAAGGAGCGCAAGACCATCCGCGAGGTGGTGCTGGAACGCGGCCACGTGCCGGCCAAGCTCACCGAGGCACAGCTGGACGAGGCTCTGGACGTGCTGCGGATGGCGCGGGGCGGTCGCTGACCCGGCGCAGCCCGATCACGCACCCCAGGGCGACCGCCGTCGCGCCCAGCACGGCGACGGCGGTCGGCTCCTGCACCCCCATGGCCACCGACGCGACCAGCCCGGCGATCGGCATCAGGCCGATCAGCACCCCGGCGCGGTCCGCGCCCAGCCGGTCCACGGCGAAGTACCAGAGCCCGAACGCCACGGCGGTCAGCACGATGCCCAGCACGACCAGCGACACGCCTTCCGTCGGCGTGGGCACCTGCCAGCCGCCGAAGAACGTGCCCAGCACGCCCCCGGCGACAGCCGCGAGCAAGCAGCACCAGGTGGCCACCGCGACCCCGCCCAGCCGGCGCACGACACCGACCGCGAACAGCGTGAACGACGCTTCGCCCAGCATCGTGAGCACGGCCAGCGCCAGCCCCGGCCCGTGCCACGCGCCGCCCCCGGAGAGCAGGACCACGCCGGCCACCACCACGGTCGCCCCCACGACGGCGGTGGGCGCGGGACGTCGGCCCGCCATCATCGGCGCGACCAGCGCCAACACCAGCGGGCTCGCCCCCAGCACAGCGGCCACGAAGCCGGGTTCCGCGTACCGCTGCGCGTAGAGGACGCACGCGTTGAACCCGAGCATCCCGGTGACCACCAGCGCGCCCAACGCCACCCAGTCACGTCCTGACGGCACCACGAGCCGTCCGCCGCGCGACAACGTCCACACGAGCAGCACGACCCCACCCAACGCGTACCGCATGGCCTGTCCGGTGAGCAGCGGGTAGTCCTGGAGCAGACCGGTGACGGGCACGGACGCGCCCACGATCACCGAGGTCAGCGCGCCGGCCGCGATGGCGATTCTCATGCCGTTCACCCTCACCGACGAGTGGTCCAGGTTTAAGCTCCACTTCGATGACCGCCAACTGGACCACTTATCGCGAGCTGCTGCTCCCCGGGCTCACCGGCCGCCGTGCCGTGGAGTCCGAACTGCGCCGCGCGGTCCGTGACGGGCGGCTGCGACCGGGCACCCGGCTGCCGTCCAGCCGTGACCTGGCCGACCAGCTCGGCGTCGCACGCGGGACCGTGACGTCCGCGTACACGCAGCTCATCGGTGAGGGGTACCTGGTCGCCAAACGCGGTTCCGGCACCACGGTGACCGCTGCGTGCTCGTGGCCCGACACGTTCGAACGGGCACCGGACCCCGCGCAGCGGTGGCGGTTCGACCTGCGCCCCGGACTGCCCGCGCTCAACGCGTTCCCGCGCGACGAGTGGTTGCAGGCGCAGAAGGTCGCGCTGCTGGCGTTGTCCACCGACGAGCTCGGCTACCCCGATCCGGCCGGGTTCCCGTTGCTGCGCGCGGAGCTGGCCGACTACCTGGGCCGGGTGCGCGCGGTGGCCACGCGGCCGTCCGAGGTGGTGGTGGTCAACGGGGCCGCCGAGGGCATCTCGCTGATGGGCCGGGTGCTCAAGGCCGCCGGCCACACCAGCGTCGCCGTCGAGGAGCCGAGCCACTTCGGCGCGGCCGACATGCTCACGTCGCACGGTCTGGAGGTCCGGCCGATCCCCGTGGACGACAAGGGGATCAAGGTCGACGTGCTGTCCACTACGGACTGCCGTGCGGTGCTCGTCACCGCGGCGCACCAGTTCCCCCTGGGCGTGGTGCTGCACCCGGAACGGCGGCACGCGCTGCTGGACTGGGCGCGCGCTCACGACGGTGTGGTCATCGAGGACGACTACGACGCCGAACACCGCTACGACCGTCCGGCGATGGGCGCGATGCAGGCACTCGACCCGTCCCGCGTGATCTACCAGGGCAGTGCCAGCAAGGTCCTCGCGCCCGCGTTGCGGCTCGGGTGGCTCGTGCTGCCGCCCGACCTGCGCGACACGATCGTGGAGCGCAAGCGGCTGGACGACCTGGGCACCGGCACGCTGCACCAGGCGGCGTTCGCGCAGCTGCTCAAGACCGGCGGCTACGACCGGCACCTGCGCCGCACCAGGCAGCTCTACCGGGCCCGCCGGGACGCGTTGCTGGACGAGCTGTCCCGGGTGCTGCCGGACTGGACGCCGATCGGCGTCGCCGCCGGCCTGCACGTGGTGGTCCGGCTGCCGGCCGGCGTGGACGACCTCGCGGTGCAGGAACGGCTGGCCCGGCGCGGCGTGAACGCCCCGGCGCTGGCGAACTACTGCCGGCTGCCGACGTTCCCCGGCCTGGTCCTGGGCTACGCCGCGCTCACCCCGGACCGCCTCCGGCACGCCGTCCACGAACTACTCGAAGCCCTCTGAGCTGCGGAAACAGTCTCGCCCCGGTAGTTCACCCAGAAGTGTTCACCGGCTCCACGCACGACATTGTCGGTGCCCCGGTGCACCATGGTCACGTGTTGTTCAGCGAGGTAGTCGAGACGTCCGCCGCCCTGGCGGCGACGCGTTCCCGCCTGGCCAAGGTCGCCGCCCTGGCCGAGCTGGTGCGCCGGATGAGCACGCCCGCGGTCGTCTCGTTCCTGATCGGCGTCCCCAGCCAGGGCCGCATCGGGGCGGGCTACCGCACCGTGTTCGACATCGCGCCGCCGCCCGCCGAGCAGCCGGGGCTGACGGTGGTCGAGGTGGACGAGGCGCTGGGCGGGTACGCCTCGATCGCCGGCAAGGGCGCGGTGCAGCGCCGGGCCGCGGCGTTGACCGACCTGTTCGGCCGGGCGACCGCCGCCGAGCAGGACTTCCTGCGCCGGCTGCTCACCGGCGAGCTGCGCCAGGGCGCTCTCGAAGGGGTGATGGTGGACGCCATCGCGCGGGCCGCCGAGGTGCCCGTCGAGGTGGTCCGGCGGGCGTACATGCTCTCCGGGAGCCTCCCGGCGACAGCGGTGGCGGCGCGCGAGGGCGAGTCGGCGCTGGCCGCGTTCCGGCTGGAGGTGGGCCGCCCGGTGCGGCCGATGCTGGCCTCGCCCGCCGAGTCGCTGCCCGAGGCGCTGGCCGAGCTGGGCGCGTGCGTGGTGGAGCACAAGCTCGACGGTGCCCGCATCCAGGTGCACCGGTCCGGCGAACAGGTGCACATCTTCACCCGGAACCTGCGGGAGATCACCGGCACCGTGCCGGAGCTGGTGGAACTGGTGTGCGGGCTGCCGTGCGAGTCGGTGGTGCTCGACGGCGAGACGCTGGCGCTGACCGACGACGGCAAGCCCAGGCCGTTCCAGGAGACGATGAGCCGGTTCGGCGCCCTGCTGGGTGCCGAGGGCGACACCCGGTCGCTGCTGCTGAGCCCGTTCTTCTTCGACTGCCTGCACCTGGACGGCGTCGACCTGCTGGACGAGCCGCTGCGCGAGCGCCTGGCCGCGCTGCGCAAGGCGGCGGGCGACCACGTCATCCCGGGCGTGGTCGAACCGGACGAGGAGCGGGCCGCGGCCGTCCTGGACGCGGCGCTGGCGGCGGGCCACGAGGGCGTCATGGTCAAGTCGCTGGAGTCGGTGTACGCGGCGGGCCGGCGCGGTCGGGCGTGGCAGAAGGTCAAGCCCGTGCACACCCTCGACCTGGTGGTGCTCGGCGTCGAGTGGGGCAGCGGCCGGCGCAAGGGCCTGCTGTCCAACCTGCACCTGGGCGCCCGCGACCCGGAGGGCGGCCCGCCGGTCATGGTCGGCAAGACGTTCAAGGGCCTGACCGACGAACTGCTGGCGTGGCAGACCCGCGAACTCCTGTCGATCGCCACCGACCGCGGTGACTGGGTGGTGACGGTCCGCCCGGAACTGGTGATCGAGATCGAGCTGGACGGCGTCCAGGTCAGCCCGAGGTACCCGGGCGGCGTGGCCCTGCGCTTCGCCCGCGTCCTGCGCTACCGCCCGGACAAGGACCCGGCCGAAGCCGACACCATCGACGCCGTCCGCGCCCTCCTGCCGAAGGGAGGCACCCCGACGCCCCCGTGACCCGCCACCCGGCGCGCCCAGAACGACCAGAGCACCACCTCCGCGCCGAGAACCACCAACGAACACCCGAGGCACCAGGCCACGCCACTGCACACCACGCCCGGCACAGCGGCCAGACGGGCGGCCCGGACGCACCGACCGCGCCCGCACGCGCCACGGCCGACCCAGGCGACACGCGGCGCTGCACGACGGGACGCGGCCCGGCAACACGGCCGAAAGCGGCAGGGCAGCGGGCGAACCAGACGACACCACTTGGAGGACCACCCAACCGAACACCGCTTTCCGCACCCCGAACAGGTGTCCGCGACCAAGGGCGAAACCGGTCGGCGGCGGGTAGTGTCAAAGTCTCGTGCGATTCATCGAAGGCCATGGGGCCGGCTACGACTTGACCTACGACGACGTCTTCCTGGTGCCCGGCCGATCGGCCGTGGACTCCCGGTTCGGCGTCGACCTCTCCACGTCCGACGGCACCGGAGCCACCATCCCGGTCGTGGTCGCGAACATGACCGCGGTCGCCGGGCGGCGGATGGCCGAGACCGTGGCCCGCCGCGGCGGGCTGGTGGTGCTGCCGCAGGACGTCGCGCCGGACGCGGTGGCCGAGATCGTGTCCTGGGTGAAACAACGCCACCCGGTCTGGGACACCCCGCTCACCCTGCACCCCGGCGACTCGGTGGCCGACGCCCTCAACCTGCTGCACAAGCGGGCGCACGGCGCGGTCGTCGTGGTCGGCGAGGACGGCCGGCCCGCGGGCGTCGTGGACGAGGCCGCGCTCACCGGAGTCGACCGGTTCACCCGGCTGCACGACGTCGCCGACGACCGGATCGTCACGCTGCCGCTGGACACCCCGCCGCGCGAGGTGTTCGCGCGGCTGCACGGCGGCACGCAGCGGGTCGTGCTGGGCGTGGACGCCGACGGCCGCCTGCGGGGCGTCATGACGGCGCTGGGCGCGTTGCGGGCCGACGTCTACACCCCGGCGGTGGACGACGAGGGCCGGCTGCGCGTCGCGGCGGCGATCGGGGTCAACGGCGACGTGCGCGCCAAGGCCGCCGAGCTGGTGAAGGCGGGCGTGGACGCGCTGGTCGTGGACACCGCGCACGGGCACCAGGAGAAGATGCTGGCCGCGCTGCGGGCGGTCCGGGCCGCCGAGCCCGCGGTCCCCGTGGTGGCGGGCAACGTCGTCACCGCGCAGGGCGTTCGCGACCTGGTCGAGGCGGGCGCGGACGTGGTCAAGGTCGGTGTCGGGCCGGGCGCGATGTGCACCACCCGGATGATGACCGGGGTGGGCCGGCCGCAGTTCTCGGCGGTCGCCGAGTGCGCGGCGCAGGCTCGGGCGCTGGGCAAGCACGTCTGGGCCGACGGCGGCGTCCGGCACCCGCGCGACGTCGCCCTGGCGCTCGCGGCCGGTGCCAGCGCGGCCATGGTCGGGTCCTGGTTCGCGGGCACCTACGAGTCGCCCGGCGACCTCCAGCGCGACGAGTCGGGCCGGCTCTACAAGGAGTCGTTCGGCATGGCGTCGAAGCGGGCGGTCAGCGCGCGGACGCAGGGCGACAACGCGTTCGAGCGCGCCAAGAAGGGCCTGTTCGAGGAGGGCATCTCGTCCTCCCGGATGCGGCTGGACCCGACGCGCCCCGGTGTGGAGGACCTGCTGGACTCCATCACGGCGGGCGTGCGGTCGGCGTGCACCTACGCGGGCGCGGGCACGTTGGAGGAGTTCCACGAGCGGGCGACGCTGGGCATCCAGTCCGCCGCCGGGTTCGCGGAAGGACGGCCGCTGCCCTCCGGCTGGTGACCACGCGACCCCGCCGGCGGTGAAGCCCACGTCGGGTCGCGCCGCGTTCCCGTGCGCGGTGGCGGACCGAGGGTCCGTCGCGGTGGAGCGCGCGTCCCGACGCGGCGGGAAACCCTCGCGAACCGGGTTGCGCCGCCTGCCTGGGCTGGTGGCCGTGGACGAAGCCGTAGCGGTGGCGGACGTGGTGAAGGTCTACGAAGGCGGCCGGAAACCGGCGGTGGACGGCCTCGGCTTCGCGGTGCGCAGGGGCGAGGTGTTCAGTCTGCTCGGCCCGAGCGGGGCCGGCAAGACGACCACCGTGGGCGTGCTGACCACCAGGGTGCGGCCGACGTCCGGCCGGGCCCTGGTGGAGGGCGTCGACGTGGTGGCCGACCCGCGCAAGGCGCGCCAGGTGCTCGCCGTCGTGCCGCAGCGCAACACCCTCGACCGCGCGCTCAACGTCCGGCAGAACCTGCTGTTCCACGCCGCCCACCACGGTCTGGGCCGCGCCGAGCGCACCCGGCTCGCGGACGGGGTGCTGAACCGGATGGGCTGTCGAGCGGGCCCGGCTGTTCCGGCTCTACACCGACACCGCCCCGGCGGTCGCCCTGCCGGACGTCCTGCGGACCGTCGAGCGGCTCGACGGCGCGGTGGTCGACCTGGCCGTCGGCAGGCCGAGCCTGGAGGACGTCTTCACCGGCCGGGAACTGCCCGCGTTCCTCACGCAGGTGGTCGTCCAGCCGTTCCCGCTGGTGGCGGTGGAGAAGATGGCGTTCGGGGCGTTGCGCGGGCTGCTCGCGGCGGTGCTGATGATCCCGATCGGGTTCGCTGTGCTCGACGTCTCGTGGGCGCTGTCGGGGGTCCCGGTGGCGCTGCTGGTGATCGTCCTGCTCGCCGGCGGGCGCGGCGGTCGGCATGGTGATCGGCACGGCGGTCTCGCCCCGGCACCTCAACGTGATGTTCGCGGTGATCCTCACCCCGTTGCTGTTCACGGGCTCGGCGCAGTTCCCGTGGCCGGAGCTGGACGGCCTGCGCTGGTTCCAGGCGCTCAACCCGCTCCACCCGCTCCACCCGCTCCACCCGCTCAACCCGCTCAACCCGCTCACCTACGTCAGCGAGGGCACCCGGGCGGTGCTCGCGCCGGGCGTCCCGCACCTGCCGCTGTGGGTGTGCCTGGTGGTGCTGGTGGCGTCGGTCCTCGGCTTCGGCACGCTCGGGATGCGCGGCTTCCTGCGCCGCGTCCTCGACTGACGTCCCGGCGCGGCCGCAGTCAGAAGTTGGACAGGACGTCGGCCATGACGGACTCGATGCGGGCGGCGTCGGTGGAGTCGTAGTAGCCGCCGCGCGCGGCGGTGGAGATCCGGTCGAGGGCTTCGCGGTCGGCCTCGTCGCCGTACGCGATGGAGAACACCCGCACGACGCGGTCCTTGTCGACCGCCCGGAACGCGTTCTCCAGCGCGGTCAGCACCTCCTGCTGGGCGGGCTCGTTGCGGCCGTCGGACAGCAGCACGACGGCGTTGATCCGGGTCGGGTCGAACCGCTCGCGCACGCTGTCGGCGGCGGCCCAGGTCGACTCGTACAGCGCGGTCGCCCCGGTGGGCTGGAGCCCGTCCACCGCGCGCCCGAACGCGTCGCGCACCACGCCCACCGGCCCGGCCGCGACCCGTTCCCGCCACGGCCGGGTCTCGGTGCCCAGCGGGCTGCTGAACTCCCACAGCGCCAGCGTGTCGTCCTCGGTGAGCTGGGCGGGCACCAGCCGCGCCGCGTCCTTGGCCAGGTCCAACCGGGACTTCCCGGCCGCGCCGACCACCTTCTCCATCGACCGCGACACGTCCACGAGCAGCAGCACGTTGGCTCGCTTGCGGTTGCGCTGCCACAGTTCCCGCACGCCGGTCACGACCTCGAACGCGGGCGTGCGGACCAGCCGGAACGCCGGGCTGCCGACGGTGCCGTTGCCCTCGACGTGCCGGGGTCCGGGGGCGCCCTCGCCGTCGCGGAACCCGGCGTCGGTGAACAGGCTCCGGTGCTCCTGGGCGAACTTCAGGAAGTCCTCGGCCGCCCGCTTGCGGTCGTCGGTCACCCACTGGGCGTCGACCACCATCGCCGGGTGGTCGGTCACGGTCGTGCCGTCGGTGGGGAACACCGCGGCCAGCTTCACCTTGGGCGGAGCACCGGTGACCGGCGGGTTCCCGACCAGGATGCCCTGGTTGTAGTCCAGGACGACCTTCTCCTCCAGCGGCACGGCGCTGACGTAGTCGAGCGCGCGCCCTTCCTGGTCGGCGGTGTAGAGGTTGCGCACGAACGGGGCCACCTGCTTGCCGTAGTGCACCGCGGTGTTCTCCAACGCCCGCAGGCCGCCCGCGACAGCGGGTTCCTCCAGCGCGGGCACGGTGAGCGCCTCGCTCGACCTGGACAGCGCGGTCGCGGTGGCGAGGGTGGCCAGCAGGCCGGTGGTGGAGTGCACCGGGTTGGTCTTGCCGGTCTTGAACGCGCCCCACGGCTTGCCGCGCGAGCCCCAGCCGTCCGGGCTCTGCGCCAGCGCGAGCATGGTCTCCCAGCCGATCGCGCCCTCGGGCCAGCCGAGTTCGCGGGCCATCGGCTCGGGCATCGCGATGACGATCGGCGAGGTGGCCAGCGAGACCGGGTTCTCCGGCACCGAGCGCACCCGGCCCGGCCGGGCCGCGATCTCCCGCCGCAGGCTGTCGAACCAGTACCGGGACGACGGGCTCCAGATGTCCGGCCGGGCGTCCGGGTCGCTGCCCGGCGCGTCCGCGAGCACGTCCACCGTGCCCTGCGAGGAGGAGACCGACACCGCGACGGCGACGCACCGGCCGTCGGTCTCGCGGCCGGACTCCCGGTACCGCCGGGCGATCTCGCCCAGCACCGGCGCCTTCTCGTCGGACGAGTACAGGGTCAGCTCCAGGCAGCCGTCGTCGGGTTCGCCGCCGGACCCGCTCAGCGCGAAGAAGCCCACCAGGATCAGCACCACCGCGAGCGCGCCGAGCGCGATCGGCAGCCTCTTCACTGCGCCTCCGTTGCCGCGGGTTCGGCGGTCGGCTCGCTGCCCAGCAGCCAGCGCCCGATGTCGGCGAGGAACTTCTCGCGGGTGGTCACGTCGGTGATGTCGGCGGCGACGGCGAGCGCGGCGCGGGCCCGCACGACCCGGTCGGCCTCGCCCTGCGCGCGGTCGAGCATGGCCGCGGTGCGCGCTCGGGTCGCCTTGGTCTCGGCGAAGAACAGCGCGGCCATCGCCTCGCACACCACGCCGCTGACCACGCCCGCCAGCGCCACGTCCCGGTCCACCGCGAGCAGCCACAGCAGGGACCCGACGACGACCAGGAAGCCCACCGCGGCGGCGGCCATGCCGACCCGGAAGCTGGTGCCGCTCTGCCGCAGCGCGGCTTCGGAGTTGCGCAGGTAGAGGTCGAGCTGGGCGCGCGCGGTCTCGGTGGCGTGCTGCTCCCACTTGGCCAGCTGCGGCGGGGCGGGGCTGTCCGGGGCGGCGTCCAGCGACTGCCGGGTGGCCCGCACGTCCTCGACCGCGCGCCGCTGGCGGTCCCGCGACCCGCTGGTCTGGGTGCGCACGGCCAGCACGGCGGCCGTCACGGCGACGAGGATCCCGACGCCGAGGAAGCCGTAACCCAGCACGTCCGGCGCGGCGTCCAGAGCCGCCGGCATGGTCGACACGAGCGCCAGCGTACCGGCGGGGACCCGCCCGGTCCGCCATATTCGTCACAAATGAAATTCCATGAACAACATGGAAAAGGGGGCTTTCCGCCTGGGAAAGCCCCCTTTTCGTCAGATCAGGTCAGGACGCGTAGTCCTCCAGCATCTCGGTCACCAGGGCCGCGATCGGCGACCGCTCCGACCGGGTCAGCGTGACGTGCGCGAACAGCGGGTGGCCCTTGAGCTTCTCGATCACCGCGGCCACGCCGTCGTGCCGCCCGACCCGCAGGTTGTCCCGCTGCGCCACGTCGTGGGTGAGCACCACCCGCGAGTTCGCCCCCAGCCGGGACAGCACGGTGAGCAGCACGTTGCGCTCCAGCGACTGCGCCTCGTCCACGATCACGAACGAGTCGTGCAGCGACCGGCCGCGGATGTGGGTCAGCGGCAGGACCTCCAGCATCCCCCGGTCCATGACCTCCTCGACCACGTCCTGGCTGACCAGCGCGCCGAGCGTGTCGAACACGGCCTGCGCCCACGGCTGCATCTTCTCGGACTCGGACCCGGGCAGGTAGCCCAGCTCCTGGCCGCCCACCGCGTACAGCGGGCGGAACACGACGACCTTGCGGTGCTGGCGGCGCTCCATGACCGCCTCCAGGCCCGCGCACAGCGCGAGCGCCGACTTCCCGGTGCCGGCCCGTCCGCCCAGCGAGACGATGCCGACCTCGGTGTCCAGCAGCAGGTCCAGCGCGACCCGCTGCTCGGCGGAGCGGCCGTGCACCCCGAACGCCTCGCGGTCGCCGCGCACCAGCCGGATGCGCTTGTCCGCGGTGACCCGGCCCAGCGCGCTCGACGTGCCCGCGAGCAGCCGCAACCCGCTGTGGCAGGGCTGCTCGGCCACGTGCGCGAGGTCGAACTCGGCCGGGTCGACGACGCTGTCCCGGTAGAGGGCGTCCACCAGGGCCTGGTCCACTTCGACGTCGGACATGCCGGTGTGCCCGGACAGCGTCACGTCGTGCGCGCGGTACTCCTCGGCCGCGAGGCCCACCGCGCCGGCCTTGACCCGCAGCGGCATGTCCTTGGTGACCAGGGTGACCGTGTTGCCGTCGGCGGCCAGGTTGAGCGCGCAGGCCAGTATCCGGGCGTCGTTGGAGTCCGTGCGGAAACCCGCGGGCAGCACCTCCGGGTCGGAGTGGTTGAGCTCGACGCGCAAGGTGCCACCGAGGTCGCCGATCGCCACCGGGTGGTCCAGCCGGCCGTGGTTGAGCCGCAGGTCGTCGAGCAGGCGCAGCGCCTCCCTGGCGAACCAGCCCAGCTCGGGGTGGTGCCGCTTGCCCTCCAGCTCGCTGATCACCACGAGCGGCAGCACGACCTCGTGCTCGGCGAACCGCGTCATGGCCAGGGGGTCGGAGAGCAACACTGACGTGTCCACCACGTAGGTGAGGGTGGTCGGCGCGCCGCGGCGCCGGGAAGTGCTGCGCGGTGAGCCTGAGGAACGGCTCGCGGGTCGTCGTGCGTTCACGGCAACTCCTTCACGAGCGCGGCACCCGCGCTCGCTCCTCGCTGGGCCAGGCACCACCCCGATCGACCGGCACGCCTCAGGCGCGCCGACCACGAGGGCCGGGTGCCGGCCCCCTCGTGCTCATCGCCACGTTCGGGGCCTCCCTGCGCGGTCCGCAGTGGACGCGGTCCGCCAACCGGAAGTTACCTCCGCAAGCACCCGGTTTGCAGGCAGCCACACAGGTGATTCGCCAATTCGTCACGAATCCGCAAATCGGCGGCAAGATCACCGGATCGGCCCGCGATTGGGTCAACCGGCCGTCACCACCCCGTGGCACGACGTCGTCCACGCAGCTCAGCGGCCCTCCGCCGGACGGCGGTCGGCGGCTACCCGGGGTCACGCGGCAGCCGGGGGACCCCTTCCCGCAGCTCCTCCCGCAAGGCTTCGGGAACCAGCGGTTCGTCCAGAAGTCTCAGGTAACGCTCAGCCAACGTCCCAGTCGGTGGGCGCAGGTCGAGCCACGCGCGGACCAGCCGCGCGCCCTCGACGTACGTCGTGGTGTAGGCCCGCCACAGCGGGTCGCCCAGGAAGCGCAGCATCTGCCGGGCCCGGCCCTCGGGGATCAGCAGCCAGCGGCGCAGGTAGGCCACGACGTCGTCCTGCGACGCCCGGCGGTCGTGCAGCATCAGCGCGGCGTCCTGCCGCACGCCGATCAGCCCGGCCACCGCCTGCTCGACCCGTTCGGCCTGGTCACCGTCCATCCGCAGGCCCAGGTCGCGCAGGACCCGCTCGGTCCACCGGCCCCAGCCGGGCCCGACGGCGGCGTGCAGGCCCAGCTCCGCCATGCCCTCGGCCATCAGGCACTGCGGGGTGTTGATGACGAACAGCGACTGCTCCAGCTGACCGCGCTTGCCGACCAGCCCGACCTCCTTGCGGCAGTGCTCGGTGTGGTGGCCGGGGTACGCCTCGTGCGCGACCAGGTGCGGCAGGTTGGACATCCGGTGGCCCAGGTCGGCGTTGATCGCCACCCGCGACCGGAAGTCGCCCAGGTAGTAGTTGAACCCGCTCCACGGCTTGTCGGTGACCACCTCGTACTCGACGACCTCGTGCTCGGGCAGCGCGTACTGCTGCCGCACCTGGTCGCGCAGTGCGCTGGACAGCGCGTGCACGGCGGCGTCCAGCTTGCGCGGCGGCACGGTCTCCCCGACGCGGTAGTCGGCCAGCCGCTCCCGCAGCGACTGGTGGCCGGGCAGCACCTCCGCCAACCGGGCGTGCGCCCGCCGGTACTCGTCCGGGTTCCCCGGCACCGCGTCGACCTGGAAGTAGGCGCGCACCTCGTCCACGAACCCGATGCGCACGCCGGCGAGCTTGCGCGCGGTGCACTCCAGAGCGGTCAGGTGGGCGGCCAGGAAGCGCTTGCGGTCGGGTTCGAGGTCGGTGCCGGGCAGTTCCCGGCGCAGCAGGCCGGCCCGCTCGGCGAGGGCGGCGGGGTGCGGGCGGGTCTCGTTGTCCACGGCGCGGCGCAGGGCCCGGTCGCCGGTGTACGAGTCGACCAGGCCGGGGTGCAGCCGGTCCAGCCGCAGGCCGAGGACCAGGTACTCCCGCACCAGCGCGTTGCCGTCCATGAGCAGGGGAGCTTACGAGCCCGGCGGGTCCGGTACCACGCCGACGGACGCGGCAGCGAATCGGTGCACTGAAAAACATCCGAACAGGGGACAGTGACCAATCACGGGGTCACACAATGGTGTTGTGACCGCCCAATCGGCGTTGCCCTTCGGTAACTTTCCCGCCGAGGACCCCAGCGTCCGGAGATCCCCGAAGACTCCGGAAAAGGTACAGGGGAAATCCCGATACGAAGGAGATTCAAGTGCTGAAGAAGGCAGGCGCTGTCGCCGCCATCGCGGCGGGCCTCATGATGCTCGGCTCCCCGGCGTTCGCGGCCGGCCACGACGCCGACTACGACGTGCACCAGTGGAACAGCGGGCCACTGATCAGCGCCCTGAACGGCAACAACGTGAACGTCCCGGTCGGGGTGTGCGGCAACAACATCGGCATCCTCGGGCTCGTGGCGCCGGTCGGCTCCCCGCAGATCACCGGCTCCTGCGCGCAGGCCGCGATCCTCGACGGTCACGACAACAACGTCGGCGGCAACGACAACGGCTGATTTCCGGCCGCAGGACGAATACCGGCAGGGGCGTACCCGGTAACAACTCCGGGTGACGCCCCTGTCGGGGGTACGCAGTCGGCGGTGCACGACTCGCCGATAGTCACACAACAGTGTCGGAATGCACGACCCTGCACCGGAAGTCGGATACTTCTCCGCCCGGTCGGACAACAACCCGAAGGAGACTGAACGTGCTGAAGAAGGCAGGCGCTGTCGCCGCCATCGCGGCCGGTCTGATGATGATCGGTTCGCCCGCGTTCGCCGGTGAGCCCGCGGACCACGACTGGGGCCACGACGACCACGGCCACGCCGGCGACACCCACCAGTGGAACAGCGACGGTCTGCTGTCGGTGCTGAACAACAACAACGTGAACGTCCCCGTGGGCGTGTGCAACAACAACGTCGCGGTGCTCGCCGCCGTTGTCCCGGTCGCCTCCCCGTCGGTCACCCAGAACTGCGCGAGCGCCGTCACGGTCGACGGCGACGACGGCAACGTCGGCGGCAACGACGTGGGCTGACACCCACCGAAGTACTTCCGGGACCACCCGGACACGCCAGGGGCGCCTCAGCGGGGCGCCCCTCGGCGTTCCCGGCCTCGGCGTTCCCGGCCTCGGCACCCCTCGCGGCCGCCGATCTCGCACTCACGCCTCAGGTGCCGGCCACCGATCCCGGCCGCCTGGGGTACCTCAGGTGCTCCCCGCACCGCACGCACCCCGGGCACGTCCGGTTCGTCAGGAACCGAACCTGCGGTGACGGATCGCGTAGTCGCGCAACGCCCGCAGGAAGTCCGTCCGCCGGAACTCCGGCCAGTACGCCTCGCAGAACCAGAACTCCGAGTGCGCCGACTGCCACAGCATGAACCCGGACAACCGCTGCTCACCGGACGTGCGGATGAGCAGGTCGGGGTCGGGCTGCCCGGACGTGTAGAGGTGCTCCGCGATGTGGTCCACGTCGAGCACCTCGGCGAGCTCCTCGATCGTCCCGCCGGACTCCGCGTGCTTCAGCAGCAGCTTGCGCACCGCGTCCGCGATCTCCTGCCGTCCGCCGTACCCGACCGCGACGTTCACCTCCAGGCCGGTCCGCCCCCGCGTCCGCAGGGACGCCGCGGACAGCCGGGCCGCCGTCTCGGTCGGCAGCAGGTCCATCGCCCCGACGTGCCGGACCCGCCACGGGTTACCCGGCTCGGCGATCTCGTCCACGATGTCGGCGATGATGTCGAGCAGCGGGTCCAGCTCCTCGGCGGGCCGGTTGAGGTTGTCGGTGGACAGCATCCACAGCGTGACCACCTCCACCTCGGCCTCGCGGCACCAGGTGAGCAGCTCCAGGATCTTGCGGGCCCCGGCCCGGTGGCCGTGCGCGACGTCGGTGAACCCGGCCTCCTTGGCCCACCGGCGGTTGCCGTCGAGCACCACGCCGACGTGGCGTGGTCGCTGCTTGCCGTCGAGCCATCGGTTGAGGCGGAACTCGTAACCCTTGAGGAGGACGCTCTTGACCCGTTCGCGAAGACCCACGCTGAAAGAGCGTACGCCGGGTGGGCGCGGTCACGCCCTCGCGTGCTGACCCGGTTCCCCGGGCTCCCGTAACCTCGGGGTGGTGACCACGTCGACCTCTCCCGAGCCGCCGGCACCCGCCCTCCGCCCGCGTATGCGGGGTTGGCTGCACTTCTGGTCCTTCATCGTGTCGGTGGCGACCGGCGCGATCCTCATCGCCCTGGCCGCGGCCACGGTGTCGCCGAAGGCTGCGCTGGCGACGTCGGTCTACGGGGCGACGGTCGTCGGCCTGTTCGGCGTGAGCGCCCTCTACCACCGGGTGAACTGGGTCAGCGTCCGCGCGCGGACGTGGATGAAACGCCTCGACCACTCGATGATCTTCGTGTTCATCGCGGGCACGTACACCCCGTTCGCCCTGCTGGCGATGCCCGAGACCACCGGCAACGTCGTGCTGGCCGTCGTCTGGGGCGGCGCGCTGGGCGGCGTCACCCTGAAACTGGCCTGGCCGCACGCCCCGAGGTGGCTCGGCGTGCCGATCTACATCGCCCTGGGCTGGGTGGCCGTCTTCGTCCTGCCCGACATGCTGGAGTACGCGGGCGTCGGAGCCCTGGTCCTGGTCATCGTCGGCGGCCTGCTCTACACGGCCGGCGCGATCTTCTACGCGTCCCGTTGGCCCAACCCCTGGCCCCAGGTCTTCGGCTACCACGAGTTCTTCCACGCGGCGACGGTCATCGCGGCGATCTGCCACTACATCGCCATCTGGTTCGCGATCTACTCCTGACCTGCGCTTTTCCCTTCTCAAGACCCCCAATTCCCCTGATCAGGCCGTCTCCGGGCCGTCAGGCCGCTCTTCCGGCGTGAAGGGTCGGTCAGCGGCCTTCCCGCAGCCCGGTGGTCGAACCCGGTCGGAGCGAACGCGCCGTCGAGGCCCGGTCTCGGCGCGGCCAGGGCCGAGCCGGCCTCACTCGCGCAAGCACGCCTTGAACTCGGCCCACCCCGCGTTGGTGTGCGCGTACCGCTTGAAGTAGGTCGTCAACGCCCTGAGCAGCGCCGGGCGGCCCAACGCGTCTTCCATCGCCCGCACGCGGGCCAGGTGCGGGGCGTACGGGCGGTCCGGCCACGGGGCGTTGTCGGGGATCTGCCACGGGTCCGTGCCGGGGAGCAGGTGTTCGGCGGCCAGCCGGCTCAGGTAGGTGGCCAGGGCTTCCACCAGCCACGGCTCGGCGTCCACGAGGTTGCCCGACCAGGCGTGCGCCACCTCGTGGCTCAGGACCGTCGTCGCGTAGAGCGGCTCGCGGGTGGCCAGCGCGTCGAACACCGCGTCGTCGAACATGATCAGCCCCGGTGACGAGAACGCCAGGTGCGGGATGTCGGGGACGAACACCGCGTCGCACTTGCGGTACGGGAACGGCACGTCGAGCAGGGTCTCGAAGAACTCGATCGACTCGCGGATCCGGCGGGACACCGCCGCGCCGCGCACCCGCTCCCCCGCCCGCGAGCCGGTCACGTACAGCTGCTCGGCGATCTCCACCCACGGGCCGACGGCGGCGGTCAGGGCGTAGGGGGCGATCGGGGTCTCGGTGCTGCTGGTCAGCACCAGGCCGGGGGCGTTGACGGTCAGCGCGAACTCGCTGCGGGCCCGCTGGTCCAGCGCGCAGAAGCTCCACTGCGCGCGGTCCGGGTACTGCACCGTGTACAGGTAGGTCGCCCCGTCGACCCGCACCTGGCGGAAGCCCCGGTCGTCGGCGTACGCGAAGTCCGCGTCCACCTCCAGCACGCCGTCCGCGTCGAGCGGGATCCGGCTGCCGTCCCACGGCACCTCACGCCCGTTGAGCCGCGCGTGGCGCACGTGTGCCGCGGCCAGCTCGGCGTGGGCGACCCGGCCGCGGAAGCGCACCCCGGTTCGGCCGCGGAAGGTCTCGGCGGCCGGGTCGAGGTCCCACGTGATGTCGTACGAGATGGTCATGATCCCCCGGTTCCCGAAGTTACCAGCGGAACCGGGGGATCGGGCCGGGCGCGATGTCCGCCGGTGTCCGGCGGGTTGTCAGGCCAGGCCGGGACCCTGGTTGCGGAGGTCGTCCACCCTGGTCATGGCCTCGCGCAGGTCGGTCAGCCAGGTGTCGGCGTGCTCCCCGACCAACCGCACGGCCCACGCCAGCGCCTCCGACCGGGACCGGGCGACGCCGGCGGCGACCAGCGTGTCCAGCACCTTGCGCTCGGGCTGCCGCAGCCGGGTCATCACCGGCACGGACAGCGTGGTGAACAGTTCCTCGGTGCCGCCCAGCCGGGCGCCCCACGCGACCTTGCGCCGGTAGCGGTGCTCGGCCTGGCGGGCGATCTCGATCCGAGCTTCGCGGGTCTCCTCGCGGAACCGGCTGATCCGTCCGGACTCGGCGGCGGCGCGGGCCGCGTCGTCGGCGAACCCGCCTTCCAGCGGCTGGAGTTCGCCGACCACCAGGACTTCCTCGCGGTCGACCGTCACCGCCGGGTGCCCGGTGAACCAGCCGTCCGGCAACCGGCCGGCGAACCAGGCCGCCGCGTCGTCGGCGGGCGGCTGGTCGGCCGGCTGCCCACCACCGCGCCCTCCCCATCCTCGTCGCATCACAACCACCTCGATTACACGATTACAGTGATTCTGACGCTACGCCTGCAACAACCCGCCTGGGCCATCGTTCGCTACCGGTGAAGAACCCCTGCCTCGCAGGCGAACAGCCGTGAGGTGCTTCCGCACGGCGGCGTATCCCGACGACCCCGTCCCCTGCCCTGAACACCGCCCCACCGACCATGCCCGATCACCGCCACCTCTGCCCGAACAGGTCAAGGAGCCGCTACCGGTGCAGGGCGGTGGCCAGTTCGTCGGCGGTGGTGACCGGGCGGTCGCACACGTAGCCGCGGCACACGTACGCCGCCGCCGCGCCGTCGACCAGGGGCCGGTCGGCCAGCAGCGGGGCCGAGCCGGGCTCGCCGGCCACGACGACGCCGCCGCCGTGCACGTCGCGCCACGCCGTCGAGGTCAGCTCCGGGGACTCGCCGACCACGGCCACCTGGACGGGGCCCAGCGCCAGCGCCTCGGCGACGGCCAGCCAGTTCCCGGCGAACCGGGGTTCGCGGGCGGCCAGCAGACCGGCGCGGGTCACGGCGGCCTCGGCGGCGGCCCGGTACTCCGCCTGCCGGGGCGCGCCCAGCACGGACGCGGTGAGCAGCGCGGACGCCAGCGCCGACGCGCCGGCGGGGCTCGCGTTGTCCGACGGGTCGGACGGCCGCTGCACCAGCGCTTCCGCGTCGTCCGCGGTGTCGTAGTACACGCCGGGCTCGGCACCGGCGAAGCGGGCCAGCGCGGTGTCCAGCAACTCGCACGCGACGGTCAGCCACCGCTGCGACCCGGTGGCCTGGTGCAGGGCGAGCAGGCCGTCGGCGAAGCAGCCGTAGTCCTCCAGCACGCCGGCCGCGGTGCCGGCCACGCCGTCGCGCGAGGTCCGCAGCAGCCGGCCGCCGACCAGGTGCACGTCGAGCAGCAGGTCGGCGGCGCGCTCGGCGGCCACCACCCAGCGCGGCTCGCCGAACACCGAGCCGGCCTCGGCCAGGGCGGCGATCGCGAGCCCGTTCCACGCGGTCACGACCTTGTCGTCACGGCCGGGCTGCGGGCGCTGCTCCCGGACCGCGAGCAGCTTCCCGGCGATCTCCGGGTCGGGGTCGCCGAGCAGCCGCAACGTCGACGCGCCGTCCTCGAACGTCCCCTCCTCCGTCACGCCGTACAGCACGGCGGCCCGCGCGCCCTCGACCGGACCCAGCACGTCGGCCAGCTGCGCCGGCGTCCACACGTAGGTGGAGCCCTCGACGCCGTCGGTGTCGGCGTCCAGCGAGGCGGCGAACCCACCCTGCGGCGTGCCCAACGTGCGCAGCAGGAACTCGGCGGTCTCGCGCACCACCGCCCGGTACCGCTCGGCCGGGTCGCGCCGGCTCAGGTGGGTGTACACCCGCAGCAGCAAGGCGTTGTCGTACAACATCTTCTCGAAGTGCGGCACCACCCACCCGGCGTCGACGCTGTACCGCGCGAACCCGCCGGCGAGCTGGTCGTAGAGCCCGCCGTTCGCCATCGCGTCGCAGGTGGCGCGCACCATGGACAGCGCCTCCACCGACCCGGTGCGCTCGTGGTCGCGCAGCAGGAACTCCAGCACCATCGACGGCGGGAACTTCGGCGCGCCGCCGAACCCGCCGTTGGCGCGGTCGAAGTGGCCCAGCAGCGAGACCACCGCGCCGTCCAGCACGTCCGCGTCCACAGTGGACTGCGGCAGCGGCTTGAACGCCAACTGGGACACGATGCTCGCGGCCGACTCGCGCACCTCGTCGCCCTGCTCGCGCCACGCGTGCGTGATCGCCTCCAGCACCTGCCGGAACGACGGCATCCCGGGCCGGGGCGTGGGCGGGTAGTAGGTGCCCGCGTAGAACGGCTCGCCGGCCGTGGTGAGGAAGCACGTCATCGGCCACCCGCCGTGCCCGCTCAACGCCTGGGTGACCGCCATGTACACGGCGTCGACGTCCGGCCGCTCCTCGCGGTCCACCTTGACGTTCACGAAGTGCTCGTTCATGTACTCGGCGGTCACCGCGTCCTCGAACGACTCGTGCGCCATGACGTGGCACCAGTGGCAGGCCGCGTACCCGACCGACAGCAGCACCGGCACACCCCGCTCCCGCGCCTCGGCGAACGCCTCCGGCCCCCACGGGTGCCAGTGCACCGGGTTGTCGGCGTGCTGGAGCAGGTACGGGCTGGTCGCGGACGCGAGCCGGTTCGTCATGGCACCACAGTAATTCCCGTCCGGAACCCGGACCGGTCGAGCAGACTGGAGGCATGGAGATCGTCGACACCCTGCCCCACGACCCCCCGACGCGGGAACCGCACGACCTGCGCCGGCTGACCGGGCCGTTCGACGCGATCGGCGACGTGCACGGCTGCCACACCGAACTGGCGGACCTGCTGCGCGAACTGGGCTACGAGGTGCGGCCGGACGGCGCGCACCACCCGGAGGGCCGCACCGCGCTGTTCCTCGGCGACCTGGTCGACCGGGGTCCGGACACCCCGGGCGTGTTGCGACTGGTGATGGGCATGGTGCGGGCCGGCACCGCGTACTCGGTGCGCGGCAACCACGAGGACAAGCTGGTCCGCGCGCTCAAGGGCCGGGACGTGAAGGCCAACCACGGCCTGGAGCGGTCGTTGGCGCAGCTGGCCGACGAGACCCCGGGGTTCCGCCGGGAGGTGCTGGAGTTCTGCGACGCCCTGGTGCCGCACTACGTCCTGGACGGCGGCCGGCTGGTCATCGCGCACGCGGGCCTGCCCGAGCGCTTCCACGGCGTGGAATCGGCCCGGACGCGCAGCCTGGCGCTGTGGGGCGTGAGCACCGGCGAGGTGGACGAGCGCGGCTTCCCGGTCCGCCACCCGTGGGCGGAGGAGTACCACGGCGCGGCGACCGTCCTCTATGGACACACGCCGGTGGAGGAGCCCCGCTGGGTGAACGGGACCCTCTGCCTGGACACCGGCTGCGCGTTCGGCGGCCGGCTCACCGCGCTGCGCTACCCGGAGCGCGAGCTGGTCTCGGTGCCCGCCCGCCGCACCTGGTACGAGCGCTAGCCCCGGTCGGCCGGCTTGTCGGCGGGCTCGTCCCCCGGTTCGCCGGGGCCCTTCTCGGCCGTCACCGCGGCGGGCTCGGCCGGCGGGTCGAACGAGGCCGGCAGCTTCTTCAAGTGCTTGTTCATGGACTTGACCAGGAAGAACACCGCGATGAAGAACAGCACCAGGATCATCAGCCCGAGCGGGGAGGACTTGCCGAAGTCCTCCTGCTGCCCGCCGGGGTCCTTGTCCTTGGTGGTCGAGGGCTGCACCAGCACCATCGCCGTCGTCTGGTCCCAGGGGACCGGGTTCACGCCGTCACCTTCTCCCTCACGCCCGCGAACAGGTCGTCCTCGGGCAACGTGCTGTCGACCAGCGAGCGCGCCAGTTCGTACTCCTCCGTCGGCCACACCGAGCGCTGGACCTCCAGCGGCACGGCGAACCAGCGGCTGGTCGGGTCGATCTGCGTGGCGTGGGCCTTGAGGGCCTCGTCACGCTGCGGGAAGTAGTCGGCGCACTCCACCCTCGTGGTGACGCGCTCGATCACGTCCGGCTTGTCGGAGCCCCAGCCCGCGAGCCACTCCGCGTACGGCGACTCCTGGCCGGCGGCGGTCAGCGCCTCGTGGAAGGCCAGCAGCTTGGCGCGGGAGAACCCGTGCGAGTAGTACAGCTTCAGCGGCTGCCACGGCTCGCCGGCCTCCGGGTACCGCTCGGGGTCGCCGGCCGCGTCGAACGCCGCCACGGACACCTCGTGGCACCGGATGTGGTCCGGGTGCGGGTAGCCGCCGTTCTCGTCGTAGGTGACGATCACGTGCGGGCGGAACTCGCGGATCACCTCGACCAGCGGCGGCACGGACTCCTCCAGCGGCACGAGCGCGAAGCAGCCCTCGGGCAGCGGCGGCAGCGGGTCGCCCTCGGGCAGGCCCGAGTCGACGAAGCCCAGCCACCGGTGCGAGACCCCGAGGATCTCGGCGGCCCGCGCCATCTCCCCGCGCCGGATCCCGGCCATGTCGGCGAGCACCTCGGGGCGGTCCATGGCGGGGTTGAGCACGCTGCCCGCCTCACCCCCGGTGCAGGTCACGACCATCACCTCGTGGCCCTCGGCCACGTAGCGCGCCATCGTCGCGGCACCCTTGCTCGACTCGTCGTCGGGGTGCGCGTGAACCGCCATCAGGCGCAGCGTCTCAACCATGACGGTGGTGCTCCTCCTTGGCCCTGCCGGACAGAGCCCCCACGGCCCCTGCGACACTCAACGTGGTTTTCGATGGACATTGTTCCCCACGGGCAGGAAGGCGTCGGCAAGTGGCACTGCCCGAGGGTCGGTACGGCTCCCCGCGTCGCACCCTGCCGAAGTGGGCCAGGTGGTCACTGCCCGTGGTCGCCGTGCTGGTCGGGGCGGTCGTCGCGTGGGTCGGGTTCAAGAACCTGGGCACCAAGCCGGTCGAGGCCAAGCAGACCGCGTTCGAGATCCTGGACGGGCGGTCCGTGGAGGTCACCTTCGAGGTGGTCCGCGAGACGCCGGAGCAGCCCGTCGTGTGCGTCGTGCGGGCCCGGTCCGACGACGGCGACGAGGCCGGCCGGCGCGAGGTGCTCGTTCCCCCCGGCCCTTCCACCGCTTATGCGACGACGGTTGTCCGGACGTCGAAAGAACCGACCACCGGAGAGGTGTTCGGTTGCTCCTACCAGGTCCCGGCTTACCTGTCCACGAGGTAGCGGCCAAGCGGGTGATCTGCGGGTTTGCCGTCCCGTTCGGGAACAAAACGCCGTAGCTGAACGTTGTGGACGTGTTACTCTGGCCTTTCAGCACGGCCCCGGCGTGGGCCGTGTTTTTCCGTTCCGGGTGCGTGCGTCCGGGAACTACCAGCCCACCGCGTGGGCCTGGAGCAAGACGAGGAGTTGGTGACCGTGAGCGACACTGAGGTGACCTGGCTGACCCAGGAGGCCTACGACCGGCTCAAGGGAGAGCTGGACGAGATGATCGAGAATCGCCCGGTCATTGCTGCGGAGATCAACGCGCGCCGCGAAGAGGGCGACCTCCGCGAGAACGGGGGCTACCACGCGGCCCGCGAGGAGCAGGGCAAGCAGGAAGCCCGGATCCGCCAGCTCCAGGAGCTGCTGCGGGTCGCCAAGGTCGGCGAGGCGCCCACCGTCGCCGGTGTGGCCGCCCCCGGCATGGTGCTCACCGTCCGTTACGAAGGCGACGACGAGACCGAGGAGTTCCTGCTCGCGACCCGGGAAGAGGGCGCGCACGGCGCGCTGGAGGTCTACTCCCCCTCCTCCCCGCTGGGCAAGGCCCTCAACGGCGCCAAGGACGGCGAGACCCGCGAGTACGAACTGCCCAACGGCAGCGTCCAGAAGGTGACGCTCATCAAGGCCGTGCCCTACGCGGGCTAGCCCACCGACCCAGCGAGGGGCGGCCACCGACGCGAGGTGGCCGCCCTTCCGCTGTGTCGACCTTCACGTCCCGGCCCTCACCGGATGCGCTCCAGCAGCGGGCGCACCCGCGGCGGCACCGGCGTCGACAGCGCGATGGACGTCGAGAGCCGCTGCACGCCCGGCACGTCGACGATCGAGTCGATCACCTGCTGGAGGTCGGCGTTGGACCGCGCCACCACCCGGACGAACAGGTCGCCCTGCCCGGTGGTCGCGTGCACCTCGCACACCTCGTTGATCGCCGCGAGCCCGTCGGACACCTCCTGCCGCCGCCCCTGCGCGATCTCCAGCACGGCGAACGCGGTCAGCCCGTAGCCCATCGCGGCCAGGTCCAGCGCGGGCGGGAACCCGGTGAGCACGCCCCGGGCCACCAGCCGGTCCAGCCGCGCCTGCACCGTCCCGCGCGCCACGCCCAGCCGGCGCGAGCACTCCAGCACGCCGAGCCGGGGTTCGTCGGTGAGCAGCAGGAGCAGTCGGGCGTCCAACCCGTCCACGGCCTGGTCAGAGTGTTCAGCTTGTCCGTCAAAGACCATGAAACACTGTACAACTTGACCAGTGGAAAACCAGACTGTTGCTCATCCTGCCCACTCGACACATGCTGTGAGCCATGACGCAGCAGCTTGACGACGTGAGCTACGACCAGCTCCGCCAACTCGTGGGTCTGGTCGACTACGACGGGACGCGGGACCCGTTCCCCGTCCGCTCCATGGACGCCGTGGTCTTCGTGGTCGGCAACGCGACCCAGACCGCGTGGTTCTACCAGGTCGCCTTCGGGATGCAGCTCGTCGCGTACGCCGGGCCGGAGACCGGGCAGCGGGGCCACAAGTCCTTCGTGCTCAAGTCCGGGTCGGCGCGGTTCGTGATCAACGGCGGCGTCGCCCCCGACAGCCCGCTGCTCGACCACCACCGCAAGCACGGCGACGGCGTGGTGGACCTCTCACTGGAGGTCGCCGACGTCGACAAGTGCGTCGAGCACGCCCGCGCCCAGGGCGCCACCGTGCTCGAAGAGCCGCACGACGTCGAGGACGAGCACGGCGTCGTGCGCCGGGCCGCGATCGCCACCTACGGCGAGACCCGCCACAGCCTGGTCGACCGGTCCCGCTACACGGGCCCCTACCTCCCCGGCTACGAGGCCCGGGAGAGCACCGTCGTCCGCCCCGAGGGCGCGCCGAAGCGGTTGTTCCAGGCGGTCGACCACTGCGTGGGCAACGTCGAGCTCGGCAAGATGGACTACTGGGTCGAGTGGTACAACCGCGTCATGGGCTTCGTGAACATGGCGGAGTTCATCGGCGACGACATCGCCACCGACTACTCGGCGCTGATGAGCAAGGTGGTGTCCAACGGCAACCACCGGGTGAAGTTCCCGCTCAACGAGCCCGCGGTCGCCAAGCGCAAGTCGCAGATCGACGAGTACCTGGAGTTCTACGAGGGTGCCGGCGTGCAGCACATCGCGCTCGCCACCAACGACATCGTCACCACGCTGACCGCCATGCGCGCGGCCGGCGTCGAGTTCCTGGAGACCCCGGACTCGTACTACGACGACCCCGAGCTCCGGGCCCGCATCGGCGAGGTGCGGGTGCCGATCGAGGTGCTCAAGCAGCACAAGATCCTGGTCGACCGCGACGAGGACGGGTACCTGCTGCAGATCTTCACCAAGCCGATCGGCGACCGGCCGACGGTCTTCTACGAGCTCATCGAGCGCCACGGCTCGCTGGGCTTCGGCAAGGGCAACTTCAAGGCCCTGTTCGAGGCGATCGAGCGCGAGCAGGAGCGTCGGGGCAACCTCTGACGCGGTGCCGACGAGGGCCGGTCCGGTACCCCGGGCCGGCCCTCCTCCTTTTTCCGAACCCGGACGATGTCGCTCACCGGACCCGGTGCTACCGGTACGCTCGGTCCGGGGGACATTTCACGCAGCACTCACCCGGGGAGGTGGCATGGCGCTCGCACGACGGGTCACCACGGTGTTCCCGCTCGTCGCAGCGGTGGCCACGGCCGTGGCGCTGACCGGCGCGGCCTTCTTCACCGTGGCGCACGCGGACGACTGCGCCGACACGGGCCGGTTCGTCCAGCACACCGACGGCTCGTTCGAGCTGGTCGGCGGCTGCGTCGACGGCAAGGACCTGCCCGCCGTGCCGAAGCTGGACAACGTCCGCTACGCCGTGCAGCCCTGACCAGGCCGCACGCCCGCCCGACATCGGCGATAGTGGACCCATGTGCCGAAACATCCGGGTGCTCCACAACTTCGAACCGCCCGCCACCGAGGACGAGGTCCACGCGGCGGCGGTCCAGTACGTGCGCAAGGTGAGCGGGTCGACCAACCCGTCCGCGGCCAACCAGGAGGCGTTCGACGCCGCCGTGGAAGCGGTCGCCGAGGCCACCCGAACCCTGCTGGAAGCCCTGGTCACCAAGGCCCCGCCGCGCGACCGCGAGGTGGAGGCCGCCAAGGCCAAGGAACGCTCCGCCGCCCGCTTCGGCCGCTGACCCACCCGGCCCCCGCACACCCGCTGACCCGCCCGGCCCCCGCACACCCGCCAGGGCCCAGGGCCCGCTCGCCCTGCCGGACCCCACAGCCCGGCAGAGCGAGCGACCGAACAGCCGCAGCCGCAGCCTCCGCCGTCAGACCGAGTCGAGGGCCTGCACCAGATCCGCCACCAGGTCGTCCCCGGACTCGATCCCGACCGAGATCCGGATCAGGTCGGCCGGCACCTCCAGCAGCGAACCGGCCGTGCTGGCGTGGGTCATCTTCCCGGGGTGCTCGATCAGCGACTCGACGCCGCCCAACGACTCGGCCAGCGTGAACAGCCGGGTGCGCGAGCAGACCCGCAGGGCCGCTTCCTCGCCGCCCGCCACGGTGAACGAGACCATCCCGCCGAACCGGCGCATCTGCTTGGCCGCGACCTCGTGGCCGGGGTGCTCGGGCAGGCCGGGGTAGATCACCGACTGCACCCGCGGGTGCCGCTGGAGCGCCTCGGCGACCAGCTCGGCGTTGTCCGAGTGCTTCTCCATGCGCAGTTCGAGGGTCTTGATGCCGCGCAGGGTCAGCCACGCGTCGAACGGGCCGGGCACCGCGCCCGCGCCGTTCTGCAGGAAGCCGAACGCCGCGTCCAGCTCGTCGTCCGAGGTGACCAGCGCGCCGCCGATGACGTCGGAGTGGCCGCCCACGTACTTGGTGGTCGAGTGCAGCACCACGTCCGCGCCGAGCGCGAGCGGGCTCTGCAGGTACGGCGAGGCGAAGGTGTTGTCCACCACGAGCCGCGCGCCGGCGGAGTGCGCGACCTGGGCGAGCAGGGCGATGTCGGCGATGTTCAACAGCGGGTTGGTCGGGGTCTCGATCCAGACGACCTTGGTGTTCGGGCGGATCGCCGCGCGCACCGCGTCCACGTCGGACAGCGCGACCGGCGTGTGCTCCACGCCCCAGAGGCCGAACACCTTGTCGATCAGGCGGAACGTGCCGCCGTACGCGTCGTTCGGGATCACCACGTGGTCGCCGGGACGGCACAGGGCGCGCAGGGCGGCGTCGGTCGCGCCCATGCCCGAGGCGAACGCGCGGGCGTGCCGGCCGCCTTCGAGGGCCGCCAGGCACTCCTCCAGCGCGGTCCGGGTGGGGTTGCCGGTGCGCGAGTACTCGAAGCCGCCGCGCAGCCCGCCGACGCCGTCCTGGGCGTAGGTCGAGGTGGCGTGGATGGGCACGATGACCGAGCCCGTCGTGGGGTCCGGGTCCTGTCCGGCGTGGATGGCCCTGGTCGCGAAACCGTAGTGGCCGGTGTCCGTCATGGACTCAGCCTAAGGGAGCAGTGCCGGCCGCCGCCCGCGGTGTCGGCCCGGACGAGAACGGCCGGTCGAGGGGTCTCGACCGGCCGGCTCACCACGAACTCCACCCGCTCGTCACCACTGGGGCGGCTGCTGCTGGCCGTACGGGTTCTGCTGCTGGGGCTGACCGTACGGGTTGGCCTGCGGCGCGCCGTAGCCCTGCTGCGGCTGGCCGTACGGGTTGGGCTGCTGACCGGGGTAGCCGCCGGGCATCCCGCCGCCGCCGGGCATCCCGGTGTCCGGCGCGTTGACCACGATCGTGCCGAGGATCTTGTCCGCCCAGGTCTGCTTCTTGACCTCCCACAGCGGCGCGAACCAGCCCGCGTAGCAGGGCAGCGAGTCGACGAAGTGGCAGAGGTGCCGGACGAACGCGTTGCCGAAGCCGATCGGCTGCCCGGTCTCCTCCTTGATCAGCTTGATCTTCGCGATCTTCTTGCCGTAGGACTGGCCCGTCGTGCCCGCCAGGTACCACGAGTTGTAGATGAGCCAGCCGAGCAGCGCCAGGTAGCCCACGCCGCTGAGCAGCAGCGCGATCGTCGGCTCGCCGACGATCGCGCCGACGCCGACCAGGAGGCCGACCACGACACCAGGCGCCACGTAGTCGACCAGGGCGCCCATCGCCCGCGTGCCCCACTCGGCGTACCCGCCGGCGGGCGCGGCGAACGCGGGCTGGCCGTAGGCCGGCTGCCCGCCCCACGCCTGCTGCTGGGGCTGCTGCTGCGCGTACGGGTTGGCCTGCGGCTGGCCGTACGGGTTCTGCTGCTGGGCGTACGGGTTGGCCTGCGGCGCGCCGTAGGCCGGCGGCTGCTGGGGCTGCCCGTACTGCTGCGGCTGGCCGTACGCCTGCTGCTGCCCGTACGCGGGCGGCTGCTGGGCCGGGAACCCACCGGAGGCCGGCTGGGCCGGGAACCCGCCCGACGCCGACGGCGGCTGCTGCTGGCCGTAGGGCTGCTGGGTCGCACCCGGCGGCACGACCTGCGTCGCGTCCGGGTTGCCGCCCTGCTGCTGACCTGCGGAGGGCACGACCTGGGTCGCCTCCGGGGGCGGGAACGCGGGGCTGGAGCCACCGCTCGGCACGACCTGGGTCGCGTCGGCGTTCGGGGGCTGGGCGCCCTGCCCCTGCTCCTGCTGGTATTGGCCGCCGAATTGCTGGTTCTCGGGCGGCTGCGGAGCGTTCATCGGAGTGTCCAACCCCCTTGGCGTGGGCCGTAGGCGTATGAGTCGGGGGCCAACGCTAGCGGATAAGACCACGTCCGCCACGGGCAACCGGCCAATGCGTCGTGATCAGCGTCCGGCGAGGAAACCCAGGATGTCCTGCCGGGTAACCACGCCCGCCGGCTTGCCGTCGTCGAGCACGAGGGCCCCGTCCGCGGCCGACAGCGCCTGCATCGCGGCGCTGATCGACTCGCCGGAACCGATGGTCGGGAGCTTGAACGACATGTGCGCCTCGAGCCGGTCGGTGAGCTGCGCCTTGCCGGTGAACAGGGCGTCGAGCAGGTCCCGCTCGTTGACCGCGCCGGCCACCTCGGCCGCCATCACCGGCGGCTCGGCGTTGACCACCGGCATCTGCGACACGGCGTACTCGCGCATGATCGCCACCGCCTCGGCCACCGTCTCGTTCGGGTGCCCGTGCACCAGGTCCGGCATGGTGCCGTCCTTGCGCCGCAGCACGTCGCCGACCGTCGCGCCGGAGGTGTCGGGCGACAGGAAGCCGTACTGGGCCATCCACTTGTCGTTGAACACGCTCGACAGGTAGCCGCGCCCGCCGTCGGGCAGCAGGACCACGACCACGTCGTCGGGCCCGCACTTCTCCGCGACCCGCAGCGCCGCCGCGACCGCCATCCCGCACGAGCCGCCGACCAGCAGGCCCTCCTCGCGGGCCAGCCGGCGGGTGAGGTCGAACGAGTCCTTGTCCGACACCGGCACGATCTCGTCGCAGACGGTCCGGTCGTAGGCCGCCGGCCAGAAGTCCTCGCCGACGCCCTCGACCAGGTAGGGCCGACCCGAGCCGCCGGAGTACACCGAGCCCTCCGGGTCCGCGCCGATCACCCGCACCGCGCCCGAGGACACCTCCTTGAGGTAGCGCCCGGTGCCGGAGATCGTGCCCCCGGTGCCGACGCCCGCCACGAAGTGGGTGATCCGGCCCTCGGTCTGCCGCCACAGCTCCGGGCCCGTGCCGTGGTAGTGGCTGGCCGGGTTCTCCGGGTTCGAGTACTGGTTGGGCTTCCACGCGCCGGGGATCTCGGCGACCAGCCGGTCGGAGACGTTGTAGTAGGAGTCGGGGTGCTCGGGCGCGACGGCCGTCGGGCACACCACCACCTCGGCGCCGTAGGCCTTGAGCACGTTGCGCTTGTCCACGCTGACCTTGTCCGGGCAGACGAACACGCACTTGTAGCCCTTGCGCTGGGCCACCAGCGCCAAGCCGACGCCGGTGTTGCCCGAGGTGGGCTCCACGATCGTCCCGCCCGGCTTGAGCTCGCCGGAGCGCTCGGCGGCCTCGACCATCCGCAGCGCGATCCGGTCCTTCACGCTGCCACCCGGGTTGAGGTACTCGACCTTGGCCAGGACGAGCGGCCGGAGCCCCTCGGCAACCGCGTTCAGCTTGACCAGCGGCGTGTTGCCGACCAGGTCGACGACGCTCTCGACGTACTCCACCGAAGGTCCCTTCCCACCGTGCGAGATGACGGACCGAGCGTACTTGCTGCGGCGCCCGGCCCGCGCGACTCGCGGACGGGCGCGGCCCGCGCGTCCTGGTGGCCGATCCGCCCTAGGGTGACCGGGGTGAAGTGGTGGCGGCTCATCGCGGCGGCGGGCCTCGCGGCGGGCGGACTGACCGGCGTGGCGTACGCCCTGTTCACGACGCAGTCCAGGCGGGCGCGGGTGATCATCGGCGTGCCCGACGCGCCCCCGTTGCGCGCCGACGGCGTCTACGGCGACCACCCGGGCCGGCCCATCAGGTTCGCCGTGCTGGGCGACTCGATGGCCGCCGGGCTGGGCGTGGACACCCCCGAGGAACTGCCCGGCGTCCTGCTGGCGCGGGCACTCGCCGAGGAGACCGCGACCCCGATCCGCCTGGAGACCTACGCCATCAGCGGATCGACGACCGACGACCTGCCTTCTCAGGTCGACCGCGTGGTCACCGACCCGCCGGACGTGGCGCTGGTGATCATCGGCGCGAACGACGTGACCACCCGCACCCCGATCCCGAGGTCGGCGGCCACCCTGGGCACCCAGACGGCCAGGCTGCGCGACGCGGGCATCGGCGTGGTCGTCGGGACGTGCCCCGACCTGGGAGCCATCCGCCCCATCGGGCAGCCGCTGCGCGCGGTCGCCAGTGAGTACAGCCACCGGCTCGCCAGGGCCCAGCGCCAAGCGGTCCTCGACGCCGGCGGCGTCCCGGTCGCGCTCGGCGACCTCCTGGCCGCCGAGTTCACCACCCGGAGCCGGGACTACTTCAGCCGCGACCAGTTCCACCCCAGCGCCGCCGGCTACGAGGCCGCGACGTCGATCCTGCTGGCCCCGCTGTACGAAGCGGTGCTCACCCACCACGACGACCTGCGTCACGAGTGGTAGCCGGGCTGAACAGGCGTTAACTAGGCTCAAGGCAACGTTGCGGCGAAACAAAGGAGTTCCGTAATGCCTGAGGCCGTCATCGTCTCCGCAGCAAGGTCGCCCATCGGACGCGCGGGCAAGGGCTCGCTCAAGGACGTCCGGGCCGACGACCTGACCGTGCAGGTGCTCAAGGCGGCGCTGGCGAAGGTGCCGCAGCTCGACCCGCACGACATCGACGACCTGATGCTCGGCTGCGGCCTGCCGGGCGGCGAACAGGGCTTCAACCTGGGCCGCGTGGTGTCCGTGCTGGCGGGCCACGACACCCTGCCCGGCACCACCGTGACCAGGTACTGCGCGTCCAGCGTGCAGACCACCCGGATGGCGCTGCACGCGATCAAGGCGGGCGAGGGCGACGTCTTCATCAGCGCCGGCGTCGAGACCGTGTCCAGCTTCGCGCGCGGCAGCTCCGACAGCTGGCCCAACACCCACAACCCGGTCTTCGCCGACGCCGAGGCCCGCACGAAGGCCACCGCCGAGCAGGGCGCGACCGGCTGGACCGACCCCCGCACGACCGGCGACGTCCCGGACGTCTACATCGCCATGGGCCAGACGGCGGAGAACCTGGCCCTCGCGAAGGGCGTGACCCGCGAGGACATGGACCACTTCGGCGTCCGGTCGCAGAACCTGGCGGAGAAGGCCATCGCGAACGGCTTCTGGGCCCGCGAGATCACCCCGGTGACCCTCCCGGACGGCACCGTCGTGTCGACCGACGACGGCCCCCGCCCCGGCGTGACCTACGAGGGCGTGTCCGGCCTCAAGCCCGTGTTCCGCCCCGACGGCAGGATCACCGCCGGTAACTGCTGCCCATTGAACGACGGCGCGGCGGCCCTGGTGGTCATGAGCGACACCAAGGCGAAGGAACTCGGCATCACCCCGCTGGCCCGCGTCGTGTCGACCGGCGTGTCCGCGCTGTCGCCGGAGATCATGGGCCTGGGCCCGGTCGAGGCGTCGAAGCGCGCCCTGGCCCTCGCCGGCCTGTCGATCGGCGACATCGACCTGGTCGAGATCAACGAGGCGTTCGCCGCGCAGGTCATCCCGTCGTACCGCGACCTGGGCATCGACCTGGACCGGCTGAACGTGAACGGCGGCGCGATCGCCGTCGGCCACCCGTTCGGCATGACCGGTGCGCGGATCACCACGACCCTGATCAACTCGCTGCAGTTCCACGACAAGCAGTTCGGCCTGGAGACCATGTGCGTCGGCGGCGGCCAGGGCATGGCGATGGTGATCGAGCGGTTGAGCTGACACGCGTCACAACGAGCCCGAGCCGACGTCCCTACCTATGAGTAGTGGAGGTCGACACCAGATGCCGTACGTGTGGTGGCACAGCGGGTACGACTCGCTGTGCCACGCATTCCCGTCAACCCAGCCGTCAGAGGCGTACTTCGAGGCCGCGTGCACGCACTCGGTCCCCCCGGAACACCTGTTGCGAGAACCCAACGGCCCGTTGTGCGTGCCCTGCCTGATCAAGGTCGGCTCGGAACTGCCGAAGGAAGACCCGACAACAGCGGGAAACACATGGCGGGACTGAAGCGAACAACCGCCCCACCGCGTCGTGTCATCCCCGTGTGGCCCGCGCGCCAGCGAACCGCGCTTGAGCAGGTAGTGCAAGCACGCCCTTCGCTTGCACTACCTGCTCAAGGGTGGTTGTCTCCGACCGGGCCATACGGGGATGACACGACGCCCACCGCACTGCCCGTCATCCTTGGCGGCTCGCCCGTCCGGCGAGGACTCTTTTCGCTTTGCTTCCTTCAGCGCTTCCCCCCTGACGCGGCTCGGCTCGACACCCGGCGCGGCGCGGCTCGGCACGGCCGGCACTCAACCGATCCACAGATCCGCGCGTCACCTACACGGCCCGGCGCGCCACCCGCCACAACCGGCGCGCCACGACACACGAAAGAGGGCGCCCGGCACAAGCCGGACGCCCTCCGTGCAACCAGACCCCGCAGGTCAGTCGCGCTGCAGGTAGGACAGCAGGCGCAGGATCTCCAGGTACAGCCACACCAGCGTGGTCATCAGGCCGAACGCGGCCCACCAGGCCCACTTGGCCGGCACGCCCGAGCGGATCATCTCGTTGGCGGCCTCGAAGTCCAGCAGGAAGTTGAACGCCGCGATACCGATCACCACGAGGCTGAACACGATGGCGAGCGTCCCGCCGTCGCGCAGGCCCACGTTCACGCCGAACAGGCCGAGCACCAGGTTGCCGAGCATCAGCACGGCGGCACCGACGGTCGCGCCGATGATCCACTTCGTCAGGCGCGGCGTGACGCGGATCGCACCCGTCTTGTAGACGATCAGCATGGCGATGAACACGCCGAACGTGCCGAGGATGGCCTGCCAGGCGATGCCCTTGAACATGCCCTCGAACACACCGGTGATCGCACCGAGGAACACGCCCTCGGCCGCCGCGTAGATCAGCACCAGCGGCGCGCTCGGGGTGCGCTTGAAGATGATGATCAGCGACACGACCAGGCCGATGATCAGACCCGGCAGCATCAACGTCAGCGGCTTGGCCTGGCCGGAGAGCACCAGCCACGCCGAGATGAAACCGGTGGCCAGGGTCGTGGCCAGGGTGATCGCGGTCTTGGTGACCACGTCGTCGATGGTGATGGGGCGCTCGCCGGTGGTCGGCGGCGCACTCTGGTAGCCGCCGTACTGCTGCGCCTCGTACGGCTGGCCGAAGCCCGCGTAGCTCCCGGAACCGCCGCTGGTCGGCAGGTTGCGGAACGCGGGGTTGCTGGTGGTACGCACCTCGTCCTCCTGTGGCGTTTTGACGCCGTCACGGGGTTCAACGACCACACGAGTCGATCGGTTCCCGTCGGGTAAAACTGACTTTACTCGGGCTGTCGATCTCGAATCCACACCCCACGCTGCGGAGCGTAGTCGGAAAGCCCACCCCGCTGGAGGCTTGTCCACAGCGGAGCCCACCCGTAAGGCTGCCCCAGGCAACTCTTCCCGGGGACCCGCAACACTCCCCACCGCTCGCCCACGCACTCCCGAGACACTCGACACCGCACCCCCGAGACACTCGCCACAGCTCTACCGAGACACTCACCACAGCTCCACCGCAAGCTCGCCCACAGCTCCACCGCAAAGCTCGACCACAGCTCCACCGCAAGCTCGCGACAGCTCTTCCGCAAGCTCGCGACAGCTCTTCCGCAAGCTCTTCCGCCGCTCTTCCCGGACATGCCCGAGGGGTCAGGTTCATAACTATGGGGTGGAGACGACTCGCCGGCGCGGTGCTCGCCGCCGGTGTGGCCCTGCTCGCCGTTCCCGCTACATCCGACGCCCAGGTCCAGGAGGGCATCGGCTACACCACACCCGCCCAGGGGTACCGGGGCAAACCCGGCACCACCGACTGGCTCGGGTCCTACATCTGGCAGGGCAAGCACGTCTGGTGCGTCGAGTACTCGCTGCTCGCGCCCGACAGCACGGAGGAGTACAAGCCCGGCGACGAACTCCGCACGAAGGCGGGCGAGGCACTCGCCCCGGACGTCGCCGCGAACATCTCCTACCTCCTGCTCCGCTACACGACCAACCCGTCCGTGGACGAGGCCGCCGCCCTGGCGCACCTCCTGCACTCGTGGACGGCGTACCCGCACGGCAAGATCTCGCTCGACCCGAACAACGACTTCCGCCACATCGCCTACAACGAGCAGTTCCACTTCGACGCGCTGCCCGCGCCCGCCAGAGACTCGGTGACCAGGCTCCGCGCCGACGCCGAGGCGAACCGCGGCCCGTGGACGGCGAAGGTGATCGCGCCCGAGAAGGAGCAGCTGATCGGCTCCCCGGGCGACTGGGCGGTGAACATCGCCAAGGCCGACGGCAAGTTCGTCGCCGACGTGCCGGTGACCGTCGAGCTCGACCAGGCCACCCTCGAAGACGGCAAGACGACCGTCGAGCTGCGGACGCCGGCCGACGGCAAGGCGCTCAACGTCAAGGTCATCCCGACCGGGGTGAAGCCGACGTTCAAGGTCAAGCTGGACAGCCCGGCGGACAAGCCCGTCGTGCACGTCCCCAGCAGCACCGACACGCAGCGGATCGTCACGACCGGCGGCGAGAAGAAGCTGGCGGCCGAGGCGTCGGGCACCGCCCGCACCCAGCCGGGCATCGTGAAGGTCGGCAAGACCGACGCGGAGACCGGCAAGGCGATCTCCGGCGTGGCGCTGCGGGTCACCGGCCCGGACGGCGTCAAGCCCGCCCTCAAGCAGGACGACTCGCCGCTGACCGGCCCGGACGGCAAGCCGATCGTGCTCCAGACCGGCGAGGACGGCACGGTCGCCGTGCCGGACCTGCGGACACCGCAGGAGATCTGCGTCGTCGAGGTCGCCGCGCCGAAGGGCTACGAGGAGAACTTCGACCCGAACGCGCCGCCCAAGGCGTGCGGCAAGGTCGAGCCTGCGCAAACGCTTGCGCTGGCGATCGCCAACAAACCCAACAAACCCATCGTCCCGATCACCATCCCGGCCGGTTCCGACGGCTCGGGCGTGGTGGCCACCGCGTCGTTCACCACCGAGTTCGACACCGGCGCGCTGGTCGGGTTCGGCGGCCTGACGCTGCTCAGCGCGGCCTTCATCGGCTTCTTCGTCCGCCGCAGGGCGGCCGCCCGCCCATGACCGAGGCTGTGCACCCATGACCGAGGCAGTGCGTCCGTGATCCGAGCGGACATCAGATCGATCACGACCGGCGCGGTGGTGGCGGGACTCCTCGTCGCCGCCGCGCTGGTGTTCTCCCCGGGCACCGAGGTCGTCCGGGGTGCGCCCCGGCCCGGTGACGCGGTGGTGCCGTTCCCGCTCGGCGACAGCATGAGGTCCGGGCGCGGCACCGACCTGGCCGGGATGCCGGCGGGCGGCAACCCGCCCTCCAGCCCGACAGCGCCCACGACGGAGCAGCCCCCACCGCCGCCGCCGCCGGCCGTGCAGGCCCCCGGCACGGTGAAGCTGCCCCAGGGCGGCATCGCCACCCTGGTCCGCAAGGAGGTCACCGCGGACGGCGTGCTGCCCGTCCCGGAGGGCGTCGGCGAGGCGACCTGGTGGGGCGTGGACCTCGGCGCGGCCGAGGGCGCGACGGTGCTCGCCGGGCACGTCAACTGGAAGGGCATGACCGGCCCGTTCGACGAGCTGTGGCGCTCCGCCGCCGGTCAGGAGGTGACCGTGGTCGACACCGCGGGCAAGACCTTCCGCTTCAAGATCAGCCAGGTCGTCACGGTGCGGAAGGACGAACTGCCCCAGCGGGCCGTCGAGCTGTTCGGTCCGCGCGGCGAGCACCGGCTGACGCTGGTCACCTGCGGTGGCCGGTGGGTCGGCGGCGACACCGGGTACGAGGAGAACCAGGTCGTCGTGGCCACGCCCGTCGCGTAGAGGCAACCGGCGGACACGCTGGGTCGTCTTCCCCTGTGTGAAGCGCAGGCGTCTGATCACCACCGGTATCGCGCTGGCCCTCGTCCTGGCGGTGTTGGCCGTCCAGGGCGCCCAGGAGCCCCGCCCCACCGAGGAGGTCGGCGAACTGGCCGCGCCGCTGCCGATAGCGCCGCGCGTGCCGTCCAGCGCGAACGCCCCCACGCCCACGTTGCCACCGCCGGCGACCGCGCCGAAGTGGATGAAGCGGATGCAGCCCGGTGAGAAGCCGCCGCAGTTCGTGCTGTTCTCGTTCGACGGGGCGGCGTCCAAGGAGCACTGGGACCGGGTGCTGCCGATCTCGCGGCGGACCGGCGCGCACGTGACCGGCCTGCTCTCCGGCGTCTACCTGGTCCCGGACGCCGACAAGGCGACCTACGCCGGTCCCGGGCACCGCGCCGGGTACTCGGCGATCCAGTTCGGCGGCACCCGCCAGGACGTCGCGAACCGGATCGCCTACCTGAACGAGGCGCTGGCCGCCGGGCACGAGATCGGCACCCACTACAACGGCCACTTCTGCCAGGGCGACGACCCGGGCGTGGGCCGCTGGACCACCGCCGACTGGGACCGCGAGCTGGACCAGTTCTTCGCGATCCTGGACAAGGCCCGCGCGCAGGGGTTCACCCTCGACCCGGCGGCCGTGCGCGGCGGCCGGACGCCGTGCCTGGAAGGCGACTGGGGGCAGGCGTTCCCGTCCATGCGGGGGCACGGCCTGGCCTACGACACCAGTCACGTGAGCCTGGGCGTGACCTGGCCGACGGTGCAGGGCGGCATGTGGGAGTTCCCGCTGCCCGAGGTGCGGGTGCCCGCGCTGGGGCGGCAGGTCGTGATGATGGACTACAACCTCTGGTACGCCTTGAACGGCGCGAAGGACGAGCCCGGACCGCCCGGCGAGTACGCCCGGATCGTGCTGGACACCTACCGCTCGGTCTACCAGGCCGCCCTCAACGGCAACCGCGCCCCGCTGGTGGTGGGCAACCACTTCAACGAGTGGGCCGGGGGCGCCTTCAGCGAGGCGGTGGAGAAGTTCATGGAGGAGGTGTGCGTGCGCGAGGAGACCGTGTGCGCCACCTACACCGAGGTCATCCAGTGGATGCAACTACAGGACCCCGTCGTCCTCGAACAGTTCCGCCGAATGCCCGCCGCACTCAACTGACTGTTCGTCCCTCGCACTACGCACGGCCCCGAACGGGCCGGGTGCCCGCGACCGCCGCCGCGGACACCCGGCCAGACTCGACTTCCACACCGACAGCCGTTGCCCAGCCGTCGGCACTCAGCCGTCGGCACTCAGCCGTCGGCACTCAGCCGTCGGTGCTCAGCAGCCGGTCGTCGGTGGTGGCCGGGGTGCCCCGACCGTCCCTGTTCGAGGTGCCCAGCCACAGCGTCCCGTCCGGGGCCGCCGCCGCCGACCGGACCCGGCCGTAGCCGGTGAACACCGCTTCCGGCGTGCCCAGTTCGGTCCCGTTGACCGGGATCTTCCAGACCCGCCGACCGGTCACGCTCGCGACGTACAGGGCGTTCTTGTACAGCGCGATGCCGGAAGGTCCGGCGGAACTGGTCGGCCACGACTTCACCGGGTTCACGAACCTGGTGTCGTTGCACGGCCCTTCGCACGTCGGCCAGCCGTAGTTCTTGCCCAGCTGGATCCAGTTCAGCTCGTCGGTCCGGTTGTTGCCGAACTCCGTCGCGTACGCCCGGTCGCCGGCCCACGTGATGCCCTGCGGGTTGCGGTGGCCGTAGGAGTACACCCGGTTGTTGAACGGGTTGCCCGGCGCGGGCGCGCCGGTCGTGGTGAAGCGCAGGACCTTGCCCGCGAGCGAGGCCGTGTTCTGCGCGTTGGCGGTGTTGCCCGCGTCGCCCGTGGTCGCCCACAGGTGGCCGTCCGGGCCGAACTCCAGGCCACCGCCGTTGTGGAACCGGTTCTTCGGGATGCCGGTCACGATCGGCTCCGGCGCCCCGCCGCCGATCTTGAGGCGGGAGACCCGGTTGTCACTGGCGGCCGTGTAGTAGATGTAGACGGTGTTGTCGTTGGCGAAGGTCGGCGACACCGCGATGCCCATCAGGCCGCCTTCGCCTCCGGGCACTGCTTCGTTCACGGTGTGCAGGGTCGTCACCGTGGTTCCGGTGATCTTCTTGATCTTCTTCGTGTCGCGTTCGGTGTAGATGCCGCTGCCGTCGGGCAGGAAACCGATGTCCCACGGGACTGCCTGACCGGTGGCGAGCGTTCGCACCGCGAGTTGCGCCGGGCCGGCCTGGGCGGGCGCGACGACGGTCGCGCCCAGTGTCGCCAGGGCCAGGACCACGCCTAGACGAGCGCGCATGTGCTGCCTCCATGTCCGCACTGTCACGGCGGCGGAACGGCGGTCCCCACGACTCAACCACGCCCGCACAAATCGGGCAACATTCATCGGAGGACAGACCACTACTCGATTAGGCAACCCTCCTTACGTTCTAGCGGATCCACCCCCGAACGCTCTACCGTGGGGACTCCGCCGCCGACCCACGGAGAGACACACCGAATCCGAGGAGTCGCGCAATGTCAGCCGAGAAGACGCCGAAGCCGAAGCGCACCTGGGTCAAGCCGGACTTCCGGGACGTCGACACGCCGATGGAAGTCACCGCGTACGCCGCGCGCGGCTGAGCCGGCACGCCCTCCGTCGTGGCTCCGGGCGCGATCTCGCGGGCGGAGCCACGACGTGGTGCGATCACACCGCGCCACCCCATGCACCACCCACAAGCGTCACCCCACGCACGACCCCACGCACCACACCCAAGCGCCACGCCAAAAGCACGTCCCAAGCAGCGGCCGAAGCTCAACGTCCCACGAACCCTGCCCACACACCACGCCCGTGCAAAAAGCCCACGCTCACACGGATGCACACGCACCACACCGGCCCACCACACCCACGCCAACGCACTCGCAACGCACTCGCAACAACGCAGTCACGACCCGACGCACTCACGCCATTCGAGACGTGGGCGCGTCGAGCCGATGCGGAACCGCGTGGGGGCAGCACTCGCCGGACGCGAAGCAGACCGGAGACCCTGGAGGCGCGCGCATGTCCGAGCCGTCGACCGAGGAGGAGTTCACCGCCCGGCTGCGGGCGCTCTCCTCCCGCTACTGGGACAGCCACCCGTTCCACCTCCGGCTGCACGCGGGCGAGCTGTCCAAGGACGAACTCCGGCTGTGGGCCGCGAACCGGTGGTACTACCAGCGCTGCATCCCGCGCAAGGACGCCGCGATCCTGGCCAACTGCCCGGACCAGGACGTCCGCCGGCAGTGGCGGGAGCGGATCGTCTGGCACGACGGCGAGCGCGCGGGCGAGGGCGGTGCGGAGAACTGGCTGCGGATGGCCGAAGCGCTGGGCCTGACCCGCGAGGAGGTGCTCGACGAGCGGCACGTGCTGCCCGGCACGAGGTTCGCCGTCGACGCCTACGTGACCTTCGCGCGCACCAGACCGTGGGTAGAGGCGGTGGCGTCCGGGCTCACCGAGATGTTCTCGCGCGGCCTGATGACCCGCCGGTTGGCCGACATGCGGGAGCGGTACCCCTGGATCGCCGAGGAGGGCTTCACCTACTTCACCACGCGCCTGAAGGTGATCGAGGGCGAGGGGAAGTCCACTTTGGACCTGGTGGTGCGCAACTGCCGGACCAGGGAGCACCAGGACGCGGCGGTGGCCGCGTTGGCGTTCAAGTGCGACGTGCTGCGGGCGATCCTCGACGCAGTCGACTACTACGCGGTCGGCGGCGCCGACCGGACAACAGGACGATCATGACCGATCTCGATGCGACACCACGGCTCGGCAAGGGCGTGAAGACCTCTTACGACCAGACCCGGGAGAGCCACGTAGTGCTGTTCCCCGAAGGTGTTCTGGTGCTCAACGAGACCGCCGCGGCGGTGGTCGGGCTGTGCGACGGGCACACCACGATCACCGGTATCGCGGCGAAGCTGGCCGAGGACTTCGACGGGGTGCGGCCCGAGGACGTCGCCGACCTCGTCGCCCGGCTGACCGCGCGCAAGGTGGTGGTGACCGATGGCTGAGGCACCGTTCGGGCTGCTCGCCGAACTCACCCACCGCTGCCCGCTGCAGTGCGGCTACTGCTCGAACCCGGTGGAGCTGGTGCGCCGGGACGCCGAGCTCGACACCGCCGAATGGTGCTCGGTGTTCGACCAGGCGCGGGCCATGGGCGTGCTCCAGTTCCACCTGTCCGGCGGGGAACCGTTGGCGCGCAAGGACCTCCCGGAGCTGGTGAGCCACGCCGCCGGGCTCGGCGGGTACCTGAACCTGGTGACCAGCGGGCTGGGCCTGACCGCCGCGCGGTTGGCCGACCTGCATTCCCGGGGCGTCGACCACGTGCAACTGTCCGTTCAGGACGCGGTGCGCGCCAACGCCGACCTGATCGCCGGTGTCCGGGCGTTCGACCACAAGCTCGCCGCCGCGCGGCTGATCGGCGAGGCGGGGCTGCCGCTGACGGTCAACGTCGTCCTTCACCGCCGCAACCTCGACCACGTGGCCGGGATCATCGAGCTGGCCGAGCAGATGGGCGCGGACCGGCTGGAGCTGGCCAACACCCAGTACTACGGCTGGGCGCTGCGCAACCGGGCCGCCCTGCTGCCCACCCGGGACCAGCTCGACCGGGCGGGCGCGGTGGTGGCAGCGGCCCGCGAGCGGTCGCGGATGGAGATCGTCTACGTGATCGCGGACTACCACGAGGCGCACCCCAAGCCGTGCATGTACGGGTGGGGCGCGCAACAGCTCACCGTCGCGCCGAACGGGGACGTCCTGCCGTGCCCGGCGGCGGGCGTGATCGACGGCCTGGGGGTGGAGAACGTCCGGGACCGGCCGCTGGCCGCGATCTGGCACGAGTCGGGGTCGTTCAACGCCTTCCGCGGGTTCGACTGGATGCGCGAGCCGTGCCGGTCGTGCGTTCGCAAGGAGATCGACTTCGGCGGGTGCCGGTGCCAGGCGTTCCAGCTCACCGGCGACGCGGCGAACACCGACCCGGTGTGCTCGCTGTCCCCTCGGCGCACCGAGGTGGACCTGATCCTCGCCGCGGAGACCACGGCTCCGGCGGCGCTGACGATGCGGAAGGTGGCGCGGTGAAGGTCGTGCTGCTCGGAACGGCCGCCGGTGGCGGTGTGCCGCAGTGGAACTGCGCGTGCGGGCCGTGCGCGAAGGTGCGGGCGGGCGCGCTGCCCGCGCGGACCCAGGACTGCCTGGCGGTGAGCGGGAACGGCGAGGACTGGTGGCTGCTCAACGCCTCCCCCGACATCCGGGCCCAGATCACCGCGACGCCGCTGCTCGACCCCGGCCCCGGACCGCGCGACACCCCGGTGCGCGGCGTGCTGTTCACCGACGCCGAGGTGGACCACACGCTGGGCCTGCTGACGTTGCGGGGCGCGGTGGGGCTGCGGGTGCACGCGCCCGCGACCGTGCTGCACGCGCTGGGCGACGCGCGGGCGGTGCTGGACAAGTACGCCGAGTGGACGTGGCGGCAGGTCGAGCCGGAGCAGACGTTCGCGCTGGCGGGCGGGCTGGAGGTGACCGCGTTCCCGGTCAGCGGCAAGCGCCCGAGGTACGCCGGCGAGTCGCCGGTGGCCGGGCACTGGGTGATGGCCTACCGGGTGTTCGACCCGGCGACCGGCGGGATCGTGCTGTACGCGCCGTGCCTGGCCGGGTGGCCGCTGGGGTTCGACGACCTGGTCGCGGAGGCGGACGTGGTGCTGCTGGACGGCACGTTCTACGCGCCCTCGGAGATGGGCTCGGCGACCGGCCGGACGGGCGGCCAGTCCGCGATGGGGCACCTGCCGATCACGCACACCCTGCCCGAGCTGCGCCGCCACCCCGGCGTGCGGCGGATCTACACGCACCTCAACAACACCAACCCGGTGCTCGACCCGGACTCCGACGAGCACGCCAAGCTGCGCGAGGCCGGCGTCGAGGTGCTCCCCGACGGCGCGGTCCTCGACGTGTGACCCACCTCGATCCCACCCACCGCCGCCGGCCTTACCCACCACCGCCGGCCCCACCACCATCGCCGGCCCCGCACCACCGAAGCCCGCCCCGCCGAAGCCCCGGTCGGCGGGAGCGGGCGCACGTGCCCGGCCGATCGGGGGGTTAAGCCCACCGCTTTCACCCCTGCCACCCGGAAGAATCACCCGCATGACGGACCACGACCTCGTGCGCGGTGCGGGGACCCGGATCAAGGCCGCGGCGTTCGGCCTGGCCCGGGTGCCGCTGTGCGTGATCGGCCTGCCCCTGATCCCCCTGCAGCTCTACGCCTACCCGCTGGTCCTGGTCACGGTCGGCGTGCCGATGCTGCTGCTGTTCACCGCGATCACCCGGCGCTACCTGCTGGTCCACCGCCGGTGGGCGGGCAACGTGCTGGGCGCGGAGATCGCGCTGCCCTACCGGGTGCCCGCCAACCGGGGCCCGATGACCAGGGTGCGGGCCATCGCCACCGACCCGCAGACGTGGAAGGAACTGGGGTTCCTGCCGCTCAACGCGATCGTCGGCGTGCTCTGCGGCGTGCTGCCCACGGCGCTCTGGCTGGGCGGGCTGTTCGGCTTCGTCACCCCGCTGCTGTGGATGTTCGGCGCGGACGACGTCGACTACAGCGGGATCACCCCGGACGTGCCGGGCAGCTTCCTGATCGCCCCGCTGATGGGCTCGCTCTACCTGGTGATCGCCTGGTGGGCCACGCCGCGCGTGGTCCGGCTGCACGCCCGGTTCGTGCGCTTCTTCCTCGCGCCGAGCCAGACCGAGGCGCTCACCCACCGGGTGCGCGAGCTCGCCGACTCGCGGGCCGACACGGTCGACGCGCAGGCCGCCGAGCTGCGCCGGATCGAGCGCGACCTGCACGACGGCGCGCAGGCCCGGCTGGTGGCGCTGGGGATGAGCCTGGGCATGGCCGAGGAACTGCTCGTGCGCGACCCGGACGCGGCCCGGGGTCTGCTGGTCGAGGCGCGCCAGTCGTCGTCGCAGGCGCTGTCCGAGCTGCGTGACCTGGTGCGCGGGATCCACCCGCCGGTGCTGGCCGACCGCGGGCTGGACGGCGCGCTGCGGGCGCTGGCGCTGGCGCACCCGCTGCCGGTCGAGGTGGACCTGGTGCTGGCCGGGCGGCCGGAGGCGCCGGTGGAGTCGGCGGCGTACTTCGCGGTCGCCGAGACGCTGACGAACGTGGCCAAGCACAGCGGGGCGACCAGCGCGTGGGTCCGGGTGCGGCACGACGACGGCCGGCTCGCGCTGATGATCGGCGACAACGGCCGGGGCGGCGCGGAGGCGACCGAGAACGGGGGATTGCGGGGAATCGAGCGCAGGCTGGCCGCCTTCGATGGCACCCTCGGGATCGCGAGCCCGGTGGGCGGGCCGACGATCGTGACCATGGAGCTGCCGTGCGAGTTGTCCTCGGTGAAGACCTCGTCCTCCTCCGGGACGGCCTGATCCGGCTGCTCCAGGCCTACGACTTCGACGTGGTGGAGGCGGTCGACTCCGGTCCCGCCCTGCTCAAGGCCATGGTCGACCACCGCCCGGACGTGGCGGTGGTCGACGTGCGCCTGCCGCCGACGTTCACCGACGAGGGCCTGCGGGCGGCGATCGAGGCGCGCAAGCGGGTGCCGGGGCTGCCCGTGCTGGTGCTCTCCCAGTACGTCGAGCAGCTCTACGCCCGCGAGCTGCTGTCCGACCGCGGCGGCGGTGTCGGCTACCTGCTCAAGGACCGGGTGTCCGACGTCACGCAGTTCGTGGACGCCATCAAGCGGGTCGCGGCGGGCGGCACCGCGATGGACCCCGAGGTCATCACCCAGCTGTTGGCGCGCAGCGGGCGGGACCGGCCGCTGGCCACGTTGACCCCGCGCGAGCGGGAGGTGCTCTCGCTGATGGCGGAGGGCCGGTCGAACGGCGCGATCGCGGCGCGGCTGTTCGTGACCGAGAAAGCGGTGGGCAAACACACCGCCAACATCTTCGGCAAGCTCGACCTGCCGCTGTCCGAGGACGACAACCGCCGGGTGCTCGCGGTGCTGGCCTATTTGGACCGGCTGTAAATCGTTATTTAGGCTAAGCACCGTTCCGACTTTCCCGCCGACGCCAGGGGTACCGATGGATACGACGGCCGCGCTCGCCGATGAACTGCTCGACCTGATGTCCCGGCTGTCCCCGCTGGGCGCGACGATCTACGGGCTGCCCGGATACGACCACCTGCTCGCCGACCACCGGCCGGAGACCGAGGAAACGACCCGGGCCGCCGCCGTGCGGATCGCGGAACGCGCGCGGGCGCTGCCCGACGACGACGACCCGGTCACCCGCGCGGTCGTCGTCCAGCAGGCCGAATCCACCGTGGACCTGATCGACGCGCGTTCCGTCGAGTACACGATCACCGATTCGTTCTTCGCCCCGGCGGGCGAGCTGCTGTCGGTGCTGCCGATCGTCGCGCCCGCGGACGAGGAGCAGGAGCGGGCCTACCTGTCCCGGCTCGCGACGGTCCCGGCGTTCCTGCGCACGGTCGCCGAGCGCCAGGTCGCCGGTTCCGCCGCCGGCCGCACGCCGGTCCAGCACCTCGTGGCCGCGGCGCTCGCCCACCTGGACCGCTACCTGGCCGCCGAGGAGGACCCGTTCGCCCGGCCGCAGGGCGGCGCGGGGTTCACCGCCGAGCGGGACCGGCTCATCGCCGGACAGGTGCGGCCGGCGTTCGCCGCCTACCGGGACGTCGTAGCGGGGCTCAGCGGCCGTCCCACGGATCAGGTGGGCCTGTGCTGGCTCCCGGAGGGCGAAGCCGTCTACGCGGCTCTGGCGCGCGCTCAGACCACCACAACGCGGTCTCCCAAGGAGCTGCACGAGACCGGGCTCGCCATCATGGCGGAGCTGGCCGAGGAGTACGCCGAACTCGGCGAGCGGGTGTTCGGCACCCGCGACACCGCGGCGGTCTTCGAGCGGATGCGCGAGGACCCGGCGCTGCGCTGGCGGTCGGAGGACGAGCTGATCTCCGCCGCGCGCGAGGCGGTGACCCGGGCCGAGGAGGCCGCGCCGCGCTGGTTCGGCCGGGTGCCGGAGCGGCGCTGCGAGGTCGAGCCGGTGCCGGCCGTGGACGCGCCGGGCGCGCCGACGGCGTTCTACGCGCCGCCGTCGATGGACGGGACGCGGCTGGGCACCTACTACGCCAACACGCACCGCGTGGAGGAGCGCTTCCGGTACCAGGCCGAGGCGATCGCGTTCCACGAGGCGGTGCCGGGGCACCACTTCCAGATCGTGCTGGCGCAGGAGCTGGCCGACCTGCCGATGCTGCGCCGGGTCGCGACGGTCACCGGGTACCTGGAGGGCTGGGGCCTGTACTGCGAGCGGCTGGCCGACGAGATGGGGCTGTACTCCGACGACGTGGCGCGGCTGGGGATGCTGGCCATGGACTCGATGCGGGCGGGCCGGCTGGTCGTGGACACCGGGCTGCACGCGCACGGCTGGAGCCGCGAGCGGGCCATCGCGTACCTGCGGGAGAACACGCCGCTGGCGCAGGTGGAGATCGAGTCCGAGGTGGACCGCTACATCGCCGCGCCGGGCCAGGCGCTGGCCTACATGGTGGGGCGGTTGGAGATCCAGCGGGTGCGGGCGGAGGCCGAGCGGGCGCTGGGCGACCGGTTCGACATCCGGGCGTTCCACGACGTGGTGCTGGGCGGCGGGCCGCTGCCGCTGGCCGTGCTGGACGAGGTCGTGCGGACCTGGGTGGCCGCGCAGGCGTAACGACCCCGACATGACGACCTGGGCATGACGCGCGGCGGGCGGCTCGGCACCTCTGAGCCGCCCGCCGCGTCGTCTGCGCGTCGTCCGGGCTTGGTCTGGGCCAGGCCCCGGCATCACACCACCGCCGGGGCGCGACACTGCCCTTTCGGGGCATTGACAAGCGCATACCCCGATATCCGACCGGCACACCCGAGTCGGCCGCTCTCGACCGACTCGGCCGCTCGTTCGCGATCACTCGGCAGTCGAGTGACTACGAAGGTTGCGGTACACGTGCCCCCGACGGGATTCGAACCCGTACTGTGACTCTTTTAAGGAGCCTGCCTCTACCGATTGGGCTACGGGGGCAGCGAGGAGCCTAAGCCGTTACCGAGCGTTCGTGGGGCCGGTTCGGCACAAGTCCCCCGCACGGCTCAATGCCATCCGCTATTGCGCTCATTCAGGTAATGGACCCAGCGCGCTCATGCCAAGTACGACTTCGTGATAAGCGTCACAGTGGAGTGCCTGTTCGAGGAGTTCATCCCGCAATGCTGCGGTGAAGCCGATACCAAAACCCATTGCGGTAGCAACCAGATAAGCGGTTTGCGACAGATGGCCCACGTCCATTTGCACAACCCGATAAGCCCGTGACGTGTCGTAACGCCACCTGGTCCGTTCGAGTACCGCCGTGTACGCGAGGACCAACGGCGCCTGCCCGACCCACTCCTGGTCACCGGCCGCCTCCGCCATCTCGGCGGGCGACCACGCCACCCCCAGCGGCTCCAGCGCGTGCGCGAACCCCTCGTAGTGGTGCCACCCGTCGACCACGCCCTCGACCCCGCGGGTGTGCGCGTAGATCTCCACCGGGTGCCGGCCGCCGCCCGACGGGCTGGTCTTGAACACCGTGCCGGTGCGCCCGATCCGGGGACGGGCGGGCGACGGCGCGGCCAGCACGCCCAGTAGTTCACCCACTCGGCCCAACGCGACCCGAGCGGTGCCGAACTCCCGGGTGGTGCGCCGGGTCAGCAGCACGTCCAGCAGCCCGCTGGCGGCCCAGTCCGGGTCGGCGGGCAGCGGCGGCAGCGGCACGGCGGACCCGCCGAACGTGCGGAACGGCGCGGGCGGCGGTTCCCGGGTCAGCTTCACGTCCAGGATCGCGTCGTGCTCGTCCGAGCCCTGGTAGGGCGCGTCGGCCAGGGTGCGGCTGGCGAAGTGGAAGTGCCGGGCGGACGCGCCCCACGGCCCCCAGCCGGCCAGCATCCGGCGCTCCGCGTCGTGCTGCGGCGAGCCCTCCACCAGCAGCACGCCCGCGTCGACCAGCTCGTCGAGGACCTTGCGCAGCGCGGCCTGGTCGGCCTCGCCCAGCGGTCCGAGCAGCACGTCGACGTCGGTGAACTCGGTGAACTTGCGGCACAGCAGCTCGGCCGTCTCGCTGATCGCGAACTGGCGGTGGTGCAGGTAGTCGTCCCACACCACAGCGCCGTCCTGGTAGAACAACGCCGCGTGCTCAGCGACCTTTACCCGCACTCAGCAGCTCCTTGAAACGCGCCGCGACCCACTCGTGCACGGCGTCGGACACCCGTTCGTCCTCGGCGCGGTGTTCGAACCAACGCCAGTCGCAATTGACGTTGACCTCCAGGAACACGTGGTCGCCGCCCGCTACGAGCAGGTCGAACGCAGCGACCTGCAACCGCCAGTGCCGGGCTAAGGCGAGCAGCCGGTCCGCGAGCCGCGGCGGCGTGTCCACCGGGGTCACCCGGACGGCCTCGGGATCGACCCACAACTGGGCCGGATCCAGCTTGTCGACCTGGAACGAGAGGGTGCGCTCCCCCACCACGAACACCCGGAGCTCGGTGTCGGCGGGTACGTACTCCTGGACGATCACCGGTGCGGACTCCGGCACGTCGCCGTAGCGACTGGTCTCCAGGGGACGGGGGAACAGGCCGTGCTGCACACCGGGGCGCGGCTCCAGCAGGTGCCGGCCGGTGGTCTTGACGATGCACCGCGCGCCGCCGGGCCGGGTCCGGCCGGGACGGGTGGTGACCATGGTGCGCGGGACCTCCAGCCCGAACGCGGCCGCGTCCGAGAGCTGGGTGAGCCGGTCGAGGTGGGTCGTGCTGCGGGCCGGGTTGACGTGCGCCCAGTCGCGGCGGGTGGTCAGCCAGTTGGCCACCGAACCCCACTGGTCCACGGCGTACGCGCCGGCCAGCGTGCCGGGTTCGACCTGGAGCGCGGAGAGCTCGAAGTGCCGGCGCCACACCAGCAGCGGGCGCAGCAGCCAGCGGTCGAGTTCGAGCAGGGGCGAGTCGGTGTAGACGGTGAGCGGCAGGTCGACGCAGCGGTCGGCGTCGATGCGGGCCATCCGGATGCCGCGCTCGGCCAGCGCGATGGAGAGCGCGTTCATCTCCATGTCGGTGGCGCGGGCGAGGACCAGCACGCACGGCACCGGGCCGCCGTCACCCTCCTCGACCATCCCGAGGCGGTGCACCTGCTCCTGGAAGTCCAGGTTCTTGGCCGGGGACCGGAAGGTGTAGTCCTGACCTTGCAGCAGCAGTGGGGTGGGCTTGACGGGCTTGACGGCCTCGGATGGGGGAACCGGATCGTCCCCCCACCCGGAAGCGGGCATGCTCAGTCGTCTTTCTTGCTGCGAAAAACCTTTCCGGCGGTGGCGTACTCGGCGGCGTACTCCGCCAGGGCACGGTCCTCGATCTCACCGCGGCGAAGCTGTGCGGCCAGCTCCTCAAGCGACATCGCGGTCACCTCTCTCCCCACTGGCGCATCACACTTTTGGTGGCGCGCCAGTCGTAGTCTCGGGTTCACGTTACGCAATGTCAAGGTCACGCGCTGCCCATTACGCTATTTGGGGGCTCAAGTTACGGCCCTAAGCCAGACGGGTGCTTGCCCACCGCGACCGAACAGCGCAGCGGGCCCGCCGCCGGTCAGCTCTTGGTGGCCCGGTCGAACTCCGCCTTCGGCTCGTGGATCTGACCGAGCGCGACCACCTCGCGGCCCGAGAACAGGGCCTGCGTCCAGTCCACGAACACCCGGAACTTGCGGTTCACGGTGGGCATGAACATCACGTGGTAGCTGCGGTGCATGAACCAGGCGACGACACCCTTGAAACGCAGGCCGAACACGTCGCCGACGCCCTTGTACAGGCCCAGGCCCGCGACCGATCCGACGTACTTGTGGAAGTAGTCCTTGGTCGGCTTGCCGCGCAGGGTGGCCACGATGTTCTTGGCCAGCAGCTTCGACTGGCGGATGGCGTGCTGCGCGTTGGGCACGCAGGTCGCCGTCGGGTCCTCCTCGGTGCGCGAGAGGTCCGGCACGGCCGAGCAGTCGCCCGCCGCCCACACCCCGGGCAGGCCCTGGACCTGCATCGCGGCCGTGCAGCGGACCCGGCCGCGCTCGTCGAGCGGCAGGTCGGTGTTGCGCAGCACCGGGTTGGCCTTCATGCCGGCCGTCCAGATGATGGTCTCCGAGTCGAACTCGGTGCCGTCGTCGAGGACGACGTGGCCGCCCTCCAGCGACTTGACCCGGGTGTCGAGGTAGCAGGTGATGCCGCGCTTCTCCAGCTGCTCCACGGTGTAGACGCCGAGCTTCGCGCTCACCTCGGGCATGATCCGCCCGGCCGCCTCGACCAGCACCCAGTGCATGTCGTCGGGCTTGAGGCCCTCGTAGTAGCGCAGCGCGTAGCGGGCCATGTCCTCCAGCTCCGCCAGCGTCTCGATGCCCGCGAAGCCGCCGCCGATGACCACGAAGCTCAGCAGCCGCTTGCGGGTCTCCGGGTCGTTCGTGCTGGCCGCCTGGTCGAGCCGCGACAGCACGTGGTTGCGCAGGTAGATGGCCTCGCCGATGGTCTTCATGCCGATGCCGACCTCGGGCAGGCCGGGGATCGGCAGGGTCCGCGAGATCGCGCCCAGGGCCGAGACGAGCACGTCGTACTCGACCTCCTCGACGTGGCCGTCGGCCAGCTCGACGGTGACCGCCTTGCGCGCGTGCTCGACCTTCGTGGCGCGCCCGGTGACGATGTGGCAGCGCTTGAGGACCTTGCGCAGCGGCACCACCACGTGGCGCGGCTCGATCGACCCGGCCGCCGCCTCGGGGAGGAACGGCTGGTAGGTCATGTGGGGCTGTGGGTCGATGACCGTGACCGACGCCTCACCGGAACGCAGCTTCTTCTGCAGACCCAGCGCGGTGTACATGCCGACGTACCCACCGCCGACGATCACGATCCGTGTGGGGTGCGACTTCACAGCAGCCATACGTCCATGGTCGCACCGGAGGGCGATTTCCGACGCGTCGGTGAGCCCCGTTGTGACCACAGTCGCCGGGTGATGCGGAACACGCAGCGCGCTGACCAGCGACAGCGCCGCCCCGGCGGGTGAAGGTGCTGAGAGGAACGATCCAGACGCTCAGCTCCCGCTGAGCTTTCCGACCCCGTTCCTCAGCTCCGCCGGCGCAGCAGCGCTACCGCCCCGGCCACCAGCCCGACCGCGCAGACGACCGCCACCACCTCGACGACCTCGTCCGTCCGGCCGCCCGACAACAGGACCACCAGCGCCGCCAGGACGAGCACACCGGCTTGCACCAGCACGTATCGCAGCGCCGCCGGGCGTAGCGCTTTCAGGTGAATGCGCGAGCGGGTGGGGATGAGCGCCGCGTAAGCGCTCAACACATGCAACAAGTGCGTCAGAGCAACGAGCGCGAGCACCCCCGGACGCACCGGCGGGCCCCCGACCACCACGATCGCCACCGCCGGATAGACGACGAGAAGGATGACGGCGGCTGACGCGGGAATCGCGACGGTCACTGCGGCCAATCCGACGTACAACACCAATGGAGCAATCATCACTCCTTCGGCGTAAAGAACGCCGGCGACCGCCAGGGCCACCACCCCGATCGCGGCCCGCAACACCCAGCCGGGCAGCCCGCCGGCCAACCGGACGACCTCGGGCTCCTCGAACCCGGCCGGCGACGGCGCGGTCATCGCCGCCTCCCCGGCCGGGCCGCCTCGCGCAGCGCACCGGAGATGGCGGCGGCCCGCGCGTCCCAGGTCACCACCGGGACGCCGTGCCGGCGCATCGCCTCCAGCCGCACCTCGTGCTCCAGCTCCAGCACCTTCAACGTCGCCGCACCCCACTCGGTCGACCGGTCCGGCCGCAGGCCCTCCGGCAGCACGTCCACCGCCAGCACCACGTTGCCGCGCCGCGCGGCGTGCACCGTCAGCTCGACCACCTCCGCGTCCAGGAACGGCGAGAGCACCACCACCAACGCCCCGTGCGGCACCTGCTCGGCCCGCAGCACGGGCTTCTGCGCCCAGCCCGCCGACCGCGCGCACACCACGAGCTGGTTGCGCAGCCGCAGCAGCTGCCGCCGCCCGGCACCGGCCCGCACGCCCAGCTGCGGCCGCCCCAGGTCCACCAGCCCGACCCGGTCGCCCTGCCGCAGGTACCCGGCGGCCAGCGACGCCGCCGCGCGCACCGCCAGGTCGAGGCTGCCGCCAGACCGGGTGGTCGCGCCCTTCGCGCCCACCGACCACTCGCCCAGGTCCTGCTCGACGTCCAACCGGGTGTCCAGCGCCAGCACCACGTCCGCGTCGGCCTCCGCGTGGTGCTCGCGGACGTGCAGGGTGCCCGCCCGCAACGACACCCGCCAGTCGATCCGGCGCAGCCGGTCCCCCGGCTGGAACGCCCGGATGTCGCGCAGCTCCACCGAGTCGCCCGGCCGCCACGTCCGGTGCGCGCCGACCAGGCCCCGGGCCCGCGCGGGCAGCAGGCCCGCCGGGAGCTGGTGCACCAGCGGCAGCAGCACCCGCCCGCGTTCGGGCGCGGTGACCGGCCCGTGCGCGAACAGCCCGTCCGGCCCGGCCACCAGGTGGTCCGGCCGCAGGTCGACGCCCTCGCCCCAGGCGTTGCGGCGCAGCACCACCTCGATCGACGCGGCCGACGCGGGCAGCAGGTGCACCGGGCCCAAGCCCGGCCCGCCGGCGGGCAGCCGGATCGCCAGCACCTCCGCGCCGAGGCCCGGGTCGACGTCCACCACGGACTTCGCCGCGCCCACCTCGCCGGTCCGGGGCAGGCCGCGGACCCGCACGTCGGGCTTGCCGCCGATCGTGGTGACCAGCGCGACCAGCGTCGACAGCAGCAGCGGCGCGCCGAACAGGACCAGCTCGACCCGGTGGATCAGCCCGCCGAGCACGACCAGGCCCACGCCCACCGCCGCCCCGCGCACCAGGGCGTCGGTCGGGTGCCAGTGCGCGCCCCGACCGCTGGTCAACGCCTCCCGGATGCGCCCCGCCCGGCTCATGACCGGGTGACGGCCGGGCCGGGCACGCGGCCCAGCAGCTCGGTGACGACCTCCACCCCGGTGATGCCCGACGTCCACGTCTCCGGGCGCAGCGTCAACCGGTGCGCCAGCGCCGGGACCGCGCACTCCTTGACGTCCTCGGGCAGCACGAAGTCACGCCCGTCGAGCACCGCCAGCGCGCGGCCGACCAGCACCAGCGCCTGCGCCCCGCGCGGCGACGCGCCGACCTCCACGGCCTGGTGGGCGCGGGTCGCGGCGGCCAGGTCCACGCAGTAGCGCAGGATGTCCTCGTCCACCGAGACCTGCTCGACGCCGTCCTGGAGCGCGAGCAGCCGCTCGGTGTCGAGCACCGGTTCGACGGTCGCCTCCTCCTGCCTGCGGGCCAGCCGCCGGCGCAGCACCTCGACCTCCTCGTCGGCGGGCGGGTAGCCGACGTCCAGCCGCAGCAGGAACCGGTCGAGCTGGGCCTCCGGCAGCGGGTAGGTGCCCTCGTACTCGACCGGGTTGGCGGTGGCCAGCACGTGGAACGGCCGGGGTAGCGGGAACGTGCGGCCCTCGACCGTGACCTGCCGCTCCTGCATGGCCTCCAGCAGCGCGGACTGGGTCTTGGGCGGGGTCCGGTTGATCTCGTCGGCCAGCAGCAGGCCGGTGAACACCGGGCCCGCCCGGAAGGTGAACTCGCGGTCGCCCGGGTTGTAGATGAACGACCCGGTCACGTCCGCGGGCAGCAGGTCGGGGGTGCACTGGAGGCGCTTGAAGTCCAGCCGCAGCGCCTGCGCGAGCGAGCGCGCCATGAGCGTCTTGCCCAGGCCCGGCACGTCCTCCAGCAGCACGTGCCCACCGGCCAGCACCGCGGCCAGGGCCAGCCGCACCGAGCGGTGCCGGCCGACGACGACGGCACCGACCGCGTCCAGGACGGCCTTGCCCTCGGTGCCGATGTCAGATGCAGTCGTCACAGGTTCTCCAACAGCCGGGTGAGCGTGCGGTGGTCGGGCAGGGTGGCGCCCGGATCGGTGACCAGGCGGTGCAGGTCGGGGTCGAGCAGGGCGGCGGCCCGCGGGTCGGCCAGGTCGGGCACGCCGTGCCGCTGCCGCAGCCGGGCCTCCACCAGCCGGCGCAGCCGGGGCTGGATCCGCACGGCGAACCGGTCCTGGTCGACGGCGGCCTCCGCCAACCGGCCGGCCAGGGTGCTCGCCTGCACCGACCCGGCGGTGGAGAAGTGCGCGGGCGACGGGGCCCACAGCACGTCGGTGGCCCTCGGCAGCCGGGCCACCAGCACGGCCAGCGCCAGGGCGGGCACGGCGATCAGCACGGCCCAGGGCACCGGCGCGCCGGCCCGGGTCAGCAGGAACGCGGTGGTCGCGCCGACGACCACGCCGACCGTGATCGCGCCGCTCATCCCCAGCAGCGGGGTGATCTCCCGCTTCTCCTCGCTCATCGCGGGTCGCCCAGGTCGTGCACGATCCGTTCGAGGGCGTCCTCGGCGGCGCGGGCGTCGGCGTCGGTGACCTCGGCGGTGCCGAACCGGGCCCGCTGGTAGACCGTGCGCAGCCGGCCGGCGGCGGCCTCGTCGACCCGGTGCCGGGTCAGCAGTGCCCCGGTGAACTCGGTGGGCGTCTCGTGCGGTGCGCGGGCCACGCCGCTGTCCGCGGCGGCCTGCTCCAGGCGCATCCAGGACAGCACCACCGCGTCGCGCGGCGGTCCGCCCGTGCGGGTCCGCAGTTCGCGCAGCGCTTCCCGCGCGCCGCGCACCAGGATGTCGGGAGCCGACTCGGCCCCGGCGTCGGCGGTCTCGACGGCCTGGCCCACGCCCCGCCGGCGGCGCAGGGACAGCCGCACCGAGGCCAGCAGGCCGACCACGACGATCAGCGCGGCCACCGTCAGCACCAGGAACACCGCGATCAGTGATCCGCCCGCCTCGGACGCGGCGACGTCGTTCAGGTCGGACTGCGGGCGCGCGGGGGCGAGCGTCGTCGCTTCCGCGTCGGCCGGGCGGGTGTCCGCGTAGGGCACCGGCGAGGTCCCGTTGGCCGCGATCGCGACCACGACGAGGGCGGCACCCACCAGCAGCGCGAGTGCGAGCCGGGGATTCATGACGGCATGATGCACGCCGCACCGGCTCGCGGGCCCGCTATTTGACCAAAGCTTGAGTCACCAGGGGCTCAGGAGAACGCGACCGAGCGGAACAGCAGCCGGTCGGACGCCTTGCCACCCGGCCGAAGGGTGTAGTGGTCGCCCTCGCAGTCGCTGCCCTTGAACAGCGTCACCGTGGACGTGGTGGCGTTGCGGGGCCGGAACGCGAACGTGCCGTGCTCGTTCTCGACCTCCGGGATCCCGATGCACTCGCGGCTTTCCGGGTCGACCAGCTGCCCCGACTCGATGTCGCCGGTCGAGTCGTTGTACCGGTACTCGAACTTGCCGTCGGCGGCGAGCGCCGAGGCGGGCGCGGCCAGCACGAGGGCGGCGGTGAGGGCGGCGACGCGCAAACGCATGGTTCTGCTCCAGTGGTCGGGATCTGTGCGCCCACCTTGGTGGGCCCGGCCGCCCGGCGCAGGTCCGGTCACCCCGTCGTGGGGTCACCACCACCGGTACAGGTGAGCCCGGCCGTCCCGGCGGCGGTGCGCAGCACGTCCTGGAGCATCCCGGGGGTCAGCCGGCGGGTGTAGGTGTTGTGCGGCGACACGTGGTAGCTGCCGTAGACCGTCAGCGCCGGGCCGTCGTCCAGGGCGTCGAGCACGACCGACGCGCCGTGGCCGAACTTCGGCGCCGGCCGGGGCACCTGCCACCCCGCCGACAGCACCGGCAGCAGCGCCTGCCAGCCGAAACCGCCCAGCACGACCACGGCCCGCAGCGTGGGCCGCAGCAGTTCCAGCTCCGCCACCAGCCACGGCCGGCAGTTGTCGCGCTCCTGCGCGGTCGGCTTGTTCGCGGGCGGCGCGCACTTCACCGGGGCGGTGATGCGGGTGCCGTACAGCTCCAGGCCGTCGCCGGCGCGCACCGACGTGGGCTGGGAGGCCAGGCCGACGGCGTGCAGCGCGGCGTACAGGAAATCACCCGACGGGTCGCCGGTGAACATCCGGCCGGTGCGGTTCCCGCCGTGCGCGGCCGGGGCCAGGCCGACCAGCGCGAGCCGGGCGTCCGGCGGGCCGAAGCCCGGCACCGGGCGGCCCCAGTACGCCTGCCCGGCGTACGCGGCCCTCTTGACCCGGGCCGTCTCCTCCCGCCAGGCGACCAGCCGGGGGCACGCCCGGCACGTGGTGACGCGCCGGTCCAGGTCGGAAAGAGAAAGCACGCAGCCCTGCCCCAAACGTAGAGTTCGACCATGACCGACAAGGACACCGGGGACGAGCTGACCCCAGCGGACAAGGCCGCCGAAGGCAAGGACACCCCTGCCGACGACCTGGTCACCACCCAGCACAGCATCACCGTCAAGCGGCGCAAGCTGAACTACACCACGACCACCGGTCGGGTGGTGCTGCGCAGGGAGGTGCTCACCGACGGCAAGTTCGACGGGCACCTGGCCAAGGCGGAGGTCTTCCTCACCTCCTACACCCTCGACGGCGCGGACGCCGGCAAGCGCCCGGTCACCTTCGCGTTCAACGGCGGGCCGGGCTCGTCGAGCGTGTGGCTGCACCTGGGGCTGCTCGGCCCGCGCCGGGTGGTCTCCGGCGACGTCGGCGAGCTCGTGCCGCCGCCGTACGACCTGGTGGACAACCCGGAGACCCTGCTGGCGCACAGCGACCTGGTGTTCATCGACCCGGTCTCCACCGGGTTCTCCCGCGCGGTGAAGGGCGAGAAGCCCGGCGAGTTCCACGGCTTCCAGGGCGACGTCGAGTCGGTCGGCGAGGTGATCCGGCTGTGGACCTCGCGCAACGGCCGGTGGATGTCGCCGAAGTTCCTGGCCGGCGAGTCCTACGGCACCACCCGCGCGGCGGCGCTGGCCGAGCACCTGCAGGTGCGCTACGGCATGTACCTCAACGGGCTGATGCTGATCTCGTCCGTGCTGGACTTCGCCACGCTCGACTTCAGCGAGGGCAACGACCTGCCGTACTCGCTGTTCCTGCCCACCTACGCCGCCATCGCGCACTACCACGGCCTGCACGGCGACCGGTCGCTGGAGGACGTGCTGGCCGAGGCGGAGGACTTCGCGTCCCGCGACTACCCGTGGGCGCTGGCCCGCGGGCACCGGCTGTCCGAGGAGGAGCGCGCGTCGGCGGTGGCCCGGTACGCGGAGCTGACCGGGCTGTCCGAGGACTACGTGGACCGGGTGAACCTGCGGGTGGAGCACGTCCGGTTCTTCACCGAGCTGCTGCGCTCGCGGCGCAGGGTGGTGGGCCGGCTGGACTCCCGGTTCACCGGGGCGGACGTCGACTACGGGCGCGAGATGTTCAGCGAAGACCCGTCGTACTCGGCGATCATGGGCCCGTACACGGCCGCGCTGAACCACTACCTGCGGTCGGACCTGGGGTACGAGAACGACCTGCCGTACGAGATCCTGTCGCGGTCCGTGCACCCGTGGTCGTACAAGGAGTTCGAGGGCACGCACGTGACGGTGGCGAACAAGCTGTCGTCGGCGATGCGGGCCAACCCCGACCTCAAGGTGCACGTCGCGTACGGCCACTACGACGGCGCGACGCCGTACTACGCGGCCGAGCACGTGTTGGCGCACCTGAACATCCCGGCCGAGCTGCACGACAACATCGAGTCGGCGTACTACCCCGCCGGCCACATGATGTACGTACATGAGCCCTCGCGGGTGCAGCAGTCGAAGGACCTCGCGGACTTCGTCCAGTCGGCCTCGAACCGTTAGGGCGCAACAGACTCCGAGCGCCGGGTGCGGTTCACGAGCCGCGAGCCGCTCCGGCGTCCGCAGGGCCCTGTGAGGCACATATGAGGCACGACCTGGGTCCGGGAGATCCGGACGCCGGGGCGGTTCGCGTGGAGCGAGCCGCCCCGGCGTCCGTGGTGCCGGCCGGGTGGTGGACCGGTCAGCTGGTCAGGCGGTCGAGCGCGGCGAGGTTGTCCTGCGCGTGCGGGTCGCCGAGGTCGGCCGCCGCCTGGTACCAGCGCTTGGCCAGGGCGATGTCGCCGAGGAAGTCGTAGACGTCGCCCAGCACCGCCATCGCGTCCGCCTGGCCCGCGTCGGCGGCCCGTTGCAGCCACGGCAGGGCGGCGTCCTCGTCCTTCCAGACGTGCCAGAGGAACGAGCCGAACTCGGCGACGCCCCGGACGTGGCCGGCCGCCGCCGCGCGGCTGAGCCAGCCGCCGACCTCGTCCTGGAGCTCGTCCTGGTCGTCCTCCCCGGTCAGGTCCTCCTCCAGCAGCAGGGCCAACTCGACCATCGCTTCGACGTCCCCGCCCTCGGCGGCGGCGCGGAGCGCGGTGGGGTCGGTCATCGGGGTTGTCCTCTCCTGAAGTCCGCCGCGGGTCAGGGCACGACGGATCGTTGCTCGGCGAAGTGGCAGGCGCTGAGGTGGCCGTCCCGCTCGACCAGCTCGGGCTCCTGCTGCGCGCACAGGTCCCGAGCCTTCCAGCACCGCGTCCGGAACCGGCAGCCCGAGGGCGGGTCGATCGGCGACGGCACGTCGCCGGTGAGCCGGATCACGTCCCGCCGGCCGCGCAGCGCCGGGTCGGCGACCGGCACGGCGGACAGCAGCGCCTGGGTGTAGGGGTGGGTGGGGCGCTGGTAGATCTCCTCCTCGGTGCCGATCTCGACGATCTTGCCCAGGTACATCACCGCGACCCGGTCGGACAGGTGCCGCACCACCGACAGGTCGTGCGCGATGAACACGTACGCCAGCCCGAACTCGGACTGGAGCTCCCGCAGCAGGTTCATCACCTGCGCCTGGATCGACACGTCCAGCGCGGACACCGGCTCGTCGCAGACGATCACCTTGGGCCGCAGCGCCAGCGCCCGCGCGATCCCGACCCGCTGCCGCTGCCCGCCGGAGAACTGGTGCGGGTAGCGGTTGATGTGCTCCGGGTTCAGGCCGACCACGTCGAGCAGGTCGCGCACCTTCGCCGCCCGGGAGCCCTTCGGCGCGACCTCCGGGTGGATCTCGAACGGCTCGCCGATGATGTCGCCGACCGTCATCCGCGGGTTGAGCGAGGTGTACGGGTCCTGCAGCACGATCTGCATGTCCCGCCGCAACGCCCGCAACGCGCTGCCGCGCATGCCGAACATCGGCCTGCCCTCGAAGTGCGCGGTGCCCGCCGTCGGCGGTTCGAGCAGCATCAGCACCTGGGCCAGGGTGGACTTGCCGCACCCGGACTCGCCCACCACGCCGAGCGTCTCGCCGGCGGACAGCGTGAACGACACCCCGTCCACCGCCCGCACCTGGCCGACGGTCCGCTTGAACAGCACGCCCCTGGTCACCGGGAAGTGCTTGACCAGGTCGCGCACCTCCAGCAGCGCCGAGGGGTCCGGCGGTGTCGGGTCGGGCCCGGTCACCCGGTCCGGGCCGCCGCCCAGGTCGGGCCCGGCCCGCTTCACCCCTGGCCGTTCAGCCCCTGCCCGCCTAACCATCGAGCACCTCCGACGCGAAGTGGCACGCGCTGGTCCGGCCGAAGCCGAGCCGTTCCTGCGCCGGGACCTGCACCGAGCACACGTCCTGCGCGCGCGGGCAGCGCGGGTGGAACGGGCACCCCGGCGGGATCCGCAGCAGGTTCGGCGGCAGCCCCTTGATCGTGTCCAGCACCGTGCCCTTGGAGTCCAGGCGCGGCAACGACTTCATCAACGCCTCGGTGTAGGGGTGGCCGGGCGAGCGGAACAGCGACAGCGCGTCGGCCTGCTCCACGATCCGGCCCGCGTACATCACCACGATCCGGTCGGCCACCTCCGCGACCACGCCCAGGTCGTGCGTGATCAGCACCAGGCCCATGTGCCGCTCGCGCTGGATCTCGGCGAGCAGGTCCATGATCTGGGCCTGCACCGTGACGTCCAGCGCGGTGGTCGGCTCGTCCGCGATCAGCACCTCGGGGTCCAGCGCGAGCGACATGGCGATCATCGCGCGCTGCCGCATCCCGCCGGAGAACTGGTGCGGGTAGTCCCGGACCCGTTGCCGCGCATGGGGTATCCGCACCAGGTCGAGCAGCTCGACGGCCCGCGCCCGCGCGTCGGACCGGCTCATCCCGCGCCGGGTGCGCAGCTGCTCCTCGATCTGGAACCCGACGGTGAACACCGGGTTCAGCGCGGACAGCGCATCCTGGAAGATCATCGCGACACCGTCGCCGCGCAGCCGGCGGCGCCGTTCCGCCGACGCCGTCAGCAGCTCCTCGCCGTGGAACCGCACCGAACCGCGCGTGACGAACGCGGGCGGCGTGTCCAGGATGCCCATGACCGCCTGCGCCGTCACGCTCTTGCCGGACCCGGACTCCCCGAGCACCGCGACGGTCTCGCCCACGTCCACGTGGTAGCTCACGCCGTTGAGCACCCGCACGACCCCGTCCCGCGTGCGGAACTCCACGTGCAGGTCCTCGACCTCCAACAAGGCCGTCACCAAGTCCTCCTACCGCAGTTTCGGATCGAGGGCCTCGCGCACCGCGTCGCCCAGCATGACGAACGCGAGCACGGTCGCGGTCAGGAAACCCGCCGGGAACAGCAGGGCGTGCGGCGCGACGCGCACGTACTTGGTGGCGTCGTTGATCAGCACGCCCCAGGACACCACCGGGTTGCGCAGGCCGATGCCGAGGTAGGTCAACGTCGCCTCGGCCCCGATGAACGCGCCGAGCGCGATCGTCGAGTACACCAGCACGGGCGCGACGCAGTTGGGCAGCATGTGCTTGGTGATGATCCGGCGCGGCGAGGCGCCCAGCGCCCGCGCGGCCTTCACGTAGTCCTGCTGCTTGGCCGCGATCGCGGTGGACCGCATGATCCGCATCGACACCGGCCACGACAGCACCGCGATCGACAGCACCACCTGCGCCACGATCCGCACCGGCCCGACGTCGAGGTCCTCCGCGTTCACCGTCGTCAGGATCACGATGGCGCCCAGCACGAACGGCACCCCGACGAAGATGTCGGCGATCCGCGACACGACCGCGTCGACCCACTTGCCGTAGAACCCGGCCAGGATGCCGATCGCGGACCCGAGCACCACCACGCCGATCGTCGCCAGCAGACCGACCACGATGGACGCCCGCGTGCCGTGCACGACCCGGGTGTAGATGTCGTAGCCCTGCTGGTCGAAGCCGAACCACGCGTCCGCCGACGGCCCCTGCCGGCTGCGGGAGAGCACCGCCGCGTACGGCTCGCCGGGGGCGAACAGCCTCGGGAACAGCGCCATCAGCACGACGAGCAGGATGACCGACACCGACACCCAGAACACCGGTCGGAAGCGCAGCGCGTGCCACGCGTCCCCGAAAAGCCCGCGCGGCTTGTCCAGCGCCAGCACGGTGATTTGCTCAGTCATAGCGGATCCTCGGGTCGAGCACGGCGTAGAGCAGGTCCACCAGCAACGTCATCACCAGGTAGACCAGCACCAGGACGGTGACCACGCCGGTCACCATCGCGCCGTCCTTGGTCAGGACCGAGCGGTACACCAGCCCGCCCACGCCGGGCACGTTGAAGATGCCCTCGGTGACGATCGCGCCGCCCAGGAACGCACCCAGGTCGGTGCCCAGGAAGGTGATCACCGGGATCAGCGAGTTGCGCAGCAGGTGCACGCCCACCACCCGGCTCTGCGGCAACCCCTTGGCCAGCGCGGTGCGCACGTAGTCCGCGCGCCGGTTCTCCGCGATGCTGGCCCGGGAGAGCCGTGCCACGTAGGCCATCGACAGCGACGCCAGGACGAAGCCGGGCACGAACAGGTTGCCCCAGGTCGGTGTCGACACGGTCGGCGAGATCCAGCCGAGCTGGAGGCCGAACACCAGCTGCACCACGTACCCGGTGACGAACACCGGGATGGAGATCAGGAACAGCGTGGAGACCAGCACCAGGCTGTCCAGGAAACCCCGGTTGCGCAGCCCGCTGACCACGCCCGCGGTGATGCCGATGACCGCCTCGATCAGCAACGCCACCAGGGCGAGCCGCAGCGTCACCGGGAACGTCGCCCCGACCTGCTGGATCACCTGGATGCCCGACGAGGTCTCGCCGAAGTCGCCCCGCAGGACGTTGCCGAGGTACTTCACGTACTGGAGCCACAGCGGGTCGTCGAGGTTGAACTTGTCCCGCATGCGCTCGATGTAGGCGGGCGGGCAGTCCCGCTCGCCGCACTTGCCGGCGAACGGGTCGCCCGGGACCGCCCACACCATCGCGTAGATCAGGAAGGTGGTCCCGAGGAACACCGGGATCATCTGCAGGAGTCGGCGCAGCACATAGAAACCCATGTCACGCTCTTTCAGCGGCGGAGGGCCGGCCCGCGGTCGGGCGGGCCGGCCCTGGGAACCGGGGTGCTAGGCGACTTCCACCGAGTCGAGGTCCAGCTTGCGGAACGGGTGCAGGTTCGCGACCTTGAGCCGGTTCGACTTGCCGGCGATGGTCTTCTGCGTCCACAGCGGGATCGACGGCATGTCCTCGGCGAGCATCTTCTCCGCCTCCAGGTACAGCCGGATGGCCTCGTCCTCGCTGGCCGCCTTGTCCGCCTCGGCGAGCTTCGCGTCGAACTTCGGGTTCGTGTAGAGCCCGTCGTTGGACGACGCACCGGTGCGGAACAGCGGCGTCAGCCAGTTCTCGATCGACGGGTAGTCCGCGATCCAGCCCGACCGGTACATGCCGGTCATCTCGTGCGCGTTCACCTTCTGCCGGAACTCGCCGAAGCTGGTCGTCGGCACGAACCGCGCGTTGACGCCCAAGGTGTTCTTGATGCTGTTCGCGACCGCCTCGGCCCACTCCTGGTGGCCACCGTCGGTGTTGGACAGCAGCACGATCTCCCCGGTGTAGCCGGACTTCGCGAACTCCTCCTTGGCCTTGTCCGGGTTGAACTTGCAGTACTCGCCGCACTGGCCGGGCTGATAGCCCTTCATCAACGGGTGCACCCAGCCGTCGGCGGGCTTGCGGGTCCCCTCGAAGATCCGCTGGGTGATCTCCTCGCGGTTGATCGCCATGGAGAGCGCGCGGCGCAGCGACGCGTTGTCGTAAGGCTTGGTGTAGAACGGGAGCGCGATCGTCTGGTTGTTCAGCGTCTCCCGCGTGACGACCCGGTCGCCCAGGTCCGTCTCGTACTTCTGGCCCGCGAGCGCGTTGGGCGGCAGCTCCTCCATGAAGTCGAGGTTGTTGGCCACCAGGTCGGCGTAGGCCGACTCACGGCTCTGGTAGACCTTCAGCGTGAGGTCCTTGAACTTCGGCTTGTCGTCGCCCGGGTAGTCGTCGTTGCGGGTCAGCTTGATGTCGGTGCCGACCGTGCGCTCGACGAACTTGAACGGGCCGTTGCCGATCGGCTTGGCCTCGAACGCCGCCTGGTCCTTGAAGAACGCCTCCGGCAGCGGCGCGAACACCTCGTAGCCGATGGTCACCGGGAACACCGCGAACGGCTCGGACAGCGTGATGGTGAACGTCGTGTCGTCCACGACCTTCAGGCCGGACAGCTTCTCCGCCTTGGGTGCGGGCGGCTTCTCCGGGCCGTCGGCGCCGTCGGGGTCCGCCGGGTTGACGTCCTTGTAGCCCTCGATCTGGGAGAAGAAGCTCGCGCCCTGCGTGGCGTTGGGGCCGTAGGCGGTCCAGTTCCACGCGTCCACGAAGCTCTTCGAGGTCACCGCGGTGCCGTCGTGGAACTTCCAGCCCGGCTTGATCTTCACGGTGAACAGCTTGGAGTCCTGGGTGTCGATCGACTCGGCCATCGCGTTCACCGGCCCGGCGTCCTCGTTGCGGTACTCCACCAGGCCGGTGAACAGCGCGTCGAGCACGCGGCTGCCACCGACCTCGGTGGTGTTGCCGGGCACCAGCGGGTTCTCGGGCTCGGTGTTGAAGATGGTGATCCCGGCGTCGGTGTTGGACCCGCCTGCCGGGGCCTCCGGGGTCCCGCAACCGGTCGCGATCAGAGCCACCGCGACAGCCACCGGAACCAAACGTGCTTGTGACATGCGTCCTCCCACCTGTTCGGGGGTAACCGAGCAGAGTCGACCGCTCTCGCAGCGTGTCAGAGGACGCTAATCGGACAGTGGTGCACGCCACATGGGTGATGCGGTTACAACAGAGTCACGAACAATGCCAGTTGACATTCGGGTGGGGTAGGAAGATCGACTCGCGTTCAGGCTAGCGAGAACGCGATCCCGTCGAGGATGTCGTGCTCACTGGCCACCAGCTCGGTCACCCCGTGGGTGGCCAGGTGCTCGGCCAGCGTCCGCACCACGAGCGCCCCGCCGGCGATCACGTCCACCCGGCCCGGGTGCATCGGCCCGAGCGCGGCCCGCTCGTCGTGACCCATGGTGAGCAGCCGGTCGGTGATCTCCCGGATCCGGTCGATCGGGAGCCGGGCCAGGTGGATCTCGGCGGAGTCGTAGGCCGGCAGCTCCTTGGCCAGCGCCACCAGCGTGGTGACCGTGCCGGCGACGCCGATCCACGTGCCGGTCCTGGCCGTGGGCACCGCGGCGAACGCCTCGCCCAGCACCCCGGTCGCCACCGCGACGGCCTCCTCCACCTGCGCGGCGGTCGGCGGGTCGTCGTGCAGGCAGCGCTCGGTCAGCCGCACGCAGCCGATGTCGACCGACCGCGCGGCCTCCACGTCGGCCCGCACGCCGTCCCAGGAGCCCAGCACGAGCTCCGTGGACCCGCCGCCCACGTCGGACACCAGGAAGGGGCCCTCGGCGGCGTCCAGGTCCGCGACGGCCCCGGCGAAGGACAGCCGCGCCTCCTCGTCCCCGCTGATCACCTCGGCCTCGACGCCCAGCACGGCACGGGTCATCTCGAAGAACTCGTCCCGGTTGCGGGCGTCGCGGGTGGCGGAGGTGGCCACCATCCGGACCCGCTCGGTTCCCTTGCGGCGCAGGATGTTCGTGTAGTCGGCGAGGGCCGCCCGGGTCCGCTCCAGCGCCCCGGCGTCGAGCACGCCGGTCGCGTCGACCCCCGCGCCGAGCCGGACCACCCGCATCTCCCGGTGCACGTCCCGCAGCCACCGCGACCCGTCGTCGGACACCGTCACGTCGGCCACCAGCAGGCGGATCGAGTTCGTCCCGCAGTCGATAGCGGCCACCCGGCCCATGTCGCCCCCTCGCATCACGGACGGTCCGACGCCGTCGCGAGGAGAAGTTACGCGGCCACCACCGCGCCCGCGCCCGGAGGTCCGCCCGCGCTGTCCGGCCAGGTCACCGATGCCGGACAACCCCGACACCGCACCGGACAACGCCCGCCGGCCCCGGCCTGTCCGGCAACCCGAGCGCGACCCGGCGTCGCCGAGCGCGACCCGGCGGCCGGACGCGGCCCGGCGACTCCGAGCACGACCCGGCGGCCGGACGCGGGAAGGGAGAACGGACGACGGCCCCGCGCACCGGGTGGTGGCGGGGCCGTTCTTCCGGAACTTGAGGACTACGCGGGCTTCATCGACGACGTGGGGTGCGGGACGGAACCGGCCGCCGAGTCCGACGTGCCGCCGGTCTGCGCCGGCGGGGCGGCCACCGACGTGGTGGTCGTGGTCGTCGTGCACGTCGACGGGGCCGAGGTCGGAACCGGCGTCGTGGTCGGCGTGGTCGTCGGCGCCGCGCAGGTCGTCGTCGTGGTCGTGCTCGTGGTGGACGTCGTCGTGGTGGTGGTCGTGGGCGACGTGCTGGACGACGGGGTCAACGGCACCGTCACCGTCGTCTCGGACGACGTGGTGGTGGTCGTGGTCGTGGGGTTCGTCGCGGGGTTCGTCGTCGGGTTCGTCGTCTGGACCGGCGGCGTGGGGCCGGTGCCGTGGTCCGGCGGGGTCGTGCCGGGCGACGGCTCGTCCTCCTCCGGCGGCAGGAAGTCGTCGTCCGAGCCGGGCAGGCTGGGCAGCGGGCTCACGCCGTCGGCGTAGGCGTCGGCCCAGAACAGGACCGTCCGCACGTACTCCTCGGAGTGGTTGTAGCGGAACACCGCCTTGGCCCGGTCTGCCGAGGTGGCCAGGTCGCCGCCGTCCGAGCACAGGTAGTTGCCCGCGCCCGCGGTCGCGTCGTAGACGTTGTTCGGGTTGGCCTCGCCGTCGTCGTTGCCGTCCGCGGCGTGCCCGGCCCACGTGGAGGGGATGAACTGCATCGGGCCGACCGCGCGGTCCCACGTCTTGTCGAAGTCGAACCGGCCGCCGTCGGTGTCCCGGATCGCGGCCATGCCCGGACCGCCGTTGAGCACCGGGCCGAGGATCGGGTTGACCGTGGTGCCCCGGCCGTCCACCCGGCCGCCGCGCGCGTGGCCGGACTCGATCCGCCCGATGCCCGCGAGCAGCGACCAGTGCAGGTTGCAGCCGGGCTTGGTGGTGGCCAGCCGGTCGGCGGCCTTCATGTACGCGTCCAGCATCACGCCGGGGATGCCGAGCTGGCCCGCGACCAGGTCGGGGTCCGCGCCGTCGAACGGGAGGTCGTCACCGAACGAGGACGGGTCGTCGGCGTCGGCGAGCAGCGCGGCGCTGAGCTCGTCCGCCTCGGGCAGCTTGCCGTTCACGCCCAGCGCGCCGGAGTCCTGCAACCGCATCGTGCCGAGCACGTCACCCGCGCCGGGCGGCATCGCCTCGATGCCGGTGTGGCCGGCGACGTTCACCCAGTCGAGGCCCGCCGCCGAGTGCAGGAGGGTGGGCGCGAGCATCGCGCAGGTGGCCGTGGCCGCCAGCCCCCATTGGCGCGGTGTCAGGGTGGGCCGTCGTGTTGCCTTCCGCTTGCGTCCCCGTCGCTTCGGCACAGCCTCGAACTCCACTCCTCGGCGAACACCGCTCCGGCCCCCGGATCCAGCCTGCCTGATCCGATCAGCCGTGTCACGGCCGCGCGTCGCTTCTCTGCCCCAAGAACTGCCCGTACGGTCAGTTTTTCACCTTTGACGCGCATTCGCCGCTGGGCCACCACTGCGCCAACTGCTCCAGGGCCTCGTCCCCGAACGGGTTCACCCCCGGCCCGGCGGCCAGCGAGTGGGCGACGTGGACGTGCAGGCACTTCACCCGGTCCGGCATGCCGCCCGCGGTGACGGTCGTGCCCAGCGGTTCGATCGCGTCCCGCTCAGCCAAGTACGACTCGTGGGCGAAGCGGTAGCGTTCCGCCAACTGTTCATCCGTCGCCAGTCGATCGGTCATCTCCTTCATCAGACCGGCACCTTCCAGCCGGCTGACGTACGAGTTCAGGCGCGAACAGGTCAGGTAGTACAGGGTCGGGAACGGCGTGCCGTCCTCCAGCCGAGGGCTGGTCCGCACGACCGCCGGGTGCCCGCTCGGGCAGCGTGCCGCCACCGCCCGCACGCCGCGCGGGGCGCGTCCGAGCTGCTCGGCGACGATCGCCAGATCCTCGTCGCTGACCGTCATCGCGCCGCCACCGAATCCCACAACTGCTCGTACCAGGCCTTGTCCGCGGCCGGCGCGGCGGCCGGTCGCTCGTCTTCGGGTTTGCGCTGCGCGTCACCCGGGAGCTGCACCACGTAAGGCGTCTCGCCGGGCCGCACGTAGTGCAGCCGCCGGCGCGCCTCCGCCTCCAGGTGCGCGGGGTCCGCGAGCTCCTTCTTGCGCTGCTCCAACTGGCCGACCTCGGCGCGCAGCGTCTCCTGCGAGGCGGTGACGCCGCGCAGCTCCTCGCGCTGGGCCAGGTAGGTCCGCAGCGGCACGGCGATGCTCAGCGCCAGCGCGCACACCACCATCGCCAGCAGGGCGGCCCGCCGGGTGCCGGTCATGCCGAACGCGCCGCCGGTGCCCTCCCGGGACCGCGCCCGCGACTGGGGCCGCGCGGCCCGCGCCGCCCGTGCCGCCTGGGTGGCCCGCGCCTGCTCGGCCAGCCGCGCCGACCGGGCCGACCGCGCGCCGCGCCGCGACTCGCCCAGGCCGAACCGGACCTTGCCGCCGCCGCTCGTGCTCGCCGCGCGCGCGCCCGACCCGGTCGCCCGGTCCGACTCGGACCGGGTGGACCTGGTCGACCGCGAGCGGTCAGGGCGGGCTCCCGACGCGGCCTTCGCGCCGCGCCGGGAGCCCCGTTCCCGATCCGCCATCAGCTTTCCGGCGTGTACCGCGGGAAGGCCAGGTCGCCCGCGTAGCGCGCCGCGTCGCCCAGCGCCTCCTCGATCCGCAGGAGCTGGTTGTACTTCGCGGTGCGCTCGCCGCGCGCGGGCGCACCGGTCTTGATCTGGCCCGCGCCGGTCGCCACCGCCAGGTCGGCGATGGTGGTGTCCTCGGTCTCGCCGGACCGGTGCGACATCATCGACTTGTAGCCGTACGAGGTGGCGAGCGCGACCGCGTCGAGCGTCTCGGACAGCGTGCCGATCTGGTTGACCTTCACCAGCAGCGCGTTGGCCGCCCGGCGGGAGATGCCCTCCTCCAGCCGCTCCGGGTTGGTGACGAACAGGTCGTCGCCGACGATCTGGACCTTCTCGCCCAGCTCGGCGGTGAGCCGCACCCAGCCGTCCCAGTCGTCCTCGGACAGCGGGTCCTCGATGGACACCAGCGGGTAGTCCCGGACCAGCTCGGCGTAGTAGCCGGTCATCTGCTCGGCGCTGCGCTTCTGCTTCTCGAACGTGTACGCGCCGTCGCTGTGGAACTCGGTGGCGGCCACGTCCAGCGCCAGCGCGATCTGCCGGCCCGGCTGGTAGCCGGCCTTCTCGATCGCCTCCAGGATCAGGTCCAGCGCGTCGCGGTTGCTGGACAGCGCGGGCGCGAACCCGCCCTCGTCGCCCAGCCCGGTGCTCAGCCCCTTGGACTTGAGCACCGACTTGAGCGAGTGGTAGACCTCCGCGCCCCAGCGCAGGGCCTCGCGGAAGGTCTCCGCGCCGATCGGCGCGATCATGAACTCCTGGATGTCCACCTCGGTGTCGGCGTGCGCGCCGCCGTTGAGGATGTTGAGCATCGGCACCGGCAGCACGTGCGCGTTCGGCCCGCCGACGTACCGGAACAGCTCCAGCCCGGAGGACGCCGCCGCCGCCTTCGCCACGGCCAGCGACACGCCGAGGATGGCGTTCGCGCCCAGGCGGGACTTGTCCGGCGTGCCGTCCAGGTCGACCAGCTTCTGGTCCACCACCCGCTGCTCGACGGCCTCGATGCCGACCAGCTCGGGACCGATCTCGTCGAGCACGGCGGTGACCGCCCGCTCGACACCCTTGCCCAGGTAGCGCTTGGCGTCGCCGTCGCGGAGCTCGACCGCCTCGTGCTCACCCGTGGACGCGCCCGACGGCACGGCGGCGCGCTCCAGCGTGCCGTCGTCCAACGCCACCTCTACCTCGACGGTGGGGTTGCCTCGCGAGTCCAGGATCTCGCGGGCGCCGACCTGCTCGATGACCGCCACGTGACGCTCCCTAGTCAGACCATCTCTGTATCGGTGACGAGCCTAGTTGGTGCCGGACCGGGAGGCTCTTGACCCCGTTCTGGAAGTTCGAGCGAAGGCGGGTCGGGGGGCCGGTCGGGGTGAGCCGGCCGGGGAGGTCGAGGACGGCGGTGAACAGGGCGCGCAGTTGGACGCGGGCCAGGTGGGCGCCCAGGCAGAAGTGCGGGCCGTGGCCGAACGAGAGGTGCTCGACCTGGTCGCGGGTGACGTCGAAGCGGTCCGGGTCGGGGAAGACGTGGGGGTCGCGGTTGGCGGCGGTGAACCAGACGACGACCTTGTCGCCTCGGGTGATCGGGACGCCGGCGAGTTCGGTGTCGGTGGTGGCGGTGCGCCGGAAGTGCATGACCGGCGTCCACCAGCGCAGCATCTCCTCCACCGCGGGGCAGCGCCGAGCGGTCGCGCTTGAGGTGTTCGTACTGGTCGGGGTGGTGCATGAGGGCGATCAAGCCGCCCGGGATGCCGTTGCGCAGGGTCTCGTTGCCGGCCACCGAGAACAGCCAGAACAGTGTTTCGAACTCCTCCACGGCCACGTCGTGGCGCATCAGGTTGCTCATCACGTCGTCCCCCGGCTCACGGCGCTTGTGCTCGCCGAGGGCGTGCGCGTAGGCGTAGAGGTCGGGCATCCCGCCCCGGGCGCGCGGGTCGGGCTGCGGGTCCGGGCGCAGTTCCAGCGCGCGCAGGGCCATGTCGCTCATCCCGGTGGTGTCGCTCGTGCTGTGCGCGTAGTCCGGGTCCTGGTAGCCGATCACCCGGTTGCTCCAGTCGAACATCAGCGCCCGGTCGCGGTGCGGCACGCCGAACACCTCGGCCAGGGTGAGCAGCGGCAGGTCGGCGACGACCTCGGCGAAGTCGACGGGCTCACCGCCGGCGAGCGGGGCCACCAGGTCGTTCGCCCACTGCCCGATCTTCGTCTCCAGGTCGGCCACCGCGCGCGGGGTGAACGCCCTGGTGAGCAGGCCGCGCAGCCGGGTGTGGTCGGGCGGGTCGGTGTTGAGCATCATCCGCCGCACGTAGTCGAGGTCGCGCGGTGTCGCCGGGTCGCGGAGCTGGGTGCCGCCGAGCCAGGACGAGAAGACCTTGGGAGTGCGCAGCACGGTCCGCACGTCGGCGTGCCGGAACACCGACACCGTGCCGCCGTCCCGCACCACCCCGACGTCCCGCAACCGGGTGAGTGCGTGGTGTGGCACGCCGCGGGTATACGTGTCCGGGTCGACGATGACCCGGAGATCACCGGACCGGGTTGCACCGACTTGGGCATCACCGGACTGGGCATCACCGGACTGGGCATCACCGACTCGGGCGTCACCGGGCATAGGAGGATTCTGGCGTGGTTCACGTGGAGCGCGGCGGCGACGGGCCGCTCCTGGTCCTGCTGCACGGCCTGGGCGCGACCGGCGAGGTGTGGCGGGGCGTGGCGGACCTGTGGCCCGGGTCGTGGCTGGCGGTCGACCTGCCGGGGCACGGTCGGTCGGCCGCGCTGGACCGGTACTCCTTCGGCTCGTTCGCGGCGGCCGTGGCGAACGTCGTCCCGGCGGGCCCGGTCGCGGTGCTCGGCCACTCGCTGGGCGGCGTGGTCGCGTTGACGCTGGCCAGCGGCTGGTTCGGGGTGGATGTCCGGGCGGTCGCGGGCGTGGGGGTGAAGCTGCGCTGGTCGGAGGACGACCTGGCGCGCGCCGCCGCGCTCGCCGGCAAGCCCGCGCGGCTCTACCCGTCGTCGGAGGAGGCCGCGGCGTGGGCCGCGAAGCTGGCCGGCGTGCCGTTGGCGCACGGCGTGGTGCAGACCCAGGCGGGCTGGCGGGCGGCGCTCGACCCGGCCGCGTTCGGGGTGGGCGCGCCGGACGTCGCCGGGCTGCTGGCCACCGCGAAGGCCCCCGTGCTGCTGGCCGCCGGTGCGGACGACCCGCTGTGCCCGCCGGCGGACCTGCTCGACGCGCAGCCGGGTGGAATGGTGCTGGCCGGGGTCGGGCACAACGCCCATGTGGAGCAACCCGAGTCGATCAAGCCGGTGCTGGACCGGTTGATCTCCGGGTGGTGAGCGGTCCCGTCATCCGGTCGGCTGCTGAACAACGGCCGGGTGCGCAGGTAGCGTTGATCGGACCATGACCGACAGCACCTTCGAGGCGTTCCGCCGAGCCGAGGCGCTGCTCGCGGAACGCCGTCCGCTGGAGGCGCTGCGCGAGCTCCGAGTCGTGCTCGAAGCCGAGCCGGACCAGCCGAACGTCCACCTGCTGGCGGGCCGCGCCTACCTGGGTTCGGCGCAGCTCAACCGCGCCGAGGAGGCGTTCCGCAAGGTCGTGGAGATGGACCCGAGCGACTACTACGCCCGCTTCGCGCTGGGCCGCACGCTCCAGCGGCAGAGCCGGCTGCCCGAGGCGCTGGCCCAGTTGCGGATGGCGGCGGCGATGAACCCGACGCCGGAGTACCAGGAGGCGCTGGGCGAGGTGAGCGCCCGGCTGGCCGTCGAGCGCGACCGACCGGGCCGCGAGGGCTAGCCGTGGCCCGGCGGCCGACCCCGGCCGGCGGTCAGCCCTGGCTGGCGCGGGCGTAGGCGTCCGCGCCGCTGTAGACGTTCTGGCCGTACTCCACCGAGTTGTTGTACGCCATGACCGCCGTCCACCAGCCGTCGCCGGTGGCCAGGTCGCGGCCGTCCGAGCAGAGGTAGCGGGCCGCCGCGAGCGCCGCGTCGTCGATGTTCTGCGGGTCGGGCGGGTTGCCGTCGCCGTTTGCGCGGACCGCGTACCGGGCCCAGGTCGTCGGGATGAACTGCATCGGGCCGACCGCGCGGTCCCAGGTCGTGTCCTGGTCGAGCACGCCGCCGTCGCTGTCCTGGATCGCCTTCACGCCCGGACTGCCGTCCAGCGGGATGCCGATGATCGGCTTGGACGGTCGGCCGTCCTCGCCGAGCTTGAGCCCGCCGATCGTGCCGTGGTGCGACTCGATGCGGCCGATGCCCGCCAGCGTCGCCCACGAGATGCGGCACGAGGGCTGGTCGGAGCGCATGATCAGGTCCGCGATGGCGTAGGCGCGCAACGCCCGCGCCGGCACGTCGATCTTGGCCGACAGCCCCACCGCCCACGCGGTGAGCGGCTCGGCGGCGGCGGTCTCCCCGGTCACGGACGCCTGCGGCGGCACCTGGCCGGCCGAGTCGGGCGCCGCGGAGCCGGGCTCGACCTCCTGGAACGGGACCGGGAACGGCGGGTCCGTCGCCTGCACCTCGCGGCGGTTGAAGACGCTGAGCCCCCACGCCCCGCCGGCCACGACGGCGAGCAGGAGCGCGACCAGGGCGAGGCGACCGACGAGGTTGCCGACGCGCCCCCGGTGTGGCGGGGGCGGTGTCGTTTTCTCTGGCGGCGGGACGACCACGGCACCCAGGCTACGTGCTCGCCGCGCGTTTCCGACCGGAACAATCCGCGGTGAACGACCGTTGAGCCCTGATCCGCAGGTCACGTGACGTATCCGCGGCTGGGCGCCCAGCCGGGCTTGCCTGGGTTCGCCGAACCCGAGTTGACTCCGCGTGACGAAATCCCTCGTGATGGTGGACAAGCCGTGATGGTGGGCAGCGGGCTCATCGGGTTGCGCGAGGGCGTGCACTGCGGCGACACCGTGCTCACCTGCGATGGCGCGATCGGTGGGGTGCACGTCGTTGACGCCGCCCCCGCGCCCGTCCAACCCTTGAGGTGTGCAACGACGACGCGTCGGGTTCGTGATCTTCGAGGGCTTCCAGTCGCTCGACCTGGTCGGCCCGTACGAGGTCTTCCAGCAGGCGGACCGGCAGGCCCACGGCTACGACGTGGTCGTGCTCGCCACCCGGGCCGGTCCCGTCCAGTCGCGCAGCGGCTTGTCGGTGCACGCCTCGCACGGCGTCGCCGACGTGCCGCCGCACGAGGTCGACACGATCGTCGTGGCCGGCGGGCGGGGCGTCGACCAGGCGATCGGCGACACCGCGCTGACCGGGTGGCTCACCGCCGCCGCGGCGCACGCCCGGCGCGTCGCGTCGGTGTGCAGCGGCGCGTTCCTGCTGGCCGAGATCGGTCTGCTGGACGGCCGCCGCGCCACCACGCACTGGGGCCGCGCGCGGGAGCTGGCCCAGCGGTACCCGGCGGTGCGGGTCGACGCGGACCCGATCTTCATCCGGGACGGCCGGGTGTGGACGTCGGCGGGCGTCACCGCCGGCATGGACCTCGCGCTGGCGCTGGTCGAGGACGACCACGGTCGCGACGTCGCGCACGAGGTGGCCCGCCAACTGGTGCTGTTCCTGCGCCGGCCGGGCAACCAGGCCCAGTTCAGCGTCGCCCTGAGCGCGAAGCCGCCCGCCACCGACCCGGTGCGCGCGGCGGTGGCCGCGATCCACGCGAACCCAGGTGCCCGGCACGCGCTGGACGACCTGGCCCGGCACGCCCGGCTGAGCCCCCGCCACCTGCAACGCCGGTTCACCGCCGAACTCGGCACCCCGCCCGCGACCTACGTGGAGCGGGTGCACCTGGAGGCCGCGCAGCGCGCGCTCGCGGAGAGCGGCGACCCGCTCGACGCGGTCGCTCACCGCTGCGGTTTCGGCACCGCCGAGACCATGCGCCGGGCGTTCCACCGCAACCTGGGCATCGCGCCCTCGGACTACCGCGAGCGGTTCCGCTCGTCCGTCATCGAGGAGGACTCATGACCACCTACGGCCTGCTGATCTTCGACAACGCCGAAGAACTCGACTTCGTCGGACCGTGGGAGGTGTTCACCGCCTCGTCCTCGTTGCGCGACAACGCCGACACGGCGGTCCTGCTGGCCGAGAACGCCGGCCCGGTCCGCTGCGCCAAGGGCATGCGGGTGCTGCCGGACCACCCGCTGGACGACCACCCGCCGCTGGACGTCCTGCTGGTCCCCGGCGGGATCGGCGCCCGGCAGACCGAGCCGCACAACCCGGTCGTCACCGAGTGGATCGCGAAGACCTCGGCCCGCGCCGCGTGGACCGTCGCCGTGTGCACCGGGACGTTCCTGCTGCACGCCGCCGGCCCGGCCCGCGGCCGGCGGGTGACCACGCACCGGAGCTTCGTGGACGAGCTGGCGGCGCTCGGCGGGACGACCGTCGTCCCCGACGCCCGGTACGTGGTGGACGGCGACCTGGTCACCAGTCAGGGCGTGTCCGCCGGGATCGACAGCGCGCTGTGGCTGGTCGGCCGGCTGCACGGCCGCGACCACGCCCGCGCCGTGCGCCGGGCGATCCAGTACGACCCGGCCCCGCCCTACCTCGCCGACGAGCCCCTGCCGGCGTAACCACCGCCGGACGGGTCACCGCACCCGTGCGGCCGGCCCGGCCACCGGCGGACCGCCGCCCGTCGAAGGCGTGGTCGTCGGCGCGGGGGCCGCCGAGGTCGACCAGGTCATGGAGGCGGTGGCCGGCGGAGTCGAGTTGGTCGCCGTGGGCAACGACGGGTTGAGGGGCTCCGTCGTCGCCGGCGGAGGCGTCGTGGTGGTCGGCCGCGCACTCGACGCGGACGACGGCCGCGACGGCTCCGAGGTGGGCTGGTCGACCGGTCGGGGCCGGGTCGGCACCGGTTCCGGGGGTGCCGGCGGCACCTCGCCCGGCCAAGGCCGGTCCCGCACCGGCCAGAACTCGGCAGTCTGTCCTTTGTGGACTTCCCGGGGCGTGCTCGGCGGGCTCACCGGCGGCACCGGCGCGGCGGGGCTGGTCCGGACGCTGACCAGGGTCGGGCGGGCGGTCACCTCCACGCGCCCCTGGTGCTGCGGCGGCGGCGCGGCCCCGTCCGGCGGCCGGCCGAAGGTCAGCACCAGGGCCAGCGCGCCACCCAGCGCCACGACGGGCAGCACGAGCACAGCGGAGAAACACCCGCGCCCACTGCTTGGCACCTCGCGATGACTCACCGAACCCCCGAACCGATCTTGCGTGGTACTCATTGGTCGGTTCGGGGGCGTCGGCCGCAACCACCGCCGCACTACACGGTCAGGTGAAATCGCTCAGCGCAGCGGCGGAATCAGCGGCGGGGTGAACGCCGTGCGCTCCGCCAGGGACTCCAACGCCATCCGCACGGCGGTCTCCAACTGCGGGTCACGGCCCGCCACGCGGTCCTGCGGCGTCATCACCACCTCGACGTCCGGGTCCACGCCGTGGTTCTCCACGCCCCAGCCGTGCTGGGCGAACCACAGCGCGTACCGGGGCTGGGTGACCACCGTCCCGTCGACCAGGTCGAACTGGAAGTCGATGCCGATCACGCCACCCCACGTGCGGGTGCCGACCACCGGCCCGATGCCCATCTCCTTGATCGCCACGTTCACGATGTCGCCGTCGGACCCGGCGAACTCGTCGGCGATCGCCACCACCGGACCGCGCGGCGCGTCCTGCGGGTAGCTCTCGTAGGTCGAGAACCCGCGCGCCACCTGCCAGCCGATGATCTTGCGGGCCAGCTTCTCGACCACGAGCTGCGAGGTGTGCCCGCCGCCGTTCTCCCGGACGTCGAGCACCACGGCCTCGCGCGCCAGCTCCACCCGCAGGTCGCGGTGCAGCTGCGCCCACCCGTTGCCCATCATGTCCGGCACGTGCAGGTAGCCCACCCGCCCGTCGGACAGCTCGTGCGTCCGGGCCCGGCGGTCGGCGACCCACGCGTGGTAGCGCAACGGCTCGTCGTCCTCCAGCGGGACCACCACGACCCGGCGGGGCTCGCCGCCGCCACCGGGGCGCACGGTCAGCTCCACCGGCTTGCCCGCCGTGCCCACCAGCAGCGGCCCGGGGCCCCGCACCGGGTCGACCGGGCGGCCGTCCACGGCCACGATCGCGTCGCCCGCGCGGACCGCCACACCGGGCGCGGCCAGCGGCGAACGCGCGTCCGGGTCGGAGGTCTCGCCCGGGATCACCCGCTCCACCCGCCACGCGCCCGACTCGTCACGGGCCAGGTCGGCGCCGAGCAGACCCACCGAGTGGCCGGAGTGGCCGCCGGCGGGCACGACGTAGGCGTGCGACGTGCCGAGTTCGCCCTGCACCTCCCACAGCAGGTCGACCAGGTCGGAGTACGCGCCCAGCCGGTCGACCAGCGGCCGGTAGCGGTCCAGCACGCCCGGCCAGTCCACGCCGCCCATGTCCGCGCGCCAGAACAGGTCCCGCATCAGCCGGCCCGCCTCGCCGTAGGCCTGCCGCCACTCGGCGGCCCGGTCCACCACGACCCGGATCCGCGAGAGGTCCACGTCGACCGAGTCCGAGTCCTCGGCGTCGACCTTCCGATCGGCGGGCACGACCCGCAGGTCACCGCCGTCCTGCAGGACGATCCGCTGGCCGTCGCCGGTCACCTCGTAGGCGTCGACCCCGTCGACCAGCACCTCCACCCGGACCTTGGCGAGGTCGAAGCGCTCCAGCACCGCGCGCGGCGGCCGTGCCGACGGGGTCGCCAGGTTGTCGCCGAGCACCCCGCGCAACGGGCTGCGCAGCCACAGCAGCCCGCCCTTCGCGGCGGTCAGCCCCGAGTAGCCCGCGGCCGCCACCGGAACCGGCACCACCCGGTCGGCCAGGCCGTCGAGGTCGACGACGGTGATCGGGTTCTCGTCGTCCTTGTCCTTCTCCTTGTCCTTGTCGTCGTCGCCCACCGAGCGGCCCAGCCGCAGCGGGTCGAACGGGGACGGCGTGGTCGCCGCGAGCGGCAGCAGGAACGGCCGGCAGCCGGTCGGGAACGACAGGTCGAACACGTGCGCGTCGTACACCGGGTCGAACGTGCGCAGCGACAGGAACGCCAGGTAGCGGCCGTCCTCGCTGAACGTCGGCGAGTAGTCGGCGAAGCGCAGCGGCGTCACGTCCACCAGCGACAGGTCGGTGGTGTTGGTCATCCTGATGTGCCGCAGCGGACCCGGACCCGGGTGCGACCACGCGAGCCAGTTCGAGTCGGGCGAGAACGCCAGGTCCGAGACGTGCGGGTTGGCCTCCCGGAGCACCTCGCGCACCTCGCCGGACTCCACCTCGACCAGCAGCAGCCGGCCGTCGTGGGTGGCCGCGGCCAGCCGCCGGCCGTCCGGCGCGACGGCCAGTTCGAGCACCCGGCCGAGCTTGCCGACCGCGACCCGGCGCGGCGCGTTGCCCGCCTCCACCCCGCCGGCGGGCGCGAACTCCAGGCCCTCCTCGCCCTCGGCGTCGGTCACCCAGACCACGCCGTCGCCCACCACGCGCGGCAGCCGGGCCCGCACGCCGGGCGTCTCGGCGAGGGACCGGGCGGGCCCGTCCCGGTGGGTCACCCAGTGCACGGTGCCGCGCACCTCGACCACGCTGGCCCGCCCGGTCCGGTCGGGGTGGAAGTCGTCCGGGCGGGAGGAGACCGGCCGGGGCCGGGTCGCCGTGCGCGGGCCGCCCAGCACGACGTCGAGCCTGCGCGGCTCGGCCTCCAGCGAGTCGAGCACCCAGAGGTCGCCGGCGTGCTGGTAGACGATCCGCGAGCCGTCGGTGGTGGCGGCGCGGGCGAAGAACTCCTGCTCGGTGTGCCGGCGCAGGTCGGAGCCGTCGGGCAGGCAGGAGTAGACGCTCCCCACGCCGTCGTGGTCGGACAGGAACGCGATCCGACCCCCGTCGGCGGCGGCGCCGATCCACATCGGCGAGTGCAGCGAGGAGGTCAGCTCGGGCAGGATCCGGGTGAACTCGCGGTCACCGGTCGCGTCGACCCAGAGCCGCCCGGCCGAGCCGCCCCGGTAGTGCTTCCAGTAGGCGGGGTCCTTGCCGTACATCGAGGTGACGACGACCTCGTGCGCCGGGCCGTGCGCGACGTCGCCGACCCAGCCGTAGGGCAGCCGGCGCGGCGGACCGCCGTCGGTGGGGACGGCGTGCGCCCAGCGCCGGACGCGGGTCGCCTCCCCCGCGGCGGTGACGGCCACGACCTCGCCGTCGGGCGTCCAGTCCCGGACGCCGGTGGTCGCGTTGCCCCAGTGGGTCAAGCGGGTCGCCTCGCCGCCGGCGACGGGGGCGACGTGCACTTCGGGCGCGCCGTCACGCCGGCTGGCCCAGGCCAGCAGCGTGCCGGACCGGTCGAAGCGCGGCGTGGACGCGGGAGCGCGGTCGGCGGACACCCGCCAGGCCCGGCCGCCGGCGAGCGGAGCCAGCCACACGTCGTCCTCGGCCACGAAGGTCACCAGGTCGCCGTGCAGGTGGGGGTAGCGGAGGTAGGCGTCGGTCACGTGATCGACGTTAGCGCGACACCCCGACAGCCGGCCTCAAGCTTTCTTGAGCCGGTCGAGGAAACTCCCGCCGGAAACCATCGGGAACCGAAGCACCGGCCCCCCGGGGTTCTTGGAGTCCCGCACCGCCATCACGCCCACGAGCCTCGCCACCTCGACGCAGGCGGTCTCGGTGTTGCTACGGCTCGACTTCCGCCAGGTGCCCACTTCGACGGCCTTCCATGTCCTCGGCGCACTGCTCGATGAGATCCATCGACTCCTCGACGCCGGCGGTGGCCGCGAGCAAGGTCGACTTGAGGTCAATGTAACCCCGGACGTCCTCCCACTTGTAGAGGAAGAGGTTGGATCTCAGGTGTTCCAGATGGACCACCGGCGCGGTCCTCGCCGACTCCAGCAGGACGAAGGACCCGTAGAGCCCGGGGTGGTAGCCGCGCTCCTTCGGCACCACGCGCACGGTCACGTTGTCCCGTCGGGCCATGGCGGCCAAGTGGCGCAGCTGACCCGCCATGACCGCCCGCCCACCGACCGGTCGGCGCAGCACGAACTCGTCCATGATCGACAGGTAGGGCACCGGGTCGGCATCGCGCGTGATCACCCGCTGGCGATCGAGCCGCAACCCGACCCGCTCGTGCGCCTCGGCGTTGGACAGCCCGCCCTCGGTCATGATCGTCAGCGCGTAGTCGGGGGTCTGGAGCAGGCCGGGCACCAGCAGCGGGTTGACCTCCATCATGAAGGTGGCGACCCGCTCGTACTCCATCAGCGCCTTCAACTGCTGCGGCGGCACGCCGGGGCCCGTGGCCAGCCAGTTCGACTTCGCCGCTTCGCGCGCCAGGGTGAGCAGTTCACGACGCTTCGCCCCGACGACACCCAGTGCGCCGAGGATCGAGGCCGTCTCGGTCTCGGTGGCCGGGCGCTCCCCGCGCTCCACCCGGCTGAGAGTGCTCTTGTCGATACCCACCTGGTCGCCGAGCCGGACCATGCTCAACCGCTTCGCCTTGCGCAGGTCCCTCAGCTCCGCGCCCAGCGTCCGAGCCCGTGCGTTGCTCTCCATGCGGCCAGCCTAAAGCTTCACCCAAACGTGGACTGGAGAGAATTCTCTAGATAGTGGAGCCTCTACTAAGAGAATTCCGACGCAGAGGAGAGATCATGGCGAAGCCCCGTGCGGAGATGCAGTCCTGGGTGCGGATCGAGGAGGAGACCAAGATCGAGTACCGGGCCGACCCGGCCGAGATCCTGCTCGCCATCGGGAACCTGCCCGAGTTCGAGATCGTCGCGACGCCCGCCGCGCTGCGCCGCTTCCTCGACCGCGGCGCGGCGGCCCTGCGCGAGCTCGACGCCGTTCAGGCCGGCCAGTAGGCGCGCCACTCGTCCGCGCCCAGCTTCTCGACGCCGGCCGCGCGCGCGGCGCGTTCGGCCTCCCGAACCCGGCGCTCGAACTCGCGCGCCACCGCGCGCAGCTCGGTCTCCGGGTCCTCGCCCGCGAGCTTGGCCAGCGCGGCCACCAGGAACAGCGTGACGCCCGCGCTGTCGCCGTCGGGCAGCAGTTCCACCGGCAGCCCGGCCCGCGCCGTGCGCTGGGCGAGCTTCCCGGCCAACGCCACCGCGGGCTGCCCCAGGGCGACCCCGTCGAGGCTGGACTCGCGCTGCTTCTCCACCTGCTTCAGCTCTTCCCACCGGTGCTGCTGGGACGCCGCGTCGCGCACCGCCGGGTCGTCGCCCTCGAACACGTGCGGGTGCCGACCGACCAGCTTGCGCACCAGGTCCCCGGCCACCTCGTCCACCCCGAACGGCTCGACGTCCTCCGCCGCGATCCGCGCGTGGAACAGCACCTGGAGCAGCACGTCGCCGAGCTCCTCGCGCAACGCGCCGCGGTCGCCGTCCTCGATGGCCTCCAGCAGCTCGTAGGTCTCCTCCACGAGGTACTGCCGCAACGACTTGTGGTCCTGCTCCGCGTCCCACGGGCACCCGCCCGGCGACCGCAGCCGGTCCATCACCGCGACGGCGTCGACCAGCGCCGTCCCGACCGGGTTGCGCAGCACCTCCGCGCCGGCGGCGACCAGCTCGGCGGCGTAGTCGTCCAGTCCTGCCGCCAGGTAGACCACCGCCCCGTCGACCGCGCCCACCGGGACGTCGCCGACCGGGGCCGCGCCCAGCCCACCCCAGTACTGCGCGTCCAGCCCCGGCGCGACGAAAACCGCCGCCGCGCCCCGCAGAGCGGGCAGCGCGGCGGCGGGCAGCACCGAAGTGCCGGGGCCGAGCAGGACAACCGTGTCGCGCACGCTCACGGCTTGGGCTGCCGGACGACAGCCTGGAACCCGGTCAGCTCCTCCGTGCGCGGCGCGAGCGAGATCGCCGTCGTGTCCCACACGCCGTAGCGCGGGTTCACCCTGATGTCCGGCTCGCCGGCCAGCCGCTGCACCAGTCGCAGCCCGATCTGCTCCAGCAGCTGGGGCGTGAGCTGCTCGGTGGACGAGTCGCTGCCGCCCTTGGCGTTGTCGTCGCGGGCGGTCACGTGGGCGACCAGCCACTGCGCGTTGCCGGGGTCCGGTGCGAACGCCACGACCGTGCCGGGCTGGACGCCGAACAGCGGCGAGCCCGCCGCCTGCGGCGACTCGGCGGACTTGACCTTCTGCCCGCGCTTGGCCAGCTGCTGGCCCTCCGCGCCCTTCGGCCCGGACTGGACGAACCCGGCCATCAGGCCCGGGTCGGCCGCGACCTGCTTGGCCTTGGCGACGGCGTCCTTGCCGTCCTTGGTGAAGAAGTAGTCGAAGGTGACTTCCATCCGGTCCACGTACTTGCGCGCCAGCTCGACCAGCAGCAGCTGGTCCTTGGCCCGCTCGCGGAACGTGGCGGCGTCGTAGACGGTGTTCTGCGAGGCGGCTTCCGCGCCGCCCGCGTTGTCCACCGACTCCGTCACGGCCTCCTCGGACACGGTGACGCCCTCACGCTGCGCCGCCCGCTCGATCAGCTCGTGCTGCACGCCCAGGGTCACCAACTGGCGCGACACCTGGTCGAGCTTGTGCTGCTCGTGCAGCTTCTGGGCCTCCGGCTCCTTCTTGAGCACGGTGTCCAAGCGCTGCTGGACCAGCTCAAGCGGGATCACGGTGTCGCCGATGATCGCGGCCGAACCCACCTGGCTCGGGCCGCTGCCGCAGCCCGCCACCAGCAGTGCGACGGCCGCGCCGACCAGGGTGAAGCGCCTCTGCACAGTCCTCACAGGAGCTACCTTCTCACGTCCCCGTGACGCCGCTCACGGGAGTACCCGCCAAAGATCGCAGGAAGTGCGCGCACCACTCGAGCAGTTCCTGGTCCCGCAGCTGCGGTGCGCCCATCCGGCCGCCGGCGGCTCCCTCCGTCGGCCTAGGCACGCTGACCGTGTTCGCGGCCGGCTTGTGCACCGCCTTCGGGTACAGCCGGCGCAGCCGGACCAACTGCGAGTCGCGCAGCTCCAGCGGCGCGAACCGGATGGTCTGCCCCTGCACGATCACCTCGGTCACGCCGTGCGCGCGGCACGTCTGGCGGAACCGGGCGACCGCGAGCAGCCGCTCCACCGGCAGCGGCGGGGTGCCGTAGCGGTCCTTGAGCTCGTCCCACACCGCTTGCAGCGCGGCCTCGTCACCGGCCGCCGCGATCTTGCGGTAGGCCTCCAGCCGCAGCCGCTCGCCCGGCACGTAGTCGTGCGGGATGTGCGCGTCGACCGGGAGGTCGACCCGGACGTCGGCCAGCTCCTCGTCGCCCTCGGTCTCGGCGCCCGAGTGCCGCCGGAACGCCTCGACGGCCTCGCCGACCAGCCGGACGTAGAGGTCGAACCCGACCCCCGCGATGTGCCCGGACTGCTCCGCGCCGAGGATGTTGCCCGCGCCGCGGATCTCCAGGTCCTTCATCGCGACCGCCATGCCCGCGCCCAGCTCGGTGCTCTGCGCGATCGTGGCGAGCCGGTCGTGCGCGGTCTCGGTGAGCGGGGCCTCCGGCGGGTAGAGGAAGTAGGCGTACCCGCGTTCCCGGCCGCGGCCGACGCGCCCGCGCAGCTGGTGCAGCTGGGACAGGCCGAGCATGTCGCCGCGCTCCACGATGAGCGTGTTGGCGTTGGAGATGTCCAGGCCGGTCTCCACGATCGTCGTGCAGACCAGCACGTCGTACTCGTTCTCCCAGAAGCCCTGGATGATCTTCTCCAGCTTGTCCTCGTTCATCTGGCCGTGCGCGGTGATGACCCGGGCCTCGGGCACCAGGTCCCGGATCCGCCGCGCGGCCTTCTCGATCGAGGACACCCGGTTGTGCACGTAGAAGACCTGGCCGTCGCGCAGCAGCTCACGGCGGATCGCCGCGCCGACCTGCTTGTCGTCGTAGCCGCCGACGTAGGTCAGGATCGGGTGGCGCTCCTCGGGCGGGGTGAGGATCGTCGACATCTCGCGGATGCCCGCGAGCGACATCTCCAGCGTGCGCGGGATCGGCGTGGCGGACATGGTGAGCACGTCGACGTGCGTGCGCAGCGCCTTGATGTGCTCCTTGTGCTCGACGCCGAACCGCTGCTCCTCGTCCACGATGACCAGGCCGAGGTCCTTGTAGCGCAAGCCCTTCTGCAACAGCCGGTGGGTGCCGATGACGATGTCCACCTCACCGTCGGCGAGGCCCGCGATCGTCTGCTCGGACTCCTGCGCGTCGGTGAACCGCGACAAGCCCTTGATGTTGACCGGGAACGCGCGCATCCGCTCGGCGAACGTGTTGAGGTGCTGCTGCGCGAGCAGGGTCGTGGGCACCAGCACCACGACCTGCTTGCCGTCCTGCACGGCCTTGAACGCCGCCCGGACCGCGATCTCGGTCTTGCCGTAGCCGACGTCGCCGCAGATGACCCGGTCCATCGGGACGGTCCGCTCCATGTCGGCCTTGACGTCGTCGATGGCCGCCATCTGGTCCACGGTCTCGGTGAACGGGAACGCGTCCTCCAGCTCCCGCTGCCACGGCGTGTCCGCCGCGAACGAGTGCCCCGGCGCGGCCTGCCGGGCGGCGTAGAGCTGCACCAGCTCGGCCGCGATCTGCTTGACCGCCTTGCGCGCCTTGGCCTTCGTGTTCTTCCAGTCGCTGCCGCCGAGCTTGTTCAGCGTGGGCAGCTCGCCACCGACGTACCGCGACACCTCGTCGAGCTGGTCGGTGGGCACGAACAGCCGGTCGCCGGGCTGGCCGCGCTTGGACGACGCGTACTCCAGCACCAGGTACTCCCGGGTCGCCCCGGCGACCGTGCGCTGCACCATCTCCACGTACTTGCCGATGCCGTGCTGCTCGTGCACGACGAAGTCGCCGGCCTTGAGCGCCAACGGGTCCACGGCGTTGCGCCGCTTCGACGGCATCCGCCGCATGTCCTTCGTGGACGTGCCGTGCCGCCCGCCGGTCAGGTCGGTCTCGGTGAGCACGACCAGCGCGAGGTCGGGCAGCGAGAACCCGTCCTCCAACGACCCGCGCACCACCGTGACGGTGCCGACGGCGGGTGCCTTGTCGAGCACGTCCACGCACACGGCCGACACGTCGGCTTCCTTGAGCTGCTCGACGGCCCGGTGAGCCGTGCCGGCGCCCGGCACGACGAGCACGGCCGTCCCGCCGGCGGCGGTGTGCGCCCGCAGGTCGGCGAACGCCCGGTCGATGTCGCCCTGGTAGGCCTCGACGTGCTTGAACTCCAGCCGGACGACGTCGGCGCCCTCGGTGGTGAGCTGGCTGAACGTCCACCACGGCCGGCCCTTGGCCTTGGCCGAGTCGGCCACCTCGGCCAGGCTCCGGTAGGCCGAGGCCCCCAGGTCGATCGGGGCCTTCCCGCCGCCGGCGGCGGCCGTCCACGAGGCTTCCAGGAACTCCTGCCCGGTGCGGACCAGGTCGTGCGCACGGGCCCGGATCTTCTCCGGGTCGTTGAGCACGACGTGCGTGCCCTCCGGCACCACGTCGGTGAGGAGCTGGAGCTCGCCCTCGCACAACGCCGGGATCAGGGCCTCCATCCCCTCGGACGGGACCCCGCCGGCGAGCTTGTCGAGCATCTCGACCAGCTGCGCGTCGTTCTGGTGCTCGGCGGCGAGTGCCGCCGCCCGCTCCCGGACCCGTTCGGTGAGCAGCAGCTCCCGGCACGGCGGAGCCGTGAACCGCTCCACGACCTGCGGCAACGACCGCTGGTCGGCGACCGAGAAGGGCCGGATCTCGGAGACCTCGTCCCCCCAGAACTCGACCCGCAACGGGTGCTCGGCGGTGGGCGGGAAGACGTCGAGGATGCCGCCGCGAACCGCGAACTCCCCGCGCTTCTCGACCATGTCGACCCGCGTGTAGGCGATTTCGACCAGGTCGCGGAGCAACTCCTCGAAATCGAGTTCACCGCCGACCACGAGTTCGACGGGCTGCAAGTCCCCCAACCCGGGCGCCATCGGCTGGATGACGCTGCGAATGGTGGCCACGACGACCTGGAGCGGATTCCCGTCGGGGTGCCGGAGCCGCCGCAGGACCTGGAGCCGGGCCCCCACCGTGTCCGCCCGGGGCGACAACCGCTCGTGCGGCAGGGTCTCCCAACTGGGGAAGATGGCGACCGCGTCGGCCCCCAGCAGGTCCCGCAGCACGTTCGTGAGGTCGTCGGCCTCGCGGCCGGTGGCCGTGACGGCCAGCACCGGCGCCTTGCGCGTCAGGGCGGCGGCGACGAGCGGCCGGGCGGCCGGCGCGCCCTCCAGTTCGAGGGAGGGCGAGCCGACGGAGTCGAGGAGGGCGCTGAGCGCCTTGTCTGGCAGAACAGCGGTCAGCAGGCCGGACAACGGGCCGGGCTGGGGCATTGCGTGGCTCCCAAGGCAACGAGGACAGACCCCTGCCCGGGACCTTGTCGCCCACCGGAGGGGTGCTCCCCACCACCCTACGTCCCCACCCCGACCCCCCGCTCGCCGATTACCCCGGCCCGCCCCGCCACCCCCCGAACGGGGCCGTGCTGGGCGGCGATCACCCCGCACCCGTCATCCCGGGCACGGGTCCTCGTGGCTTTCCGCGCCCGCCTCGACAGCCCTCTTCCGGCCTTTCGGACACACCACGAGCGCCGGCGGGTGCAACGCTTCGGCAATTCGGTCACGCCACTCCGAATTGACCCGGCAGCCATCCGCGCGACTCCAGTGGAACGACCCCGTGGCCCAGCGGTCGATTCGCTCGGCGGCGTCGAGGTTGACCCTGCCGTCCACGGCGTCCCACCGGGATTTCCGGTTGACCCGTGATTCACGCTGTCCCCATGGAGTACAAGGAGATCCGAGCCGACTACGACGATCGGCACATCACGGTCTACCAGGCGTACAACCCGGCCATCGCGGACGCCGCCGTGGCCGCGGGGAAGTTCGTGCCGCCCTTCAGGGCCGGGCGCATGACGTGGATCAAGCCGTCGTTCCTCTGGATGGTGTACCGCTGCGGCTGGGCCCGCAAGCCCGACCAGGAAAGGGTTCTCGCCGTTCGCATCACGCGCGAGGGGTTCGACCGCGCCGTTCGCAGCGCGGTGCCGAGTTCCGAGGTCGGCAAGGGGAAACCCGACGTCCGGGTGCAGTGGGACCCGGAGCGCGGCCTGCACCACGAGGCGCTGGACCACCGGTCCATCCAGATCGGACTGGCGGGCCGGGCCTCCGAGCGGTACGTGGAGGAGTGGACCGCGGGCATCACCGACATCACCCCGCTGGTCCACGAGATCCACGGGCACGTCCTGGCCCGCGACCTCGACCAGGCCCGGCGGCTCCTCCCGCCGGAACGCCCCTACCCGCTCGACCGGCCACACCCGCCGGAACGGCCGTAGGGCTACTTCACGACGGCCCTGACATGCTGACCGGTATGCGCCGGGTTGTCGGGTTCGCCGCCGTGTTGCTGCTCGCCGGGTGTTCCAGCACCCCCGCCGGGGGCAACGCGCCCTCCTCGCAGGAAGCTCCCAAGGGGATCACGGTCGAGGTGGTCACGAGCGGGCTCACGCACCCGTGGGAGATCGGGTTCCTGCCCGACGGCCGGCTGCTCGTCACCGAACGCCCCGGCCGCCTGGTCCTGGTCGACAAGGGGCAGCGGACACCGGTCGACGCCGATCTCGGTGACGTCGTGGCGCGCGGCGAGGGCGGGCTGATGGGGCTCGTGGTCCACCCGGACTTCGCCACCAGCAAGCGGTTCACCACGTGCTTCAACACCGACGAGGACGTCCGCCTGGTCACGTTCGCGCTCGACGGCACCGCCGCGAAGCGGGTGGGGGACCCGCTCCGGGCCGGCCTCCCGACCAACCCCAGCGGCCGGCACTCCGGGTGCCGGCTCGCGTTGGGCAAGGACGGCGAACTGCTCGTCGGCACGGGCGACACCGCGAAAGCCTCGGCCTCCCAGGACAAGGGCGACCTCGGCGGCAAGGTGCTCAAGCTCGACCTCGCCACCGGTGCGGGCGGCGTGCTCACCTACGGGCACCGCAACGTCCAGGGCATCGCGGTCCGCGCCGACGGCCTGGTCTTCACCGCCGAGCACGGCCCGGACGTGGACGACGAGGTGAACGTCCTCAAGCCCGGCGCGAACTACGGCTGGGACCCGTCGCAGGGCGGCACCGTGGACCGCTACGACGAGAGCGTCCCGATGACCGACCTCCAGCGCTTCCCGGACGCGGTCCCGGCCGTCTGGTCCTCCGGCAGCCCGACCGAGGCGATCTGCGACGCCGTGTTCCTCAGCGGCGACCGGTGGGGCGATCTGGACGGCACCCTCGCGGTCACCGCGCTCAAGGGCTCGAAGGTCCTGTTCTTCACCGTCACGGCCGAGGGCGGCGTGCACTCGGTCTCGATCCCCGAGCAGCTCGACGGCTCCTACGGCCGGTTGCGCGGCGCGGCCCTCGGGCCGGACCAGGCGCTCTACGTGACCACGTCGAACGGCTCGGACGACAAGATCCTCAAGGTGTCCCGGGGCTGACCGCCCACGGCTCCCCCGGCCGGCCGCGACCGCGGATCAGTTGCGGGTGCGCAGGCGCGGCTTGTGCTCCATGTGCGACAGGCCCTTCCACGCCAGGTTGACCAGGTGCGCGGCGACCTCGTCCTTCTTCGGCTTGCGCACCTCCAGCCACCACTGGCCGGTCAGCGCGACCATCCCGACCAGCGCCTGGCTGTAGAGCGCGGCCAGCTTGCGGTCGTAGCCCTGCCGGGAGAAGTGCAGGCCCAGGATCGACTCCACCTGGGAGGCTATGTCGTTGAGCAGCGAGGAGAACGTCCCGGTGGACGAGGCCACCGGCGAGTCGCGGACCAGGATGCGGAAGCCGTCCGTCGAGCCCTCGATGTAGTCCAGCAGCGCGCACGCGGCCTGTTCCAGCAGCTCCCGGGGGTGCCCGCCGGACAGGGCGTTGACGATGTGGTCCATCAGGTACTGCATCTCGCGGTCGACCACGACCGCGTAGATGCCTTCCTTGCCGCCGAAGTGCTCGTACACCACCGGCTTGGACACGCCCGCCCGGTGCGCGATCTCCTCGACGGAGGTGACCTCGAAACCCTTCTCGGCGAACAACGCCCGAGCGACGTCGAGCAACTGCTCGCGCCGCTCCTTCCCGGTCATCCGCACGCGCGGGACCGGGGTCTCGTCGCCGCGCCGTCGTCCCGCCACCTCGACCACCCTAAACACCCGCCCCCCGCCGCACCGGCGAGGGGCGGGTGTGGGATCACTTCTTCGCGCTGATCCGGGCGAGCCGCTGCTGGTTGGGCCAGCGCACGTCGGTCGCCCAGCCGAACTTCTCGAACAGCCAGATCATCCGCGCCGAGGTGTCGATCTGGCCGCGCTTGACGCCGTGCCGCGCGCAGGTCGGGTCGGCGTGGTGCAGGTTGTGCCACGACTCGCCGAACGACAGGATCGCCAGCGCCCAGACGTTCGCGGAGCGGTCCCGCGCGGCGAACGGGCGGTCGCCGACCATGTGGCAGATCGAGTTGACCGACCAGGTCACGTGGTGCAGGAACGCCACCCGGACCAGGCCCGCCCAGAAGAACGCGGACAGCGCGCCGGCCCACGACATCGTGATCAGGCCGCCCAGGACGCCGGGCGCGACCAGGCTGATCGTGGTCCACAGCACGAAGTACTTGTCGACCCAGACCAGGTCCTTGTCGGCCAGCAGGTCCGGCGCGAAGCGCTTGGCGTTGGTCTTGTCGCGCTCGAACAGCCAGCCCATGTGGGCGTGCCAGAAGCCCTTGGCCAGCGCGACCGGGCCGCTGCCGAACAGCCACGGCGAGTGCGGGTCGCCCTCGCGGTCGGAGAACGCGTGGTGCCGCCGGTGGTCGGCGACCCAGACGATGACCGGGCCCTGCAGCGCCATGCTGCCCGCGATGGCCAGGCCGATCTTGAGCGCCCGGTTCGCCTTGAACGAGCCGTGCGTGAAGTAGCGGTGGTAGCCGATCGTGACACCCAGGCCGGCCAGGTAGTAGAACGCGACGAACAGCGCCACGTCGACCCAGCCCAACCCCCAACCCCAGGCGAACGGGACCGCCGCGATCAGCGCCAGGAACGGCACGACGACGAACACGTAGACACCGAGCTGCTCCACGTGGCCGCGACGACCGTCGATCATCGGCTTGGGTCCCTTGTCCTCAGGACCGGGCGGCGTGGACCTGCTCTCCAGGGTGCTGGTCATACAAGTACCTCTTGGTTATCCGGGGACTACCTACGGGACCGTAACTTACGGCAGCGTAAGTTAGGACAACCCCGTCCCGCCATAGTCCGCGCCGAATCCACCGCGTGTTCTCAGGATTTCGGGCGTGTCGATCACCGGCGGGGCATCATTCGACAATGGGGTCTCCGAACGTTCGCCACGGACGCCGGTTGCGGATCGCACTGATCTCCGTGGCGGTGGTGTCCGCGCTGCTCAGCGCGGGTGTCTTAGGGGTCGGCTGGTACTACAGCGGCCAGCTGCTGGAGCCCGACCAGGCCCGTCCCGGCCACCCGGACACGATCGTCGGATCGGGTGACAACACGGTCACGCTGGCGGAGTCCCGAATCACAGTGCAACCCGGCACCTGGGGACTGGTGTGGCCGGGCGGCGAGGCCCGGGTCGGCCGGGTGACCGACCGGGCGGCCGGCGCGGTGACCCGCGAGCTGACCGGCACCGCCCCGCCCGCGGGCACGAAGGTCCGGCTGGAGACGTCGGTGTGGACCTCCGACCCGAAGGCCGCGCTCGGGCTGGACTACGAGGACGTGGCGGTGCCCACCGAGCTGGGCGACATGCCCGCCTGGCTGGTCCCCGGCGTCGCCCGGACCTGGGTGGTCGCGGTGCACGGCCGGGGCGGCACCCGCGCCGAGTCGCTGCGGATCACCCCGACCCTGCACCGGGCGGGCCTGCCGGTGCTCGCCGTGACCTACCGCAACGACCTGGGCGCGCCCGCCTCCCCGGACGGCCTGTTCCACCTCGGCGACACCGAGTGGCGCGACGTGGAGGCCGCCGTCCGCTACGCCCTCGACCGCGGCGCGCGGGACGTCCTGCTCTACGGCTGGTCGATGGGCGGCGCGGCGGTCGGCCAGTTCCTGGGCCGCTCGGAGCTGGCCGGCAAGGCCGTCGGCGCGGTCCTGGACGCCCCGGTGACCAGCTGGACCAAGACCCTGGAGCTGCAGTCCCGCAACCGGGGCGTGCCGACCCAGCTGGTCCCGGTCGCCGAGCTGGTCTCGGACTGGCGGGCCGACCTGGAGTTCGACCGCTTCGACCTGGTCGACCACCCGCCCGCGCACCGGCCGCCGACGCTGCTGGTGCACGGCGCGGCCGACGGCACGGTGCCGGTGCAGGGCTCCCGCGACCTCGCCGAGGCGTCGACCCGGCTGGACTGGCCGTTGACCTACGTCGAAGCGCCGGCCGCCGAGCACACCGCCGCCTGGAACGTCGACCCGACCGGGTACGAGCGGTCCGTGACCGATTTTCTGGCCTCCCGCACCGGGGGATCGTGACCTGCGGAAACACGAAGTGTCATGATCGAATTACCGACGGATTGCGGCCAGTTGAGTGGTGGTGCCGACCTTCCGGCACCAGTCGTGACAACATGTCCTCGCGCGGTAGAGGGAGACCTCCGCCCGTTCCGCCATGGTGTAAAGGCAGCACCTCGGATTTTGGTTCCGATGGTCCAGGTTCGAATCCTGGTGGCGGAGCGAGTTCGGCCGGACCGCACCGGTCCGGGTCGCCCTGCGTCCGCATGGGGGTGTGAGTCGCTGCGCGAGGAAGCGGTCGACGAGCAGGACAACGTGGTGCCGGCGCCCCACGAGATGTCCGACGCGTGGCTGGTCGGCCGCGCGAGTGAGCTCGTGGCCGTGGCCCAGAGCAGCCACCTCTCCGACCAGCTCGACGCGTGCCAGGAGGTCGACGACCTGCTCGCGCAGGCGCAGGCCCGCAACGAGCCCCGGATCGTCGGCCAGCTGCTGCGCGCGGCGGCCGTGGTCCGGCTGGTCACGCCCGGCCTGATCGACCTGTCCGACACCATGCTGGACGAGCTGCTCGCGCACACCCGGCGGCACGGCCTGGTCGTGCTGGAGGCCGAGGCGCACGCGCTGCGCGGCCGCCGGTACCTGTTCGGCGGGTTCGAGGACAAGGCGCTGACCGAGGTCGCGTCCGGCCTGGCCATGCTGGAGGAGAGCCTCACCCCCGACCCGGTGCTGGACAAGCGCACCTGGGACCGGCTGCTGGCCAACGCGCTGCAGAGCACGGGCCTGGTGCTGACCCAGCTCGGCGTCTACGAGATGGCCGACGCGGTGCTCGCCCGCGCCCACAACGCGATCCGGGACAGCGCCGGGCCGCACCTGATCTACATCCACCTGATGAACCGCGCCCGGATGCTGATCGGCTGGGGGCTGCGGCTGGAACGGGTGGCGAACCTGGAGGAGGCCGCGACCAAGTTCGCCACGGCGTCGGCCATCGCCGAGGCCGTCGAGGGCCCGTTCCGCGAGTCGCTGCACCCCGGCCGGCGCGACCGGACGGCCGCCGAGCAGGTGCCCATCATCGGCGCGGCGCACGCGCTGGCCAAGCCCGGCCCGGAGCACATCGCCCCGCTGTGGCGGCTGCGCGAGCTGTCCATGTACGCCCGCGAGCTGATCATCGTGTCCATCGCCCTGGCCCGCTGCCTGGAGCTGGAGGAACTGCCGCAGCAGGCCCTCCAGGTGCTCGCCGACGCCCGCACCCGGCTGGAGCACGACACCTCCGAGCCGACGCTGATGCTGTGCCTGACCCGCGAGTACGCGAAGCTGTCCGGCCCGCACGGCGAGCACACCATCTCCGCCCTCCAGACCTACGCCAACGCGCTGGAGGTGGAGCTGTGGCAGATGCAGGAGGCCCGCACCGCCACCCTGGTCACCCGGCGCGACCACGAGCGGCTGACCCGCGCGCACGGCGCGATCGCGCAGCAGGCGTTGCAGGACCCGCTGACCGGCCTGCCCAACCGGCGCGCGCTCGACGACCGCCTCGCCGCGCTGATCGGCGCCCAGACCCACCCGATGGCGATCGCGCTGGTCGACCTCGACGGGTTCAAGGTGGTCAACGACAAGCACTCGCACGCCGAGGGCGACGACGTCCTGCGCGTGATTGCGAGCACACTCCGGCAGGCGCTGCGGGGCGACGACCTGGTGGCCCGCTACGGCGGCGACGAGTTCGTCGTGCTGCTGCCCGGGGCGCCCCTGCACGCCGCCGAAGCGGCGCTGGGCCGGGCGGTGGATGCGGTGGCGGACTTGCCAATCGACCTGTCCCGGGGGGTCACGCTGTCGGTCGGGGTGATCTCCGTGCGCCCCCGGGAATCGGCCAACCGGGCCCTCGCCCGAGCCGACTCGGCGATGTACGTGGCAAAGCGCAGAGGTGGCTGCCGGGTTGCGGCCGTGGAAGGCGAGCCGTCCTCGGACGCTTAGTATCAGCACCTGGCGGGAGCCGGGCTTTCCCGCTGGCACGCACGCACTTCGGTCAGCTAGGGAGAGCGCTGATGCTAGAGGGTGTCCCCACCCCGGTCAGCACGATCGTCCTCGCAGCGGGTGAAGGCACCCGCATGCGCTCAGCCACCCCCAAGGTGTTGCACCGGATCGCGGGTCGCTCCCTCGTGGAGCACGCCGTCCGCGCCGCCGCGGGGACAGATCCGGATCACCTGGCCGTCGTCGTCGGGCACGGCCGCGACGCGGTGGGCCGACACCTCGACGGCCTGTCCACCGCGCTGGACCGCAAGGTCACCATCGCGGTGCAGGACGAGCAGAAGGGCACCGGGCACGCGGTGGGCTGCGGCCTCGCCGAACTGCCCGCCGACCTCGGCGGCACGGTCGTCGTGACCTACGGCGACGCGCCGCTGCTGGACGCGGCGACGTTGCGGGACCTGCTGGTCCGGCACGCCGCCGCGGGCAACGCGGTGAGCGTGCTCACCGCCGTGGTGCCCGACCCCACCGGCTACGGGCGGATCGTGCGCTCGGCCACCGGCGAGGTCGAGAAGATCGTCGAACAAAAGGACGCCTCGCCGGACGAGCGGGCCATCACCGAGATCAACTCGGGCGTGTACGCGTTCGACGCGGCGGTGCTGCGCGACGCGCTCGCGCGCATCTCGACCGACAACGCCCAGGGCGAGCTGTACCTGACCGACGTGCTCGCCATCGCGCGCGCCGACGGGCTGCGGGTGGGCGCGGTCGTGACGCCCGACCCGTGGCTGGTGGAGGGCGTGAACGACCGGGTCCAGCTCGCCCGGCTCGGCGCGGAGCTCAACCGCCGGATCGTCGAGCGGTGGATGCGCGAGGGCGTGACGGTGGTCGACCCGGCCACCACGTGGCTCGACGCTGACGTGCGGCTCGGCCGGGACGTCCTGGTCGAGCCGGGCGTCCAGCTGCGCGACGGCACGGTGGTCGGCGAGGGCGCGGTGGTCGGCCCGGACACCACGCTGTCCGCGTGCTCGATCGGTGCGGGCGCGTCGGTCGTGCGCACCCACGGGACCGGCGCGGAGATCGGCGCGGGCGCGTCCGTCGGCCCGTTCGCGTACCTGCGGCCGGGCACCCGGCTGGGCGCGAACGGCAAGATCGGCACCTTCGTCGAGGTCAAGAACTCCGACATCGGCTCCGGCAGCAAGGTCCCGCACCTGAGCTACATCGGCGACGCCACCATCGGCGAGAACTCCAACATCGGCGCGGCCAGCGTCACGGTGAACTACGACGGCGTGCACAAGCACCGCACCGTCATCGGGTCCCACGCCAAGACCGGCTCGGACAACATGTTCGTGGCCCCCGTCACGGTCGGGGACGGCGCGTACACCGGAGCCGGCACCGTGGTGCGCCGGGACGTCCCCCCGGGCGCGCTCGCCGTGTCCGGCGGCCCGCAGCGGAACCTGGAGGGTTGGGTCGTGCAGCGCAGGCCCGGCACCCCGGCCGCCGAGGCGGCGCAGCGGGCGCTGGCGTCGCAGAATGCCGACACAACCGAGGAAGGGCGCTGACGTGAACCCCACCATGCCCGGAACGCCGAAGAAGAACCTGATGCTCTTCGGTGGACGTGCCTACCCGGAGCTGACCGAGCAGGTGGCCAAGCACCTCAACGTGTCGGTGACCCCCCAGTCGGCGTACGACTTCGCCAACGGCGAGATCTTCGTCCGGTTCGAGGAGTCCGTGCGCGGCTGCGACGCGTTCGTCATCCAGTCGCACTGCGCGCCCATCAACCAGTGGCTGATGGAGCACCTGATCATGGTGGACGCGCTCAAGCGCGCCTCCGCCAAGCGGATCACCGTGATAATGCCGTTCTACCCCTACGCCCGGCAGGACAAGAAGCACCGCGGCCGGGAGCCGATCTCCGCCCGCCTGGTCGCCGACCTGTTCAAGACCGCGGGCGCGGACCGGCTGGTCGCGGTCGACCTGCACACCGCCCAGATCCAGGGCTTCTTCGACGGCCCGGTGGACCACCTGTGGGCCATGCCGCTGCTCGCCGAGCACATCCGCGACAAGTACGCGGGCCGCGACATCACCGTGGTGTCGCCGGACGCCGGCCGCACCAAGCTCGCCGAGAAGTGGGCGGACACCCTGGGCGGCACGCCCATCGCGTTCATCCACAAGACGCGGGACCCGTTGCGCCCCAACGAGGTCGTCGCCAACCGGGTGGTCGGCGAGGTGAAGGGCCGGCTGTGCGTGGTGATCGACGACATGATCGACACCGGCGGCACCATCACCAAGGCGGTCGACCAGCTGCTCGCCGAGGGCGCGTCGGACGTGGTGATCGCGGCCACCCACCCGGTGCTCTCCGGCCCGGCGGTCGAGCGGCTGCAGGCCTGCGGCGCGCGCGAGGTCGTGTTCACCGACACCCTGCCGATCCCGGCGGAGAAGCGGTTCGACGCGATGACCGTGCTGCCGATCGCCCCGCTGCTCGCCCGGGTGATCCAGGAGGTCTTCGAGGACGGCTCGGTCACCAGCCTGTTCGACGGCAACGCCTGACCCTCGCCTGACCCGTGCACCGCGTACGGCCGGCACGTCGCGACCCGACGTGCCGGCCGTTCGCGTTGCGGGCCCGGGGGATCGGCGCGGACCGTTGTCCACCCCCGATTAGGGTCCGGCCCCCGGTCCGGCCTACACTGGTCGGGTTGCCTCGGCGAGGGCGAGCATCACGCTCGGCGTGATCGACGCGGCGGTTGTGATGCCGCGCGCGTGTTCACCTTCCGCGCCGCCCGCCGCCGCAGGCCAGCACCCCGCTCAGCAGCCCCGCCCGACGTACTAAGGCCAGACCGTTAGGAGAGCCCCACCGTGTCCGAGGTCCGTCTCGCCGCAGAGGAGCGCACCGAGTTCGGCAAGGGCGCAGCCCGCCGCACCCGTCGTGCCGGCAAGATCCCCGCGGTGCTCTATGGCCACGGCTCCGACCCGAAGCACCTGGCCCTGCCGGCGCTGGAGTTCGCCCGTGTCGTCCGCGAGCACGGTCAGAACGCGGTGCTCACCCTGGACATCGATTCCAGCAGTGAGCTCGCGCTGACCAAGACCGTCACCACGCACCCCATCAAGAACTACATCGAGCACGTCGACCTGCTGCTGGTGCAGCGGGGCGAGAAGGTCACCGTCGAGGTCCCCGTCGTCATCACCGGCGAGGCGGGCCCCGGCATCCTGGTGACCCAGGACCTGACCACGATCCAGCTCGAGGTCGAGGCCCTGCACATCCCCGACCAGGTCGAGGTCTCGGTCGCGGGTGTCGAAGCCGGCACCCAGATCCACGCCTCGGACGTCGCCCTGCCGTCGGGCGCCTCCCTGGTGACCGACGCCGAGGCGCTGGTCGTCGCCGTCAACGCCGCACCCACCGCCGCCCAGCTGGACGGCGAGGGTGAGGCCGCCGAGGCCGAGGCCTCCGAAGAGAGCTGAGCCCTATCACGTCGGGCTGGTCGAACGGCACGCCTCCCCCGCCTCACGGCTGGGGCGGCGTGCCGTTCGCGTCCTTGAGCCCGGCGCAGGTGCGCGGCACGTCCTTCCCCCGCAGGCGCGGCGGGAAGGGCTACGACCCGGCCCAGGTGAACGCGTTCCTGCTCAAGGTCGCCGACGCGCTGGCGGGCCGCACCCGGATGCACCCCGACGAGGTGCGCCGGGTGGTGTTCACCGAGCTGCCCGGCGGCTACGACCAGCGCCTGGTGGACGACTTCCTGACCCGGATGGAGTGGCAGCTCCGCGAGGGCTCGGTGCCGCCGACCGGGATGCGCGGCGGCGCGGACGTGCTGGCGGTGAAGCTGCCCAGGGCGTCCAACGGCTACGATCGCGGCGAGGTGGACGCCTTCGTCGCGCGGGCCGCCGCGTCGCTGGACGGGCGCGGGCGGATGACGTCGAGCGAGGTCCGGCACACCCGGTTCAGCACCACGTCGGGTCTGCGGCGTGGCTACCAGACCAGGGCGGTGGACGCCCTGTTGGACGAGTTGGAGCAGGAGTTCCGGTCCCGTGGCCGATGACGTGAGCCTGGTCGTGGGGCTGGGCAACCCCGGACCCAAGTACGAGGGCAACCGCCACAACGTCGGGTTCCTGGTGCTCGACGAGCTGGCCGGCCGGATCGGCGGCAGGTTCAAGGCCCACAAGGGCGGGGCCGAGGTGCTGGAGGGCAGGCTCGGCGGCCGGCGGGTCGTGCTGGCCAAGCCGCGCGGCTACATGAACACCTCCGGCGGCCCGGTGGCCGGCACCGCGAACTTCTACAAGGTCGAGCCCGCGAACATCGTGGTCGTGCACGACGAGCTGGACCTGCCGTTCGCCACCGTGCGGATGAAGCTGGGCGGCGGCGACAACGGCCACAACGGCCTGCGCTCGATCACCAAGTCCCTGGGCACCAAGGACTACCACCGGGTCCGCTTCGGCGTGGACCGCCCCCCGGGCCGGATGGACCCGGCGGACTACGTGCTGCGCAACTTCTCCCTGGTCGAGCGCAAGGAACTGGCCTTCGAACTGGACCGCGCGGCCGACGCCGTCGAGGCCCTGCTGGAACTGGGCCTGGAAGCCGCCCAAAACAAGTTCCACTGAGCACGAGTTCCACTGAGCACAAGTCCAGCTGAGCACGAGTTCTGAGCCGCTACGGACGGGACCCCAGACCGTCACCCATTAGTGCGAACGGCGTAACGCCCGTGCCCAGGATCGCGACTCACAGGCACCCGGACGAACTGAAGGCCGGATTCACCGCGGGTGGTGGGCGATGGGACAGCGTGTGTGGACCGACGACCTCATCAAGGCGCTGCGGGACAGCGGATTGGCGGTCGACGAGGACGCGGCAGAGGCGCTCGGCACGATCATCGACCGGGGCCGGGCGACGCTCGCCCGGGATGCGGTGGCCGGCGGTGGTGCGGTCGGCGGGCGACAGGTAGCCGAGTTCGACCACCCGGACTTCGGCGGGTACGTCGAAGTGCTCCACGAGCGCCTGGTCGAGGTTGCTTCGGAACACAAGCTCGACGTCCTGACCAAGGACACGACCCAGAAGGTCTGGGGTTGGCTGTGCCCCGGCTTCTACCCGTGGTGCTGATCGCCATGGACGCACCGGCCCCGACCACGGACAAAGCCTTCTCGTCGCTTCAGGAGGCGTGCAAGCAGTTGCTGACCCTGTCGACAGGGGTCCTCACTCTCACCGTCACGTTCTTCAAGGAGTTCGCCGGTGGCAAGGGCGACCCGGAACGCACCCTGATGCAGTGGTCGTGGGGGCTGTTCGCGGCGTCGATCGTGCTCGGCCTGGCCTGCCTGTTCTGCATCACCGGCCAGCTCGCCGAGGCGAACCCGAACGTCAAGGCGCCGAACATGCGCGTCTTCTCGGGGTTGCAGCAGGTGTGCTTCGCGGTGGCCATCGGGTTGGCGGTCGCAGCGGGTATCAGCGCGCTGGGCGGTGACGAGTCGACCGACGTGCCCGGGAGCACCACGTCGACCTCGCGGCCTGCGGGTTAGCACAGCCACCCCCGGCGTCCATGCCCGACCCGTCGACCGGACGGCCGACGGGCCAGGTGACGAGCAGGACGACGTCGGTCAGCTCGCGCTGGGCACCAGGGACGAGGCCGCGGAGCGCCTCAGCTTGCCCGAGGGCGTCTTGGGCAGGCTGCCGGGCTTGAGCACCACCACCGAGTACGGGCGCAGCCCCACGGCGTCCACAACCCGCGCGCTGATCGCCTTCGACAGCTCCCGCACGGCGGAGTCCTCGCCCGCGTGCTTGGACTCGACCACGACGGCGAACCGCTCCCGCCGGGTCCCGGCGTCCAGCCGGACGGCGACGGCGTTGCCGGCCCGCACGCCCTCCACCGACGTGGCCGCGCGCTCGATGTCGGTCGGGTAGATGTTGCGGCCGCCCATGATGATCACGTCCTTGCGCCGCCCGCAGACGACGACCTGCCCGTCCACCACGTAGCCCTCGTCGCCGGTGTCCAGCCACCCGTCCGCGTCCTGGGTGGCCACCGGGCCGTCGACGGTCAGGTACTCGGGCGTGACGGCCTCGCCGCGCACCCGCAGCTGCCCGACCTCGCGTTCGCCGCGGACCGCGCCGGACTCGTCCACGACCTCGACCTCCAGGCCCGGCAGCGGCGGTCCGAGCAGCGGGAACGCGCGGGCGTTCGGGCTGTCGGCGGGCACCGGCACGGCCCGCCGGCCGGCTTCCAGCTCGTCCGGGTCCACCACGTCGACCGAGAGCCCGGTGAACAGCGGCGCGAACGCCACGCCCAGGGTCGTCTCGGCCATGCCGTAGGCGCACAGCACGCACTCGGCGGGCATCCCGAACCGCGCGCCGGCGTCGGTGAACGACTTCACCGCGACCGGGTCGATCGGCTCGGCCCCGTTGAGCGCGATGCGCAGCCGGGACAGGTCCCACGTGCCGTCCTCGACGCCCTCCATCCGCCGGGCGGCGATGGCGTAGGCGAAGTTCGGCGCGGCGGTGATCGTGCCCTGGTAGCGGCTGATCAGGTCCGGCCACAGCGTCGGGCGGCCGAGGAAGTCGACCGGGGTGACCTTCACCAGGTCGATCCCGAGCAGCATCGGCACGGTCAGGAACCCGACCATGCCCATGTCGTGGAACAGCGGCAGCCAGGACACCATCCGGTCGGTCTCGGGGTCGAGCGCGGCGGCGACCCTCATCGCCTCGGCGTTGGACCACAGGTTGCCGTGCGTGATCCGGACGGCCTTGGGGTCGGCCGTAGAACCGCTGGTGAGCTGCAACAGCGCGGTGGCCGACTCGTCCACCGCCACGGGCGCGGCCGGCGGCTCGCCGTCGAGGTCGTCGAGCAGGCGGTAGGACACCCCGTGCTGGTCGAGCACGGCGGCCAGCGCGTCGAACGGCGCGCCGAGCAGCACCAGCCGGGCACCGATCATGGACAGCACCTTCAGGGTGTCCTCGGCCCACTCGGCGAGGTCGGTGCGCGCGGTCGGCTGGTGCAGCATGGTGATGCTGCCGCCGGCCAGCCACACCGCCTGCACCGCCGGGGCGATGGCCGCCGGGTCGCCGGCCAGCACGGCGACCGAGTCGCCGGGGGCGACCCCGCCGGCCACCAGCGCGCCCGCCATGCGGGTCGCCCGCTCGTGCACCTCACTCCAGGTGCGACGGATGGGAGCGGTCGGCTCCCCGGTCGTCATACCCCGTCCTTCGGCACTCGCAGCGGTTGCCACCATGGTGTCCACGAACCGGCTCATGGCCGCCAGGGTAGAACGATCTCCACCGCATTGAGCCAATAGGGCGAAACAAGTTCCCCACCGTCCGGCGATACTCCCCGGTATACGACCAAAGGAGGCATCGGGTGGCCGGGTTCGAAGCGCGTCAGCACACGCCCGCACATCCGGCGCCGCTGTTGAGCGCGCAGGACCTGCGACAAGTCGCGTTCCACCGACCGCCGCCCGGTCAGCCCGGCTACGACGAGCAGCAGGTGGACGACTTCCTGGACCGGATCGAGAACACGCTGCTGGGCCGCGACGACGTGGCCGAGCAGGACGTCCGCCGGATGCGCTTCCACCCGGCGAGACCGGGTTACCACGCCGCCGAGGTCGACGTGTTCATGGACCTGGTGGCCGAAACCCTCAAGTCCACCCCGCAGCGCCGGCAGGCGGTCGCGCCGGCGCAGGGCGCGCACGCGACCTCGACCGGGATGCGCCCGGCGTCGGCTCCCCGGCTCACGCCGCAGGACGTCCGCGGCGTCCGCTTCCACAAGCCCCGGCCGGGCAACCGGGGTTACCACGAGGACGAGATCGACGCGTTCCTGGACCGGATCGAGAACACCCTCGCGGGCCGCGACGACCTGACCGCGATCGAGGTGCAGGAGATCGAGTTCTCCTTCGCCCCACCCGGCCGGACCGGCTACGACGAGGACGACGTGGACACGTTCCTCGACCTGGTCGTGGTCACCTTGGAACGCGCGCCCGCACCGCCGCACGACCGCCTCCCCGCCACACCACGCGACCGCGTCCCGGCCACGCCGAGCGACCGCTTCCCGGCCCCGCCGCGCGACCGCGTTCCTGCCACACCACGCGACCGCGTGCCCGCCACGCCGAGCGACCGCGTCCCCGCTCCCCCGCCGGTGCGGCCGCGGGCCGGTGTGGGGGCGAGACCGCTGACCGCGCGGGACGTCCGGACGGTCGGTTTCGGCAAACCCCCGCGCGGCCGGCGCGGTTACCAGGAATCGCAGGTCGACAAGTTCCTGGACCGCATCGAGAACACGCTGCTGGGCCAGGACGACCTGACCGCGCGGGAAATCCGCGAGGTCCGCTTCAGCCGCCCCATCATCGGCCGCCGGGGTTACGACGAAACCGAGGTGGACGCGTTCCTGGCGCGGATCGAGAAGCAGTTGGGCGAGGGCCCGCGGCGGCCGGGCGCCAGTGCGCCGATCACGTCCTGGAAACAGCTCCGGCTGATCAAGATCCCGGTCGCGGGGCCTTCCCAGCGCGGTTACCGCACGTCCCAGGTGGACCGGGTGCTGGAGGAGATCGGCATCGCGCTGGACGGCATGATCGGCGCGAGTTCGGCCGACGTGGCGAAGGCGGAGTTCACGCTCTCGCTGGTGAACGGCCAGGGCTACGACTGCGCCTACGTCGACGAGCTGATGCCGTTGCTGGCCGCCGAACTGCGCCGCCGGGGCCGGTAGCCGCGTGTCACCGCCACCCGGCGATGACACGCGAAGCCGCCGGGACTACCCCTCGACCGCTTCCGCGGCGACCAACCACTGCGCCTCCACGGCTTCCGCCTCGGCCAGCACCGCCCGCAGTTCGGCGTCCAGCTTCAGCAGCCGGTCGGGATCGGTGGCCGCGGCGGCGAGGGCGGCGTGCAGTTCCGCCTCCTTCTTCTGCAAGGTCTCCAGCCGCCGCTCCAGCCGGGACAGCTCCTTGCGGGCGGCCCGCTGGTCGGCGGCCGACGCCGGCGCGGCCTCGGCGACCTGCGCCTTGCCGGCGCCGCCCTTGGCCGGTCCGGCGGCACCGGTCTGCGCGTCGCGCCGGCGCAGGTACTCCTCGATCCCGCCGACGAGGTCGGTCAGCCCGCCGTCGCCGAACAGCGCGACGACCCGGTCGCAGACCCGCTCGACCAGGTACCGGTCGTGCGAGATGACCACCAGCGTGCCCGGCCAGGAGTCGAGCAGGTCCTCCAGCTGCTGCAACGTGTCGATGTCGAGGTCGTTGGTCGGCTCGTCGAGCAGCAGGACGTTGGGCTCGGCCATCAGCAGCCGGCACAGCTGCAACCGCCGGCGCTCGCCGCCGGACAGGTCGCCGACCGGCGTCCACTGCTTCTGCGAGGTGAACCCGAACCGCTCGGCCAGCTGGGACGCCGAGATCTCCTGCTTGCCCAGCACGACCCGCCGCGCGACCTCCTCCACGGCCTCCAGCACCCGCATCGAGCCGTCGAGGTCGTGCAGCTCCTGGCTCAGGTGGGCCAGCTTCACCGTCTGGCCCTGGATCCGCTTGCCGGTCACCGGCTCCAGCTCGCCGGCCAGCGCGCGCAGCAGCGTGGTCTTGCCCGACCCGTTGATCCCGACGATCCCGACCCGGTCGCCGGGCCCGATCCGCCAGGTCAGGTCGCGCACCAGCGTGCGCGCGCCGTCGCCGACCGCGAGCGTGACGTCCTCCAGCTCCACCACGGTCCGGCCCAGCCGCTTCTTGGCGAAGGCCATCAGCTCCACGGTGTCGCGGGGCGCGGGCACGTCGGAGATCAGCGCCTCGGCCGCCTCGATCCGGTAGCGCGGCTTGGACGTGCGGGCCGGCGCGCCCCGGCGCAGCCAGGCCAGCTCCTTGCGGGCGAGGTTGCGGCGCTTCTCCTCGACGGCGTCGGCCAGCCGGGCCCGCTCGGCGCGGGCGAAGATCCAGTCCGCGTAGCCGCCCTCGTACTGCTCGACCTTGCCGCCGACGACCTCCCAGGTCCGCGAGCACACCGTGTCCAGGAACCACCGGTCGTGGGTGACGACCACCAGCGCGGTCCGCCGGGCCAGCAGGTGCTCGGCCAGCCACCGGACGCCCTCGACGTCGAGGTGGTTGGTCGGCTCGTCCAGCACGACCAGGTCGAGCTCCTGGACCAGCGCGGCGGCCAGCGCCACCCGCCGCCGCTCGCCGCCGGACATCGTGCCGACGGTGGACTCCAGCCCCAGCGCGGTGATGCCCAGCCCGTCGAGGATGGACCGGACCCGGGCGTCGGCCGCCCACTCGTGCTCGGCGTCGAAGCCGAGCGGGTCGATCACCGCGTTGCGCACCGTCGAGTCGGGCGGCAGCTCGGTGCGCTGGGTCACCACGGCCATCCGCAGCCCCCGGGTCTGGCTGACCCGGCCCTCGTCCGGCGGGGCGAGCCCGGCGAGCACTTCCAGCAGCGTGGTCTTGCCACCGCCGTTGAGCCCGACGACCCCGATCCGGTCGCCTTCACCGACCCCGAGGGACACCCCGTCCAGCAGCGGACGCACACCGAACGACTTGGAGACGTTCTCCAAGTTGACCAAGTTGGCCATCAACACAACCTTCGTCTGAAATTTCAAGCGTGGACTTCGGGCGGTGTCGGCCGAGGCGTCTCCTCGGTCCCGATCACCCGCGCCCCGTGGACGGGCCCCTGCGCGACGCGCACCGTGCGGCACACCCCCGCGCCGGCCAGCTCGGCGGCCACCCGGACCGCCGAGTCGGCGTCGGTGCAGAGGAACGCGCAGGTGGGACCGGACCCGGACACCATCCCGGCCAGCGCACCGGCGTCCACCCCGGCGCGCAGGGTGCGGCGCAGGTTCGGCCGCAGCGACACCGCGGCGGCCTGGAGGTCGTTGCCCAGCAGCAGGGCGAGCTGCCGGGGGTCGCCCGACGCGAGCCCTTCCAGCACGGCCTCGGCCGCACCGACCCGGGGCGGGTCGCCGTCGGCGCGCAGCCGGTCGAGCTCGCCGAACACCTCGGGCGTGGACAGGCCGCGCCGGTCGAACGCGAGCACCCAGTGGAACTGGTGGCGGGCCAGCACGGGCACGATCTGGTCGCCCCGGTCGGTGCCCAGCGCGGTGCCGCCGTAGAGCGCGAACGGGACGTCCGCGCCGATCTTGGCGGCCAGCCCCGCCAGCTCGTCCCGGCCGATCTCCAGCCGCCACAGCGAGGCCAGGCCGACCAGGGTCGCCGCCGCGTCCGCGCTGCCGCCCGCCATGCCGCCCGCGACCGGGATGGCCTTGCGGATCGACACCCGGACCTTGGGGTGGTCGGGGTCGCGGCCGACGTGCTCGGCCAGCACCCGCGCCGCCCGCCAGGCCAGGTTCGACGGTCCGGTGGGCACCACGTCCGCACCCTCGCCGTGCACCTCGACGCCGGGGTCGTCGGCGACCGAGACCGTCACCTCGTCGGTCAGGGACAGCGCTTGGAAGATCGTCACCAGGTCGTGGTAGCCGTCCGCGCGCGGGTCACCGACCGCCAGGTGCAGGTTGACCTTGGCCGGGACGCGGACGGTGACCGGGGGTGGGACTACGGCGAGCACGCCATGAAGCCTACGGGCGTCGGCCGGGTGCTCGCTGCCACCCGGCTCCCACCTGCGGACGAACCCGCCGGGCGGGGGTGGTCGGAGGTGCGGGGATCTTGTGGAGGAGCAGTGCCCGGGGCCGCCTCGGGCGGGCTCGGGTGGTCGAATGCCGGTATGCCGTTCACCGCCTCGCACATCGCCGCGGTCCTCCCGCTGACCCGCCGCCCGCTGGTGCCGTCGGCGCTGGTCGCGGGCTCGATGGCGCCGGACCTGCCGTACTTCGTGCTGCTCTACCCGGGCGGCGGCGAGTACACCCACACGTGGTGGGGCCTGCTCCTGGTGGACGTGCCGATCGCGCTGGCCGCCCTGCTCGTCCACCGCGCGCTGCTGCTCGAACCGGCGCTCGCGCTGGCCCCGGCGGCGGTCCGGTCGCGGGTCGCCCACCTGCGAGCGCCGCGCTTCGGGCTCGCCACGGCGGTCTCGGCGCTGGTCGGCAGCACCACGCACCTCGTCTGGGACGCCTTCACCCACCACGACGGCTGGGGCGTGCGGCTGTTCCCGGTCTTGGAGCGGGACGTGCTGGGGCTGCCCGGCTTCGCGCTGGCGCAGTGGGTCAGCACGGTCCTGGGAGCCCTGCTGGTGGCGGTCTGGTGCGCGCGGAGGCTGTCCCGGATGCCCCGCCGGCCGGTCCCGGCCCGGTTCGCCCCGCCGGACCGCCCGGCCGCCGTCCTCGCCGCGCTGGCGGTGTTCACCACGGTGTTCGCGGCGCTCACCACGACCGGCGACAACGCGACGGACCTGCTGGTCAGCGGCTCGATCACGGTCGTCACCGGGGCGCTGGCGGCACTGGCCCTCTACGGCGCGTGGCGCGCCCTCCGCGGAGAGCGCGCCACCGTCGACCACTAGCCTCAGACGGCCAGCACGGCCCCGTCGAAGGTCTGCTTGATGTAGTCCTTGACCTGCTGCGACTGGAGCAGGGCCAGCAGGTCCCTGATCCGCTTGTCGTCCTTGAGCTCGGCGCGGGTGACCAGGCCGTTGGCGTTCGGGTTGCCCTCGGCCTTCTCCAGCACCAGCGCGTCGGTCGCGGGCTTGAGCCCGGCGTCGATCGCGTAGTTGCCGTTCACCACGGAGGCGTCGGTGTCCTCCAGCGACCGGGGCAGCTGCGCCGCCTCCAGCGCCACGAACTCCAGGTTCTTCGGGTTCTCCGCGACGTCCCGGATGGACGGGACCTTCTCCGCGCCCGCCTTGATCTTGATCAGGCCGTTCTCGGCGAGCAGCCGCAGCCCGCGCGCCTCGTTCGTGGCGTCGTTGGCGACCGCGACCTTCGCGCCGGAGGGCAGGTCGGTGAGCTTCTTGTGCTTCTTGGAGTAGACGCCGAGCGGCTCGACGTGCACCGGCCCGATCCACTCCAGTTTCGCGCCGCTCTCGGTCTTGAAGGTGTCCAGGTACGGGATGGTCTGGAAGTAGTTGGCGTCCAGCGAGCCGTCGACCAGCGCGGTGTTGGGCTGGACGTAGTCGGTGAACTCGACGACCTCGATCTTGAGGCCCTTGTCCTTGGCCAGGTTCTCCGCCACGTACTTGAGCACCTGGGCGTGCGGGACGGGGCTGACGCCGACCTTCAGGGCCGCTTCGGGGTCGGAAGCGGCACCGGTCTGGCCGCTTCCGCAGCCCACTGCGGTCAGCAGCACGGCGACGAGGGCAGCACGAATACGCATTTCACATTCCTTAGGGCAGAGCGGAGACGAAAGGGTCAGACGGAGGCGTGCCGGCGGCGGTCGACGCCCCGGGCCACGCGGTTGCCGATGAACTGGATCAGGGTGGCCACGACGGCGAGCACCACGACCGTCGCCCACAGGTAGCGGTCGTTGAAGCGCTGGTAGCCCTCGCGCACCGCGAGGTCGCCGAGGCCGCCGCCGCCCACCACACCGGCCATGGCGGAGTAGCCGAGCAGGGCGATGGCGGTCACGCCGATCGCGTTGACCAGCGCGGGCAGCGATTCGCGGAGCAGCACGCTGCGCACGATCCGCGGCGTGGAGGCCCCGGTGGTCACCGCGGCCTCGATCACCGACACGTGCACTTCGGACAGGACGTTCTGGACCAGCCGCCCGACGAACGGGATCGCGCCGACCGCCAGCGGCACGATGGCCGCCGTCGGCCCGATCGTGCCGCCGAGGATCAGCCGGGTGAACGACATCAGCACGATCAGCAGGACCAGGAAGGGCATGGACCGACCGAGGTCGACCACGAAGCCGAGCAGCTTGTGCACCACGGGCCTGGGGCGCAGCCCACCGGGAGCGGTGAGCTGCAACCAGACGCCGAGCGGGATGCCGAGCACAACAGCGATCAGGGTGGAGACGCCCACCATGTAGACCGTCTGGCCGGTCGCGACCAGGACGTCGTCGAACACGGTGGACCAGGGTGTGGCAGACCTCACGCAGCTACTCCCTGGGGCCCCGCCAGTGTCCGGCGCACCGCGCCACCCGCTTCGGCGATCCACTCCAGCGCCGAGTCCGCGCGCTCGCCGTTGAGACCGACGCGGAACCGCGCCACCGGGGTCTCGCCGAGCCGCGTCAGACCGCCGCCGAGCAGGTTGAGGTCCACGCCGAACCGGCTGGTCGCCTCGGGCAGCAGCGCGCCGACCGCGGCGAACCCGACCAGCACCACGTCCGCGACGCGGTCGTACGCGCCTTCGGCGGCCGGGTTCTGGTCGACGGCGGGCAGCAGCGAGGCGGCCGTGCGGGAGGCCGCGTCCGCGACCAGGTCCAGCACCTTGCCGTGCTCGACCACGCGGCCGTCCTCCAGCACCGCGACGTCGTCGCAGATCTTGCGGACCACGCCCATGTCGTGGGTGACCACGAGCACGGTGACGCCGAGCTCGGCTCGCGCGCGGTCCAGCACGGTGAGCACCGAGCCGGTGGTGTCGGGGTCGAGCGCGGAGGTCGGCTCGTCGGCCAGCAGCACCGACGGGCTGGCCGCCAGGGCGCGCGCCACGGCGATCCGCTGGCGCTGGCCGCCGGAGAGCTGGTCGGGGTAGGAGCCCGCCTTGTCGGTCAGGCCGACCAGGTCGAGCAGCTCGGCGACCCGGGTCCGCCGCTGCGGGCCGGGCACGCCGGCCGACTCCAGCGGCAGCGCCACGTTGCCCGCGGCGGTCCGCTGGCGCAGCAGCGAATCCCCTTGCGGCACAACGCCGATCTGCCGGCGGGCGGCACGCAGCGCCGGCCCGCCCAGGGACACCAGGTCGGTGCCGTCGACGCGGATCGCACCGCTGTCGGGGCGCTCCAGCAGCGCCACGCACCGGGCCAGCGTGGACTTGCCCGCACCGCTGGGGCCGACGACGCCCAGGACGGTGCCGGCGGCCACGTCCAGGTTCACGCCGTCCAGCGCGCGAACCTGACCGGTACTCCCGGGGAAGGTCTTGGTGAGGTTTTCGACAGTGATCACGATTTCGCTCCACGACTGCACGCGGCAGCGCACGCTCGTGGCGTGCACGTCCGAAGGCCGGCTCAAGAAGGGTGTCCCAGCGGAGGGGACGACGAGGACTCGAAAAGCGCCTGGGGCGGAGTTAGCTGCGACAGCCCGAAACCGTGCGGCGGCCGTGGTCGACGACTCGCCGGCGCGTGAGCAGCATCCTGGGCACGTGATCCTCCATCGATCCTGGCTGAAGCACCTGCCTCCGTGGGGAGGTGGTTGCTGCGGCGTCGTAGAGCCAGGTCTCTCAGCCGCTCGGGATGGCAGCACGAGTACACCCGACGCAGAGGCTTGAACGCAAGCCCGCATGAGGATCGTTCGTCAAATCACACTTTTGGCCGAAAGATCATCGGCCATTACGGTGAGGAAACCTCGGCTATCCGGATGAACGCTCCGACGTCCAATTGCTCCCCCCGGACGCCCGGATCGACCCCTGCCTGCACCAACAGCCGCTCGGCCGCGGCGGCGGAGCCGGCCCACCCGGCGAGCGCCCCGCGCAGCATCTTGCGGCGTTGCGCGAAAGCCGCGTCCACCAACGAGAACAGCACCTTGCGGTCCACAGTGGACAGCTGCTCGTGGCGGGTGAACGCGACCAGCGCGGAATCGACGTTGGGCACCGGCCAGAACACCGAGCGCGGGACCGGCCCGGCCCGGCGGGCGTCGGCGTACCAGGCGAGCTTCACGCTGGGCACGCCGTAGACCTTGCTGCCCGGCCCGGCCGCCATCCGATCGGCCACTTCGGACTGCACCATCACCAATCCGGTGCGCAGCGAAGGCAGTTCCGCCATCAGGTGCAGCACGACCGGCACCGCCACGTTGTACGGGAGGTTGGCCACCAACGCCGTCGGCGGCGTGGCGAACCGGTCGGCCGTGACGCGCATCGCGTCGGCCTCGATCACGGTCAGCCTCTCGGAGAGACCCGGCGCGCGCTCGGCCACCGTCAGCGGCAGCCGGGCGGCCAGCACCGGATCGATCTCCACGGCGACCGTCGAAGCGCAGGCGGGCAAGAGCGCCAGCGTGAGCGAACCCAGACCGGGCCCCACTTCCAGCACCACGTCGTCGGGCGACAGCCCGGCAGCCGAGACGATCTTGCGGACGGTGTTCGGGTCGTGCACGAAGTTCTGGCCGAGCTTCTTGGTGGGCCTGATGTCCAGCTCGGCGGCGAGCCGACGAACGTCAGCAGGGCCGAGGAGCGCACTCCCCGGCCCTGCTGAAGACGAAGCTTCGGTCACACGCGCAACTTACGGCAGGCCCAGCTTCTGCTGGCAGTGGGGCCACGCCGAGTACCCGCCGCGCGCGTCGCGCAGCTTGGTGGCCACGGCGATCTGCTGCTCGCGGCTGGCCTGGTGGGGGTAGGCGGCATACGCGGCACCGCCGTACGCGTCCCACGTGCCCTTGTTGAACTGGAGGCCGCCGTAGTAGCCGTTGCCGGTGTTGATGGCCCAGTTGCCGGTCGCCTCGCAGTTGGCCAGCCGGTCCCACACCGCGCCGTCGGGCGGGAGCTTGGTGCCGACCTTGACCTTCTTGGCCTTCGGCTCCTTGGTGACCTTCGCGCCGAGCTTCTCGCGCCCGGTCTCCTTGCCGTTCTTGATGGTCACCCGGTAGGTGACGATCTGCTCGCCGGCCTCGCCCGGCTCCAGGACCTCTTTCTGGCCCTTGAGCATCGTGTCGTCCTTGACCTCCTCGACGGGCGGCTCGACGGCCTCCGTCGCGTTGATCACGGACACGCCGGTGCGGCTGATGTGGACCTCGGCGCCGTTGGTGATGCGCAGGTCGCCGGCGGACTCGAGCTTGTCCTCCGGGCCGAGCGAGATGTTCTCGGCCTTCATCAGCTCGTCGACGGTCAGCGCCGTCGTGCGCAGCTGCTTGGGCTCGGTGCCGCCGTCGTAGAGCGTGACGGTCTTGAGGCTCTTGACCTCCAGCGCCATCCCGCCGAGCGGGACGGCCATGCCGCGGTCGTGGGACAGCCACGCGCCCTCGTCGGCGACCTGGAGCTGGTCGAGCGCCTCGTCCACGGTGACCGAGCGGACCCAGCCCTCGCGCTGCTCGCCGTCGACGGTCATCTTGACCAGCCGGCCGCGGTCCAGCGAGATCTTGCCGCCGTCGCCGACCTTCGCCTGGGGGGACGGGCTGAGCGCGTCGTGCTCACCGACCGCGATGCCCTCGTCGGCGAGGATCTCGCCCACGGTGGACTCGTAGGTCCGCACGGTCTTGAGTTCGCCGTCGACGTCGACGGTGACGGACTTGTCCATCGCGATGGCGGTCGCTCCACCGCCGGAGATGGTCACCAGCACGGTGGCGACCGCGGCCTTGAGGAAGCGGCGCTTCCACTTCCCGGCGGCTTCGACCAGGGCGGCGGGCGGGGCGCTCGGCTGCTCGGCAGCCAGGGCTCCGGCGACCCGGTCCTGGGAGACCTCGTCCGGGATGATGATGGGCGGGAGGAGCGTGGTCTCGGCGTTGATGAGCTTGATCAGCTCGTCGACGTCGACGTTGGCACTGGCCAGCAGGTCGTCCGCGTCGGGTCCGAGGACCTCCAGCACGTCGTCCGGGGTGATGCTGAAGACCGTGGTGTCCCAGTCGGACCAACCGGGCTCGGGTCTGTCCAGGACGTCCACGCCGGTGGGCGGTGCCTGGTCAGGCCGCACGGGGGTAAACCAGTCGGTGTCCTCGTTGAACGAGTTCACGGGGTTCCATACCTCCTGAAGGCGCGAAGGTTTCGCGCACACGTTCGGTGTCGGCGGTCAACAGGTGATCTCCGGCAACTCCCGCGTGTATCCGTCTTCTCGCTTCTGGTGTGTAAACCCGCCCCGACTGCGGGCTGCGCCCCAGGGGGATCGAACTCGGGGCACGGTCACGGGACCGTAACGGGTGCGCGGGGGTTGTGCAAACACCCCTACCCGCCTTGTGAGTTCGATCACCCCAACAGCGGAGCAAGTCCGTCCGCCATTCGTCGTAAGTCCTACTGCGACTGCACCACGTCACCGAGGTTGAAGACCCGCTCGGCGTTTCGGGTGACAGTTGACGCAAGGTCGGCCACATCCACGTCACGCAACGTCGCGATGTCACGGAGCGTGTAGTTCGCGCAGTACGGCTCGTTCGGCCGCCCCCTGAACGGGTGGGGCGTCAGGAAGGGGGCGTCGGTCTCCACCAGGAGGTGGTCGGCCGGCACCCACGCCGCCGCCTCGCGCAGCGCCCCCGCGTTGCGGAAGGTCACCGCGCCGGCGAACGACAGGACGAACCCGCGCTCCACGCACGCGCGCGCGAAGTCGAGGTCGCCGGAGAAGCAGTGGAAGACCACTGTGGACGGCGCGCCCTCCTCGTCCAGCACCTTGAGCACGTCGTCGTGCGCGTCCCGGTCGTGGATCATCAGGGTCTTGCCGGAGAGCTTGGAAAGCTCGATGTGCCAACGGAAGGCGTCGTGCTGCGCGGCCGGCGGCGAGTAGTCCCAGTAGTAGTCCAAACCGGTCTCGCCGATCGCCACCACGCGCGGTCGCGCGGCCAGCGCGGTGAGTTCCGCGCGGTCGGCATCGGTGAAAGTGGACGTTCGGGTCGGGTGCAGCGCGACCGCCGCGAACACCCGCTCGTCCCACGTGGCGGCTTGCGCCGCCCACCGCGCGGACGCCAGGTCGTCGGCGACCGTGATCACCCGGTCGACCCCGGCCGCATTTGCCCGGTCGAGGATCTCCCGCACCTGCTCGGGCGTCTGCGCCCCGCAGGCGTCGAGGTGGGTGTGGGCGTCGACCACCGGCACCGGAAGTGCTTCCGGGACCGGTGGCCGCTCACCCCTGCGCTTGGTCACGTCGTTCCGCTCGCGGACGGGCTCACCACCTGGCTCGCTGACGGCTCACTTGACGATCGGGGCCCACTCCGGGCCGGTCTCGGCCAGCTCCGGGTCGAGCTTGGCGAACAGCGGCGCGGGCTTGGCCAGCGGTCGGCCCACCGGGATCGGCGTGGACTCCCACTTGGCCTGCTCACCGGCGTAGTCCCCGGTCAGCACCGGGTACTCGCGGTCCGGCACGTCGAGGTCCGCGACCTCGTTGAGCTGCGGCTGCGCCGCCCACACGCCCGAGCCGCCCAGCGCCTCGTGCACCTTCTGCGCCGAGTGCGGCAGGAACGGCGTGAGCAGCGTGTTCGCGTCCTGGACGACCTGGAGCGCGGTGTGCAGGACGGTGTCCCGGCGGACCGGGTCGTCCTTGAGCTTCCACGGCTCCTGGTCGGACAGGTAGCGGTTGGCCGCGCCGACCACCTTCATCGCCTCGCCCGAGGCCTGCTTGAACCGCGAGCGGCGCAGGGCGTCGCCGACCACGCCGAAGGCGTTGCGGGACAGGGTCAGCAGGTCGTGGTCGGCGTCGGTGAGCGCGGTCGGCGCCGGGATCGCCCCGACGTTCTTGTGCGCCATCGAGATCGACCGGTTGACCAGGTTGCCCCACTCGTTGGCCAGCTCGAAGTTCGTCCGCCGGACGAACTCGTCCCAGGTGAAGTCGGTGTCCTGGTTCTCCGGGCCGGCCACCGAGATGAAGTAGCGCAGCGCGTCCGGGCCGAACTCGCGCAGGAAGTCGGTCACGTAGATGACGGTCCCGCGCGAGGTGGAGAACTTCGAGCCGCTCATCGTGAGGAACTCGCTGGAGACCACCTCGGTGGGCAGGTTCAGCGGGCCGAACGCGCCCGGCTCGCCGCCCTTCGCGCCCTGGCCGTTCTGGCCGAGCAGCAGCGACGGCCAGATCAGCGAGTGGAAGACGATGTTGTCCTTGCCCATGAAGTAGTAGCCCTGGGCGTCGCCGGTCCAGAACTCCTTCCAGGCGTCGTCGTCGCCGGAGCGCCGGGCCCACTCGACCGACGCGCTGAGGTAGCCGATGACCGCGTCGAACCACACGTAGAACCGCTTGAGCGGCTGGTCGCGCCAGCCGTCGAGCGGGATCGGCACGCCCCAGTCGAGGTCGCGGGTGATCGCGCGCGGGCGCAGGTCCTTGATCAGGTTCTGGCTGAACTTGAGCACGTTCGGCCGCCACTCGGTGCGGGTCTGGAGCCAGCCGCCGAGCGCGTCGATGAACTGCGGGAGGTCGAGGAACAGGTGCTCGGTCTCGACGAACTTCGGCACCTCGCCGTTGATCCGCGAGCGCGGGTTCTTCAGGTCGATCGGGTCGAGCTGGTTGCCGCAGTTGTCGCACTGGTCGCCGCGCGCGCCGTCGTAGCCGCAGATCGGGCAGGTGCCCTCGATGTAGCGGTCGGGCAGGGTGCGGCCGGTGGACGGGCTGATCGCGCCCATCTCGGTCTTGGGGATGACGTAGCCGTTGCGCCACAGGGCGAGGAAGAGGTCCTGGACGACCTTGTAGTGGTTGCCCGTGGTGGTGCGGGTGAACAGGTCGTACGAGAGGCCCAGCCCGTGGAGGTCCTCGGCGATGACGCGGTTGTACTTGTCCGCGAGCTCGCGCTCGGTCAGCCCCTCCTTCTCCGCCTGGACGGAGATGGGTGTGCCGTGCTCGTCCGTGCCGGACACCATCAGCACCCGGTTCCCCGACATCCTCATGTACCGCGAGAACACGTCGGAAGGGACACCGAACCCTGACACGTGACCGATGTGACGGGGCCCGTTCGCATACGGCCACGCCACCGCGGTCAGCACGGAAGCACTCATGTGTTAAGCCTACGGAGGTGCCGCCACCTGGTTTCGGGCGGCTCACGTGCCGACGGTCCGTCGGACTGCGAACTACCGGGCGACACGCACGACCAACGCCCGCCAAGCGGCGGGTGAGAAGGCCAGCCGACCGGCGTCAGGGCTCTTGGAGTCACGCGCCAGGACCGCCCCGGCGGCGAACGCCACTTCGACACAGTCTCCGTTGTTGGAGCTGTGGCTGCTCTTGACCCAGCGGAGCCCGGACACGGGAGCCTCCCCGACTAGTCGTCGCCAGGCATCACCTTGAGGTGCGTCAGGGTCTGCTGCGGCGACATCGCGACCGTCTGCAAGTTCTTCGCCGCCATTTTATAGGTCTCGACGTCGTCCTGATCCTGCACGTAGACGGCACCGTCGAGGCGTTCGGAGTAGGCGATCGAGCGGGCCTGGTCGAAGTCCAGGACGACGAACTTGCCGCTCATCGCCGTGTGCGGCCCGTCCCGAGGTCGCCAGATCTGGATCGTCACGTTGGGCCGCTTCGCCATCTCGCACAGGTGCTTGTACTGGTTGTAGCGGACCTCGGGCGTGCCGACGTTCAGCCGGAGCGCGCCGTCGCCGATCACCGCGTGCAGTTCGAGCGGGTCGTCGTCGGTGAGCCGCTTCGCGCGTGCGACGCGGAACGACACGAACCGCTCGGCGTGGTCGGGCCGGACGAACCCGGTCGCTTCGGTGATCGCCCGCGCGTACTCCTCGGTCTGCAACAACCCCGGCATGACGAGCGGTTCGAACAGAAACGCCTTCGCGGCGAGCCCCTCCAGCCCGACGAAGGTCTTGAACCAGTCCGGCACCAGGTTCGACCACGAGGCCCACCAGGACTTGCCCTCACCGCTTTGACTCAGCGAGGTCAGCCGGTCGGTGTCGTGCCGCGCGGCCCCGTAAAGCGCCAAGAGCGCGCCGATGTCTTCGGGCAACTGCTGGTAGCGCCCGGTCTCCATGTGGCTGAGCTTGGCGCGGGCGATCCCGGTGGCCTCCTGCACCTGCTGCGGCGTGATCGCGGCCCGCTTGCGGTGGTGCGCGAGTTCCACGCCGACCAGCCAGCGCAGTGCCGACGGATCATGGCGAATTGTCATGCGACTCATATTGGCGCATGTTTCGGGATTTGATGTTCACTCCATCGAGCGATTCAAGTCGCTATTCATATCGCGCTACCGTTAGCGCATGGACTCGCTGGGTGAATTGGAATACGAAGCGCGCACCTTCCAGCCGAGGCTGTTCGCGCTGGTGGGGGTCAGCGCGCGGCAGGAGGACGACCCCGGTTTCGTGGCGTGGGGGATGGAGTTCGAGGAGCCGCGCTCCGCCGTCCTCTGGTCCGAGGACGGCGGGACGTGGCAGTCGACCAGCGCAGCCGCGTTGCTCGCCCGCCACCAACTGCTCGGCGACGCCCGCCTGATCTGGCTCGAAGGTTGAGCCTCAACCGCCGCTGACGGCCGCGTCGTAGAGGGCCTTCTTGCTCACCCCGGCCGCCGCCGCGACCTCCGCCGCCGCCGACTTCATCCGCTCGCCGTCCGCCACCCGCTGCTTGACCTCGGCCACCAGCGACTCCATCGACGGCCCCTCGACCGGCGCACCGGGCGCGAGCACCACCGTGATCTCGCCCTTCACGCCCTCCGCCGCCCACTCCGCCAGTTCGCCGAGCCCGCCGCGCCGCACCTCTTCGTACGTCTTGGTCAGCTCCCGGCAGACCGCCGCCCGCCGATCCGCGCCCAGCACCTCCGCCGCGTCGGCCAGGGTCGCGGCCAGCCGGTGCGGCGACTCGAAGAACACGACCGTGCGCGGCTCCGCGAGGAGTGCTCCGAACCAGCGTTGACGTTCACCGGACTTCCTCGGCGGAAAACCGTCGAAGCAGAACCGGTCCGACGGCAGACCGGACACCGCGAGCGCCGTGGTCACCGCCGACGGACCCGGCAGGCAGGTCACCGTCAACCCCTCCTCGACGCACGCGGCCACCAGCCGGTACCCCGGGTCGGACACGCTCGGCATCCCGGCGTCGGTCACCAGCAGCACCGTCTGCCCCGCGTGCAGGGCGTCGACCAGACCGGGCAGCCGACTGGTCTCCACCTGGTCGTAGAAGCTGATGACCCGCCCGCCCACTTGCACGTCGAGCGCGGCGGCCAGCGAGCGAAGGCGTCTGGTGTCCTCGGCGGCCACGACGTCGGCGCTCGCCAACGCGGCCACCAGGCGTGGCGAAGCGTCACCGATGTCGCCGAGCGGAGTCGCGGCGAGCACCAGACGGCCTGATCCGGATACAGGTCTCACACCGTTCACCCTACGATCGGCCCCGTGAGCCTGATCGCACCGCAGTCCGCAGACGACGTGGTCGACGTCGGGGAGCTGCCCCCGACCAGCCCGCCTCCGGGCAACGACCGCGAACAGCGGGCCCGGCAACTCGAACCCGGCCCGGTGGGCAACGCCCTGCGCGGGTGGCTCGTCACCCTGGCCGTCGCACTGGTCGGCGGCGTGGTGCGGTTCTGGAACCTGGGGTTCCCGACCGACAAGGGCACCCCGATCTTCGACGAGAAGCACTACGTGCCGCAGGCCGCGCAGGCGTTGCGCAACGGCGGCTACGAGGACAACCCCGGCTACGAGCTGATCGTCCACCCGCCGCTGGGCAAGCAGCTGATCGCGATCGGCGAGTGGATCTTCGGCTACGACGGGGTGGGCTGGCGGTTCGCCGCCGCGCTGGCCGGGACGATCGTGATCGTGCTGGTGGTGCGCATCGCCCGCCGGCTGACCGGGTCGGACCTGCTGGCCGCGATCGCGGGCGTGCTGCTGATCGCCGACGGCCTGAGCCACGTGCAGTCCCGGATGGGGATGCTGGACAGCTTCCTGGTGCTGTTCGTGGTGGCCGCGTTCGCGTGCCTGATGGCCGACCGGGACCAGGTGCGGTCGCGGTTGGCGGTCGCGGTGCGCGAGGGCTGGGTGAACAACTCGCCGTTCGGGCCGACCCTGGGTTTCCGGTGGTGGCGGTTCGCCGCCGGCGTCGCGCTGGGCCTGGGCTGCGGCGTGAAGTGGTCGGGCGCCTGGTTCATCGTGTTCTTCGGCGTGCTGTCGGTGGTGTGGAGCGCGACGGCGCGCCGCTCGGCGGGCGTGGAACGGCCGTGGCTGGGCACGATCGTGCGGGACCTGTTGCCGTCGCTGTTCGCGCTGGCGCTGATCCCGATCCTGGCGTACCTGGCCACGTGGTGGTCCTGGTTCGCCAGCGAGACGGCCATCGACCGGCACGTGGCGGGCGTGAAGATCCCGGAGGACTCGTGGATCCCGGAGCCGCTGCGCGCGCTCTGGTACTACAGCGGCAACGTGCTGGACTTCCACACCAAGCTGGTGACGTCGGAGACGAACAAGCACCCGTGGGAGTCGAAGCCGTGGACGTGGCCCATGGGCCTGCGCCCGATGCTCTACTACTACGAGGGCGAACTGACCGGCTGCGGCACGGCGACGTGCGTGGGCGCGATCATGCTGGTCGGCACGCCCGCGATGTGGTGGCTGGCGTTCCCGGTGCTGGCGTGGGCGCTGTGGAAGTCGATCGCCAAGCTGGACTGGCGCTACGCGGCCGTCCTCGTCGGCTACGGCGCGGGCTTCCTCCCGTGGTTCACCAACGTCGACCGCCAGATGTACCTCTTCTACGCGATGCCGATGGCACCGTTCCTGGTGCTCGGGATCGTGCTGGCCCTGGGCGAGATCCTCGGCTCGTCGTCGGCGGGCCAGGAACGCCGGGGCACCGGCCTGCTCGTCGTGGCCCTGTACGTGGGGCTCGTGGTGGCGAACTTCGTGTGGCTCTGGCCGATCCTCAACGGCGTCCCCATAACCCCGGAGATGTGGGAGGCCCAGCGCTGGCTGCCGTCCTGGCGGTGACTGCCGGGGGCGGCGTCGCCGCCCCCTTCACGTCAGTTCTGCTCTGAGACGTCGACCGTTACCGGGAGCGTGGGAACCACCACGTCCGCGCCGAGCACGGAGTCGCTTAACGAATCGCGCCTGATTCCGCGTTTCGTTCCGGACGGCACCGAATGCGCCACCCGGAAACCGCAGATCTCCCGCCGGGGATCGGCCACCACCACCGTCGGGTCGGCTTTCGCCGTCCGCACCAGTTCCGATGCGCCCCCGCGCCTTCGCCCGTTCGCCGCAGCCCGATCAGCCGGGCAGTTCGGTGGGGACCGGGTTGCGGGTGCTCTCGAAGATGACCGAGCTGCGGAAGCTGACCACCTCGCGGCGTTCGCTGAGGCGGTCGATCAGGAACTCGCGCCTCGCGGCCGACATCGCGCTGGACACGTTGATGGGCGTCACGTCGACGGCGCCGGCGGCGGGCATGGCGGCGCGGTGAAGCTGCTGCCCCACCGCCTGCCGCCCGCCATCGCCCTCGCGTCCACGCTGGTGGTGCTCGGGTTCTCCGCGAAGTGGCTGCCGATCCCGCTGGTGGTGGGACCGGTCGCGGGGTTCAGCGCACCGGTCGGGTCGGCGGCTCGGGCCGGTCGATCATCCGGGTGACCGGGCCCTCCTTGCTCACGCCCGCCTGCGACAGCCACGACCCCAGCTCGGCCCGGACCGCGGCCAGCGGCGGGCGGCGCTTCGGGTCGGCGTCCAAGGCGGTGGTGAGCAGCCGGTGGTGGGCGCTGCGCTGGGGCAGCTTCACGCACGGCTCGCCCTGCGCCGCGGCCATCAGCGACGAGATCGGGTTCTCCCGCGACCCGCGCGGCGGGTGGCCGGTCAGCGCGTAGCTCACGGTGGCGGCGAGCTGCCAGGCGTCCGACGCGGGGCTCGCCGCCTCGCCGCGCGCGGTCTCCGGGGCGAGGAAGTCGGGCGTGCCGACCATCATCCCGGTGGCGGTGAGCGTGCTGTCGCCCTTGGACCGCGCGATGCCGAAGTCGATCAGGTGCGCGGTGCCGCTGCCGTCCACGATCACGTTGGACGGCTTCACGTCGCGGTGCAGCACGCCCTGCTCGTGCGCGGCGGCCAGCGCGTCGGCCATGTTCACCCACAGCCGCGCGGCCAGCGTGTCCTGCAACAGGCCGCTCTTGAGCACCACGTCGGACAGCGGCTGGCCGTCGATGTACTCCATGACGATGGCCAGGCCGTCCGGGTCCTGGACGATGTCGAACACCCGCACGCAGTTCGGGTGCCGCACCGCCGCCAGGGCCCGCGCCTCGCGCAGCATCCGCTGCTCGGTGTCGTTGTCCGGGGCGTGCGCGAGCTTCACCGCGACCGTGCGGTCGAGCTGGGTGTCCACGGCCAGCCACACCGTGCCGAACCCGCCGCGGCCGAGCTGGCGGACGCGGCGGAACCGGCCGCTCGCCGGGTTCCACACCTTGCCGTCGGACGTGGTGGGCGTGGGCATCGGCGAACTCGCGCCGGGACCGAACGGGAGCGGACCGGGGGTGTCGGCGAGCTGCGCGGGCTGCTGCTCGACCCGGGTGGGCCGCGGCCCGCTGGGCTGCTCGACGCGCGTCGGCCGGGGTCCGCTGGGCTGCTGGGCGGGCTGCTGGTTCGGGGGCGGCTCGACCGGCGGCACCTCGGCGATCCGCGTCGGCGGGTACTGGCGCGGCTGCTGCGAGGGCTGCTGGGCCGGCTGGACGGGCTTGTGCGCCGGCGGGTTCGGGTTGTACGGCGGCACCGGCCGGTACTGCGGGACCTGCGCCGGCTGGTACGGCGGCGGCTTGGGCGGCCCCTGGTAGGGCGGCGGGTTGTTGCGCGACGACGCGGCGGACTGCGGCTGCTGCGGGGAGTTCGGCGTGCCGCGCTCCCGGCCGGGGCGGTTGAGCATGGCGGTAGTCAACCCGAAAATCCGCACGACCAGTGAGCCGATCAGGGCAACCGGGAAGAATCCGAGCAGCAGGTGGCCCACCAGCGTCACGGGCAGTGCCGAGGTGGCTACCAGGAGGACCAGGAACGGCGGCCAGAACACCCGGCGCGGCCAGTTCGGGCCGAGCCGGAAGGCCGAACCGGCCTGGAGCATCACGAAGATCAGGCACAGCAGCGCGAGCACCGCGGTGATGCAGCCCAGGACCAGGAACAGCACGTCCGACTGCCCGGTCACCACCTTGACGATCGACGGCGCGCCGACCAGGTACTCGTCCTGGGTGAGCGCGAAGCACGGCGACCCGCTCAGCGACTCCATGCCGGCCACCGCGTTGGTGCGCAACGCCGTGGACGCGCCGGAGAACAGGACCCACGGCAGCACCAGCGTGCTGGAGACGCCGAGGACGGCGAAGATCGCGCCGGTCACCGGCCCGTAGGAGTTGCCGACCACCCGGCGGACCGTGATCGCCAGCAGGGCCGCCACCGTGGGCAGCACGCCGATGAGCGCGCCGAGCGCCGTGGTCGTCCACGCCCAGTCGCCGGGGCAGATCGGGACGGCGGTCCAGCCGTGCAGCCACGCCAGCAGCGACTCGGCCAGCTCCACGCCCTCCACCACCCCTTCTCGTCGCCTCTCAGGGTACGGGTGCGGGCCAACCCGCCAGGGCCGCACGGGCAACGTGGCCGAGTTCTTCGCGCGTCGCGCCGTCGCGGGCGAGCCCGGACATGCCGCGCAGGGTCGCGGCGACGAAGACGGCCAGGCCGTGCGGGTCGGTGGCGGCGGGGAGCACCCCGGCGGCGACGTCGGCGCGGATCCTGGCCTCGACGGCGTCGACCTCGGCGCGCCGGGGCCCGGCCAGTTCGGGGGCGCTGAGCACCAGGCAGCCGCGCGGGCGTTCCGGGTCGGTGTACTCGGTGGCGGCCTCGCGCAGGATCCGCTCGACGGCGGCGCGGGCCGTCGGCTCCTCGGCCAGGGCGCGGGTGGTGAACGCGCCGTACGTGCGCTGGTAGCGCTCGACGACCTCGGCGAACAACGCCTTCTTGTCGCCGAACGCGGCGTAGAGGCTCGGCGGGTTGACCCCGGTCAGCTTGGTGAGGTCGGCCACCGAGGTGGCGTCGTAGCCGGCGTGCCAGAACGCGCGCATCACCTGGTCGAGCACTTCCGCACGGTCGAACCCACGTTTGCGCCCCGCCACACCCGCCATTTTATAACGACCGCTACAGTGCGTTCCGCAGCGATCACCACAGCGCGGAGCAGTCCGGGCGCCAGACCTGAAAAAGCCGGGAACGGCCAGGTGAGGGACCTGGCCGTTCCCGGTGGTAGTGGGGGCGGGGCGCCTCCGCAAACGCCCCGTCATCCCCGGTAGACGCGTGGGAGAAGGGGGGCCCGACGGCCGTCGGGCCCCTCCCCCGCGCGTGAAGCTTGCCGCTAGCCCACGCGCGCCCACAGGGCGGGCACAGCGGGCGGGTCCCAGCCGGTTTGGGACGTGTGCCCCTGCAAGCACCTGTACCCGACGCCGCTGTACGTGACGTTGGTGCCGGCCGCGTACGCGACGCCTGGCTGCCAGGACGTACCACCGCCAGGGTTGCTGGTCGTCGTCGTCGGCCCGGTAGTCGGAGTGCCGCCGCCGTCGAGGACCAACTGGAGGCCGTAGGCCTGGAGGATCGGGTTCACCGGCTGGTAGTACGTCGTGCCGCCGGAGGAACAGTTCCCGGAACCGCCCGAGGTGACGCCCTGGGCCTGGTCGCCGGAGAGCCACGAGCCGCCGGAGTCGCCGGGCTCGGCGCAGGCGTTCGTGCGGGTGACTCCGGAGATGGTGCCCTCGGGGTAGGTCACCGAGGTGTTCTTCTGCTGGATCGTGCCGCAGTGCCAGCCGGTCGTGGAGCCGGAGCGGCAGACCGAAGCGCCGACGGCGGCCTCGGTGGAGCCCTTGACACCGACCGTGCCGGGGTAGCGGTTGACCAGGCCGCGCATGGTGTTGCCCGCGCTGACCCGGACCCACGCGTAGTCCCGACCCGGGAAGGTCGAGCCGGCGAACGTGCCGCTCGGCTGGGTGGTGGTCGAGCCCGTGCGGCCGCAGTGGCCGGCGGTCACGAAGCCGCCGTTGACCGAGAAGCCGACCGAGCAGCGACCGCCGCCGCCCATGTAGTACGCGTTGCCGCCGATCACGTCGATGAGGGCGCGCGGGTTCTCGGTGGACTGCTCGATCCGCACGTCAGCCGCGTCCACGCCGCTGGCCTGGATGAACGACTTCGCGCTGTCGGTGTTGCGGGCGAGCACGACCACGGAGTTGGACTGCACGTCCACGTACCACGCGGGCACGTCCTTGGGCGCGTTCTTGTTCGCGTCCAGCTTGGACTTCAGGGTGTCCAGCTGGATCTGGCTGCGCTTGACCACCTTGGGGGTCGCGCCGGCGTCCTTGACAGCCTGGATCTGCGCCTGGCTGGTGACCGCCACGGTGAACTCCGTGGCGTCGCCGTTGAGCCACGCGCCGGCGTAGTCGGCACCGAGCTTGGTCTTGAGCGACTGCTCGGTGGTCGCGGCCTTGGCCTCGCGGCCGATGCGGGCGCGGGCCTGGTCCGGGCTGATCTTGAAGTCACGCGCCATCGCGGCGATGACGCCGTCTTCTTGTGCTGCTGTGGGTGGGCCGGCGGTCGCTGAAGTGGTGAGAGCTGCTGCCACGCCGGCAGCACTCAATACCGTGACGGCGACGGCGGCGGCGATACGTCGAGTCATCCGCTGTCTCCTTGCAGGGGGGTGACACAGGATGCGGGGCCGTTGCGACCGACGCTAGCCGGCTGAGGGAGACGGCGGATATGCCAGTAGAGTCATAACGTCAGGTTATGGTCCAGTCCACTTGTGATCTTCTGGACCACGTAACCGCAGGTGGAGACGTTATAGCGGTACCCGGCAAACGGTTAAGTCGCCGGTGATGAGTTAACAGGCGACAACGGGCAAGCTACGCCGCAGGGCCGCCCGGCGGCAGTGGTTGAGCGGTTCGCCGGCCCGTGCGCGCCCCCGCCGGCTCAGAGCAGGCTGAGCTGGGTGCCGCCCTTGCGCCGCCTCGGCCGGAGGTCGCCGACCCGCTCGAACCCGGTCAGCTCGGCCAGGAACGGCGACCGCGCGCGCTCGCCGGCGTAGCTGAGGAACAGGTGCCGCTGCGCGCGCGTCATGCCGACGAACATCAGCCGCCGCTCCTCCGCCACGTCCTCGGCGTCGTCGGCGGTCGCACCGGGCCACCGCAACGGCAGCAGCCCGTCCTCGCAGCCGACGATGAACACGACCGCGAACTCCAGCCCCTTGGACGCGTGCAGGGTGAGCAGCGAGATCCGGTCCGCGCGCGGGTCCCAGGTGTCGACCTCGACCCCGAGCGCCAACGTCGTGCCGAACCGCTCGAAGTCCGAGCCGCACTCGACCGCCAGCGGCTTGAGCAGCTCGTACGCGGTGTGGTCGTCACCGGCCGCCGCGCGCACCCGGTCCAGCACGGAGTCCCCGGCCGTGAAAGCGATCTCACGCACGATCCGGGCCACGCCGGGGCGTTCCGCGAGCCGGTCGTGCGACCGTTTCTGGAACGGCAGGCCGGACTGGGTCAGCGCGTCCACCAGCGCCCGCGACTGCCGGTCCGTCCGATACAGCACCGCGAAGTCGGAGAACCCGAGCCCCTGCGATCCCTCGGACACCGACACCCGGCCGCTGTCGAACGCGTGGAACGACGCGCCGCCGAGCACCTGCTCCACGGTCCGCGCCACGAACACCGCCTCGGCCTGCTCCGACGACGCGTGGTGCACGCCGATGCGCGCGTCACCGTGCTCGCCCATCGCCCGCAGTTCCCGTTGCGGCACCAGCGAAGTAGGCGCGATCACCTGCATCGCACCGGCCACGACGAGCGCGCTGGACCGGTAGTTGCGGGTGAGCTGGACGCTGCGGGCACCCGGGAAGTCCTCCTGGAAGCGCAGGAAGAACCCGACGTCCGCGCCCCGGAACCGGTAGATCGCCTGGTCCGGGTCGCCGATCGCGGTCAGGTTGCCGTCGGCCGGCGCGAGCAGCCGCAGCAGCCGGTACTGCTGCTCGTCCACGTCCTGGTACTCGTCCACCGAGATCCACCGGTAGCGCTCGCGATAGGCCGCGACCAGCGCAGGATCGTTGTCCAGCAACGACAGCGGCAGCGCGATCAGGTCGTCGAAGTCGACCAGGTCCAGGGCCCGCAATGCCTTCTTATACTGCTCGTCGCCCTCCGCGACCAGCCGGCGCGCCTCCTCGTCCCCGCCCGCGACGGAGCGCGCGACCTCCCGTTGCCGGTCCGGGTCGGCGATCCCGAACCCGGCGGACAGGCCGGCCGCGGCGTGGTGCTCGCGCAGGATCCGCACGCCCAGCGAGTGGAACGTGGCCACGGTCAGCCGGCGGGCGTGCCCCGGCGCCAGCGCGGCCAGCCGTTCGGCCATCTCCTCGGCGGCCCGGCGGGTGAACGTGATGGCCAGGCACTCCTCCGGCGCGACGCCGCGCTCGGTGACCAGGTGGGCGATCCGGTGCGTCAACGTGCGGGTCTTGCCCGTGCCCGGTCCGGCGATGATCAGCAACGGCCCGCCGTCTGCCGACGCCGCCGCGCGCTGCTCCGGGTCCAACCCGTCCAGCAGCGACTTACCGTCCACAGTGGACTTGTCCGGGGTCGGGACGTCCGGTGCGGGTTGGACGGGCGTGGCACGTGGCGCGGACCGTGCCGGCGTGGCCGGTGCCTGCGTGGCCGGTGCCTGCGTGGCCGGTGTCCGGGTGGCTGGTGTCCGGGTGGCTGGTGCCGCTTCGACGTCGAACAGCGATAACGAGGCGCGGCGGCGGTCCAGCTCGCCCGGCTCGAACAGCCGGATCACGCCGTACTCGCCGTCGTAACCCGCGTCGCGCACCACCTGGCCGCGCCGCAACCGTTCCACGGCCTCGCCCAGCAGCGTGGAGTGCGCGGCCAGGTCGTCCACCGGGACGTCTTGCAGGATCCCCAGTTCCGGCCCCAGCGCGGCGGTCAGCTTGTCGACCTCGCCGAGCACCCTCTTGCTCTTCGGTCCGGTGCCCAGGATCTCGCTCATGATCTCCGGTAACGGCACCAGGTTGCGGAACCCGGCGGCACCCGGCGGCCGGAAGCCCTCCGGCCGGTCCGCCAGCTCGTCCACCCGGCTGAGCACGCCGATCGTCAGCGGCTTGCCGCACTCGGGACAGATCCCCTTGTGCGCCAGCGTTTCCGCCGGGTCCATCCGGACGCCGCACTTGCGGTGGCCGTCGACGTGGTACTTGCCCTCCTCGGGGAAGAACTCGATGGACCCGGCGAACCCGGCACCGGTCTCCAGCGCGCGCTTGACCGAGTGGTAGTCCAGGTCGGTGTCGAACACGGTCGCCTCGCGGCCGAGCATCGGCGGCGAGTGCGCGTCGGAATTGCTGACCAGGCGGTACTTGTCGAGCCCGGAGACCCGCCAGTTCATCTCCGGGTCGCTGGACAGGCCCGTCTCCACGGCGAAGATGTGGTCGGCCAGGTCGACGTAGCAGTCCGAGATCGCGTCGAAGCCGGATTTCGAGCCCAGCACGGCGAACCACGGCGTCCAGATGTGCGCGGGCACCAGGTAGCCGCCGCACTCCAGGGTGATCTCCAGCAGGTCGCGGGAGTCCAGCCCGAGGATCGGCCGGCCGTCCGACCCGATGTTGCCGATCCTGGCCATCCGCCGGTTGAACTCCGCCGCCGAGTCCAGGTCCGGCAGGTAGACCAGGTGGTGCACCTTCCGGGTGCGGTCGCCGCGCTTGTAGATGGTGGAGATCTCCACCGACAGCATGAAGCGGACCGTCGTGCCCGCGAGCGAGGGCGCGAGCGTGCGGTCGATCTCCCGGTCCAGGTCGGCGCGCAACCGGAACAGGCCCGGCTCGGCGGGCTCCAGGTTGTCCCGCAGGTGGTCGTGCCACGCGGGGTGGGTGAAGTCGCCGGTGCCCACCAGCGAGATCCCCTTGCGCCTCGCCCACCAGGTCAGGTGTTCCAGGTCGCAGTCCCGGCTACAGGCTCGCGAGTACTTCGAGTGGATGTGGAGGTCGGCCACGAAGCGCACCGACCAGATCCTAGTCCTGGCACGGCTTCCGCCCGTGGGCGGGACCTCACGGGTTGCGGAAGGCGATCATCCGCGCGGGCTCGATCCGGGCCCACGGCAGCGCGCTCATCCAGCCGTCCCAGGTCGGCGGGCCCGGATGTGGCGGAACCGCAGGGAATCCGCGCCCGACCCGAAGTGCAGCCGTCCCCGGAAGAACAGCCCGTCGACCGGCCCCACGCGCGGCTCACCCGCGGCCGTCGTGGTCGCCAGCGCCATGACCCGCATCGCGCCCAACTCGGCGACGACCCCGGCCGCGCCCAACCGCCGTTCCGGCGTGACGACCGACCGCAGGTGCCGCCCCGCCACCGCGTAGGAGTCGTCGAGCAGGCGCTGCAACCACTTCAGGTCTTCGGCCGTCTCGTGCACGCCACCAGGCTAGACCCCGCAGTCCGACTTTCGCGGCGCTCACTCACCCAGCCCCAGCACGACGTCCGGTGGTCCCTCGACCCGGAAAACACGAACGGCGTCCGCGATCTTCACGGACGCCGTCTCCGGCTTCACCCCCCGACCGGGCCGGGGCGCGGGTTCACCCCCGGGGGGCACCCAGAGCCAGCCCAGCCGGCGGAAGTCCTTCGCCGGGACGTGGATCGGCCGGAAGCCGACCTGGTCGAGCCCGCGCTCGCCGCGCCGCACCACCTCGGTGTAGAACCGGTCGGAGACGATCAGCCCGAGGTCCTGCGCGGGCGAGTCGACCAGCGCCTGCCGGAACCTCGGCGCGTCCACCAGCCGCGCGGTCGCCACCACCGGGTCACCGCCGACGTGCGGCACCTCCACCACCGTCTCGCCGTGGTCGATGGCGACCCGCAGCCGCAGCCGGTGCTCCGGGTTGGACACCCGGTTCACCTCGCTCAGCGCGATGGGGATCTCCCGCAGCACGAAGTCCGCGACGATCCACGCCTTGGCGATGCAGGCCTCGATCACCAGCGTCGCGCTGTCCCCGTCGGCCCGCCGGAACGAGCTGCCGATCGGGTACCGGGGGTCCCGGACGGCGTCGAGCGCCAGGTCCAGCACGGACTCCAGCGCCCGGTCCAACAACACCTGCCGGCCGCGGTCACCGGCGCCGGAGCCGACGACGTCGAACCGCAGCACCGTGCGCGCGAGTGCGAGTGTGCTCACGTTGCCTCACTGGAGGGGTAGGGAGTCGGCGATGTGATCACCCTTGGGGGCAGGCACCGCGGCCACCACATCCCCTGACGTCTTTCGCGGGGTTCAGACCGGACAGTGCGGTGAAACAGCCCAGGCAGGGGATGTCGACCCGGCCGTACCCGGTCGTGACCAGCCCCCGCGCCCGCAGGCCGCGCAGCGCGCGTTGCGCCGACACGTGCGAGGCCGCCGCGAGCTGCGCCAGCTCCTCCTGGCCCAACGGCACGGTCACCCCGCGCGGCCCGAGCGCGCTGTCGTCGGCGAACAGCCCGACCAGCTCCGCCAGCACCCGCGCGACCCGGGTGTCCACGCTGTCCGAGGTCAGCTCGGACTGCTTGCGCTCGGCGTCGCGCAGCCGCTGGGACACCTGCCGGACGACCTCGCGGGCGATCGCGGGCCGTTCGCCCATGATCCCCATGAACCGGGCCTTGGCGATCTTCGTCGCCGAGACCGGGTCGTGCGCCACCACGGACGCCGACCGCGGCCCGTCGTCCACGCAGGACATCTCACCGAGCAGTTCGCCGCTGCCCCGGATCCCGAGCAACCGCTCGTGCCCGGCCCCGTCCCGCGCGACCACCTTCACCCGCCCGGACCCGACCAGCAGCACGCAGTCCCCCGGATCCCCCTGCCGCATGAGGTGATCCCCCGGCGCGTACCGCACCGTCCGCCCGCATTCCACCAAAGCCCGCAAATCAGCGGCCCGCACCCGACCCGCGAACACCTTGCCGCCCACACCGCCACCCCCGCCCACGGCCCCACCCGCCGAAGTCGGACACGAATACTGTCGCCGGCACCACGATGCACCGACCCGAGCCGGATTTCCAGCAACCCGGGCGAGAAACACCGACACATTCCGCCGAACCCGAAAAATCAGGGAGAAGGCGGGGAGTCAGGCCGACTATTCACCCCTGCTGTCCCCCGACACCGGCGTCCCAGCACGTTCGCCTGCACGAACTCCCCGCCGAACCGCTTTTTGTCACCTAAACCAGGACATGCGACACGGTCGATCACGTCAAGGTTTTCGGCGAAGTTCCGCTTGAACACACCGAAAGCCTGCGTCAGCTCCACTCACGCCGTGCCCACGCTGCGGCTAACACGGAGGGCCTTCTTCCGTTACTTCACAACGCCCAGTGGGCGCTCCGGTTCAACGGTTCCGTCGGTGGAGACGGCCCGCAGGTGCACGAAGCCGGTGAAGCCCTGACCCTCGACGCGGTTCAACTGGGCGGGAAGCTTGCCGCTGCGTCGGATCACCGTCGTCTCCCGGCCCTCGGCCCGCGCTTGGCGAGCGCGTTCGAGGGCGTAGGAGATCGGGACCTCCGGCTCGAACAGCACGGCCAACGCCGACCTGGCCGGGGCGTCGGGGATCAGGTCGATGATCCGCTCGAAGCCCAACGAGAATCCGCAGGCCGGGATGTCCTTGCCCAGGGATCGGCCCACGAGCTTGTCGTAGCGGCCTCCACCAGCCACGGAGGACGACGACTCCGGGTGGGAGATCTCGAAGATCTGACCCGTGTAGTAGCCCATCCCCCGCACCAGGGTCGGGTCGAACTCCCACCGCACCGGGCGACCGGTACCGAGGTCGGCCAGACATCCGACCGTCGTCGCCATCTCGGCCACTACCTCATCCGGCAGGGTGGGCACGGCCTCGGCGAGCCGATCGGCGACCTTGTCCGCCGCCGGCCCGATCAGCCCTTCGATGATCGACTGGGCGTTGTCCACCGCCGAGGCGGACAGACCTCGCTTGTCGACCAGCTCGGCGCGCACGCCCTGCCAGCCGATCTTGTCGAGCTTGTCGAGACCGATGAAGAACCCGGCCCACTCCGGTTCGGCCAGCCCGACGTGTGCGGCCAGCGCCGACAGGAAACGACGGTCGGACAGCCGCACCGTGGTGCCGGTGATGCCGATCGCGTCCAGCGCTTCCGTGGTCGCCTCGATCAACTCGACCTCGGCGAGCACTGAACCGTCACCGATCAAGTCGATGTCGCACTGGTAGAACTGCCGGTAACGCCCCTTCTGGGGTCGCTCTGCCCGCCACACCGGAGCGAACTGGAAAGCCCGGAAGGGCGAGGGCAACGTGGCGTGGTTGTTGGCGTAGAAGCGCACCAGCGGCACCGTCAGGTCGAACCGCAGTCCCAGGTCGATCAGATCGGCAACCCGAGCGCCGTCCTCGACCTGCTCGCCGAGACCCCGCTTGAGGACCTGGAAGATCAACTTTTCGTTCTCGCCACCGTCACCGCCCTGGAGACGCCGGATGTCCTCCAAGGCGGGCGTCTCGATGCGGTGGTAGCCGTAGCGGTGGTAGACCTCGCTGATCCTCGCCAGGACGTGGTCCCGCACGGCAACGCTGTCGGGAAGCAAGTCACGAGTACCGCGTGGCGGACTGTTATCGATCTTCACCTGTCGACCCTCTACGGCTCACGGTTTGCGCGGATCTTCCGCGTCGCGGCGTACTGCTCGACCTGGTCGGGCCTGCCGAGGTGAATGTCCACCGGGTGCCCCGTCGCCAGGTCGGCCGCCGCAACCCGGACCGCTGAACGGTACCGCTCAGGCGTGAGCCCAGGCGTCAGCAACTTCTCGGCCGGCCCTCCGTACAACCCGATCGTGGTCACGAGCGCCCCTGCCGGCAGAAAGGTCTCGCCTCCAGCCGCGAAAGCGTGGCCGCCGAACTCAAGGCGGCACAGGGAAGAACCACAGAATGGGCCCGCCATGTCCGACCCGGCCACGCTGGACGGAGTCCACGAAGGACAGCAATGACATTCTCCGTACAGGCAACCGCGATCAGCGCAAGGCCATCGCGCGGAACCTCGTCCCCATGATCAAGATCACCGAACCTGCTGGATCGTGCCCAGCTTCCGGGTGTCCGTCCCAACGGGGCCACACACCGAAAGGGCGGGAACCGGCTTACCGGTTCCCGCCCTTGAAGGTGTTCGTACACCTCGGTCTTCGGTGGAGCTGAGGGGAATCGAACCCCTGACCTACTCGATGCGAACGAGTCGCGCTACCAACTGCGCTACAGCCCCGTGTTCAGTTGTCGTTCCCGTGGTGCGGGGAGAAGCATATCAGTAGCCGGGGGGTGGCTCCGCCACCCCCCTCTACTCGCCCGAGGCGCGCCGGTACGGCAGGGCTTCGGGGCCGTCGAGCTCGACGAACATCGGGTCCTCGTCGTCCGCGTCGACCACCACGGTGCCGGGGCGGACCTGGTGCCGGAAGCGCGGCTGGGGGGCCAGGCCGGTGTCCTCGACCTCGTCCTGTTCCGTCTCCTGCCGCACGTCCGGGCGCCCGGACGTCCGCCTGCGGGCCTGGGCGAGCCGGGCCAGTCGGCGGGCGCGGATGTCCTCCTCGATGCGGACCTGGCGGCGCAGGTACACCAGGTACCCGACCAGGGACAGGTCGACGGCCGCGTGGCCCCACCAGGCGAGCGGGTACAGCACGCCCGCGACGACTCCGGTGACCAGCGCGGCCAGCAGCAGCGCGCCGACCACTCGGCGGCGGAAGGCGTACTTCGCCTGCGCCACGATGGCCGCCGTCTCCGGGTCGAAGCCGCCGCGACCGGGCCGGTACGGCCGGTGGGCGTGCTCCTCCTCGAAGTCGTCGGCCTGGTCGGCGAACTCCTCGTAGTCCTCGTCGAACTCGGCATCAGGCATGGCGTCGTACTCCTCCTCCATGCTGTTCCGCGCATCGGCGCGCTTGCGCACGACCATCGGGACGAGGACGACCAACCAGGCCACGACCAGCCCCACGACGATCAGCGAGCTCGGCATCCCCGTCACCTCCCCCTACCCCGTGGCACGCGAACTGCGTACGCCACGCTAGTCACAACAGTCACACCAGTGTCGGAGGCTCGCCGACCGGCATACGTACCAAAGTGTGGTCTATCACCCACTTTCGGGTGATCCGATTATGCCGTTCGGCCTGTTGGTCAGGCGGTTCGGACGTGCCCCTGTGCGGCCAAACGGCGTACGAGACCTTCCGGTGAGGCTTCCTCGGAAGTCATCGCGAAGCACAGGTGGTCCCGCCAGTCGCCGGCCACGTCCAGGTACCGGCGGAACAGGCCCTCCTCGCGGAAACCGACCTTCGCCAGCACGCGCAGGCTCGCCGCGTTCTCCGGCCGCACGGTGGCCTCCAGCCGGTGCAGCCCGGCGTCGCCGAAGCAGTGGTCCACGACCAGCGCGAGGGCCGCCGTGGCCACCCCGCCGCGCGCCCGGTCGGCGGCCACCCAGTAGCCCACCCACGCCGACCGCAGGGCCCCGCGCACGATGTTGCCCACCGTGATCTGCCCGGCCAGGTCGCCGTCCACGGTGATCACGAACGGCAGTGCCTGCCCACGCCTGGCCAGCGACCTCAGCGACGACCACTGCGCGGGCCACGACATGGCGGCGTTGCGCTCGGGCCAGCCGTCGACCGCCGTGGGCTCCCAGTTCTCCAGGTAGGACTGGTCGCGCATCCGGATCCGGGACCACGTGGTGGCGTCGAACAGCTTCGGCGGGCGCAGCGCGACCAGGCCCGCGTCGACCCGCAGCGGACCCAGCCGCGCGGGCCAGCCGGGGTGCCTACCGCCCTCCCACGCCAGACCCGCGCCCATCCGTCCCCTCTGCGTCCAACGTTTCCGCCTGTGCTCGCGCGCTCGACTCTGCTGCGTCCGACTCTTCTGCACTCAACTCTTTTGGGCGAGGAAGCTGACCAGCACTTCCTCCCCCACGACGACGTCGGTGACGTCCTCGTCGACCATGATCAGGCAGTTCGCCTCGGCCAACGACGCCAGCAGGTGCGAACCGGAGATACCCAGCGGCTGGACCAGGTACTCGCCGTTGTCCGCGTCGCGCAGCAGTTGGCCGCGCAGGTAGCCGCGCCGGCCCTTGGTCGAGGTCAGCGGCGACAGCAGCCGCGCGCTCACCGCCCGCCGGTACGGGTTGCGCTTGCCCAGCGCGGCCCGGATCAGCGGGCGGACCAGCACCTCGAAGACGACCAGGGCGCTCATCGGGTTCGCGGGCAGCAGGAACGTGGGCACCGCGTCCGGCCCGAGCCGGCCGAAGCCCTGCACCGAGCCGGGGTGCATGGCCACCCGGGTCGAGTCGACGTCGCCCAGGTCGGCCAGCGCGGCGCGCACCTCGTCGCCGATCACCCCGCCGACGCCGCCCGCGACAACCACGATCTCGGACAGCAGCAACCGGCCCTCGACCACCTCGCGCAGCCGGCGCGGGTCGGCGGACTGGATGCCGACCCGGCTGACCTCGGCGCCCGCGTCCCGCGCGGCGGCGGCCAGCGCGTAGGAGTTGACGTCGTAGACCTGCCCCTGGCCGGGGGTGCGGTCGACGTCGACCAGCTCCTCGCCGATCGAGATCACCGACACCCGCGGCCGGGGGTGGACCAGCACCTTGTTGCGCCCGACCGCGGCCAGCAGACCCACCTGGGCGGCGCCGATGGTCGCGCCGCGGCGGACCGCGACGTCACCGGTCTGCACGTCCTCGCCGGTCCGCCGGACGAACCCGGCGGACGGCACGGGACGGCGCACGGTCACCTTCGCCGGGTGCCCGTCGGTGTACCCGAGCGGGACCACGGCGTCGGCCAGCGTCGGCAGCGGCGCGCCCGTGGCCACCCGGACGGCCTGACCGGGTTGCAGCCGTCTGGGCTGGCGCGACCCGGCCGTGATCTCACCGACCACGGGTAGCTGCACCGGCTCGTCGTTGGCGGCCTGGACGTCCACGCTGCGCACCGCGTAGCCGTCCACCGCCGCCTGGTCGAAACCGGGCAGGGCGCGTTCCGCGACCACCTCCTCGGCGCAGAGCAGGCCCTGCGACTCGGAGATCGCCACGCGCACCGGGGCGGGCCGCACGGCGGCGGCGATCACCCTGGCGAGCTGCTCGTCCACTGACCTCATGTGTTGACCCTCGTTCAGGAGTTGCCGAGGCGTTCCCGCAACCACTCCCCAAGCTCGGGCCCGTAGTCCGGGTGCTCAAGTGCGAAGTCAACCGCAGCTTTGAGGAATCCTCCCGGATTGCCCAGGTCGTGTCGCCCACCCCGGTGGACCACGACGTGCACCGGGTGACCCTCTTCGATCAGCAGTGCGATGGCGTCGGTGAGCTGCAGCTCGCCGCCCGAGCCGGGCGTGATCCGCTTGAGCGCGTCGAACACCGCCCGATCGAGCAGGTACCGGCCGGCCGCCGCGAACGTCGACGGCGCGTCCTCGGACCTGGGCTTCTCGACCATGCCGACGACCTGCTTGACGTCGTCGTCGTCGGTCTCGCGGACGTCGAACACGCCGTACGCGGAGATCTGCTCCTTGGGGATGTCGAACGCGCAGAGCACGCTCCCGCCGAACCGCTCGCGCACCGCGGACATCCGGGTCAGCACGCCGGTGGGCAGCACCAGGTCGTCGGGCAGCAGCACGGCCACGGCCTCGTCGTCGCCGGTCAGGTTGCCCTCCGCGCAGCCGACCGCGTGGCCCAGGCCCAGGGCCTTGTCCTGGATCGCGGTCTCCACGTGCAGCAGGGTGGACGCGCGCCGGACCTTCTCGACCAGGTCGCTCTTGCCGCGCGCTTCGAGCGTCCGCTCCAGCTCGGGCTGCGGCCGGAAGTACTCGGCGACCGCGTCCTTGCCCGGTGAGGTGACGATCACGAGCTTGGTCGCACCGGCCTGGGCGGCCTCGGCGGCGACCAGCTCGATCCCCGGGGTGTCCACGACCGGCAGCAGCTCCTTGGGCACCGCTTTGGTGGTGGGGAGGAAGCGCGTGCCCAACCCCGCAGCGGGCACGATTGCTGTCTGGAAGGCGCTCATGGGGAGCGAGCGTAACGGCGCGCCTAGGGTGACCTGCCATGACGTCCGATCTACGTAACCGGAAGGCGACTCTGCGCACACGGTTGCGAGCCGCACGGCGTACCGCGGACCCCGTGCCGCTGTCGGCCGAGGTGCTGAGCGTGGTTGCTGCGTTTGATGTCGTACCTGGTCAGACGGTGTGCGCGTACCTGGCGATCGGGGGTGAACCGGGGTCGCTGGAGATGATCGACACGCTTCGTTCGGGCGGGTTGCGGGTACTGCTGCCGATCGTCGTCGGGGACGCGCCGCTGAACTGGGCTTTGTACGACGGTGGGCTGCGTCCGGGGCCTTACGGGCTGCGTGAGCCAGCGGGTGAGCCGTTGGGGGCTTCGGCCATCGCCGCAGCGGCGTTGGTGCTGGTCCCGGCGTTGGCGGTGGACCACCAGGGGGTGCGGCTGGGCAAGGGTGGCGGGCACTACGACCGGTCGTTGCCGATGGCGACGGGGGCGTTGGTCGCCCTGGTGCGGGACGACGAGTTCGTCCCGGCTCTGCCGGCGGAACCGCACGATGTCCGGATGAACGGTGTCCTGACGCCTGGGGCGGGCGTGATCCGCCTGCCGCTGTGACGTTGACCTGTGGGGTTTGCGCCGCGTATGCCGGCCGGCGCATCATCGTTGTTGGCACTCGTGACGGCGGAGTGCCAATTCATGGACCCGTGGAGGGGCGAACCGTGCCGACCTACCAGTACGCCTGCACCGAGTGCGACCACCGGTTCGAGGCGGTGCAGTCCTTCTCCGACTCGGCGCTGACCGAGTGCCCGGCGTGCGAGGGCAGGCTGCGCAAGCTCTACGGAGCGGTCGGCGTGGTGTTCAAGGGCAGCGGCTTCTACCGGACCGACAGCCGTTCCTCGGCCTCGTCGTCCGCCAAGAGCGACGCGAAGAGCGAGGCCAAGAGCGAGTCGTCCTCGTCCACGAAGAGCGACACCTCGTCTTCGACGACCTCCTCTTCCACTGCCTCCTCGTCCTCTTCCTCCTCTTCGAAGAGCGGCTCGACCCCGGCTGCCGCAGCCTCGTAGCACCCAAGTTATCCACAGGCCCCCGAGTTAATCCACAACTCGGGGGTTCGTGCTTTCCACACCCCGCCAAGATCCCTACCGTCAACCCCATGAACCTCACGCGAAAGATCTTGGCAACGGTGTTGGCGCTGCTCGCGGTGCTGGTAGCGGCCTGGCCGGCCCCGGCGGGCACCCCTCTGGCGGTGGCCGCGCGCGACCTGGCCCCAGGCGTCCCGCTGACCCCTGACGACCTCAGAACCATCCACGCCCCACCCGAGTTGTCCCCAGCCGGTCCGGTCACCGCGGCGGAGGCGACCGGGCGCACCCTGCTCTCACCGGCCCGAGCCGGCGAGCCCCTCACCGACGTCCGTTTGGCGAGCCGCGACCCGGACACGGCGTCGGTGGCCGTCCGCCTGGCCGACCCGGCGGTGGCAGCCCTGCTGCGCACAGGCAGCCGGGTGGACGTGGTGGGCGCGGAGTCCCACGTCCTGGCCGAACACGCCTCGGTGACCGCCGTCCGCGACGGCGAGGTCGTGGTCCTGACCGTGAGCCGCGAGGCAGCAACCAAGGTAGCCGCCGAATCCCTGACCCAACCCGTAACCGTCACCCTCCGCTAACCCTCACGCCGCCAACCCCACCCGGCCCGCCCGCACGGCTGGCCCGCCCGCACGGCTGGCCCGCCCGCACGGCTGGGCAGGCCGCACGGCTGGGCAGGCCGCACGGCTGGGCAGGCCGCACGGCTGGGCAGGCCGCACGGACGAGACGGACATACAGGCCCAGCCATCCGAACGGGCAGGCACGGCCTGGCTCGGACCCAGGTCGCCCGGCTTCAGGTCGGGTCCGCTGGCTCAGGTCGAGTTACAACGAGTCGGGGCAAGGCGGGCACGGTCCGGTCCGGCCCAAGGCGCGGTCCGGCTCAGCGCGCGAGGGGCGGGGCCAAGGCGGGCGGAGCAGCGTGGGTTCGAACACGTCCAGCATCGGCGATAGGCGGTAGGCGGTGCTGGATGGCGGGGGTCACCCCGTCCGCGCGTTCAAGTTCCACGGAACGAGAGGAGACACACGTACCCGCTGTGTCACGGGAAGTCGACCGACCGGTTACCCTCCGCTAGCCCCAATGTCCCCCCGAATGGAGGAACCGGCTGTGATCAAGGGATTCAAAGACTTCCTCATGCGCGGCAACGTGGTCGACCTCGCGGTCGCCGTCGTGATCGGCGCGGCCTTCAGCGCGATCGTCACCGCGTTCACCAACAACCTGATCAACCCGATCATCGCGCTGTTCGGCGGCAACAACGTCGACGGCCTGGCGGTCAAGCTCGGCGAGAACGACAAGACCATCGTGGACTTCGGCGCGATCATCACGGCGATGATCAACTTCGTGATCGTCGCGGCCGTCGTCTACTTCATCTTCGTGCTGCCCATGAACAAGATCAAGGAGCGACGCGAGCGCGGGCAGGAGCCCGGCCCGTCGGAGCCGACGGATGTCGAGCTGCTCAAGGAGATCCGCGACCTGCTGGCCGCACAGCAGCGCAACGGCTGAGCCCAGCAGCAGCGCCGGCACAGCGGCTGGTCACCCCTCAGTGGGGCTGGTCACCGGAGTCGACGGCCGTGCCTCGCCCGCGTGATGCGCAATCCTCCTGCCTGGGTGACTACTCGTGGTGGGGAGGTCGGTTGTCGAGGTACCACTGGTCGTCACGTCGCTGGGCGGCCGGCTCGTCCGCCGCTTCGGGCAGGACTTCGCCGAACACCTCGGCCAGCCGACGACGCCGCGCCGCCTCCTTCGCCACCTGTTCGGCAGCGGCGGCAGCGGCGTCGTCAACGGGCTCGCTCATGCTTCGTCGAGCCCGGAGAGCTGCTCGATGACGTAGGGCACCAGTGCGGAGAGCGTTGCCATGCCGTCCCGCACCGCCGAACGCGATCCCGCCAGGTTCACCACGAGGGTGCTGCCGGACACCCCGACGAGGCCGCGCGAGATCCCCGCGTCGACCGCGCCGGCGGCCAGCCCCGAAGCCCGGAGGGCCTCGGCGATGCCCGCGATGGGCCGGTCCAGCACACCCTGCGTGGCGTCGGGCGTGACGTCGCGCGGCGACACACCGGTGCCGCCGACGGTGACCACCAGGTCGACGCCACCGATGACCGCGGTGTTGAGCGCGGCGCGGATACCCACGACCTCGCCCTCCACCGCGACGGTGCCGTCGACGATGAATCCAGCTTCCTCCAGCAGCTCGGTGACCAGCGGTCCCGTGCTGTCGTCGTGCTCACCGTGCGCCACCCGGTCGTCCACGATCACGACAAGGGCGCGTCCCAGGCGCTGCGCGCTGCGTTCCATGCGGATCACCGTAGCCAATCGGCGGATACGACGGTTCCGTGCCGTGGTGCTGTCACCGCCAATCGCACGCCGTTACCACCCTTGACGTCGGTGACGTGCGGGTTTTCCACACCGGCGGTGCTGGGTTCATCGGGTCACACATCGCCGGCCAACTGGCGGGTCACGACGCCGTGTGCCGTCGCCGCCGTGTGCCATCAGGCGACCGTCGTCGTCCACGGCCAGGGCCGCTACGACGACCAACGCTGGTACGACCGGCCGTGCCCGCACTGCGGCGCACCCTCACGCCGCGTCTGGTGCCCGAAAACGCCCCACTCGACCCCCACAGACCCCGGAAGCACCCACGCCGCCGGAAAGCCACACAGAGCCCTACGCGACCCCGGACAGCCGCCCTGAGCCTCCGGTCAGGTGGTGCGCAGTGGGCTGCTGAGGGGGAGGCGGACTTCGAAGCGGCAGCCGGGGCCGTGGTTGCGGGCGTCGATGGTGCCCTGGTGGGCTTCGACCAGGCCGCGGGCGATTGCCAGGCCCAGGCCGCCGCCGACCGGTTGGCGGCTCGGCGTGCCGCGGAACGCCACCTCGAACACGCGCCCCAGGTCGGCCTCCGGGATTCCGCCGCAGCCGTCGTCCACGCGCAGCAGCGCCTGCGCGCCGTCGACGTCCACCCGCACGGCGACCGTCCCGTCCGGCGGCGTGTGCCGGATCGCGTTGGACAGCAGGTTGCGCACCACCCGCGCCAGTTCCGGGTCCGAGCCGAGCACGACCGGCCAGGTCACGGCGTCCGCCCGGAGCACCACGCCCTTGCGGGACGCCACCGCGCTCTCGGCCGCGACGACCTCGCTGACCACGTCCGCCAACGGCACCTCGGACAACGTCAGCCGCAGCGCGCCGGCCGTGATCCGGGACAGCTCGAACAGGTCGTCGACCATCCCGGACAGGTTCGCCGCCTCGCCGGAGATCCGGCCCGCGTAGTCGGCGACCTCGGCGGGCCGCGCGACGACCCCGTCGGCCAGCGCCTCGGCCATCGCCCGGATCCCGGCGAGCGGGGTGCGCAGGTCGTGGCTGATCCACGCGACCAGTTCGCGCCGGGACGCCTCGGCCGCGCGCTCGCGGGCCCGCGCCTCCCGCTCCCAGACGCTGCGCCGCGCGAGGCCGCGCCCGAGCAGCACCGCCGTCGGCACGGTCACCACCGCCACCAGCAGGCACACCAGCAGGGTGGTGACCAGGATCGAGCTGAACATGAACCCGCTGACCGCGAGCACCCCGCCGATGGTCGCGACCACCGGCACGATCGCCAGCACGGTCAGCGCCGTGGCCAGCGAGCCGTGCACCAGCCGCCGCATCACCAGCACGCCGAGCACCGCCAGCGGCAACGAGAACAGCACCGCGTACGGGAAGATGTGGGAGATCTCGACCAGCATCACGCGCCCCCGTCGTACCGGTAGCCGACGCCCCACACGGTCGCGATCCGCACCGGGCGGGCCGAGTCGACCTCGACCTTCTCGCGCAGCCGGCGCACGTGGACGGTCACCGTGGACTGGTCGCCGAACTCCCAGCCCCACACCCTGGCCAGCAGCTCGGCCCGGTCGAACGCGGTGCCCCGGTGGGTCAGGAAGAACACCAGCAGGTCGAACTCGCGGGTGGTCAGCGACAGCTCCCGACCGTCCAACGACGCCGAGCGCGCGCCGACGTCGACCCGCAGGCCGCCGTCGACGAGCGCCGGCGTGCCCCGGTCGGCGACCACCCGCGACCGGCGCAGCACGGAGGTCACCCGCAGGGCCAGCTCGCGCGGGCTGAACGGCTTGGTCACGTAGTCGTCCGCGCCGAGCTGGAGCCCGGCGATCCGGTCCTCCTCCTCGCCGAGCGCGGTCAGCATCACCACCGGCACCGCGCTGCGCGCCCGCAGCCGGCGGCACACCTCCAGACCGTCGATGCCGGGCAGCATGAGGTCAAGCACGACCAGGTCCGGTTCGCGCTCGGCGACGCGGCGCAGCGCGTGCTCGCCGTCGCCGACCAGTTCGACCTGGTGCCCGGCCAGCTCCAGGTAGCGGCGCACGACATCGCGCACCGTCACGTCGTCGTCCACGACGAGCACCCGACCGGTCTCGTTCATCGGTTCACCAGTTCGTCAGGAGGGGACGGGCAACCACGCGGGTGCACGGTAGCCAGTCGCGGTTACGTCGACTTCACGACGATCTCCACGGACCTGTTGCGCTGCGCCGCGTCAAGAACGAGGGTGCCGTCCCGGTCGAGGTCGGCGACAAGGGGATCGGCATAACCCCGAGCCTCGACCCGGATCCGTTCAGCACCCACGCCACCGGCCACGAGCCGCTCCCGCACCAGGTACGCGCGATCCGCGCTCAGCCGTACTGCGGCGTCGACCGGTCCGATCGTCGCGGTGCGCCCGACCAGCCCGATGCGCGCGTGGGGGCGGTTCCTGATCTCCACCATGATCGCACCGAGCAGCGTGTCGCCGCGGGAGGTCAGCTGGGTGGTGTCGGGTACGAACTCGACCACCTCCCGCACCTCCACCGGGGTGATCTCGACGCGGGACAGGTTGGGCGGCAGTTCCACGCGCCGCAAGGTGGGGGGCGCGGACCCCGGCGAGACGTTCGTCAAGCCGGCCCGCGGGTTCCTCGACGTCGGCTCGCCGGGAGACGACACGATGGCCTGTGGCCAGTCGGCGGAACCCGGTGCCGCCGTGGTGGGCAAGGACGAAGCCGCGAACACCGCGACGATGATCAGGCACGCGCTGACGAGGAGCGCGCGCACCGGGTCCGCCGCGATCCGGGGGGCCACCCTGGTGAGCAGCGCGGCCGTCAGCACCGCCGTCCGGTCACGTCGGGACACCCGGTGCGGCGGCGTCGGCGCGCGAACGGTCAACTCCGCGACGAAGGACTGGTGGCGTTCCCGCAGCAGCCGGTCGAACTCGTCGTCGTTCATCGGGTTCCCTCCTTCTCGTTGGTCACGAGGACCGACCGCAGGTGCGTGCGGGCCCTCTTGAGCAGGTCGTACGCGGTGCGCTCGGGCATCCGGAGCCGACCGGCGACCTCCTTCGGCGACAGGCCGTCGAGGAACAGCGCCATGACCGCGCGCTGGTTCTCCGGCAGCGACCGCATCGCGGCGACGAGTTCGTCGTGCTGTTCGACGGCTCGGTACTCGTGCGTGCCGTCGTCCTCGGCTCCGGGAGGCAGGTACCCCTTGGCCCGCAACCGGCGCAGCGGGTCGTCCTTCACCTTGCGCACGGCGGAGCGCTTGGCCGCGACGCGGACCCACCCGGCGCGGCGACCGGCCTTGACCTTCTTCTCCCAGGCCGCGGCCATGGCCTCGGCGGCCGCGTCCTCGGCGATGTGCCGGGCGAACCCGTGGTAGCACAGGTAGGCGACGACCCGGCCGTACTCGGCGCGGAACTCGATCTCGGAGAAGGTCGGGTCGTCGGGCATGGGACCCCGCTGGGGACGGTTGTGCGCACGGGTGTCGACGAACGGAGGATCGGTCCGGAGCGCCATGACGTCACCGTCTCGTCCGGGAACCACGCTTCGACAACAGCACCGCCAAGGCCACGGCCAGGGCGGTGACCACGGCGGTGGCGACCCCGGAACCGGTGACCGAGTAGAAGGTGCTCGCGCCGACTAGGACGCCGGTGACCACGGAGGACGCGTTCTCGCCCGGAGGCGTTCTGGAGGTCATGTGAACCAAGGGCCCGAGAGCTCCCGGTTGCGCAACGGCCGCCCGGATATCACCCGATCGGAGTCGCTCGATTCCGCGTCACCGCGCCATGTCCGCCACGCGGAGCCGACCGGTGGCAGCGGAAAGCCGGGTCTGCGGGACCCGGCCGGCAACGCACAGAATTGAGGCCGCACTCCGGCAGGTGAGGGGCGGCCTGCCGGAGTGCGGCCTCAGCACCGGCTCGGGGCACGCGAGCCGGAGTTCGTGGGGGGCTTACCTGATCTCGACGGGCTGGCTGCCGAGGGTCACCTCGACCGTGCGGCCGCCGCTGAGCGTGAGCTGGACCTTCTCGCCCGGGGCCCGGGAGCGGACCGCGGCGACCACGGCGTCGGAGCTGTCGATGGCGCGGTCGCCGAACTTGGTGATCACGTCGCCGGCCTTGAGGCCCGCCTGCTCGGCCGCGCCGCCCGGGGTCACCTCGCGGACCTGGGCGCCGCCGTCGCGGTCGTCGGTCACCTGGATGCCGAGGACGGTCTGGGTGGCCTTGCCGGTCTCGCTGAGCTCCTTGGCGGTGCGCCGGGCCTGGTCGATGGGGATGGCGAAGCCGATGCCCACCGAGCCGCCCTGCGCGGACTGGGTCGTGTTGGGGCTGTAGATCGCCGAGTTGATGCCGACGACCTGGCCCTTCATGTTGACCAGCGGGCCACCGGAGTTGCCGGGGTTGATCGCCGCGTCGGTCTGGATCGCGTTGAGCACGGTCGCCTGGCTGCCACCCTCGCCACCGGCCCGCACCGGGCGGTTCAGCGAGCTGACGATGCCGGAGGTCACCGTGCCGTTGAGGTCGAACGGCGAGCCCACGGCCACCACCTGCTGGCCGATCTTGAGGTCGCCGGAGTTGCCGAGCTCGGCGGTGGCCAGGCCCGAGACGCCGTCGGCCTTCACCACGGCCACGTCCGAGGACGGGTCGCGGCCGACGATCTTGGCGCTCGCCGACCGGCCGTCCTGGAACTGGACCTTGATCGCGCCGCCGCTCGCGGCCGACTCGACCACGTGGTTGTTGGTCACGACCAGGCCGTCCGAGCTGATCACGAACCCGGAGCCGGCACCACCCTGCACCTGCACCTGCACGACGGTCGGCAGCACCTTCTGCGCCACCTGCTCGATGGAGCCCTCGGGTGCGTTGCCGGTCTGCTGGGCGGGCGGGGCGGTGTTCAGCGCGTTGGTCACCGGACCGGACCGGTCGGCCGCCTGGTAGCCGAGGTAGCCGCCGACCCCGCCCGCGACGCCGCCGACGGCGAGCACGAGCGCGGTGACTCCCGCGACGACCTTCCCGCGGCCCCGGTTCCGCGGCGTGACGACCGGAGGTCCGGGCGGTGCGTAGTAGGGCCCAGGTCGGCCAGGCGTCCCCTGCAGAACGCCTGGCCCACCCGGAGCGTCCGGCCGGGCACTCCCCCAGCCGGGATGTGGTGCACCGGAGCTGCCCTGCACAGCTCCGTGCGCACCGGGGTCCGATGGCGCGGCGCTCCCCTGCGAAGCGCTCGGCGCACCGGCGGCCGGTGTCGTGGGGCTCCCCTGCGAAGCACCCGCGACACCTTCGTGCGGCACGGCGTCTCCCTGCGAAACGCCCTGCGCGCCTGCCGGCGGGACGGGGCTGCCCTGCACAGTCCCGTGCTCACCGGCGACCGGCTGGCCAGCACCCTGCTGCTGGAAGCCGGCGTACCCGTGACCGGAATCGGCGCTGTCGCGGGCCCAGGGGTTGGGCTGCTGCGGCTGAGGCCGCTGCGGCGGCTGCGGCTCGTTCTCGGTCATGTCCACCACTCTGGGGTGCGCGCCTGAGAGGAGCCTTAAACAGACCTGGGGATCACTTGTGAGAGTGCGGCGGTCCGGGAACTCACCGGGCGGCGCGCAGCCGCTCGGCGATCTGCTCGGGCGTCGCGTCGTTGATCCACACGCCCATGCCGGACTCCGAACCGGCCAGGTACTTGAGCTTGTCCGGCGCGCGGAGCACCGAGAACACCTCCAGGTGCAGCCACGCCAGGTCGCGCCCGGTGCGCACCGGGGCCTGGTGCCACGCCGCGATATAAGGCAGCGGACGCTGGTAGAGCGCGTCGAGGCGGCCCAGCACCTCCAGGTAGAAGTGCGCGAAGTCGTCCCGCTCGGCGTCGGTCAGCGCGGGCAGGTCGGGCACTTGGCGGTGCGGCACCACGTGCACCTCGACCGGCCAGCGGGCGGCGGCGGGCACGAACGCCGTCCAGTGCTCCGACGTGCCCACGACCTGGGTGCCGGCCGCGCGTTCGGCGGCCAGCACGTCGCCCAGCAGCGCACGGCCGTGCGCCGCCCGGTACTCGGCCGCCACCGCCAGCATCCGCTCGGTCCTCGGCGTCACGAACGGGTAGCCGTAGACCTGCCCGTGCGGGTGAGAGAGGGTCACCCCGATCTCCTCGCCGCGGTTCTCGAACGGGAAGACCTGCTCCACGCCCGGGATCGCGCTCAGCGCGGCGGTGCGGTCCGCCCACACGTCCACCACGGTCCGCACCCGCGACGGCTCCAGCGACCCGAAGGACGTGGTGTGGTCGGAGGTGAAGCACACCACCTCGCACCGGCCGCGCCCCGCCGCGCGGGCCACCATCGGCATACCGTCCACAGTGGACGACAGCGCGGGCACGTCCTCGGCGAACGACGGGAAGCGGTTCTCGAACACCACCACGTCGTAGTCCGCCTCGGGGATCTCGGTCGGCCTGCCCGGCGCGGACGGGCACAGCGGGCACAGGTCGGCCGGCGGCTTGTACGTGCGGGTCTGCCGGTGGGCGGCCATCGCCACCCACTCGCCGGTCAGCGGGTCACGGCGCACCTCGGACAGCGGCTGCGACGCCGGCAGGTCCCGGGTGTCCACGGCCGTGCGCGGCGGCGCGCCCGGGGTGTCGTCGAAGTAGATGATCTCCCGGCCGTCGGCCAGCTTCCCCGCCGTGCGCTTCACGCCGTCCCTTCCTCTCCCCGTCCCGGCACGGGTGCCAGGAGCAGTTCCCCGACCTGGTCGCCCAGCGCGGCGCGGGCCGCGTCGCCCAGTCCCTCGTCGGTGACCAGCACGTCCGCCTCGCCGAGGTCGGCGATGGTGGAGATGCCGACCGTGCCCCACTTGGTGTGGTCGGCCACCACGACGACCCGCCCGGCCGCGTCGACCAGGGCCCGGTCGGTCTCGCTCTCGTCCAGGTTGGGGGTGGTGAAGCCGGACCGCTCGGCCATGCCGTGCACGCCGAGGAACACGACGTCCAGGTGCAGGGACCGCAGGGCCTGCACGGCGACCGGGCCGACCAGCGCGTCCGACGGCGTGCGCACGCCGCCGGTGAGCACGACGGTCCGGTCGGTGCGCCCGCTCTGCTGGAGCACGTCGGCGACCCGGATCGAGTTGGTGACCACGGTCAGGTCCGGGACCTCGTCCAGGAACCGGGCCAGCGTCCACGTCGTGGTGCCGGCGGAGAGCCCGATCGCGGTGCCGGACCGGACCAAACCCGCGGCCAGCGCCGCGATCGCCTCCTTCTCCGGCAGCTGGCGCACCGACTTGGCCTCGAAACCGGGCTCGTCGGTGCTGCGGCCGACCACGGACGTGGCCCCGCCGTAGACCTTCTCCACCAGGCCGCGGGCGGCCAGCACGTCGAGGTCGCGGCGCACGGTCATGTCCGAGACGCCCAGCCGCACGACGAGGTCGCCCACCCGCACCGCGCCGGTCCGCCGGACCTCTTCCAGGATCACCGCTTGTCGTTGCCGCGCCAGCACGCCACACCTCTTCCCGAGTACGCCACGCGACCACAAGCGTTGCTGACCACGTCGACAACGTCAACACAGTCGAACAAGACCGATCGTTCGGGTGCGGTCACCGGCACCGATCGTGAACGGCGTGACCGTCCGGACTTCGTCCCAGTTCAGGGGATTGGAACCAGTCCGCGAGGGGTGACGTGCCGACCGTGTTCCCGACCACAGTTCGGACAACGCGGTTTGACCTAGTGTTTGTTTGTGTTCGACTCCGGGTCGAACGCCAGCTCGACCTGGGCCTCCACCTGCTCGAAGCCGAGACGTCGGTACAGGGCGTTGGAGGTCGGGTTGGACTGGTCGGTGTTGAGCACCACCTGCGCCGCACCGGCCCCGGTCGCCCACTCGGCCGCCGCTGCGGCGACGGCCGACCCGTACCCGCGACCACGGGCTTCCGGCGGCGTGTAGACCACGGAGATCCGGCTCACCGAGGACGCCGGGGCCCGCGCCACGGCGACCGACACCGGCTCGCCGTCGACCTCCCACAGCACGAACCCGTAGCCCAGGCCGAGCCACTCGACCACGTCGGCCCTGAACTGCTCGACGCCCCGGCCCGGCCAGGACCCGGTGTCCCGCGCGAAACCCCGCCAGTACTCGGTGAGCACCGGCAGGTCCTCCGGACCGGCGAGCCGCGGCCGGCCCGGCACCGAGGTCGGCGGCACCAGGTCGCCGAGCCGGTAGAACAGCAGCTCGACGACCGTCCGGACCGAGCCGCCGGCGACCCGCGTCCACTCGGCGGCGAACGCCTCGGCGAGCGGGCGCGGGCCGAACACCCCGCCCAGCCCGGGGTCGGCGGCGCGCCAGTGGGCGACCGACTCCGGGACGTGCTCCGGCCGGATGGTCCCGACGTGCACCGGCCTGCCCCGGTTGCGGAACGCGGCCCCGACCACCCCGGCCGCGTCGTGCAGCGTGAACAGCCGGGCCACCTGGTTGACCGCCCTGGCCCGCTCGCCCACCAGGTAGGCGAGGGCGAAGCTGTTGCGCACCGGATCGGCCTCGTAGACCGGGCCGGCCAGCCGCCAGAACGTGGTGAGGTCGTCGTGAAAAGTCCCTTGCACAGCAGGGACTATGCCGGCGGCCGGCCGGTCGCCCGGTTCGCCGCGCGGTCCGCCGGCACGGGTCAGGGGCGGCCGGGGAGCCGGAGCACGAACAGCGCCCCGCCCTCGGGTGCCCGGCCCGCGTAGGCCGCGCCGCCGTGGCGTTCCGCGGCCTGCTTCACGATCGCCAGGCCGAGCCCCGAACCGGGCAGGGTGCGGGCCTCCGACGAGCGGTAGAAGCGCTCGAAGACGTGCGGCAGGTCGTCGTCGGCGATGCCGGGGCCGGAGTCCGCGACCTCCAGCGCCACGCTGCCGTCGCCCACCTGCCGCAGCTCCAGCCGCACCACGCCGCCCGCCGGGCTGAACTTCACCGCGTTGTCCAGCAGGTTGAGCACCGCGCGCTCCAACGCGCTGGAGTCGCCGAGCAGCGACCACGGCTGCAACCGCACGTCGAACCGGACGTCGCCGGGTGCCCGCCGGCGGGCCCGGTCCAGTGCCCGCTCCACGACCTCGACCAGGTCGACGGGCTCGTGCACCACCTGGGGCGCGTCCTCCCGGGCCAGTTCGACCAGGTCGCCGATCAACGTGGTCAGCTCGTCGAGCTGCGCCCGCACGTCGGTGTTGATCTCCGCCTTGTCCTCGTCGGACAGCGTCGGCAGGTCGGGCCGCTCGGAGGCGAGCAGCAGCTCCAGGTTGGTGCGCATGGACGTCAGCGGGGTGCGCAGCTCGTGGCCCGCGTCGGCGACCAGCCGGCGCTGGCGCTCCTGGGAGTCCGCGACCGCGACCAGCATCGCGTTGAACCGCTGGGTCAGCCGGGCCAGCTCGTCGTCACCGGTCACCGGGATCGGGCGCAGGTCGCCGGTCAGCGCGACCCGCTCGGTCGCCTCGGTCAGCCGCTGCACGGGCCGCAGGCCGGTGCGCGCCACCGCGGTGCCCGCCGCCGCCGCGACCAGCACGCCGATGCCGCTGATCACGAACAGCACCACGGACAGCTTGCCCAGGGTGGTGTCCAGCGGCTTCATCGACTGCGCGATCACCATCGCCCGGCCGTCCTCGTACTGCACCGAGATGACCCGGAACCCGCTGCGCGTGTCGTTCCACAGGTTCTCGGTCTTCTGGCCGCGCGCCACCTCCAGGTCGCCCGCGGACGACGGCGGCGCGACGGTGCCCTTGGGGTAGAGCATCTGGCCGTCCGAGGTGAGCAGGCCGATCCGCACGTCGCCCGCGGCCAGGAACGCGCCCGGGATCTGGGTGACGTCGGTGTTCACCCTCGGCGCGACCACCGCGGCGTCCGCGCGCTGGCGCAGGCCGAGGTTGAGCTGGTCGTCGAGGTTGCTGCTGACGGTCATGTACGCGCCCAGCGACACCACGCCGACCACCCCGGCGACGCAGAACGCCGCCAGGAGGGTGACCCGTGCCCGCAGGGAAACGCGCTGGAACCGCCCGTTGGCGGTGGTGATCACGGAGGGGTCTCCCGCAGGACGTAGCCGACGCCCCGGACGGTGTGCAGCAGCCGGGGCTCGCCCTCGGCCTCGGTCTTGCGGCGCAGGTAGCCCACGTAGACCTCCAGCGCGTTGCCGGAGGTCGGGAAGTCGTAGCCCCAGACGTCCTCCAGGATCCGGCCCCGGGTGAGCACCTGCTTGGGGTGCGCCAGGAACAGCTCCAGCAGGGCGAACTCGGTGCGGGTGAGGCTGATCGGCCGCTCGCCGCGGCGGACGTCCCGGGTGCCGGGGTCCAGCTCCAGGTCGGCGAACCGGAGCACCGCGCCGGCGGGCTCCTCGGCGTCGCTCACGGCCCGCCGCAGCAGCGCGCGCAGCCGGGCCAGCAGCTCCTCCAGCGCGAACGGCTTGGGCAGGTAGTCGTCCGCCCCGGCGTCCAGCCCGGACACCCGGTCGGACACCGCGTCGCGCGCGGTGAGCACCAGGATGGGCAGGTCGTCGCCGGTGCTGCGCAGCCGGCGGCACACCTCCAGCCCGTCCAGCCGGGGCATCATGACATCGAGGACCATGGCATCGGGACGTTGCGAGACGACCGATTCGAGGGCCTGCTGACCGTCTCCGGCCAGGTCCACCTGGTAGCCGTTGAACTGCAGTGAGCGGCGAAGCGACTCACGCACGGCCCGGTCGTCGTCGACAACGAGGATGCGCATGGGGATCAGTGTTGCTCCTGGTCCTGAGAGCCGCCTGAGAAGGCGGTGTGAGCCGGCCGTCAAGTTCCCGAGCCGTCCCGTGTGGCGAGCGGTCGGGTTCCCGGGCGGTCACGTTTCCGGGTGGTCGAGTTTCCGGGCGATCGGGGCGTTCCACTTCCGCCACAGTGCCAGTATCCGGACGCCGGCGATGAGGACGGAGCCGGTCAGCGTCACCAGGCCTTCGGGGAACCCCAGCCAGTCACCCACCGCGACGATCACCGCGCCGCCGAGTGCCGCCACCGCGTAGATCTCCCGGCGCAGGACCAGCGGGATCTCCCGCAGCAGCACGTCCCGCAGCGCGCCGCCGCCGATCCCGGTGGTCATGCCCACCAGGCACGCCGCGTACGGGGGCGAGCCCAGGGCGAGCGCGGTGGACGTGCCGGCGGTGACGAACACCCCGAGGCCGACCGCGTCCAGCAGCAACACGGACCGGCGAAGTTTGGACACGGTCGGGTGAAACCAGAACACGACCAGTCCGGTGCCCCCCGCGACCGCGAGGTACGGCCAGTTCACCAGGGCCGCCGGTGGGTGCACGCCGAGCAGCACGTCCCGGATCGTCCCGCCGCCCAGCGCGGTGGTCAGCGCGAGCACGATCACGCCGAACAGGTCCAGCCGGGCGCGCACCGCCGCCAGCGCCCCGGACGCGGCGAACGCGGCGATGCCGATCAGGTCGAGGACGGTCAGCACGGGCGGTCCGCAGCGGTGGTCACGCCGGGCAGGCTAGAAGAAGTCCGCCAGCCGGGGCACGCCCGGCGCGCCGGTCAGCCGGTCGAGGAGCGCGGCGTCACCGTCCAGCAGGCCGGCGCGGCGCAGCGCGTGGCTGTCCTGCATCCCGCTGAACCACGGCCCGAGCGCCCGCGCGCGCAGCCGCACCGCGCCGGACCCGCCCGGCTCGACGCGCACCGCGCCGTCCTCCACGACCAGCCGCTGCCGGCCCGCGTGCCACGGGGCGTGCTCGTCGTGCACCTCCAGGTCGACGGCGGCGGGCTTGAGCCACCGGGCGGCGGGCCAGCCGCGCGCGGCGACGGCGGCGGGCAGGTCGACCACCCGCAGCAGCCACTGGGAGGTGTGCGTGGTGTACCGGATGCCCTGGTTGGTCAGCAGCCCGGTGACGGCCGGGTCGACCACCCGCAGCGTGAGCTGGTCGAGCAGGCCGCTCCACGACCGCAGGCCGCCCAGCAGGCCGAGCTGGGTCTCGACGTCCCGGCCGATCAGGTCGAGCACGCGCAGGCCCTCGCGGTCGCGCTCGGCGGTCAGGTAGCCGCGCACCTCGCCGTCGTGGCCGGGCACCACCGAGACGACGTCGAGGTCGAGCACCTCGGCGAGGTCGATCGCGGGTGCCGACCGGTCCAGCAGGCCGTTCACGGTGCCGGCGACGTCGTTGTAGCAGGCGTGGATGCCCGGCAGGTCGTCCGCGACGGCCGGGCGCGCGGCGAGCCTCGGGCCGGTGGCCACCCGGTCCAGGGTGAGGTCCAGCCGCTCGAACACGCCGGCGCGCTCCCAGCCGCGCGAGCGGTAGAGCGCGGGGACCGTGGCGTAGAGCGCCGACAGCGGCTGCCCGTGCTCGCGCAGGTCGGCCAGCACCCGGTCGAGCAGGCCGGTGGCGACGCCCCGGCCGCGCGCGTACGGGTCGACGGCGACGCCGCCGATGCCGCCCATCGGCACCGGCGCGCCGCCGTGGTACTGGTGGAACTCGTGGATGGTCAGCGCCCCGGCCGGGCGGCCGTCGAGTTCGGCGACGAGGCCCCGCCTGCCGGGCCGCAGCGGGTTGCCCTCGGCCGTGTCGCCGAACGCGACCTTGCGCAGCCCGCGGACGGTGTCGGCGTCGTGGTCGGTCTGTTCCCTGATCAGCACGACGTCCTGCTTACCAGGTGAAGAAGCCCTGCCCGGTCTTGCGGCCGAGCTCGCCGCGGGCCACCTTCTCGCGCAGCAGCGCGGGCGGCTCGAAGCGCGGGCCCAGCTCGGCGGCCAGGTGCTCGGCGATGGCCAGCCGCACGTCGAGGCCGACCAGGTCGGTGAGCCGCAGCGGGCCCATCGGCCAGCCGTAGCCCAGGCGCATCCCGGTGTCGATGTCCTCGGCGGAGGCGACGCCCTCGGCCAGCATCCGGATCGCCTCCATGCCGACCGCGACGCCCAGCCGCGAGGTGGCGAAGCCGGGCGCGTCCCGGACCTCGATCACCGTCTTGCCCAGCTGCTCGGCCCACCTGCGCGCCTTGGCCAGCACGGCGGGGTCGAGCCGGTCGTGGTGGACGAGCTCGATCAGCTTCTGCACCGGGACGGGGTTGAAGAAGTGCATCCCGAGCACCCGCTCGGCGGGCAGCCCCTCGGCCAGCTCGGCGATCGACAGGGACGAGGTGTTGGACGCCAGCACCGCGTCCGGGCACGCGTGTGCGGCGGCTGTCAGGACGCGGCGCTTGAGGTCGACGTCCTCGGGCACGGCCTCGATCACCAGCTCCGCGGGCACGTCGGCCAGCTGCTCGACCACGGTCAGCGCGCGCAGCAGCTCCTCCGGGTCGCGGTCGAGCTTGCCGCGCTCGACGGCGACGGCCAGCGACTTGGCCACGGCGTCGCGCGCGGCGGCGGCCCGCTGCGCGCCGGACTCGGCGAGCACCACCTCGTGCCCGCCGGCGAGCAGCAGGTGCGCGATGCCCGCGCCCATCGTGCCGCCGCCGATCACCACGGTGATCATCCCTCGACGACCTCCGCCGCGAACATGGCGACCAGGTCCATGCCGCCGATCTCGGTCAGGTTCGCGCCGGCGGCCTGCCACTCCGGGGAGGCGAAGGCGGCCTTGAGGGCCTGCTCGGACTCGAAGTACATCTCGGCCACGAGGTGCGGCTCCTGCTCACCCAGGAAACCGGGCACGAACACCCGGCTGACCTTGGCGACCTCGGCCCGCAGCAGGCCGGGGGTCTTGGCCGCGATCGGCAGGTGGGAGGCGAAGTACGCCTCGTCGAACGCCTCGGCGTCCGCGGGTTTCCGGTACAGCGCGATGTACTTGATCATGTGACACCTTCCGTCCGGTTTCGCCGCCGGACTGTAACACCGGCACGATGGCGGGGTGCGGATCATCCTGCTGCGCCACGGGCAGAGCCTGGGCAACGTCGACGAACTGGCCTACTGCCGGGTACCCGATCACGCCCTGCCCCTCACCCCGCGCGGCGAACAAGAGGCGGCCGACGCCGGGCCCCGGATCAAAGCCCTGGTCGGCGGGCGTCCGGTGGCGGTGTACGTGAGCCCGTACGTGCGGACCCGGGCGACCCTGCGCGGGCTGGACCTCGGGGAGCAGGCGGAGCGGGTGGTCGCCGAGCCCCGGCTGCGCGAGCAGGACTGGGGCAACCTGCAGGACCCGGTGCAGCAGGAGGTGCTCAAGCACCAGCGGCACGCGTTCGGCCACTTCTTCTTCCGGCTGCCCAACGGCGAGTCGGGGGCCGACGTGGACGACCGGCTGGCGGCGTTCCTGGTCGACCTGGAGACCAGGATGGCCCGCGACGGCCACCCGGCCACCGCCCTGGTCGTGTCGCACGGGCTGACCATCCGGCTGCTGTGCCGGCGGCTGTTCGGGTGGAGCATCGAGCTGTTCGAGTCGCTGTCGAACCTGGAGACCTGCGAGCACCGCGTGCTCACCCACGACGGCACGCGCTGGCACCTCGACCGGCCGTTCACCCAGTGGCGCGACTCCCCGGACGGCGACACCCAGACCTGAGCCTGGCCGGCCCTGACTCGGGCGAGGCCAAGCCAGGGCGGGGCCGGGGCCGGGGCGGCGCTAGGCCAGGCCCCGCCGGTAGGCCGCGACGAGCCGCCGGGGCACCAGCAGCCGGCGGCCGTCCGGGGTGGTCACCGGCACCAGGTCCGGCGGGGTCGCCTTCCAGCGCGCCCGGCGGTGCCGGGTGTTGCTCCGCGAGGTCCTGCGCTTCGGGACGGCCATCAGCGCTTCCCGTAGCGGCGGTGGAACTTCTCGACGCGCCCGGCGGTGTCCACGACCCGCCGGTCTCCGGTCCAGAACGGGTGCGAGTCAGCCGTCACGTCGACCGCGATCAGCGGGTAGGTGTTGCCGTCGGACCACCGCGTGGTCCGGTCCGAGGTCGCGGTCGAGCGGGTCAGGAACGACCGCCCGGTGGCCGAGTCCTGGAACACCACCGGGTGGTAGTCGGGGTGGATGCCGTGCTTCACAGTTCCTCCATCTCGTGCCGTTCGGCGAACGGGTCGGCGAACTCCAGCTCGTCCGCCAGGTCCAGCTCCTCGTCGGTGACGAGCGCGGCGCGCAGCCGTGCCTCGATCTCGTCGGGGGATGCGCGGTGGATGATCGCGACCAGCTCCTGCGAGCGGTCGCCGAAGCGGGGGTGCCAGTCGACGGCGGCGGACGCGCGCCGCTCACCGTCCACATCGGACCAGTCGGCCGACGCCGCGAGCCACGGGCCGGCCGCGCCGACGTGCAGGCCGCCGCCGGCGGATTCCAACCACAGGGCCGAATCCGGTTGGCTCACCACCCAGATGCGGCCGCGGGCGCGCACCACCCCGTCGAGCAGCACGTCCACCGCGTCGTGCAACCGCATGGGGTGGAACGGCCGCCGCGCGGTGAAGTGCACCAGCGACACCCCGCCGGCCGGCTCCAGCGGCGGCTGCCCGCGCAGCAGCGGGCCGAACGCCTGGCCGTGCCGCCGCACGACCGGCGGCAACTGCGCACCGACCGTGGAAACCCTTGGCACACCGGGGGAAAGTCGGTCCAGTACAGCTTCCACGACCGGGTCGCGCGGTCCGCGCAGCACGAGCAGGTCGGCGAACTCGGCCTGCCCCACCACGACCTGGGCGACGGTCCGGTCGTCCCCCGGCACCCCGATCCCGCGCTCGCCGAGCGTCTCGTCGCCGGAGACGTCGGCCAGCCAGGTCGTCGGGTCGACGGCGGTCACCACGGACTCGACCCGGATCCCGTGCGGCGCGAGCGCCAGGCACACCGCCTCCGGCTCCAGCGCCGGGTCCAGGTCCACGACCACGCGCCCGGTCAACGTGCGCAGCAGCGGCACCAGGTCCAGCCGCAGCGTGCAGGACACGCAGCCGTGCGCGAGTTCGAGCACGGCCAGCGTCCCGTCGACCCACCGGCGAACCACGCCTTGGCCCAGGTCACGCAGGTCGTGGCGGACCAGCGCGGACCCGGGCGAGGCCCGCCACAGCTCCTCGGCGACGCCCTGCCCACCCGCCACCAGAACGACAACGGTTTCCATGTGGGCTACAGTAGATGAAAACGGTTGTCGTTTCAAAAAGGAGTTCCACCGTGTCCGCACACCACTGCCGGCTGACCGGGCGCGCACCCGGCTTCGGCAAGCGGGTCTCGCACTCGAACCGCCGCACGTCGCGGCGCTGGCTGCCCAACACCCAGCGCCGCCGCTACTGGCTGGCCGCCGAGAACCGGTACGTCACCCTGACCCTGTCCACCAAGGCGATCAAGACCGTGGACCGGCGCGGGATCGCGTCCGTGGTCGCGCAGCTGCGCGCCCGGGGGGAGAAGGTCTGATGGGCAGGGCGAACGACGTCCGGCCGGTGATCAAGCTCCGCTCGACCGCCGGCACCGGCTTCACCTACGTGACCCGCAAGAACCGCCGCAACGACCCGGACCGCCTGGTGCTGCGCAAGTTCGACCCGGTGGTCCGCCGGCACGTCGACTTCCGCGAGGAGCGCTGATGGCCAAGAAGTCCAAGATCGCCAAGGATCGGCAGCGCCGGGAGGTGGTCGCCCGGCACGCCGAGCGCCGGGCCGAGCTCAAGGAGGTCGTCCGCACCGACCCGGACAACCGCGCGGACGCGCAACGCGCGCTGCGACGCCTCCCCCGCGACGCGAGCCCGACCCGGCTGCGCAACCGGGACGCCGTGGACGGTCGGCCACGCGGCTTCTTCCGCGCGTTCGGGCTGTCCCGGCTGAGGTTGCGGGAACTCGCGCACAACGGCGAGCTGCCCGGCGTCCGCAAGTCGAGCTGGTAGGAGGACCCCGTGCCCAAGCCCGAACGCCGGCCCAAGCGCCGGGTCAACCTCCTGCGCAAGGAGGGTCTGACCACTGTGGACTGGAAGGACGCCGTGCTGCTGCGCCAGTTCATCTCCGACCGGGGCAAGATCCGGTCCCGCCGGGTCACCGGCCTGACGCCGCGGCAACAGCGGCAGGTCGCGACCGCGATCAAGAACGCGCGGGAGATGGCGCTGCTGCCCTACCCCGCGCAATCCCGCTGAGCGAGGCGGTGCCGGCCGCCGCCAGCACCGCCAGCGCGGTCCAGTCCAGCACGAGCGAGCCCTGCGAGGACACCACGAAGCTGGCGTAGAGGCCCCAGCACTGCACGACGGTGAGCGCGGCGCCCAGCGGTGTGGTCACCAGCGACACCGCCAGCACCACCAGGGCGAGCACGGCGAGCGCCACCAGCGGCCAGTGACCCGACACGACAGTCGCGGCCACACCCCCGGTGAAGCCCAAAGCGGATCCCGGCGCGGTTCCGATCCTCGGCATGGCCGACCATTCAACGCCCCGTTGAGACCGACGCCACCGCACAGCGGCAGAGTTCACCGGATCGCGTGAGGCACGATCCTCCGAATGAGCTTCTACGACGTGCTGCACCGCCGCCGGGACACCAGGGGCGAGTTCACCGGCGCCCCGATCCCGGCCGACGTGCTGCGCCGCGTGCTCGCCGCGGCGCACGCGGCCCCGAGCGTCGGGCTGTCCCAGCCGTGGGACTTCATCCTGGTGCGCGACGAGCACACCCGCCGGGCGTTCCGCGACCACGTGCTGGCCGAGCGCAGCGTGTTCGCCGCCGAGCTGGACGCCGAGCGCGCCACGACGTTCGCCCGGATCAAGGTGGAGGGCATCCTCGAGGCCACGCTCGGCGTGGTCGTCACCTACGACCCGGACCGGGGCGCGCCCGCCGTGCTGGGCCGGCACGCCATCGCCGACGCGGGCCTGTACTCGGTGTGCCTGGCCATCGAGAACCTGTGGCTCGCGGCCACCGCCGAGGGGCTGGGCGTGGGCTGGGTCAGCTTCTACCGCGAGGACGCCCTGCGCCGCCTGCTCGACGTGCCGCCCGCCGTGCGCCCGGTGGCGTGGCTGTGCCTCGGGCCGGTCGACGCCCTCCCCGACACCCCCGACCTGGAGCGCCACGGCTGGCGCAACCGGCTCCCGCTCGACGACGTGCTGCACGAGGAGCGGTACACGCGGCGCCCGTCCCGGTAGCCTGTGGGGGCCGTGCCGCTGGCGGGCGGGCCCGCGTACCCGTCCCGCCGAGTCGGAATGGAGTGTCAGCACGAGTGGAGCAGCGAGATCCGCTGGTAGCGGTGCCCCGACTGGACCTCGAGGTCAAGGCGTTGCTGAACGCTGGCCGCCTGGCGGAGGCGAACACCCTGTTCGACCAGGTGGTGAGCCGGACCCCGCCCGGCGCGGACCGCTGGGTGCGCTCGGCGGTGCTGGTCAACCGGGCGAAGCTGGCGTGGCGGCTGGGCCGCATCCCGCTGGCGCTGGAGCTGGCCGCCGAGGGCTGGACCGACCTGGACGCCGAGCACGCCGACAGCCCGGCGGCCGCGCAGGCCATGCACGCCCTGGCCTACCTGCTGGAGGGCATCGGCAACCGGCGGGCCGCGGTGGACATGCTGCGGCTGTCGGTGCAGGTGGCCCGCCGGGCGAACGTGCCCGAGGTGCTCGGCCACTGCCTGCAGGGCCTGGGCGGCACGCTGAACTTCCGCGCCATCTCCTCGCCGCCGGAGGCCGCGCCGGCCATCTTCGCCGAGGCCCGCGACCATCTGCGGGAGGGCCTCGACCTGGCCCGCGACCCGCGGATGCGGCTGGCGCTGATGGGCGCGTACAGCCGGTCGCTGGCCGGGGTCGGCGACCTCGACGCCGCCGAGCGGGCCGCCACCGAGACCTTGCGCCAGGCCACCGAGGTGGGCGACAAGTGGGCGCTGGCGGTGGCCGACTGGGTGCTCGCGGTGGTCCACCGGGACCAGGACGACCTGGTCGAGGCGCGCACGCTGGCCAGCCGCGCGGTGGCCGCCGCCGAGGCGATCAACGACACGTCGCTGCTGCTGCGGTTCTCGCTGGACCTGGCCGACATCTGCGCCCGGATGAACGACCCGGTGGGCGAGTCGGCGGCGCTGCGCTGCTCGGTCGCCGCCGGGCGGACGGCCACCGAGACCCTCCAGGAAGGACTCGCCCAGGCGTTGGAGCAGCGCCGGGTCGCGGTGCAGGCGCAGCGGCTGGCGGTGGCGGCGCAGGAGGCCGCCGCGCGCGACCCGTTGACGGGCCTGGCGAACCGGCTGGGTCTGGAACGGGCGGCGGCCGGGCTGCTGGAGAGCACCGCCGCGCGCGGCCGGGTGCCGTGGCTGGTGCTGGTCGACGTGGACTGGTTCAAGGGCGTCAACGACGACGCCGGGCACGCGGCGGGTGACGCGGCGCTGCGCGAGATCGCCCAGCTCCTGCGCCGCGAGTGCCGGGCGGACGACCTGGTCGCGCGGTGGGCGGGCGACGAGTTCGTGGTGCTGCTCGGTGACGCCGGCGGCGGCGGGCAGGACGTCGGCCCGACCGTGGCGGAGCGGATCCGCGCGGCGGTCGACGGGCACGACTGGACGCTGGTGCTGGGCACGATCCGGCGACCGACGGTGAGCATCGGCGTGGCGGCCGGGCCCGCCAAGCTCGACCAGCTCTTCGCCGCCGCGGACATGGCGCTCTACCGGGCCAAGCGGCACGGCCGCAACCGGGTCGAGGTCGAGCCGTCGGCGGAAATCGTCACCGGCGGGTGAAACCGCCCGGTGCGCCCGGAAACCGGCGACCGCGCGAAAACGACGACCGTGCGTGACCGTTTCGGACGTGGCGGCGGGGTGCCACGAATGTGATCGCGTTCCATAACGGCGAAATGATTGCGCCGGGTAACCGGAATTGCGGCCGCCACCGACCGCGACCATTTCCTGAAACAGTTTCAGGTTCGCCCGGTGGCCATTATCCCAGCGGGTACCGACATCGGGGCCGGAGCGCCCCCGGGCCTTATCGTCCCACGGGGGACCGACAATTCCCGGGGAGCGCCCCGAACCTGGCTCAGGCGACCGCCGCCCTCAGGCGATCAGGCCGCCGTCAGGCGATAGGCCACCGTCAGGCGATCAGGCCGCCCCGGAAGGCGACCAGGGCCGCCTGGACCCGGTTGACCGCGCCGATCTTGCCCAGGACCGAGGACACGTAACCCTTCACGGTGGCCTCGGACAGGTGCAGCGTGCCACCGATCTCGGCGTTGGACATGCCCTGTCCGATGAGGACGAGCACCTCCCGCTCGCGCTCGGACAGCGACGCCAGCAGCCGCCGGGCGGGTTCCGCCGCCCGCTCGCCGTCCGCCACCGCCGCCAGCACCCGTGCCGCGACGCCGGGGTCCAGCACGGCCCCGCCGACGGCCAGGTCGCGCACCGCGCGCACGAGCTGCTCCGGTTCGGTGTCCTTCAACAAGAAGCCCGACGCGCCCAGCCGCAGCGCCTCGGACACGTATTCGTCCACGTCGAACGTGGTGAGCATGGCGATCTTCGGCGGGTCCGGTATGGCGCGCAACCTGCGCAGCGCCATCAGCCCGTCCGAGGACCGCATCCTGATGTCGAGCAGCACGACGTGCGGGCGGTGCTGGCGGGCCAAGTCGGCCACCAGGTGCCCGTCGTCGCATTCGGCCACAACTTCGATGTCGCCGGCGCTGCTGAGGATCATGCGAAGGCCGGACCGGACGAGGTCTTCGTCGTCGGCCAGCATCACCTTGATCACGACGCCTCCCCGCGTTGGCGTTTCGTGTTCGTACCCGCCCAGCATCGCGCACGAACACGCAAGCTGACGTTAATTCACCGTTATCTCACCATGGAACAGCTCCGGAACAGCCTGTTCACAGTTGCCAGGAAATACCGGCTGCGGGCGGTGGACCCGCGCAACTTCCTGGCGCGTATGCGGCAACAGGGCGCAGGGCTTGTCGCCCGGACAGCGTTCAGCGCGCTGGTCGTCACGGCCGAAGCCGGCCATCGGCGGGATGCCGTACTGGGCGCGGTCGTTTGCGTTCACGTACGACGCGCGCGTTCACCGGTGAACGTGGTCGCGCGGACCTGGCGGCACGGGTGCGGACCGATCGGCACAGTCCCGGATGGACAGGACGGGCGATCGGCGCGGCCTGGATCGGCGGCGGTGCGTCACCGATCCGGGACACACGGTCAACAGGCAACGCCCGGCGCGGGTCACCCGCACGCTTAACGCGAAGCTCTTTCGTGAATTCGTACTTGTGAGTAACGTGCGTCACAGGAACCCTGCCCGGAAGGAGCTTCGCGTCATGCGGAGAGCCGCCCTGCGGACGTCAGCCGCGTCCCTGGCCGTGGTCGCCCTGATCACCACGGCCGTCACCACCCCCGCCACCCCCGCCGCCTCGTCCACCACCCCCGCCGCCTTGTCCGCCGCCTCGCCGAAGACCACCGCGTTCACCCCGGACGACCACTGCCTGGGCCAGTGCCACGACGTGCTGCCGCCCGGCCAGAACGGCAACGCCACGCTCGCCGAGATCCTGGCCCACAAGGCGCTGGGAACCCGCCCGGCGCACTCCGCCGACCAGCTCGACAAGTACGACGCCCTGGTCTCCGGCCACCCCGGCCTGACCAACGACCAGCTCGGCACCTTCTTCAACGACGCGTCCTTCGGCGTGCCCGCCGACCAGGTCGAGAGCACGATCAAGCCGCGCGCCGACGTGACGATCGTCCGCGACAAGACCCTGGGCATGCCGCACGTCTACGGCACCACCCGCTCGGGGACCGAGTTCGGCGCGGGCTACGCCGCCGCGCAGGACCGGTTGTGGCTGATGGACCTGTTCCGCCACCTCGGGCGCGGGCAGCTCAGCGGCTTCGCCGGCGGCGCCGAGGGCAACCGGGCGCTGGAGCAGAGCTTCTTCGGCCAGATCCCGTACACCGAGGCCGACCTCCAGCGGCAGATCGACCAGGTCGCCACGCAGGGGCCGCGCGGGCGGCAGGCGTTGCAGGACGTGACCGACTACATCGCCGGCATCAATGCCTACCTCACCGCGTCGGTGAACGGCCGGTACTTCCCCGGCGAGTACGTGCTGACCGGGCACGCCGACGCGATCACCAACCGCAACGACATCCAGCCGTTCAAGACCACCGACCTGGTCGCCATCGCGGCCGTGGTCGGCGGGCTGTTCGGCGCGGGTGGCGGCGGCGAGGTGCAGAACGCCCTGGTGAAGCTGGCCGCGCAGAACAAGTACGGCGCGGAGGTCGGCGACCGGGTGTGGCGGTCGTTCCGGGAGCAGAACGACCCGGAGTCCGTGCTCACCCTGCACGACGGGCAGCGCTTCCCGTACGCGTCGACACCGTCGTCCCCGCTGGGCGTGGCGCTGCCGGACGGCGGCGTGGTGACCCCGGAGAAGATGGTCCACGACGCCACCACCACCACGTCGTCCACTGTGGACGTTCCGGAAGAACTCCGTGCGGTGCAGGGGATCTTCAAGGACGGCGTGCTGCCGGCCGACCTGTTGGCGAAGAAGCACGGCATGTCGAACGCGCTGGCCGTGTCCGGCGCGCACACCGACACCGGCAACCCGATCGCCGTGTGGGGACCGCAGACCGGCTACTTCGCACCACAGCTGCTGATGCTCCAGGAGCTCAACGGGCCCGGCATCCGGGCGCGCGGCGTGTCGTTCGCGGGCGTGAGCATGTACGTGCAGCTAGGGCGTGGTCTGGACTACTCGTGGAGCGCGACCTCGGCAGGCCAGGACATCACCGACACGTACGCCGTCGAACTGTGCGAGCCCGACGGCTCCCCCGCGACGGCCGCGTCGACGCACTACCGGTTCCGCTCGGAATGCCTTGCCATGGAACGGATCGAGCGCAAGAACGCGTGGAAGCCGACGGTCGCCGACCCGACGCCCGCAGGCTCGTACACGCTGGTGGTGCACCGCACCGAGTACGGGCTCGTGCAGAGCCGTGCGCAAGTCGGCGGCAAGCACGTGGCGTACACGTCGCTGCGGTCGACGTACCTGCACGAGGTGGACTCGATCGTCGGGTTCCAGGAGTTCAACGACCCGGACGCGATCCGCTCCGCGCAGGACTTCCAGCGCGCCGCCGAGCACATCGGGTACGCGTTCAACTGGTTCTACGCCGACGCCGCGGACACCGCGTACTTCAACTCCGGCGCCAACCCGGTGCGCGCACCCCACGTCGACCCGAACCTGCCGATCAAGGCGGAGCAGGCCAACGAGTGGCAGGGCTGGAACCCGGACGGCAACACCGCGTCCTACACGCCGTTCGCGCAGCACCCGAACTCGGTGAACCAGGACTACTACATCTCGTGGAACAACAAGCAGGCGCTGGACTACTCGGCGTCGGGCTACGGCAACGGGTCCGTGCACCGGGGCGACCTGCTCGACGACCGGGTGCGCGCGCTGGTGGCCGGCGGGCAGAAGGTGACCCGGACGTCGTTGACCCAGGCGATGGCGTCGGCCGCGGTGGCCGACCTGCGCGCGGAGCAGGTGCTGCCGGAGCTGTTGCGGGTCATCGACAGCGCGGCGGTGACCGACCCGGTGTCGGCGGCGGCCGTGGCGAAACTGCGTGAGTGGCAACGTTCCGGGTCGTTGCGGAAGGAGACTTCCCGTGGCAGCAAGGCATACGCGCACGCCGAAGCGATCCGCCTGCTGGACGCGTGGTGGCCGCTGCTGGTCCGCGCGCAGTTCCAGCCCGGCCTCGGCGACGCGCTGTACACGCAGTTGACGCACGCCGTGCAGGTGGACGAACCGCCGTCCGACACGCACGGAGCCGCGCCGCACAAGGGTTCCGCGTTCCAGCACGGCTGGTGGAGCTACGTCGACAAGGACCTGCGTTCGGTGCTCGGGGAGGACGTCGCCGGGCCGTTGGGCGCGAAGTACTGCGGCGGCGGGAACCTCGGCGCGTGCCGCCAAGTCCTGCTGGACAGCCTCACCCAGGCCGCGGCCGTGCCCGCGACCACGACCTACCCCGGTGACGCGTCCTGCGCGGCGGGCGACCAGTGGTGCGCCGACACGATCGTCCACCGCGCCATGGGCGGCATCACCCAGGACAGGATCCACTGGCAGAACCGGCCCACCTACCAACAGGTCGTCCAGTTCCCCTCCCGGCGCGGGACGAACCTGGCCAACCTCGCGTCCGGCGCGACGGCGACAGCAAGCAGCCATGAGCGTGGCTGGCACAACTCGCCGCCCGCGAACGCCGTGGACGGCAAGCCGGACACCAGGTGGGCCAGCGACTGGAGCGACCCGCAGTGGCTCCAGGTGGACCTGGGGGCGTCGCGGACCGTCGGCCGGGTGGTGCTGAACTGGGAAGCGGCCCATGCCACGTCATACCGGATCGAAGTATCACCCGATGGCACGCACTGGCGTGAAGTTTTCACGACCGGTGCGGGCAATGGCGGGCAGGACCTGGTGACGTTCACTCCAACCGCCGCACGATTCGTACGAATGACCGGTATCCAACGCGCCACGGGTTACGGATACTCGCTGTACGAGCTTGAGGTCTACGTCACGTAGGCCGGTCCGCAGGAAGACCCCGGTCCACCCCCAGGGACCGGGGTCTTCCGCCTTTCCAAGCCCCGCAACACATCCCCCGGGCTCGGGCCCGTCGCCGCCAGCGAAAGAGATTTCGGTCGCAACCTTTGAATGGTGTCCCGAATCCCGTTCCGGCACAGTCGGTTCGCCGTCAGCCGCCGTCAGCCGCCGTCAGCCGCCGTCAGCCGCCGTCAGCCGCCGTCAGTCGCCGTCGGTTCCGCCCTCGGTTCCGCCGTCGACTTCCCCGCTCGGCGGGCTTTCTGCCGCGCCCTCAGGTCAGCGGCTTGACCCCGTTCTGGTGCGGGAGGCCGACCTGCTCGGCGAACTCCGTGGCGACCGAGGCGCCGCCGTAGATGCCGAGGGCCTTGGCCAGGTGCAGCCGCAGGTCCGTCCGGTGGCCGTCGGACAGCCGCGGCAGGGCGGATTCGAAGCTGGTGACCAGGGTTTCGGCCCAGTGCTGGTCGCGCCGCAGCGAGGCGATCCGGACCAGCTCGGCGAGCTGCTGGGCCAGCCCGATGGCCTGCTCGACCTGGTAGCCGTTGCGGTGCAACCACCAGATGGTCGCGGTGGAGAGGTCGGTGAGCACCTCGTCGCGCAGGTACCGGATCTCGGCGCGCTCGGCGTCGCGCTCGGCCTGGCGGACCGTGGTGGTCTGGAGGAGCTCGATGTGCTTGCGGGCCATCTCGAGCTCCGTCTCGTCCACCGAGAGCTCGACCCCTTCGGCCCGCGCCCAGACGTGGGTGCCCTCTACTTGCCGTTCGGCGGCCAGCTCGTCGCCGAGCTGGTGCTGCAACGGCGCGTGGTGCACCAGCATGGCGCGCTCGGTGACCTCCTTGGCGCGCCGCACGATGTCGTTGATGGCGGCGCTGCGCGGCACGTTGTGCCGTGCGCCGGTGGTCAGGTCGAGCCGCCAGTGCACAGTGAACCGGGCCCGGAAGTCCAGCCCGTACACGGCACTGGGCAAGGGCGTCTCGAACGCCTGCTGGTGCGACGAGGAGGGAGGCTCGAACGTGAACTCCTCCGCCCGCCGCACCCACCGACGACGCCACCAGGCCCCCATCGCACCCAGGGGTCCGGGCCGGAAATCCGGCCAAGGTCTACCGCTCATGGAAAGTCTTCCGCCGAGTTTCCAACCAGACCCCTCCCTCACTACCCGAACCCCCAACGGGTGTGAAGGTGACCCACACCACTTCCCCCCAACAGCTCAGCCCCACACCCCGGCCACCCCCCGAAATCCGCACGCACAGCAACCCAGCCCGCCACCCAGGTGACCCCACCCACCCCCACCCCCGCCCCACGACACCCGGTACTCTGCCCGGTGCGCCCTCGTAGCTCAGGGGATAGAGCATCGGTTTCCTAAACCGTGTGTCGCAGGTTCGAATCCTGCCGGGGGCACTCACCTTTCGCCGGGTGATGCAGAGCCTCTGACCTCGTAAAACAGGTCAGAGGCTCTTGCTTGTAGCGGCCACTGAGGTCGATCGGCCACTGCGGCCGTGGAGCTACGCGTGGTGCGAACCCCGGCGTAGTCGGCTCCCTTAAGCCCTCATCCGGCACGCGAGAGAAGCCCGCAAGCCTCCAGGAGGTGTCAGCGCTCGCTGGAAGCGTTGGCGAAGATGACGGCGGGGATCCCGAAACCCAGCACGAGGCTGATGCCCGCGAACACCTGGATGGCCTGGTCGTGGTTGCCGGTGGCCCACAGCAACCCGATGCCGCCGAGGATGAGCACGGCGACCGGGGTGATGCAGATGACCGCACGGCGGTAGCTGCACCACCAGGTGCAGTTACCAGGCCGGGTGTGCTGGCACAACGGCTGGCCGCGCATGTCGTGCGGCAATTGGGCGGCGCTCACATCGACGCTCCGCAGAACTGGCAGGTCGACCTGCCGGGCACGCTGGACCGCGCGTGCCTGCCGTCAGGAGAGAAGGGGCACTCCGGAGCAGCGCCGACCGCCGCCTCCACGAGACCGCGCGCCGCCCGGCGCAAGCGCCCCACCGTGCGGCTACGGCGCCCAGCGACCCTTCGCGTACCAACCTCCATGCCGCCAGTGTGCAGGACCGACCCGGCCCCGCGTTGCTGGGATACGGGTGACGTTGCCGCAAACTGGTCCCTCGTCAGGGTGATGGTTGCGGAGGCCGCCCTCGAGCCGCTGCACCACCTGGTCCGCCCCTCGGGAACGTCCGCTAGCGGCTCACTCGCAGGCGATGCCGTCCTTGTCGTTGCCGTCCAAGCCGTACACGTCCGGTCCTAGGACCTGGATGGGACCGCGCACGTACGCGGGGCCGTTGCCGCTGCCGCCAGCGCAGTCGACGTCCGATGCGATGGGTACGCAGCCGCTGTAGTTGGGGTGGCAGGTGGGGTCGGCGACCGGTGGGGCGGGCGGCGGAGCGGCCTGTTCGGTCGTCTGCTTCACGGCTGGCGGCTGCGTCGTCTGGGGTGGGGGCGGGGGTGCGGGTACGGCCGTCGTGGTGGTCGTGGTGGTGGTGGTCGTCGTTGTGGTCGTCGTGGTGGTGGTGGTTGGGGCCACGGTGGTGGTGGTTGTGGTGGGGGCCGTGGTGGTCAGCTTTGCGGCAGGGGTTTTGGGGGTGCCTGCGTTCGCTATGGCCGCTATGAACAACACCACGGCGACGGCTGCGGCGGCGATCCACGCGGGACGGTGCTTCGTGAACCGTGACGTGCGGACCGGCATCGGGTGAGGCGTCGTCTGGTGCAGGACCGGCTGGTGGATGGCCGTCGGTGGTCCGGTGGGCGGGTCGAGCGGGAGGGTCAGGTTGCCCTCGTGGGGCAGGCGGAGGACGACCTCGGCACCCCGGACGCCGGCCTGGATCACGGCTTCGCAGCCGGTGCGGCTGCCACGGGCGTTGAGCTGGACCAACAGCGGCGCGTACCGCTGGGACATCATGTGGGTCAGTTCGCCGACGCGCCGACCGTCCAACCTCACCTCGATGGCGCGCTCGCCCCGGTACTTGCCGGTCGAGATCGTGCACCAGGCTAACTCCACCGCCACGTGCCTGCGCATCCCCGGCGCGACCGGGTACCGGGACAGTTCGGCCTGGTGGTCCTCCTCGCGGGTGACGGTGACCGCCGTTTCGGCACCCAGCATCACCAGCCCGTGGGGCGAGTTCTCGATCACGGCACGCTCCAGACGCTCAGGACCTTTGGTCTGAGCATCGGCGGACCGGGGGACGACCGTTACGTCCGGACCACGACGAGGTAACGGCCGAGGGCCGACCACGGCGGACGGGGAGTCGGGACGCCCGGTTCGGACACGACGCCGAGGGGGCAGAGCGACGTAGCGGGAAAGTCCATTGTGGACGCAAGACATCCACCGAAATGCGGAAGGCCCTCGGACGTCTCCGAGGGCCTTCCGGGACTGGGCGGGACGGCTGTCGCCGTCTCCTTTGGCGCGACGCCGGGACTGCTGCCGATGGCAGGGTCAGGCGCGATCGGTTACCGGGTCGCGCGGGCAGTCAGATCAGCCGACGCGCCACAGGGCGGGCACGTTCGGCGGCTCCCAGCCGGCCTGGGCGGTGTGCGCCTGCTGGCACACGTAGCTGACGCCGCCGTAGGTCACCTTGGTGCCGGCGGTGTAGGGCGTGCCCGCCGCCCACGTGCCACCGGGGGGAACCGTGGTGGTCGTCGTGGGGCCGGTCGGCTCGGTGGTCGTCGTCGTGGACGTCGGCCGGGTGGTGGTGGTCGTCTGCTGGATGTTGAGCACGAAGTCGTACTGACCCTCGCGACCCGTCCCTACGTTGCGCATCGTCATGAGGAGGCGCGGGTCGTAGATGGTGTCGGTGTTGTTGCGCGGCTCACCGGGGAAGTAGAGCTGGGTGGTGAGCACGCGGCCGCCGGGGGCCTGCACCTTGACGTGGATGTGCCGGGTGCGGCCGGGGTAGAGGCCGGGCACGATCGTGGCCAGGGTGAACTTGCCCGACGCGTCGGTGAACTGGTGGCCGCGGAACTTGAAGCCGGTGTTGTCGTACACACCGTTGTTGTCCGCCTGCCAGAAGTCCAGCAGCACGTTCGCGATCGGCTGGCAGCGCAGCCCGAAGACGAAGCCGGTGACGGTGAGGCGGGTGCCGACCGTGCCCGCGTCGACCAGCGACGAGCGCCGCGGCGAGTTCGGCTTGAAGTACGGCCCCTCGGTCTGCGCCGGGGTCGGGTCGTCGCCGTCGTCGCACTGCGGGGTGGGTTCGAGCTGGCCGCCCGTGCTGGGGATCGTGCGAGCCAGAGCGGGCACACCCATCAGCGCGGCGGGCACCGCGACGCCGGCCGCGAGGGCGGCGCGCAGGACCGGCCTGCGGCTGAAGTTCCGGGAATCAGGCGATTCCTCGGTCGTGCTCTGGTCGCCGTCCGTAGGCGTGTCCATGCCTGCTCCTCGTGGGGGATGGGCGGTCTCGGGAATTCATAACGAACCTATGGAGACGCTTCGGCGCGGACGATGGACTGGGGCGGTAGTTCGTGGTGTATCTCGTGGTCGGTCATAACTGTGAACGGCGTCACCCGTCGTGGCGCCGCGCACATCCCCCGTGCGGCGGAAGTCGCCGGGGCTGACGCCGGTCTCGCGGCGGAAGAAGCGGCAGAAGTAGGCCGGGTCGGCGAACCCCACCCGGCCCGCGATCTGCCGCACGGTCAGGTCTGTTCGGGCGAGCAGCCGCTTGGCCTCGCTGGCCCGCGCCTCGCGCACGAGTTCGGACGGGGTGCGGCCGGTCGCCGCCTTCACCGCCTCGGTGAGGTAGCCCGGGGTGACGCCGATCCGCTCGGCGTAGGCCCGCACCGACCACAGGTCGACGTCGGGCCGGCCCGCGAGGCGGGCGAACTCCTCGGCCACCGCGCCGGTCCGGGCGGGCGGGGACGCGCTCGGCGTCTCCGGCAGCCGGGCCGCGCGCACGATCAGCACGTGCAGCAGGGACCTCAGCACCGACTCGACGCCCTCGGCGCGTTCCCGGTACTCCTGGTCCAGCTCGCGGACCAGCGCGGACAGGCCGGCGTGGGTGTCGTCCTCGAGGGTGAGCCAGGGCCGTTCGCTCAGCCGCCGCAGCAGTTCGCGGTCGCCGGGGTGGTCGATGAGGAAGTCGTCGGTGAACAGGATGACGAACCCCTCCAACGCCCGGGTGTCGGCCCAGTGGTGCACCTGGCCCGGCGCGATGGCGCACAGGTGGGGCGGGCGCAGTTCCCAGCGGGCCAGGTCCACGACGTGGGTGCCGACGCCTCCCGTGACGAGCACGATCTCGTGGAAGGTGTGCCGGTGCGGGAAGTTCGCGCTCGACATCGGCCCGATCGAGTCGAACGTGCCGATGGCGAACGGCAGGGCGTTGGGCACCGGCACCTCCAACCGGTGCATCGGCAGCTCACCCACCCGCGGCGTCTGGCAGGGCGTCCCCGGTAACACGGTGGTGCCACGCATTTTTCGTCCTTTCGCCACCGGACCGAAGGTCCAGACCAATCGTTGGTGAAAACACGATGGCATGACGGAGGCCAACGCGGAACACACCACGGGCCGCGGGTGTCTCCGTGCCTGGTGGGGCGTCCGGCTGGCGGACGGCCGGCGTCTCGAACCGCGCTCACCCGGTGTGAGTGTTCTTCGGATCGACCCGGTCGGCGGGTCGGCGGCCCATCCGCCGGCGGAGTTCGGCGACCAGCTCCTCGTCGCTCAGCCGGGCCGGGTCCGGCCGGGCCTCGCGCAGCTTCGCCTCCTGCGGGGTGAGCAGGCCGGCGGCGACCATCACCTCCAGCGGGCCGGCCCCGAACAGGCTCGCCACCGCCCGCGCCGACTCCAGCGACGCCTTGCCGCCGCGCTTCCAGTCCGACAGCCGGCTGCGGTCCACGCCCGCGCCGCGGGCCAGGTCGCCGGTCGTCAGACCCCGGCTCGCCAGGTTCTCCTCCAGGTACCGCCACCACGGGGACGGGACGTTCTCGGGTTCGCTCATGCACCGATGTTAGGCGCGTGCACGCAACGTCCGCAACGCACCCCCAACCCTTCCCACCTCCGCCGACCGTCGCGGCCGCCGTTGCTCACAGGCAACCGCACTAGAGTTGGGTGCACATGACGGACGTCCGGTGCGCACACATGACAGCGGAGGCGGCGATGCCGAAGACCATCAGGCTGCGCGCGCAGGCCTTCGCCAAGGCCGCGCTGCTGGCGGGGTTCAGCTCGGACTACGCGCTGGCCAAGGCCATGGAGGTGAACCGCTCGACGGTCGCCCGGGTGCTCAGCGGGGAGCTGCGGCCGGGGCCGGCGTTCATCGGCGGCGCGCTCGCCGCGCTGGCCCCGATGCAGTTCGACGACCTCTTCGAGGTGGTGTCGCGGACCGGGCGGGATGACTGAGCGTCACCCGCGAAGAGACAACTTGGCGGTGCCCACCAGTCACCCGATTGGTGGACACTGATGATCATCGGAGACGGATGGGCGGCGCGACCCGATGTGACCAGTGGCCGGCACACGACGGCCGGTCGACGCCCGCGCAGCGGACCGGGAAGGACGGCGGCAGGTGAGCGAGCACGGCAGGCGGTTGCTGCGGGACGTGCTGCGCGCGCGGCACGCCCTCGGCCACGACGTCCCGGATCCCGGGCCGCCGAACGGACCACTGCCCCTGGAGGACGCCGACGACGTGCGGCGGTGGTTCGCCGAGCACCGCGACGAGGTGATCGCCGCGGTGCGGGTCGGCGACGAGACGGCTCTCGACCTGCTGGCCCACGCGTGGCGCGCGCTGCCCCCGGACGCCGACGGCCGGTGGCCGCTGGAGCTCTACGACCGCACCGCACCGCTGGCCGCCGCGCTGCCGGCGTCCAGACCGCTCGCCGCGGCGCTGCGGGCCGGCGCGGAGGTGCTGCGGGCCCGGGGGTCGCTGCGCCCGGCCGCTGCGCTCGGGATGCGCGAACTGGCCATCTGGCGGCACCTGGACGACCCGGAGCCGACCGTGGGCGCCCTGGACGCCCTGGCGGCGACCTACCGCGCCCAGGGCCGGCTGCACCGGGTCGTCGGCTGCGCGGACGAGGTGCTCGAACTGCGCATCCTGCACGGCGGCCCGCACGACGTCGCCCGCGCGCTGGCCCACCTGGGCACGCTGATGATCGAGGCGGGCCGGCTCGACACCGCAGTGAACTACCTGACCCGCGCGGACAAGGCGTTCGACGACGGGCCCGCCGAGGACCGCGCCCGCACGCAGGTGCTGCTGGGCCGCGCGCTGTGGCTCTCCGGCGACGAGGGCGCGGGCCGGCGGCGGCTGCGCCGCGTGCTGCCCGACCTCGCCGAGCGGGACGCGCGGGCCGTGCGGGGGTGGCTCGATCTGCCCGCCGGGTCAGTTCCGGAGCAGGGCCACCAGGAGCTGGATCAGCAGCCCGACGCCTAGCTTCGCCCAAGGAGTGAAGCGGGGACGGGATTCGCGGCGGTGCCGGCCGCGACGGGGTGGAGTGCTCATGTGGGTTCTCTCCGCGAGGGTCAGGGCAGGGCCGTGGTGTCCGGGTTGTCCACGAGCAGGCGCAGCACGTCCCGGCACACGAACACCCGCCGGTAGTCGCGGGAGTCCCACGGGACCAGGATCCCGCGCTGCACCAGCCGGCGGGTGAGGTCGGTGGCGGCCTTAGTGGTCACTTCGTGCCGTTCGCGCAGCGCCCGGTGGTCGACCACCGGGAAGCCGATCAGGTTCGCCGCCACCTCGGGCAGCGCGCCGGTGCGCGGCAGCAGCCGGGCGTACCGCTCGGCCAGCTCCTCCAGGTGGCCGATCAGCCGCAGCTGCGCCAGCGCCTGGTCGCGGACGGCGCAGGCGAAGAACTCCACCCAGTGGTGCACCTGGCCGGTGTCGACCACCGCGCGGATCTCCTCCTGGTACTCGGGCAGCGTGTCGTCCAGCCACACCGACAGCGGCAGGAGCTGGTCGCGCAGCAGGCCGCAGCGCACCATCTCCAGCATCGAGAACGCCCGCGCCACGTGCCCGTTGGCGGCCGGGAACGGTTGCAGCACTTCGAGTTGGTAGTGCGCGAGCGCGATCTTGGCGATCCTCGGCTGCTCGTGCTCCTCGCGCACCCACGTGTCCCACTGCTCAAGCTGCGCGACGAGGTGCGCGCCGGTCGCCGTCAACAGGTACGCGCGTTCGCGGTCGAGGCCGAGCACACCGGGTTCGTCGCGCAGCACCTCGCGCGGGCCTGCTTCGGGGCGGCCGACCATGATCGCGGCCAGCCGGCCGATCAGCTCGGCGTCAACCGGGGCCCCGGCGCGGACGCGCCCGATGCCGTGGTCGTAGGCGGCCAGGTGGGGCGCGAGCAGCTGGGCCGGGGCGGACCGGTCGGTCGGCGGGTCCCCCCGGGCGGCCAGGAGGTCGGCGGCGAGCGCCTCGCGCAGCCCGATCGCGGTCCCGGTGAGCCCGGCGGACGCCTGCGCGTCGCGCACCTGGGTGGCCCGGACCAGGCCGGACCTGACCCGCAGCCGGTCGGCGGCCTCGTCGAGCCGGCCCAGGGCGTGCTCGGCCTCGGCCACCAGGCGGTAGGTCGCCACGGGCTGCGGCAGGTGGGACGGCAGCGGGGGCGGCAGGTACGCGCCTTCGCGCCGGCGGTGCTCGGGGATGCCCGGGATCACGGGGACCGGTGCCCACTGCCCTGGCGGCAGGGGAGGGACGTTCATGGCGTGCAGCCTCCACCAAGTGAAGCGAATGCGCAATGCGCTTCAACTCTGCGATCAAGAGATCAATGACCGGAATTGGTCATTCACCGATCCGACCGGTTGCAACGATTCCTCGGCCACCCCGGTTATAGCCCCGGTTATAGCACTGCCGACACCTGGGCGTACCACGGGGAACATTCCGCAGATCTGCGGACGACCATTCGTCGGCCGACTGTTTCCACCCCGGTGCGCGGACCGGCTATTCCACGCAGTGACGCATCGACGTCGCGGGGGCGGACTGCTCCGGGCGGGCGATATCGGCGATCGGTTCCGAACAACCACGAGTGACTCAATTGGTGCCGGCAGTACCCGAGCCACTTCGTCGGCACTGTCGCGTTCGGCCCGGACGGCGTGCTCTACGTCGGTGGCGGCGCCAGTTCCATCTTCGCCGACATGGCCAGGTCGGTAATCCGCGCGCGGACCCGCCGGGCACAAATCTCGCGCCACCGGACGCGCGGCGGCGCGCTGCGCTCCCCATCCGTTCGGCGACCGGCGGCCCGCCGACCTAGCGTGCGAGCCCGTTCGGCCGCACGCGACTCCCCCGCGACTACCAGGGCAGACGCTACGATCACCCGGTGCGACCACTGGCACCCGGAGTGCACCAGTTGCCGGGGCGTCCGCCCCACCTGGTCAACGCGTACCTCGTGGAGGACGTGCTGGTGGACGCGGGCACGCCCGCCGCCCGCCGCCGGCTCACCCGCCAGCTCGACGGCCGCGCCCTGAGCGCGCACGTCGTCACCCACGCGCACCCCGACCACTACGGCTCCAGCCACGCCGTGTGCGACCGGTACGACCTGCCGCTGTGGGCGGGCGCGGCGGACGCCGAGGCGATCCGCACCTCCACCCCGGTCCCCGCGCCCGGCCGCATCCCGAAGCTGCTCTCCCGCCTGAAGACCCCCGACCCGCACCCGGTCGCCCGGGGCCTGCGCGAGGGTGACGAGGTCGCCGGGTTCACCGTGCTCGACGTGCCCGGCCACTCCCCCGGCCACATCGCCCTGTGGCGCGACCACGACGGCGTGCTGATCTGCGGGGACGTGTTCTTCAACGTGCTGTGGCCGACCGGCCCGCCGGGGTTCCTGACCTGGGACCAGGAGCAGAACCTGGAGTCCATGCGGCGGCTCGCCGGGTTGCGCCCGAAGCTGGTGCTGTTCGGCCACGGCCGCCCGCTGCGCGACCCCGCCCGGCTGCTGCGCGCGCTGCGGTGAGCGCGCCGCTGGAACGCGACCGGGAACTGGCCCGGATCGCCTCGGCGCTGGACGCCGCGGCGGCCGGCGAGGGGCGGGTGGTGCTGATCGAGGGCCGGGCCGGGATCGGCAAGACCCGGCTGGTCGAGGCGGCCCGCGAGCTGGCCAAGCAGCGCGGTTTCGGCCGGCTCCAGGCGGTCGGCGACGCGCTGGAGGGCGCGATGGCGTGGGGCGTGGTCCGGCAGCTGGTGGAGCGGTCGGTGTCCCGGTACCGGGGCGAGGTCCGCGCGGCGATCCTGGCCGGGCCCTCCGGGGCCGCGCTGGCGGCGCTGGACGCCGCCGCCGCCGACCCGGGCGAGGCGGAACTGGCCCGCACCCTGCACGCGCTGTGGTGGGTGGCGGTCGACCTGTCGTCCACCCGGCCGCTGCTGATCACCGTGGACGACGCGCACTGGGCGGACCTGTCGTCGCTGCACTTCCTGCTCTACCTGTCCCGGCGGATCGCCGACCTGCCGATCACGCTGGTGGTGGCCACCCGACCGGCCGCCAACACCGGCCCGCTGGCGCAGCTCGGCGACTCCCGCCGGGCCGAGCGGCTGCTGCCCCGCCCGCTGAGCCCGGCGGCGCTGGCCGACCTGATCACCGGCGCGGCCCCGGCCGTGGTGCGGGCGCTGCACGAGGCCAGCGCCGGCAACCCGTTCCTGGCCCGCGTGCTGGTCGACGAGCTGGACGTGCTCGGCCTGCCGCCGGGCGACCCGGCGACCGCCGAGCGGGTCGCCGGGCTCGGGCCGACCTCGGTGTTCCGGGCGGCGCTCGGCCGGCTGCCGCGCGAGGCGGTGGCGCTGGCGGGCGCGGCGGCCGTGCTGGGCACCGGCAGCGACCCGTGGCAGGTCGGCGCGGTCGCCGGGCTGGACGTCGCCGCGCTGCCCGCCGCCGTCGCCGCACTGGTCGGGGCGAACGTCCTGACCAGCGCGGACGACCACCTGGCGTTCGTGCACCCGGTGGTCCGGGAGGCCGTGCTGGCCGACCTGGGCCCGGTGGCGCGGGCCGCGCTGCACGCCACCGCCGCCACCCGGCTGCGGGCCGCGAAGGCACCGGCCGACCGGGTCGCCGCGCACCTCGCGCAGGCGCCCCGGGGCACCTTGCCCGACGCCGCCGACGTGCTGCGCGAGGCCGCCGCCGCGCTGCTCGCGGCCGGGGACGCGCAGACCGCCGCCGCGCACCTGGCGCGGGCCGTGGCGGAGTCGCCGGAGGACGCCGGGCTGCGCGCCGAGTACGGCCGGGCGCTGCTGCGCACCGGGGACGCCGCCGGGGCCCGGCGCGAACTCCGGTCCGCCGCCGCCGACCTGCCCAACGCCGAACTCGTCGCCGCCGCCGCGTCGGCGACGTCCGTCGTGGACGGTCCGGAGGCGGCGATCGCCGAGCTGTCCCAGGCGATCCGGGTCCTGCCCGACGGCGACGGCCGGCTGCACCTGGAGGCCCGGCTGGCGGTGACCCGGTCGTTCCTGCGCGAGCACCGGGTGGTCGCCTCGGACCACCTGGCCCGCTTCAAGTCGTTGCGCGGCAACACACCCGACGAGCGGACGCTGCTCGGCCTGCTGGCCCAGACGGGCCGCTACGAGGTGTGGCCGGCGGCGGAGGTGGCCGACACCGCGCTGCGGGCGCTGTCGCACGGCGCGTACTTCGACGACGCCACCGGCAGCACGGACGCGATGGTGGCGTGGGTGGTGGCCCTGCTGGCGCTGATGTCGGCCGACGGCGTGGACGACGCCCGCCGGGAGATCGACCGCGCCCGGCTGCGGGTCCGGTCGCACGGGTCGCCGGTCGAGTTCGCCATGGTCGCCAACGCCGCGCTGTTCCTGAACTGGCGGCTGGGCAACGTGACCTTCGTGGAGGCGGAGGGCGAGGGCGCGCTGGCCGCCGTGCGGGACGAGGAAACCGGCCCGCACATCGTCGCCCTGCGCGCCACCGCCACGCACTTCATCACCTACGCCGCGTTCGAGCGCGGTGACGTCGAGGCCGCGGCACGGGCGCTGGCCCGGTTCGACGCGCTGCACGCCGACGCGCCGCCGATGATGCCCACCCTGTGGCTGCACGAGCCGCGCGCGCTGATCGCGCTGGCGAACGGGAACCCGGTGCTGGCCAAGGCGGAGGCGTTCCGGCAGCGCGACGAGATGCGGGCCGTGGACGTGGACGCGCCGACCATCCCGTGGCGCGACCCGGCGGTGCGGGCGGCGATGCTGCTCGGCGACGAGGCCGAAGCCCTCGCGCTGGCCCGCGAACAGCTCGCCGTCGCACGGAAGTGGGGCGCCGCAACAGAAGTGGGCGCGGCGCTGCGGCTGCTCGCGCACGCCGACGCCGAGCACCGGGTGGCGCTGCTCGCCGAATCCGTCGAGGTGCTGGAGAACTCGCCCGCGCGGCTGCACCTGGCCCGGTCCCTGGTCGACCTCGGCGAGGCGCTGCGGGTGGCCCGCCGCCGGGTCGACGCGCGCGCGCCGTTGCACCGGGGCACCGACCTGGCGGCGGAGTGCGGCTCGGTCGCGTTGCGCGCGCGGGGCGCGGAGGCGCTGGAGGCGCTGGGCGACCGGCCGCGCCGGGTGGCGCTCGCGGGCGCGGAGGCGTTGACCGCGAGCGAACGCCGGGTGGCCGACCTGGCGGCGCTGGGCCGGCCGAACCGGGAGATCGCGCAGGAGCTGTTCGTGACGCCCAAGACGGTGGAGAACCACCTGGGCCGGATCTACACCAAGCTCGGCATCAGCGGTCGCCGCGAACTGGCCCGCGTCCTGGCCTGACCGGTACCCGACGCGCACCGGAGAGATACGGATCAGGCTTGGGGGGTGCCTGATACACCCCACTTCGACGCGCTCCCAGGTTGAGGGACGATCCCTCATGCCCTGGACGTCTTCGCAGGTCAGTCTTGTCCTACCGCACCACGGAAGCTCTCCACAGGGGCTCACACCAGGAGGTAGGACCATGATCCGCAAGGCGCTCGCCCTCACCGTCACCGCCGCCGCCGGCGCTCTCACGTTCTCCGGCGTCGCGTCCGCCGACATCATCGGCACGCCCCCGCCGTGCACCCGGACCTCCGACGTCTCCGGCGCCGACTTCGACGTGAAGCTGTGCGGCGTGAGCGACGTCGACCAGTTCCGGGCCGGTCTGGAGAACAACGGCAACGCCTACTGCGGCCCCGCGTCGCTCTACAACGTGCTGCACTACTGGGGTCACGTGAAGGGCGCGCCGGTCGGCTGGCTGTCCACCAAGGTCAAGAACCTCGACCCGAAGGACCCGGCGGACTACACCGTCGTCGGCAACTCGATCTGGCGGATCGGCGTGGACGCCAAGTACGACGGCAAGACCACCATGGGCAACCTCCAGACCGCGTGGAACGTCGCCACCAAACCGGCCCGCGACATCGGGTGGCACACCGCGGTCGGCAACACCAACTCCGCCAACGCGGCCGACTTCTCCGGCGACCTGGCCCGCAAGCTCGACCAGGGGCCGGTGCAGCTGGTGTACGGCCGCTACTCGGCCGGGCCGCAGGCGGGCAGCCTCCAGCGCGGCGGCGGGCACATCGTCACCGTGGTCGCGGCCAAGGGCTCGTTCAACGGCAACACCGTGCAGCTCAAGCTGTCCGACCCGGGCCGCGCGGGCGACCACAAGCAGCCCGGCTACCTGGACTCCCAGTCGGACTACCAGCTGCTGGACGTGACGCTGACCAAGCGGACGATCACCGAGTACGTGCCGGTGAAGGACGACGAGAACACCGACGTGGACGAGAGCCTCCAGCCCGGCACCTACCGCACGGTGGTCCGGTGGGAGCTGACCGGCCCGCAGTACGTCGGCACGACCCGGCAGATGGTGGAGACGTTCAACTGGTTCGCCATGAGCGCGCCCGTCGGCTGACCGTCGGTTCTGACCCAAGGCCCCGAAGGCCCCGCCTGTCCGGCGGGGCCTTCGTCCGTGCGTCCCGGCGTCGCCGGGCGTTCGAGCGGACCGGGTGGACCCGTCGCTCCCCGTCCCGGGGTCCACCCGACCCGTGAGGCGGGACTCAGGTCAGCACTCGCCGACCCGCTGCCAGGCGTAGCTCTGGCCGGGCGCCTCGCCGTAGCTCCAGTACGGGTTGCGCCACTGGTAGCCCCGGTAAGCCACGGTCGAGCCCGGCGGGTAGTACTGGGCCGGGTTCCACTCCGAGGTCGAGCAGCCGGGCGGGTTGGGGGTGCCACCGCCGGTCGTCGACTGGATCCACTGCGTGAAGGCCACCACGTCGGTGTAGATCGTGGCCTGGCCCGAGCCGCAGGTCTGGTTGACGACGCCGGCCCGGCTGGTCGCGCCGAGCAGGCGCCACTCCGCGCCGACCTTCTGCACCATCGGGCCGCCCGAGTCGCCGTAGCACGCGGTCTGCGAGGTGGTGCTGTACACGCACAGCTCGTGGCTGCCGTTGAACTCGTTGGTGCACATGGAGTCCGGGTTGATCCGGGTGTCGAGCTGCTTCAGGTTCGTCGGCGGCTGGCCGCACTGCGGGGTGTTGCAGGTCTGGCCCCAGCCGATGAGCCGCACGGCGGTGTTGGCGGCGGGCGAGCTGTCACCGAGGCTGATCGGAGCCTGGGACACGGAGGTGGACAGCCGCAGCAGCGCGATGTCGTACTGCTGGCTGCCGCCGGGGCGGTAGTTCGGGTGCCGCACGATCTGCGAGACACCGGCGAGCGTGCCGCCGCTGCTCCACTGGGTCGAGCCGACCCGCACCCGCATCTGCGAGGGCTGGATCGGGGACTGCTGGTTGTAGGTGCAGTGCCCGGCCGTCACCATCCACTGGGCGCTGACCAGCGACGCGCCGCAGCCGTGCCGGCCGTTGAGCTGGATCGAGCCCATGAACGAGTAGGTCTCGGTGGCGTTGCCGCCGCCCACGATGTACGGCGTGACGGGGTCGGCGTTCGCCACCGGCATGGCCGCGAAGGCCGCCGCGGCGGCCACCGGCACGAGGGCAGCGCGCAGCAAGGTACGCAATGACATGGGTTTTCCTTCTGGTGCAGGGGGTGGTGCTCCAGCGGTCGAAGTGCAGGCGACGACCGTGAACACATGATGAGCGGGCCGTGAACTGGCCGAACAATCCCAACGTTGCATAAGGTCCGCCTATGGAGCTGGAGTTCCGGCACCTCCGGGTGGTCCGCGCGATCGCCGACGCCGGCACGCTCACCGGCGCGGCGGCCGAGCTGCGGATGACGCAGCCGTCGGTCACCGAGGCGTTGCGGCGGGCGGAGCGGATCGTCGGCGGGCCGCTGTTCCGGCGGGGTGCGCGGGGCGCGACCCCGACGCCGCTGGGCGAGGTGGTGGCCGCGCACGCCCGGACCGTGCTGGAGGCGCTGGACCGGTTCGAGGTGGCCGTGGGGCGCACGTCGCCGGGCGCGGCCCGGTTCGGCTGCACGCCGTCGATGCTGCTGGCGAGCCTGTCCGTGCTGGTGCCCCGGGTGCTCGGGGTGGAGGCCTCGGTGCGCACCGAACTGGACGGTGTGGCGCACCTGGAGCTGCTGGCGGACAACAGGATCGAAGGCGCGCTGGTCGCCGAGTTCCCGGGCGGCGAGTACCCGGTGCCGGCCGGCGTGCACCGCGCCGCGGTGGCCGTCGAGCCGATGTTCGTCGCGCTGGCCGACCGGCACCCGCTGGCCCGGCGCACCGAGATCGACCTGGCGGACCTGGCGGGCGAGACGTGGGGCGCGGCGTCGACCGCGCGGGACCACTTCGGCGACCACCTCACCGAGGTGTGCCTGCGGGCCGGGTTCACCCCGGACATCCGGATCATGGACGCCACCGAGGCGTTGCAGGCGGCCGAGCTCGGGCGCGCGGTGCTGCCGGTCATGCCGGGCAGCCGGAGCCGGTCGGGGGTGGCGGTCGTGCCGCTGGCGGGCGCGCCGCTGTGGATGGCGACGACGTTGTTCTGGCGGACGGGCGGGGTGCTGCGGCCGGCCGACGTGGACCGGCTGTGGACGGGGCTGGTCGAGGCGCAGCACCAGGTCGTGCAACGGCCGCCGGTCTACCGCGCCTGGCTGCACCGGCACCCGGAGTGGACCACGACCCCGGCCCGCCCCGTCCCCCGGCACGATCCGTGCAGCCGCTGAGGGGCAGCCGCTGAGGGTCAGCCGCCGCGGGGTCAGGGCGAGCCGAGCCAGCCGGGGTTGCGGTCGAACCAGCCGGGGATGCGGCAGCCCGCCGGCGCGACCCGGCGGTAGGCGGCGACCAGACCGGCGTGGATGCGGTCCACCACGGCCGGGTCCACGGCCTCGGACCACAGCAGGAGGTGCCGGATCCGCAGCGGCGAGCCCTCGACCGCGTGGATCCGGCCGGGGATCGTGCTGCCGGTGTCGAGCGGCTGCAACGGCACCACGACGTCCGCGCCGCGCCGGACGAGCTCGGCGACCACGAGTTCCTCCACGGCCTGCAGGACGACCGGCCCGCAGCGGTCCACCAGGTGGCGAGCGAACTCGTCGTCCCCGTGCCGCGAGGTCAGCCAGGTCGACCCCGCCAAGTCGGCGAGGGCGGGTTCCGCGCGCCCGGCGGCCGGGTGCGCGTCCGGCACGAGCACGAACACCGGCTCCCAGCCCAGCGGGGTGATCCCCACGCCGGGCGGCGCGACGCACTCGCGATCGGGGAAGTCGACGTGCAGGGCGAGGTCCAGCCGTCCGTCGCGCAGCGCGGCCAGGGCCTCGGCCCGGCTCTGCACCACCGACAGGTCCACCACCCGGTCCGGCACGGCGGCGGCGGCCGTCCCGCCGAGCTGCCGGGCCAGGGCGGTGGGCAGCACACCCACCCTCAGCAGCGGTCCGCCGGGCAGCCGGTCGACCGCGCGGCGCAGGCCGTCCAGCGCACCGAGCACCTCGCGGGCGTGGGTCAGCACGACCTCGCCGAGGGCGGTGGGGCGCGCGCCGTGCCGGCCCCGGTCGAACAGCAGGCCGCCCAGGGCGTGCTCGATGCGGTGCAGCTGGGAGGTGAGCGCGGGCTGGGACACCCCGAGCGCGGCGGCGGCCCGGGTGAGGCTGCCCGCCGCGCCGATGGCCTCCACGAAGCGCAAGTGCCGCACTTCCAGCTCCATCCGGCCGAGTATGACCGATACGACGGAGAGGTCAACCGGTGCGACGAATGCCTTTTCCCGGTAGCCCGGACAGCGCCTCTCCCAATACTGTTACAAGCTTGCGTGACCCACCTCACACATTACCTCTGGGTACGACGCGGACCAGCGCTGTCGCCGGACCTTGAGGCCCGATTCCGCAGGGCATTATTCACAGTCGAGAAGAAATGTTCCCAGGGTGCCGGTAAGCGGCTGTTAACGTCGTTTCAGGTGCCGCCACGGCGGTGCCGATACGGTCGAAACCGACATTCTGGGGAGAATTGACATGATGAAGCTCGCCCGTGTCCTGACCGCCGGTGCGGCGGCCGCCGCGGCCACCCTCGCGCTCGGCGCCGGTGCCGCCCAGGCCTCCGCCGACCCGGTCTACCTCTACACCAGCGACAACGCGACCTGCACGCAGATCGGCACCAACGGCGTGGCCGGCGGCGTGTTCTCCAGCTACGAGTGCAAGAGCGGGGTCGCCGGCTACAGCACCCTGGTGCAGCCGACCCACGGCTCCTTCAGCAACGTGTACCTGGCCACCCTCTCGCTCGCCGACTGCAACACCGTCGGCGGCAACGGCACCTCCGGTGGCGTCTGGTCCTCGTACGTCTGCCAGCTCGGCTTCGCCGGCTACAGCCTGAAGGTCAGCAACTGATCGAACGGACGCACCCCGGCCCACCACACGTGGCCGGGGTGCGTCCACCCGCACTTTTCCCACAGCTGCCAAGAATAGACGTGGGAATTGTTCGGATTTGCCGGACGTGTCTTCCCTGAACCGCCAAGGACACCTTGGCGGGCATTTCCCTTTGCCCTGACCCGCCCTCACGGCCCGGCCCCGCCGGCTGGGTGTGACGACGAGCCGTCGCGCACTGGTCGAACAGGCGTTCGATCGGTCCACAGCTGTGGACAAGCCTGTGGACAACTAGCCGGCGAGGCGCAGCAGCTCGTCCACCGACCACTGGTCGTCGGCGTGCTCGCCGCGCTTCTCCGCGATCACCCGGCCGTCCGGCGCGATCAGGAAATCCGCTGGTAGGCCCAGCCGTCCCCCGGTCGGCCGGGGCAGCGGCCGGCGGCCGAGCAGGACCGGCCCGAGGTCGCGCGCCAAGCCCCGCGCGATTGATCCCCAGGCCCGTGGATCGAGCACCGACCGGGGCGAGGACTCCACGCCGAACTCGACGTAGAGCACCTTCCCCGGATCACCCACCACGGCGAACGGCAGGTCCGCCACGTGCGGCCGCAACTCCTCGGCCGTCGAGTGGAACACCACGACCTCCCGGATGCCGCGCGCCTCGATCTCCGCGTGCCGCCGGACGACCGACCGCAGGTGCAGGTTGCACACCGGGCAGCCGGCGAAGCGCCGGAACTGCAGGTGCACCAGCAGGTCCGGGTCCGGCACCCGTACCGGACCGCCCAGCACCGTCTCCCACTCGCGCGTCGTCAACACCGTGAAAACCCCCTCGTAGGCGTGCCTCGTACGCCTACGTCACGGTATGAGCGTATGTCGTACGCTGTCAAGCACCATGCCCCGACCCCGTTCGCTGACCCCCGAGGACCTGGCCGCCGCCGCGCTCGCCGTGATCGACCGCGCCGGCCTGGCCGACCTGTCCATGCGCGCCGTCGCCCAGGAACTCGGCATGGGCACCATGTCGCTCTACCGGTACGTCCCGGACAAGACCGGCCTGGAGGCACTGGTCGTTGACCACGTCTTGTCCACAGTGGACACCCGGCCGCCGGCGGCCGACTGGCCGGACCAGGTCACGGCCCTGGTGCACCGCGTGCGGGACGCGATCGCCGCGCACCCGAACGCGGTGCCGCTGACGATGACCCACCGGCACCGCTCGCCCGCGCTGCTGCGCTGGTCCGAGGCCGTGCTGGAAGTGTTGGCACAGGCCGGTTTCCGCGGCGAACGGCGGGTGGTGGCGTTGCGCGCGCTGCTGGGCTACCTGATCGGCGCGGTGCAGCTGGAGCACCTCGGACCGCTGTCCGGGCCCGGAACCGCTGCCATGGCGGCACAATCGGAGTTCCCGCTGCTCGCGGAGACCGCCACCGCGGGACTCGGGGTGCCGGACGGGTTCCGCCGGGGCCTCGACGTGGTGCTGCGCGGTCTCGACGGGAGTTAGCCGGCGCGAAGGTCGGGTGCGGCCGACCTTCGCGCCAGAGGCGACGAACACGGAGTTCCGCTTCGAGCGTCACGGAACCGGACAACGGGCGCGGAGCCGGTTCCCGCTGCGTCTCCAGGTCAGGTTCGTCGGCGAGGGACACGTGCCGCCCCTCATCCCGTTCCGGGTGGAACGGGCCGTCTGGTCAGGCGATCCGGTCGTCGGGCAGTTCGAGCAGCTCGTCGAGCACGCTCGTCGCCGGCCCGCGCCGTCGCCAGGAGAATCTCGTGGGGGACAGGACGTTCACCTCGTCGGCGGGCATCCTGATCGCCACCACGTCGTCCTCGGTGTGCAACCGCACGACGTCGATCACCGCGTCGTGCGCCCGGACACCCACCACTGCCGCCAGCTCACCCCGGGAGTCCCTGGGGTGCAGGAACTGGAAACCGCGCTCGATCAACTGGCGCAGCTGCAACGAAGTCCGCACCACGGCGTCAGCCGGCGAGGTCATCGAATTCCCCGTCCCTGGCACCGGCCACGAAGGCCGCGATCTCCGCCCTGGTGTAGACGAGGGCGGGACCGTCCGGGAACCGGGAGTTGCGCATCGCGATCTCACCGCTGTCCAGTGCGGCGAGTTCGACGCAGTTGCCGTACGCTCCGCTGCGCGCGCTCTTGCGCCAAGTCACGTCCGGCAGCTCGGCCGCGGACATGCCGTTGTGGGCCTTGAGGGCCATCGACATCACCTACCCCACGCGACGGGATGCATCTGCACGTGCATCTGGCTGTGCACGGACCGTAGCACTCCGTGAGAGGTGGGTAAATGCACGTGCAGATGCAGAGGACGAATCTCCCCCGGACGGAGGAGCGCTACAGGTCCGCTCGGATCTTCATCAGCAACTGCCGGCTGCGGTCGGGCGTCTCCGCGTCGACCGTCAACCGGTCGAAAACCCTGCTGTAGACCTCGAGTTCTTCCCGTTTGTCGAGGTAGAGGGCACCCGCCAGGTGCTCCAGGTAGACGATGTCGGGCAGGTCGCGCTCGCTGAACCGCAGCATGGTGAACGGACCCTCCGCTGCGTAACCGCTCAACTGGTACGGAACGATCTGGAGAGTGATGGGTCCGTCTTTGGTTACGGAGAGCAAGTGCTCGATCTGGTCGAGCAGCACCTGACGCCCACCGATCGGGCGATGCAGCACTGATTCGTCGATCACCGCCCACAGCCGCGGGGCGCCCGGCCGGAACATCACCTTCTGCCGCTGCATGCGCAGCGAGACCCGGCGCTTCACCGGCGGGCCGGCCAGTTCCGGCCTGCCGTGGCTGGCGATCGCCATCGCGTACGCCTCGGTCTGGAGCAACCCGGGCACGAACTGCGTCTCGTAGGTCAGGATCCGGGACGCCGCCTCCTCCAGCCCGACGTAGTCCTGGAACCAGTCCGGCATGAGGTCGGTGTACCGGTGCCACCAGCCGGGCGCGTTCGACCGGCGGACCATCGCCAGGAACTTGTCCCGCGCGTCCGCGTCCGTCATCCCGTACATGGTCAGCAGATCCGAGACGTCGCGCTCCTTGAGCCCGACCCGGCCGAGTTCCATCCGGCTGATCTTCGACTCCGAGCCGCGGATCGCGTACCCCGCGTCCGCGCGGCTGATCTCCGCGCCCTCCCGCAGCCTGCGCAACTGCGAGCCGAGCACGATGCGCAGCGCGGTGGGGCCGCCGTCCCGCTCGGTGGCCGAACCCTCGGGGTCACCAGTGGCCATCGCTGATCCTCCCGATCGTCCTCACTCGTGCGACGCCGTCCACCCGAACAGCGGTTGCGCCCGGACAGCCCGAAATCGCATCGTCACTGAACGTACACCGCTGATCTTCCTCCGTCCGCCGCACACTGCCCACTCACACGGTGAGTCCAAGCACCTACGCTGGGTGGGTCGTGCCGCGGTGCACGGCCGCCGCTCTCCCCAACCCCACTGCGAGGTCACCAATGCCGGGACCGTCCTCGGACACCGCCGCCCCCGTCTACATCGACACGACCAAGGCCAGCATCGCCAGGGTCTACGACGCCTTCCTCAACGGCAAGGACAATTACGAGATCGACCGGGAAGTGCTGCGCCGCGTCCAGCAGGTCGCACCGGAAGCGGCCACGTTGGCCGTGGACAACAGGTCCTTCCTCATCCGCGCCACCCGGTTCGTCGCCGGCCAGACCGGCATCACCCAGTTCCTGGACTGCGGCTCCGGCCTGCCCACGGCGGAGAACACCCACCAAGTGGCGCAACGGATTCAGCCGGACGCACGAGTGGTCTACGTCGACAACGACCCGGTGGTGCTGGCCCACGGCCGCGCGCTGCTGGAGGAGAACGACCAGACGCACTTCTCCGCCGCGGACATCTTCCGCCCGCAGGAGATCCTCCAGGACGAGGTGGTGCGCAAGCACATCGACTTCAGCCGGCCGGTGGCGCTGTTCCAGCTCGGCACGCTGCACCACTACAACGGCACGTCGCCGACGTCGGCGGAGATCATGGCCGAGTACGTCGAGGCGCTGCCGTCCGGCTCGTACGTGGCGATCAGCCACTTCATGGACCCGGAAACCGAGGAGCACTCGGCGATCGCGCGGCGGATGGAGGAGACGTTCCTGCACTCCCCCATGGGTTCCGGCCGGTTCGCCACCCGCGCCGAGCTGCTCGGCCTGTTCGAGGGCCTGGAGATGGTCGACCCCGGGCTGGTGATCTGCGCGGACTGGTGGCCGGACGGGCCGCGACTGAGGAAGCTCGACGCCGTGTCGTACTGCATCGCCGGAGCGGTCGCCCGCAAGCCGTAGCAGCCGTCACGTGGGGGCGGTGACTCCGCGTCGAGCGTCGTGCCATGTGCGGATGGCACGACGCATTCGCTGCCTCCCGGATCACCCGGCCCGAGAGTAGTCCTTTGTGGACCAACAACCGCCGGGACGCCACCGCGTCGCGGCAGCGCCCCGTGGCCGGCGGATCAGCGGGTGAGGAAGTCGACCAGGACCGGTGCGGTGACGTCCGCCTTGACCATGTGGGTCTGGCCGTCGAGCACCGTCAACCGCCCGTCCGGCAGCGCGGACGCCAGCACCTGCTGGGCGTTGCGCATCCACGCCGGGCTCTTGCCGCCGGCGATGACCAGGCCGGGTGCCTTCGCCCCGGACCACCGGTCGGCGGGCGGCGCGACCCCGCGCTGGTGCTCACCGACCACCGCCAGGTCGTTGGGCAGCGTGTGCGCCACGCCCTTGAGCTTCTTCCACATCGGCATGACCTGCATCAGCGCGACGAACAACCCGGGCGTGCCGACGAACTTCATGAACATCTTCACCGCGTTGCCCGGCCGGCCGGCGGCGACCGCGCGGCTCATCCGCTCCGGGTAGTCCGCCGGCATCGGGTCCCGCGACCCGTCCACGATCATCGGCGACTCGTAGACGGCGAACCGCTCGGCCGCGACACCCCGGTGCACTGCCTCGGCGACCAGCGCGCCACCGGAGGACATCCCGAACAGGTGCGCCCGGCCACCCGCCCGCTCGATCAGCGCGGCGATGTCCTCGACCTCCCGCTCGACGTCGTAAAGCCCGGTGCTCCCGCTCTCGCCGCGACCGCGCCGGTCGTAGGT